>DASRHY010000244.1:0-12068 GCA_035650275.1 Kribbellaceae bacterium | reverse complement strand
TGTTGTACTGGCCGGCGAGCAGGTCCACGGTGTAGCGGCCCGTGCTGTCGATGGATCGCTCGGTGGTCGGTCCGCTGGTCGGCTGGAAGGTGATGCTGCCGTTGACATAGGCAGTGCCCTGACTGTTCTGCAACACCCCATTCACATGGACTACTGCTACGGGCTGCAGGACCACCGTCAACGGTGCATTGCTGTCGGCGTTGACGCCGGTGGCGAGGTACACGCGCAGGCCTGACGTCTCCGGTGGAGTAAACCGGAAGTCGTAGAGACCTGATGGAATGGTTACGGAGAACGTGCCCTGGGGTGCGCTGGTCATGGTGGTCGTCACGACGTTGGTGCTCCCTGCCGTCAGCACTTCGACGACGACGTCGGGCTGCGGCGTACCGCCGCTGTCGACGACTGTTCCTTGGACCGTTGGATTGGCAGCGGCAGCGGGAGCGGCGTGGAGCAGTCCGGCGCCGCCGGTCAATGCAGCGGCGACTGCGGTGACAACTGTTGCGCGGGCAATAGGGGACGGCTTCGAAAGGCGGGTGGACATGGCTCGCTCCACTTCTCCCAGCAGAAATAGGGAGTTGTCGAATAGCTATATGGGCTGCCCTTGACACGGACGGTACTGGCTGTGGCGGAAAGAACACATTCCGTCGCCCGGGCGGAATGCACCATCCCCACCGGGCGTATGAGTCGACATCAACGTCTCCGAGCCGGGGCTACCACGGTCGATGAGATAGGCCGCTCAGGTCTTCACCGTTTCCAAGTGGCTGGTCCGTCGTGCCGTGCAGGTGAACCCGATCGGGTGAGTCGGCCAACCCGGCGACGCATCTTCGTCGCGTCGGTTCACGGCACGGGCCGGCCGCCTCAAGAAGGCCGCGATGAATCTCCACCACGCGGAGATGGGTAACGAAGATTCGCTGCGATCCGTGACGGTTCGTCGGCTCCACGACACAATACCGGTAGCCGATCTTCTTGTCCGCGTAAGTCGAACGTACGACGGCTCCAACCTGCACGGATCGTGTCTTAAAGCTGACATTGCGTTGCCGAATCAATGCCGAAAGCATAGATCTACTCACCGAAAGGATATTGGCATTGACTTACGAGGAACGAACGCCGACGGTGACGATCGAGCCCGAGAGCGACGCCACCAGCGAGCAGGGTTGGCTGGAGCATGTCGACCGGCTGTACCAGGACATACGAATAGCCCGTGGAGTGGTCATACCCGTTCCGGTGCCGGCGGCTGGCAAGCCGGAGCGTGACGGCGTTTCGTACAAGGGTGGCGATACGGCTGTCTATCTGGTCTGCGCGGCCAGCGCCGTCACCGCCGTCGCCGGGGTGATCAGGGCCTGGCTACGGGAGCGACCCCGGAGGATCAGGATCACGGTTGTCAAGAACGGGTCATGTACGAGCGTGCAGCTCGATGGCTCGACATCCGATGAAACCATCCGTGCGCTGCTGAGCTATGCCGAGCGACAGGACGACAGTCCAGATGCCTGACTGGACCTACAAGGCGCTGCTCATCGGCAACGCAAGATTCACCCGTGACCCGGACCGGTTGGAGTCGCTGCACGGACCGCCGAACGACGTCGGGGAACTCGGGTTGGCGCTGACCCACACCGACCTCGGGTTGCATCTGAAGCCGAACGTCACGCCGCTGGTCGATCGCCCGTACGGGGAGCTGCGGGAGGCCATCGCGACTTTCTTCGGTGCGGGTAGGGACGGCGAGCAGTTGCTGCTGTACTACAGCGGCCACGGCAGGCGCACGCTCCGCGGCGAACTGTGCATATGCGCGGAGAATACCGTCACTTACGACGACCACATGCTCCAGGCCACCACTGTCGGAGCGCAGTTCCTGGCCGAACAGATGCGAGCCTCCAACGCCACGGCCAAGATCATCGTACTGGACTGTTGCCACTCGGGCGCTTTCGATCATCGGTTCAAGGGCAGTGGGGAGTTGCCGCACTACCTGCAGGGCGAGGGCCAGTTCGGGCTGTACAGCACACACGTACTTGAAAAGGGCCTGGATGCTCCGAGCCAGAACGCGATGAGTCCGTTCACCGAATGCTTAGTAGAGGCGCTTCGACTGGGGACGCTCGACCGCGACCGGGACGGCTTCGTGGATCTGGAGGACATCTACAGCTTCGTCCTGAACGGTCTGCGGTTCAGGCGCATCTCCACCCCAACCCGGTCGATGCCCGGTCCGACCGTCGGCACCGTGGCCCTGGCGAGGTCCCGATATCAACGACCGGTCGAGGACAACGACACCGAACTCCCGGCGTCAGCAGGGGATCCGACCGTGCTGGCGGAAGGGTGGCGGCTGCCACCCTCGTTGATCCTTCCGGTCGGGCCGCCGCCGCTGGCGCCGGTGCCGCCGTCGGCGCCAATGTTCTACATGGCCGCGAGTCTGGTCACCAACCGGCAGTTCGCGCAGTTCCTGGCGGAGGACGGTAATGCCGGCTGGCGCCCTGGTGGAGAACACGCGGCGGAGCTGGCAGACCGGTACTACCTGCGGCACTGGTCGGGTGGCCGGTTCCCGGCGAACCTGAGCGAGCATCCGGTGGTCAACATCAGCCCGCTCGCCGCCCACGCGTACGTGCAGTGGGCCGCCCGGCGATGGGGCGTGGGATTGCGCCTGCCGTTCCACGGCGAGTGGGCGACCGCATGCCGGGCAGGCCGGGCGGGCGACGACTACATCGACGACGACATAGCGGACGGCTTGGTCGACTACAACCGCACCGACCGCAGGCTGACCGCGGTCGACGCGCTGCCTCCCAACCGTTACGGGATCAGCAACCTGCTCGGCAACGCGGCCGAGATCTGCCTGCCCGACGGGACGACCGAGCCGGGCGTCAGCATAGACGCGCGCGGCGGCGCGTCCCACACACCGCGGCACCGCCTATCTGAGCCGATCCCGCTGCGGCCCGGCGAGACCCGCGACGACGTCGGCTTCCGATGCGTTCAACCCGCCGACCGCGGCCTATTCCCTGGTAGGGAGGCAACCTGATGGCAGAGCCCGGCATACCGATCGAGATCGCACGAGACGAGTTCGCCAGGTCCCGCCCGGTCGTCTCGCGTGGCCTGGTACTCAACCTGTGGCGCCAGTGGCAGGCCATCGCTCCGGACGCATGGCTGTTCGACGACCCAACGCAGAACCTGGCACTTCTGCTGCACGCCCGTGCGCACGGTGCCCCGGTGCCGCAGCCAGGTGACCGCAGCACGCAAGGACGCCTGCTGCGCGACATGGAGCACCTGTACGAACCGGTCGCGCCCGCGCCGCTAATCTGGGGTCCCCGTGCCAACCTGTGCTCAGCCACATCGCCAGCCATCGAGTCTCCGATCCTGGACGTCTGGATCTATCGTGACGGTGCGCTGCCCAGCGGAGTTCTGATCATCGGCGATGCCCTGCCCGAGATCCGTGCCCAGGTGCTGCCCGCCGCATTCTTAGCGTCGCTGGGCATGGGAACCCTGGACACCGACATGGTCAACAACGGCGCCATTCGCGTCGAGCTTCCGCTGAGCGGCCGACCCGCGCTGAAGATACCGGTCAACCTGTTGGGGGCCCACCCCGGATTCCTGCCGGCAGATGTACCCGACAACGCCCGCGACGCGATCCAGCAGCTCGTTCGGGAGCTTCGCGACCTGGCTACCGCCACCGGACTCATTCGACTGCACGAAACCGAGGCCGACACGCCAGCCCGGCTACACCAGGCCATTCTCGACCGGGCCAGCCGAGCGGCCGCACATCCCGTGTTATGGGCGTCGGTCGCGTCGGAACCATCCGCCGACATGGCGGCCCTGGTGCCCTACGTCGAGATACCTGACGGATCGGCCCTACAAATGCGCTTCAGCGGTACCCTGCTCGACGCGCCCGCATACCAGAAACTCGAGCGGATCTACCGGCGAGCCACGATCGAGCGGATCAAGACCGACGTCACGCTCCGGCGGGACCGCAACACGCAGGAAGCCGAGCGCCTCGACCGCGACCACGAGGCGTACAAGAACACGCCCAAGGAGAGCCGAGTCGCCATATGGGGCCCCACGGTGCTCCTCGACGTGCGCTACGACCCCCGTCTCGACCGCGAGATTCATGTCGAGCCGAAAGAGGAAGACGCCGAGAAGTACTACCTCCACGCCGTGCCCGGGCTCGCGAACAACCACCGCAAGACCGCCGAGCTGATGGGACGGATACTGGACAGCATCGTCGCGGCGGACGAACGACCGGACGCTCCGGTTCGACGGCTCGCCGCCGCTCGACTCCTCGACGCGGCCGTTAGAGGCGGCAATGTCACCGACAGCCCTAGCCTCACCGCAGCGTTCGACACCTGGGCCGCTCAGGTACGGCCAATGCTCTGGCTGGAATGGCGCAAGACCTTGACCGACGCGGGGATCCAGTCAGCGGACGTCTTCACCCACAACACGATCGTCCACATCGGGCAGTCCGATGGCGAGTGGGGCCGCGATCTGCTGATGGTGCCGCACAGCGTGATGCATCCGCGAGGGACCGCTGCCCTCGTGGACCGTCGCCGAAGGGTCACTGTGTACCTCGACACCGCCCGGACCGCCCGTGCACTCGACCAGCCGAACGACCCCGCCCAGGCCGAAGACGCGTGGCGCCGGGTGGTAGAGCTGGCGACGGTACCCGGCACAATCGAGGCAGATGTCGATCTTGCCGTCAATGATGCGCTCCTTGCCGACCCCGCCAAGGCGGTCAGGCGCGTCCTAGACACCCTGACCGACGCGGGAGCCGATTCCGACTCGGCAGCAACCCCGGCACGCAGCTCACCCGAGGGGCGTGGCGCGTTCGACGCGGCGTTGGAGAAGGCGATCGAGGCAACCAGCCGGCTCCGCGCCATGCGTCGAGCCGGTGTCGCGCTGAGCCGGTGGGCCCCGCAGACCGTGCGCGCGTCGGTAGCCGCTGTCGGGACCGAGAATCCCTGGCTCGGCGTGCGCGCTGCGCTGCTGGAGGCGGCGCTGGAGTACCTCCACGAGGGCGGCGACCCACGAAGCCCAGCAGAGCTAGCCGCCGGCATCGGTCCGGGCGGCACCGAACGGGTCATGGCCGCCCTACACCGCGCACGAGAGCAAAACAGCGAGTACACCGAGCAGTGGCTCGCGCAGCTGAAGGCCGTCGACCTTGGAGCGGCCGTCAGCCGGCTCCAACTCGGCGTACCACCACTGGAACGCCTGCTGACCGACGACGAGGCGCGAGCGGCGTGGATGTCCCGCGTCGGGGCCGAGACCGCGCGACTGGCTCGTCTCATCGAGGAAGCGGCCGACACCCTGGCCGAGGACGGAGAACCCATCCCGGTAGCCCTCGCCAAGCTCGGCGCGGCGCTGGAGGAGTCCTTCCTCGACGAGTTCGCGGGCGCGAACCGGCACGCGGCCCACGACCTGATGGCCATCCTCACTGGAACCGAACGATCGTTCGGCCAGGGCACCCGCCCACCGAACCGGGACGATGGGGAGTAGCGCGCATGCGAGGCGAGATCTACGTCCTGAGTCTGCTGCGAGTCTCGGAGTTGGCCGACAACGTCGTCACCGAGCACCTTCGCGACTCCGTCAACAGCAACGCCGTCGCGGAGCTGACCGACCCCGAACGCCAGCACCTGGCCGGCGCGCGGTACGAGTACCTTGCCGACAAGATCACCGAAGCGTTCCAGCCGCCACCGCCACCGAGATTCACCGAGGCGAACTTCCTCGACCTGCTGCAGCCAATCGTGCAGCGGGAACTTGCCCGCGTGCTCGGCTGCCCACCCGAGGATGCCCTGGCAAGCCTGCTCGATCCGATCCCCATCATGCGCGACCTCGACAGCATCCAGCCGTCCACCCTGCCGCCAACACTAGACGCAGATGTCGAGCCCCTGCTCTACGCGCTACTCACAGGACCGGCCAACGGCCACGCCGTCACCCGCATTCGGCAGCGCTATCAGTTCGGCGAGAACGACTGGGGCACCTACCTACGAACCCGCCGCTGGCTGCTGGACAGTGCGATCGACCTACTCCACCAGGAAGCGACGCGACGCGGCTGGGGACGCGTCGAACCAAGCCGGGCTCTCGCCGGGCTCATCGCGCACGCCGGCCAGCCCACCGCCGAACGCCTCGGCCCCAGCGAAGGACACTTCGACGCCCTCGCCATCGTCGTCCTGCGCAGGCTCGCAGCCCAACTCGCCGGAGATCTTCGCGAGGAGGCCGAAGCCAGCATCAGCTCGGCAATCGCCAAAGCACCAACCATGACCGGCCTCATCAAACTGCGCGGTTGGATCGACCTCTACGAACGCAACAGCCTCGCGCGCGGCCTGCTGAAGCTGTGCGGTGGCACCGTCCCACTGCGACGGGTCATCGCGCACGCGGAACGCTCGGTCAAGCAGGTCTACGCGACATACGAAAAGCCGATACGGAACGAGAACCTGACCGTTGGTAACGTCAACGAGTTCCCGCGGCGTGAGGGCCTGCTCCGCCGCGAACAGTGGTACGTCACATTCGACGTCCAATGCCTCCTCGGCGACGACGACGAGCCCGTCACGATCCTCACCATCACCCGCCTACCCCGCCGGGACTTCCCACAGGTCCGCGGCGCCATCGAACGCCTACACGGCACAGACCTCTCCGCCGTAGGAGACACCGTCGGCGACCGACTGCTCAACACCGGCGTATCCGCCGGAAACGACCTGCAGAGCCTGCTCCGTGGATACATCGAGCGGCATTGCGCCCTCGTCGCCCAGACCATCGTCCTAGCCGGAATACAACAACCACTCACCGCCGACGACGTACCGTGGCAACGAAGCCTGCGCGACCACCTCCGCTACATCCCGCGAAACCCTGACCAAGACGTGGTATTCCAAAAAGACCTCGCCGAGATCATCGACGAGGTGCGCGAACACTACCGAGACACAGGCAGGGATCTTGTCATTGACAGCGAGCCACCCTGAGGCTTAGCCCGCTGGAGGCACTCAAGGGGTCGAACTTGCCTTGCCGCCGAGACTCATGAGGATGGAACCCATGTGGCGTCGACAACAGGCCACGACAATTGTAGTTGATGGCACAACATTTCCATTAGTGTCTAACGTGAACAAGTTTATGGATGCCATCGCCGCCGGCCGCCGTGCGGCGTATCGGCTTCGGCCCACGGACTATCGAGTCATGGTTCAGGACGCGGGAAGGCGAATCAATGATCGGTATGGTGAGTCGTCACCGCAGGCCAAAGAGATGTCGGGCGCCCTTGTCTACTGCGCTGGGTGCCTTTGGGAGTTGCCCGGCTCCTACCAGCTGAGTCTGCTCGACCCAACCGGATTCGGCGGCATGCTCGGATCAGGAGGATCCTCCGTCCGCCGGCCGTCCGGGCAATGCACCAGGTGCGGATCACCGGACATTCTATTCGTCTATGAGTGCATTCCACCTTCCGACATCGCCGAACCCGATATTCAAGCCATTCGAGACTATTGGCACGCCCTGGCACGTCGTTGGTGGGAGCAGACCGGGCGAAGTAGGGCCAACTGCTACCGCTGTAGCCGATCGCTCGCACCAGGCGAAGGCTACCTGCACGGATCCGACATCAAATGCAAGGCGTGCGCGGACGACAACTTCGCCGGAGATGCTGTATCGAAACTCCAACAAAACCCGCACTACTTCGGATTGGGGGCCCTGCGCAAAGCGCGGACGTATGCCGATCAGACCCGGTAGGGATCGTGCATGCCGACGGCAAACCCGCATTGTGAGGTCCACGAGGGACAAGTCGATCCCGGGGGCGACGCCAACGGATTGCTGGACAAACTGCGCCCCCGTGCTACGCCTGTCGGTCTGCCTGCCCAGGAACTTCTCGTCGATTCAGCCCGGCTCACCCCGCACCCCTACGCGCCCGCGAGCTACGCCCGACGCCAGCACCCAATCGGTGTAGACGTTCGTCCGTGATGGCCGCGGCTGTGAACGCCGCACCGTATCGGCCCGGTCGTCACGTTCGGGCCGCACGGTCAGGCCGGACTCCCCACGCCCGCACGCACGATTTTCTATGGATTCTGGCTTTTCGGTCCACTGTGGCCGATCGTGGTTGACGTGCAACCTGAGCACCCCACAGGCGTTCTGTTCAGGAGGTGTTCGGATGTCGACCAGCAGGGTGGTCTTCAAGCGGTGCGGATGCGTCGATCCGGCGACTGGCAGGCGACGGAACCGGAGGTGCCCACGGCTGTCCCGGTCGGGTCATGGCAGCTGGTACTTCCGCTGCTCCACCCGCGATGTGTTCGGCCGGGCGCAGCGGGTCCGCCGCGGTGGCTACGGCACGCGCGTGGCCGCGCTGCTGGCGCGGCAGGAGTTCCTGGCCTACAGCGTCGAGGAGCGCACCGCCGCGAGTTGGACGGTGGCGCGGTGGTTGCGGTACTGGCTGACCACCCGCACCGGTATCCGGCCGACCACCCGGCTGTCGCACACCGGCTACGTCGAGCGGTTCCTCGTCCCGCACCTGGGCAGCGTCCCGCTCGGCCAGCTCACCACCCGGCATGTGGCCGAGATGTTCGTCCGGATCGGACGCGACACCAACCGATCCGGCCGCCCGCACACCCCGTGCACGCTGGCCCATATCCGCACGACGTTGCGCGCGGCGCTCAACGCTGCGGTCCGCCACGGGCTGATTGTGGACAATCCGGCCCGGCGGGTCGAGCTACCTACCCACGCCCGGCCACGGCCGGTCGTCTGGTCGCGGAGCCGGGTCGCGGCGTGGCGGGCCACCGGCGCCCGTCCGCCGATCGCGGTGTGGACACCCCGCCAGCTGGCCCGGTTCCTGCGCGCCGTGCGCGGTGACCGGCTGTACGCGCTGTGGTGGCTGCTGGCCCTGCGCGGCCTGCGCCGCGGGGAGGCCGCCGCCCTGCGCTGGACCGACCTGGACCTCGACCACGCCGAGCTGACCGTCGCCCGGGCCCGCACCAGCGCCGGCTACCAGGTCCACGAAGGCTCACCGAAAACGGCCGCCGGCCAGCGCACGATCGCGTTGGACCGGCACACGGTCAAAGTGTTGCGCGCCCACCGCCGCCGGCAGCGAGCCGAGCGCGTCTACACCGGCGGCGGCGGCCAGCCGGGGCGGGACAGCGGGTACGTGTTCACCACGGCCGAGGGTGCGCCGCTGCACCCGCAGTACCTGACCCGCCGGTTCGCCAAACTCGTCTTCGCGACCGGGTTGCCGCCGGTGCGGCTGCACGACCTGCGCCACGGCGCGGCCTGTCTCGCGCACGCTGCCGGCGCCGACCTGAAGACCCTGCAGCACCAGCTCGGCCATGCCAGCATCGCCATCACCGCGGACACCTACACCACCGTGTTACCCGCCGCCCAGCGGCACAGCGCGCGGGCCACCGCCGAACTCCTCCTCCGCGCCAACCGCACGAGGGCACGGCAGAAGGCCCGGAAGACGAAGCGGACCGACCCGTAACGCGTCTCAAACGGCGACGGCATTCGGCACAGCGCCCGGCGAGCACGACGCCTGCAGGGCGCTGTGCTGTGCCACGGAAGCTCCACCGTGGAGGTCGAGAGCCCGTTCCCCGACCGTCCTCAATGGACCGCTCGAAGCCTCCCACGACCGCTCTGCTCAAGCCTCGGAAGCGCCCTCCAGGGCCATCCGGATCCGGGCGTGCGACAACAGCAGCTCCGCCGCCGCCCGCACGGCGGCCTTGGCCACCTGCTGGAACACGCTGACATAGGTCTGCGCCGTGGTCACCGGGCTGGAGTGGCCCAGGTCGTGCTGGATCAGCTTGAGGTCCACCCCGGCCGCCCCGGCGAGGCTCGCCGCGGCGTGGCGGAGGTCGTGCAGCCGCACCGGCGGCAGGTCCAACTCGTCGACCAGCCGGGCGAAGCGGCGGGTCAGCCAGTCCGGCCGAACCGGCCGGCCGTTGGCATGGCGGAACACCCGCCCTGTCGGCTCCACGCCGCCGAAGCGGCGCCGCTGCGCGTGCCACAACGCCCACAGAATCCGGACGCTGACCTCGTCCAGGGACAGCGTGCGCACCCCGGCCGGGGACTTGGGTGGGCCCAGATACTCGATACCGTCGATGACGATCACCTGATCGCGGATGGTGAACTCGCCGTCGGCGAGGTCAACGTCCTCCCAGCACAGCGCGGCGATCTCGCCGCGGCGCGGGCCGCGCAGCGCGACCAACCACCACAACGCGAACAGCGGGTCGTCCTGCACCGCCTCCAGAAACCGGGCCACATGCCGCAGATCCCATACCGCCACCCGCGGCCGCACTCCGGTGTTGCGCCAGGTCTTCTCCCGTTCCTCGTCCCACACCACCGGATGTGGGCGGGCGCCGTTCGGTAGCCGCAGCCGCCACGCCGGGTTGTGGCTTATGAAGCCCTGCCTGCGCGCCTCGGACAGGGCGCTGCGCAGTACCGCCCGGATCCGGTTGACCGTGCCCGGCGAGATCAGCCGACCGCCGCGGACCCGCTGCCGCGAGATCGCGTCCATCGCCCGCTGGATCTCCCGGGTGCGCAGCTTGCTCAACCGAGCCGTGCCCAGCCGCGGGATCAGGTACCGGTACACGATGCTGCGGTAGTTGAGCACCGTCGTGGGCCGCAGCCGGTCCTCGACCTCCGAGAGCCAGAACTCCAGCCATCGCCGCACCGTCCACGTCCGCGTCACAGCCGCTGTTCCCGGCAGTTGGCGTAACTCCCAGCAGGCGCGTTCGGCCTCGGCCCGGGTTGCGAACCCGCCGCGGCGGACCCGCACCCGGCGACCGTCCACACAGCACACCTGCACGGCGAAGTACCACCGGCCATGATGCGGCTCGTCCAGGAGCAGGCACCGGGCACCCAACTGCCGGCCGGTGACCTCGCTGCGGCAGCCGCACCGCCGGTACACCCGACCCGCCTCGCCCACGGCAGACATCAGCACCACCGCCGCCGAGTAGCGGCAACCCGCTGCGAGTGAGGCGATTGCCATGACCGGCCCGGTCGACGGACCCCAAGATCAGTTCGAAACATCCCGTTGCTCAACAAGTCGGTCTCCTACGGATAGGAGCGCGACTACGAACGGAAGGTCGGGGTTCGAGATCTCTCGGTGCACGCCAGAGCGAACCGGTGCGCCGAACGGCAAACAGCCAGCTCAGCCAGACCCGACGAGGCCGGGAATGTGAGTCACGCCCGTGACCCACATCTGACCCACACGAGCCCTACCAATATAGCCGTGAGACTATATTGCCTGTTCACAGTGGCGCGCCCGAAGGGACTCGAACCCCTAACCTTCTGATCCGTAGTCAGATGCTCTATCCGTTGAGCTACGGGCGCAGTGCCCGACCATCCTACATGGCCGTTTGGCGCGGAGGCTCCGGGATTCGAACCCGGGAGGGGCTTAAGACCCCAACCGCATTAGCAGTGCGGCGCCATAGACCGAACTAGGCGAAGCCTCCCGAGACGGCCCATACGTCGCCGTAAAGACCGCCGCCGTCCGAGGATACAGGGGCAGCGCGGAGCACGCCAAAGCGACTATCCTGCTTCCGCCACAGGAGCACACGGGGGTCTCGGCAGCATCGCTGGTCACTGTTGATCGTGCCGCCAACCCCGCCATCCTTCCCCGGAGGTAGTGGATCAACATGTCCCGAGCTGTTCCTAAGCGGCTGGGCCTGGCGGCGGTAATTCTGATCACCGCCATGATGGGACTGTCCGCCATTCCCGCGTTTGCCGACCCCGGCACCGGTTCCATCGGCGGCCATCTCATGGACGGCGATACGCCCATCAGCGCGTTCGTCGTGGCGTACTCGCCCGACAACTCCTGGATCGCCGAGACGTTCACCGACGAGAACGGTTTCTACCGGTTGGACGGCCTGACCCCCGGAGACTACAAGGTTGGCTTCCGGCTGCCCGGCTTCGTCTCCCAGTACGCGCACCAGAAGCTGAGCCTGGATGCGGCCGATCTCATCACGGTGGGCGACGGCGAGGAGGTGCTCCTCGACGAGCAGGTGCTGCCGCACGGATCGATCGGCGGTCAGGTGACGACGAGCACGGGTGAGCCGTCACCGAACCCCTACATCCTCGTCTATCGAGACTTCGACCTGTTCGCCCAGAACGCCGGCGACGCCGAGGGCAACTACGTCGTCCCGTAC
>DASRHY010000243.1:0-2728 GCA_035650275.1 Kribbellaceae bacterium | reverse complement strand
ATGGCTTTCCGGCGGCTCCAGGATCAAGCGCGGATGCCCCGGCCGGGTCGCACCCGCCCGAGGCTGGCGCTCCAGATCACGGACGAAGGCCGGAGGTTCAGCGGCAGCGGGTTCCGGTTCGTTCAGGTGATCCCGCAGGGTCGTTGCAAGCACTGGATCAAGCGGTTCCACCACCGCGTCGAAGGCGGACTGAAGGACTTCGGTCGCCTCCTCCCCACTCAATCCCGCACGCGTCAGCATGGGGCGGTCGATGCCGCCCAACCGGGCGGCGACCAATGCGTGCGCCGTTTCCCGCAACGCCACGGTAGCGGGGGAATCCCCCGCCACCAGCCGCCCCCAGGAACGCCGGAAGGCGCGCGCCGCCAAAGTGCCGTCGATTCCGGCGGCGCGCACCCGTTTCAGGTCGTTGATTTCCCGCAGCAGCGGGATCAGGGAAGCGTCAACCGACATCGGCAAGACTCGCCGCCGCTGCCTTCAGGGACTTTTCGGCGCGCGCGGTCCCACCATCCAACCACGCGCGGAACCGACGCTCCTGCTCGCCCCAGGCATGCTCGGGTTCAGCGCCGTTGGCCATCAGCGGTGCCTTGAAGAACACGCCCAGTTCTTCAAGCACACCGCCCTGCCCGCGCTGCTTCGCCAGATCCAGGCAACGGGCGATCTCGATCACCAGGGGGGCAGCCAGGATCGAATCCTTGCACAGGAAGTTGATTTTCATCTGCATGCGGTGGCCGAGGAAGCCGGTGAAGTCGATATTGTCCCAGGCTTCCTTGTCGTCGCCGCGCGGCGGGTAGTAGTGGATGAAAACCTTATGGTTTTCGACCTTGTAGCCGAGGATGCTGTCCAGCACCGACCCCTTGGTGTCCAGCTTGGACGCCAGCGAACTGGGATCGTCCAGCGCCAGCCCGTCGCGGTTGCCCAGGATATTGGTCGAGTACCAGCCATCGACCCGGAGCGAACGGCCGCGAAGCGCCGGAGCGATGACGGTCTTGACCAGGGTCTGACCTGTCTTGCCGTCCTTGCCGGCGATCGGTACGCCCTTGCGGCGCGCCAGTTCCTTCAGCGCCGGAATATCGGCCGAGACGCTGGGGGTGAAGTTGCCGTACGGGATGCCGCTGGTAATCGCGGCATAGGCGTAGAGCATCGCCGGCCCGATCTCCTCGTCATTGGCGTCCAGCGCCATCTCAAACGCTTCCGGTGTCGCGAACTGCGGCAGGCTGGTATCGACCAGACGCTCGGTGGAGGCGAGATGGACGACCACGAGGCTATCGACGCCGCTCTCCGCCTTGAAACGCCGCAGATCGTCCTTGAGACTGTCGATCTGGTCACGCATCGAGGTCAGGTTGGCGCCCTCCCGTCCCGCGACATTGCGGCAGAATTTGACATTGCCGATAGCGGGCCACGGCCTGACCGATTCCAGCTCCGTCCGTACCAGATCGAGTTCAGCGGGGGCCAGAACTCCATGTTGGCGGCAAGCGGATGCCAGATCGTCCGGATAAAGGTCCCACCCAGCCAAAGCGATGTTCTGGTAGGGTGCCAAGCCGGCCTGGGTGGATTCCGCCAGCGGCAGTCCAGACAGATCGACAGCCCCTCGGCGGATCATTCCCAACCCGGCGGCGACCGTCGTAGCAACCGCTCCGCCCAACCCGACTATTGCAACGCCCAGACGGCGTGCAGGCATCTGACTCATGTATCCTCCGGGATTATGCCGGGCACGGAACGTGCCGTCGGCAAGCTCTTCTCAACTGTGGCAACGGACAATGGTCGGGATATCAGACGGGCACATTCGCCAATCGGCGAGAAGATTTATTCATGTGGGCCGCAAATCCGGATCAAGAATGATGAGGTTCCCCGTTGGCCTTGATGAATCAAGGAGATAGGCTGTGATTGCGAAACACGGAACCATCACCAACGGGGTGACCGAAGCATGGCACAGGGTGCACTGCCTTTCCAGTACGAAGCCGAGACGGCCGCCAGCGGGGTGACGGCGCTCGGCGGGTTGCCGGTCTACCTGGATCTGATCAAGGCCAGCGGGCTGGATGTCGCGATCCGCAAGCATGTCCGGGTCGCCGGGGAGCAGGGCTGGCTCGATCTTCAGATGATCGTGGCGCTGATCGTGCTGAACTTGGCGGGCGGCGACGGTCTGGAGGATCTGGAGCGGTTGGAGCAGGACGCCGGCTTTGTCCAGGTGATGCGCGAGGTCGAACGCAGATTGCTGCCGCGCGCCGGCCGCCGGGCGCTGCGGACGCGCTGGCGCAAGCCCCGGCGGCGCGCCGTGCCGTCGCCCTCGGCGATGGCGGACTGGCTGGCCCGGTTCCATGATGCCGCAGCCGGCCAGCCGCGCCCGCCCGGCAGCGCGATCATCCCGGCGATGGCTGAGCCGGTCCGCGCCCTGTGGCAGGTCAACCAGGCGCTGCTCGGATTTCTCCAGACGCACCGGCGGCTGGCGGTGGCGACCTTGGACATGGACGCCACGCTGATCGAAACCCACAAACGCGATGCACTGCCCTGCTACAAGGGGTTCAAGGCGTACCAGCCACTGAACTGCTGGTGGGCGGAACAGGGCGTCGTGCTGCACTCGGAGTTCCGAGACGGCAATGTCCCGGCTGGTTATCAGCAGCTTCGGGTGCTGAAGGATTGTCTGGCCACCGCCGCAGCTACCGGCGTAACCAAGGTTTATCTGCGGTCGGACTCGGCGGGCTACCAGCAGGACCTGCTGCTGTACTGTGGG
>DASRHY010000242.1:0-41454 GCA_035650275.1 Kribbellaceae bacterium | reverse complement strand
GAAGGGCCAGCTTGCCCTTGAAGGGCGGCTTGCCGCGCACGACGAGCAGCACCTGGAGCTGGTCGTCGCGGACGGTGAAGATCACCAGGTCGGCGGTTATCAACGCGCTGACCCGCGGCCTGGTCCCGGTCGGTAGGGCGGGTCGGACTCGAAACGCGGAAACTCCTCACCCGGGTTGACGATCCGTGAGATCACCGGGGATCGGACCGTGATTCCTGCCGCCGCGAAGATCCGGGAAGCGTGGGCCACCTGCGGGTAGTGCTGTCGAAAGCTACCCACGACGGACACCGACGGGTTCGTCATCCGGCGGGCTCCCGGTCGCGGTCGGGCTCGGCGCTGCCTCGTGGCGGCTCCCGCAGGCGCCGCACCAGCTCGGCCGCGGCGAGGCACGTCGCCGTGACCACCGCGGTGATGACGGCAGGCTCGTACCGCTGGACGATCATCAGGACCGTCAGACCAAAGACGGCCAGGATGGCGATCAACGCCGAGATGTCCCTCCACGTGGACGTGACGGACCGCTTGCTCATGCCGACGATGCTGGCACGAGACCGCGCTCGCGCCCCGCGACGATAGCGACACCATGACTCAAATCCAGTCATCGTCCCAGCTAGGCCGGGCGAGGCGGGATAAGGGTCGAACCGACGCGATCGGCGGCCCCCGGGCCACGCACCGCCACGCCGGCTGACCACCCCCCGGGTTGCCAGGATCTACAGCCGGTGGGTCAGCGCGGTGTGGCGGCGGCCCGTGCCGGCGGTGCGCACGGCGATGGCCAGCGCTTTGCGGCTGCCGACCAGCACCACCAGTGTCTTGGCGCGGGTGACGGCGGTGTAGAGCAGGTTGCGTTGCAGCAGGGTGTAGGCGGCCATGGTCAGCGGGATGACCACCGCCGGGTACTCCGATCCCTGGGAGCGGTGCACGGTGATGGCGTAGGCGTGCTGCAGCTCGTCGAGCTCGTCGAAGTCGTAGCCGATGTCCTCGTCCTCGTCGGTGCGCACGGTCAGCTGCCGGTCCACAGTGGACAGGGCGGTGACGGTGCCTACGGTGCCGTTGAACACCCCGGCGGCGCCCTTGTCGTAGTTGTTGCGGATCTGGATCACCTTGTCGCCGGAGCGGAAGACCCGGGCGCCGTGGCGGCGTTCCGGTTCCCCGTCGCGGGCCGGGGCGAGGGCCTGCTGCAGCACGATGTTGAGGTTGCCGGCGCCGGCCGGGCCGCGGTGCGTCGGGGTCAACACCTGGACGTCGCGGGGGCGGATGCCGAACCGGCGTGGGAGGCGCCGGGCCACGATGTCGACCACCGCCTCCGCGGTCGCCTCCGGCTCCTCCACCGGGAACAGGTAGAAGTCCGGGTGCTCGCCGAACACCGGCGGCTGGCCGGCGTTGATCCGGTGGGCGTTGACGACCACCCCTGACTGCTGCGCCTGCCGGAAGATCCTGGTCAGCCGGACCTGCGGGATGTGGTCGGCGGCGAGCACGTCGCGCAGCACCTCCCCGGCGCCGACCGACGGGAGCTGGTCGACGTCGCCGACGAGCAGCAGGTGCGCCCCGGCCGGTACCGCGCGGATGAGTTTGTTGGCCAGGATCAGGTCGAGCATGGACGCCTCGTCCACCACGATCAGGTCGGCGTCGATGGGGTTGTCCCGGTCATACGTGGGGTCGCCGCCGGGACGCAGTTGCAGCAGCCGGTGCACGGTGGCGGCGGGGTGCCCGGTCAGCTCGGTGAGCCGTTTCGCGGCCCGGCCGGTCGGTGCGGCGAGCACGATCGTCGCCTTCTTCGCCGCCGCGAGGGTGATGACCGACTTGACGGTGAACGACTTGCCGCAGCCCGGACCGCCGGTGAGCACCGCCACCTTCGCTGTCAGGGCGAGCCGGACCGCCTGCTCCTGCTCGGAGGCCAGCTCGGTGCCGGTGCGGGTGTGCAGCCACGTGAGCGCCTTGGCCCAGTCGACGGTGGCGAAGCCGGGCATCCGGTCGGCGCGCGAGTTCAGCAGCCGCATCAGGCCGGCGGCGAGGGACGTCTCGGCACGGTGGAACGGCACCAGGTACACCGCCGGGATCGTCGCGCCGTCGCTGCTGGGGTTGGGCACCGGCTCGCGCACGACGCCCTCGGCGGCGGCGAGCTCGTCCAGGCAGGCGCGCACCAAGTCGACGGATACCGCCAGGATCTGGGCGGCGTCGGCGGCCAGGTTCGGTTCGGGCACGTAGCAGTGGCCGTTGTCGGCGGCCTCGGACAGGGTGTACTGGATACCCGCCTGGACCCGTTGCGGGCTGTCGTGCGGTATCCCGACCGCGCGGGCGATGGTGTCGGCGGTCTTGAACCCGATGCCCCACACGTCGGCCGCGAGGCGGTACGGCTCGTTGCGCACCACCGAGACCGAGGCGTCGCCGTACTTCTTGTAGATCCGCACCGCCAGGGAGGTGGACACCCCGACGCCTTGCAGGAAGACCATCACCTCCTTGATGGCCCTCTGCTCCTCCCACGCAGCGCCGATCATCGCGGTGCGCTTGGGCCCGAGGCCGGCCACCTCGACCAGCCGGGCGGGCTGCTCCTCGATCACCCGCAGCGTGTCCGCGCCAAAATGCCCGACGATGCGGGCGGCCATTTTCGGCCCGATCCCCTTGATCAGCCCCGAACCCAGGTACCGCTCGATGCCCTGGATCGTGGCGGGCAGCACCGTGGTGAACGAATCGACCTCGAACTGCCTGCCGTAGCGCGGGTGCGAGCCCCACCGGCCCAACAGCCGCAGGCTCTCCCCGGGCTGCACCCCCAATAGCGAGCCGACCACGGTGAGCAGGTCGGTGCCCGAGCGGTCGGTGGCCACCCGGGCGATCGTGTACCCCGTCTCCTCGTTGGCGTAGGTGACCCGCTCCAGCACCACCTCCAGCACCGTTCCGGCCCGGCGGGTCGGCGTGTCCGGTACAGGCGACGTGGTCACCACGCCATCTTGCTGCAGACCCGGCCCGCCCACGCCAGCCCTCACCCACGAACTCGTCGACCGCGTCCCACGGCCCCCGGGCCGGCCGGTCTGCGACGTGTCAGCCGCCCACGGGGCTTGCCGCGAACCGGGCGAGCTGGCGCACGTCGCCGTCTGACAGGTCGTAGGTGTGGACCTCCCACCGCCCAATCTCGGCCCCGCCGCTGAACCGATCCGGCAGCAGCCCCCAGGTGACGGGTCAGGGCATACACCAAGGCCAACGCGGTTCGCGCGTCCTGCTCGTTGTCGTACACGCGCGTGGCCCTGCCGTCGGCTGCCTTACCGCAGTCGTGCAGCTCCAGCGTCCACTCGCCGGTGCCGTTCATGTCCTGCTGCAACCGGACGAACAGGCGTCGGTCGGCGTACCGGCCGGAACCGTCCGGGCCATCCTCGCCGGTCTTGAACCAACCGACCTCGCGGATGCGAGGAAGCCAGGTCACAACAAAGCACAGTAATCAAACATATGTACGAACACCAGGCGGCGCCCGGGCCAGATCAAGGGAATCCGTCGCCTGAGACTGGGCAAGTTGGTTGGCCGGTTGGCTCCGTAGTTGGCCGCATGGTCATCTTTGGGTGGGTGCTGCTGCGCAAACGAGCGGACGCGGCTGGGTGGGCGAGTGTGACTGGGTGTCGCGCGTCAGAATTCTTGGCACAGGGGTTTGTTGGCCCTGATCCAAGGAGTTGATCTGATGGGTCGTCCGCCGGTCTTCTCGACTGAGGACAAGATCCGCATTGTGTTGTCCGTGCTGGCGGATGAGATGACGATCGCGGAGGCGGCCCGGCGCAACAAGGTGTCGGAGACCTCGATCGGCAAGTGGAAGCAGCAGTTTCTGGAGGCGGGCAAGCTCGGCCTGGCCGCCGGTGGCGCGTCGCGGCCTTCGTCGCGAGAGCGGGCCCTCGAAGCCGAGGTCGCCGAGTTGACCACCGCGTTGGGTGAGGCCTACGTCGAGCTGCGGGTGTGGAAGAAGTCCGCGGAGGGCCGGCTGGCCCCTTCGCGGACCTCGAGGTGATCCGCGTGCAGGCGGGGATGCCGGTCTGCAGGTTCTGCCAGCTGACCGGCATCCCACGCCGCACTACCACCGGTGGCAGGCCAACGCCGGCCGCACTGGGCGGGCGAAGGGTCCGTGGCCGGCGCCGGTCGTCGATGCGGCCGAGCCGGTGGTGGCGAAGTACGCCGCGGACTGGCCGGCCTGGGGCCACCGCAAGATCTACGGCCTCATGCGCGCCGACGGGCACCGCCTGTCAATGTCCGGTGTGGAGCGTGCGATGCGCCGCCGTGGCCTGTTGCAGTCGGTCGACTACCAGGGCGAACGCCGCGAGTTGGCCAAGGCCCGCAAGGCGGCGTTCGCCGAGCCGCCTACCGGCCCGAACCAGGTGTGGCAGCTGGACTTCAGTGAGTACGAGACCGCCACCGGCGGGATCTGGCGGCTGGCCGGCTGCTGCGACTACTACTCCAAGTACGAGTACGGCTGGCACATCGCGCCGACCTGCACCGGCACCGACGCGATCGAAGCTGTGCGCATCGCCATCGCCGAGGCCGAGTCCCTCGCCGGCGGCATCGCGCTGCTCGACCAGCTCCCGGTCGACCCGGACACCGGCCGGCCGAAGCGGATCAAGCTCGTCACCGACAACGGCGGCGCGTTCAAAGGCCATGCCTTCGCCGCCTTCATCGCCAGCCGCAGCGAGTTCGTGCACATCCGCACCCGCCGCAAGAGCCCGGGCCAGAACGGCGTGCGCGAGCGCGCGTTCGGGTCGCTGAAGCACGAACACCTCTACCGCTGCGAGATCGAGACGCTGACCGACCTGGCGCGACAGAGCAGCGCCTACCGGCACGTGTTCAACCACATCCGGCCACACGAGGCACTCGGCTTCCACCGGCCCATCGAAGTCTATCGACAGTCGTCACTCAAGCCGACACCCAAGATCCAGAACACCCAACCCTCGGTCAAAGAGGACTGCGAGCGCCTTGGCTGGTTCGCCCGGCTCGAGCCCGGCCGGGGCTGGGTGCCGTGTGACCCGGACACCCCGGGGGCGCAGCCTGACATCAACCGGCTGTACGTCGAGGCCGAGTGGGAGCCGATCACCGGTCGGTGGCAGCCGAAGGTCGAGAATTCCCGGTAGCGCCTGCAGCCGGTGCCCCATCGGCCAGCGGCTGCGCCTGCCGTCCGTCCGCCGACCGGAAGTTCACGTACCACAGCGCCACCCACAGCCCACAGCGCCACCCACAGCCCGAACTGCCGCACACACGTACTGCTCGTGGCTGGGGTGGGGCGCCGAGCCTCGCCGTCGGCTCCTGTCGTTGCCCGAAATCGGAAAACTACGGGCGTTGCGCGACTCGATCTACTGCAGTTTCTTGGGTAACGTCACCCGCGACGGCGCCTGAAACTACACGCTTGTAGTTCAGCGAGTGGACCAGTTTCCGATCGGGAGGGTCGTGCGATGGGCAGGCCGAAGGCAGTAGTGCTACTCAGCGGTGGCCTGGATTCGACCACCGTGCTGGCAATTGCCCGCGCCGAGGGCTTCGAGCCTTACGCCTTGAGTTTCCGCTATGGGCAGCGACACACGGTCGAGTTGGAAGCAGCGGCTCGCGTCGCGCAGGCATACGGGGCGCGCCGCCACGTGATCGCTGACATCGACCTGCGAGTGTTCGGAGGCGGTTCAGCGCTGACCGACGACGCCATCGGCGTGCCCCACCACGGCAGCGTCGACGAGCTTGCCACGGACATCCCGGTCACCTACGTGCCGGCCCGGAACACGATCTTCCTGTCGTTCGCGTTGGCCTGGGCGGAGACGTTGGGCGCAGCGGATGTGTTTATCGGCGTCAACGCTTTGGACTACAGCGGCTACCCCGACTGCCGCCCGGAGTACATCGAGGCATATGAGCGGATGGCGAACCTGGCCACCAAAGCCGGAGTCGAGGGCACTCAACGGCTGAAGGTCCACACGCCGCTGATTGCCCTGACAAAGGCGCAGACCATCGAGCGGGGCTGGGAGCTCGGGGTCGACTATTCGTTGACCCATAGCTGCTACGACCCTGTCGACGGCCGCGCGTGCGGCACCTGCGACTCCTGCCTGCTACGTGCACGTGGCTTCGCTGAACTGGGTCGGACGGACCCGGCACTCGTACCGGTCACCTGACCGTGTACCGGGTCAAGGAGATCTTCTACACGCTGCAGGGTGAAGGCAGTCACGCTGGCCGCCCGTCAGTGTTTTGCCGGTTCACCAGTTGCAACCTGTGGACCGGACGTGAACGCGACCGGCACCGCGCCGTCTGCCAGTTCTGCGACACCGACTTCCTCGGCACGGACGGCCCAGGCGGCGGACGATTCGCCACGGCGACCGAACTCGCCGCCGCGGTCGCGAAAGCCTGGCAGGGGCGTGAACATCCGCGCAGCCGCCGCTACGTCGTGTGCACCGGCGGTGAGCCGCTGCTGCAACTCGACCACACGGCAGTGGACGCGCTGCACGCCGAAGGTTTCGAGGTCGCCATCGAGACCAACGGCACCCAGGCTGCACCAGAGGGCG
The DNA here is from genome assembly GCA_035650275.1 of Kribbellaceae bacterium. GTDB lineage: Bacteria > Actinomycetota > Actinomycetes > Propionibacteriales > Kribbellaceae > DASRHY01. The sequence goes on along the minus strand of DASRHY010000242.1, from coordinate 34,957 downwards.
TCGACTGGATCTGTGTGAGCCCCAAGGCCGGCGCCGAGCTCGTCCTGACCAGCGGTGACGACCTGAAGCTCGTGTTTCCGCAACCGGGGGCGATGCCCGAGCAGTTCGAACACCTCACCTTCACCAGGTTTCTGCTGCAGCCGATGGACGGGTCTGAAAGGGAAGCGAACACGGTTGCGGCCGTGGCGTACTGCCTGGAGCATCCGCAGTGGCAGCTGAGCCTGCAGACCCACAAGTATCTGGGCATCGCGTAATGGAGATCTTCCGCGAGTTCACCTTCGAAGCCGCGCACCGGCTGCCGCAGGTGCCGCAGGGCCACAAGTGCGCCCGCCTACATGGCCACTCCTACCGGCTCGAAGTCCACGTCCAAGGTGAAGTCGACCCGACGATGGGCTGGATCATGGACTTCGCAGACATAAAGGCCGCGGTCAAGCCGGTGATCGACCAACTCGATCACTACTACCTGAACGAGGTGCCCGGGCTGGAGAACCCGACGAGCGAGAACCTCGCCCGCTGGGCCTGGAATAGGCTGACCGGCGCGCTGCCGCTGGCGGCGATCGTCGTGCGCGAGACGTGCACCTCGGGCTGTGTTTACCGGGGTGAATCATGACCCTCATCGACGTCCAGGCGCTGCCCGACACCCGTGGCGTCAGCCTCGACGCGGTCGGCGTCGAGGGGCTGCGCTATCCGGTGCTGGTCTGCGACGGGCAGGGCAACAAACGTGACACCGTGGCGACCTTGACGATGTCGGTCGATGTCGCCAGCGAGGTCAAGGGCGCGCACCTGAGCCGGTTCGTTGAGGTGCTGCATCAGTGGCGTGACCAGCTCAGTGCCGCCAGCTTGGTGCTGATGACTGACGACCTGCGCCGCCGGATGGGCAGCGGCCGGGCCACCGTAGCGGCCGCATTCGTCTACTTCCTGGAGCGGCTGGCACCGGCGACCGGGGCGGTGTCGTTCATGGACTACCCCAGTACGGTCACCGCCACCGTCGGGCCGGCCGGAGCCGTGGTACGGCTGCGGGTGGAGGTTGCGGTGACCAGCGTCTGCCCGTGCAGCAAAGCGATCAGCGACCGCGGCGCCCACAACCAACGCGGCCGGGTCACCATCGACGTCGAACTCGCCGATCCCGATTGCGGAGTGTGGTTCGACGAACTGATCGACGTCGCCGAGCGGTCCGCGTCCTCACCGCTGTATGCGCTGCTCAAGCGGTCCGACGAGCGGCACGTCACGATGGCTGCCTACGACAACCCGGTTTTCGTGGAAGACATGGCCCGCAACGTCGTCGTCGCCCTGCGTCACGACCGCCGACTAGCGCGCGGCAGCGTCCGGGTCGTCAACGACGAGAGCATCCACAACCACGCCGCGTTCGCCCAGGTCTCCTGGACAAACGCCGACGAAGGACGCCGCGATGCCTAAACCCGCCGCTGACCGGTCATTGCACGTCGTGGTGACGTGCGCCAACCGTAAGCGGCACGCTGTGCCGTCGCAGCTTCGCCTCGGCAACCTCAGCAACCGGCGACCGGCCGCCCGGTTTGCCGCCTGGACCGCCCGGCTCGGTAGTGGCGCCCACCCCCGCTACCCAGCCGTCGACCTGTACGCCGGGGAGCACTGGCAGGTTGCCCGGAACCTGACCACCGACACGCCAACGGCCCAGAACGCGGTGCTGTGGATCGCATCGGCCGGCTACGGCCTTATCCGAGCGGACACGGGGATCTGCGCCTACGGCGCCACGTTCTCCGCAGCCCGCCGCGACGCGGTCGGCACGAGCGTCGCCGAGGTCGCCGACTGGTGGCAACGTCTCGGCGAGTGGCCCGGACCGGCACCCGACCGGCCGCGCACCTTCACCGAACTGGCCCGGCGCAGCCCGGACACGACGATCATCGCGGTGCTGTCCGAGGCGTACCAACGCGCGTGTGGTGACGATCTGATCGCCGCCGCCTCCATCCTCGACCCCGACGCGCTGTCAGTGGTCGGGCCGCCCGCCCACCCCCCGTTGGCTGACGTACTGGTGCCCGTCACCGCCACGCTGCGGCACACCGTCGGTGGAAGCCTTCAGGCGCTCAATGTCCGCGTCGTCAAACACCTCCTCGGCCACAGCGCAGGCAGCGGGCGGGCGGCACTGCGGGAGGCTGCGGTTGCCGCCGTGCCGGCTAACCCGCCTGTCCGGCGCGCCTCCGGGCAGCGGATGTCCGACGCGGACGTCCGCACCTACATTCAGGCGCAGCCGCACACCAGCGCCACACAGTTGCTGCAACAGTTGCGTGGAACGGGCCGCTCCTGTGAGCAGGCCCGTTTCGGGCTCCTGCACGCGGAGACATGTCAGCAGGTGCACCGGCCATGACCGACAACAGCGATCTGGTGCGGCGCGCACTGAAGCTCGTGCAGACCACCGGCCACCCCCTGTATCTGTTCACATTGACCGCCGCGGAGGTGCTCCAGGTTGCCGACGTGTCGCGGGTCAGCCGCGACGAGGCCGGCAAGCTTATCGGCTACCAACGCCCCGAGGTGCACAGCCACGTCCAGGACATCATCGACTACCTCGACAGCGATCCGGTGATCTTCCCCAACGCGATCATCATGGCGTTGTCCTCGACGGTGAAGTTCGTCTCCAGCCGCGGCCCCAATGTCACCGACGGACTCGCCACCGCCGGCAAGCTCCTCCTACCGGTGCCCAGCGACGGGCAGCCGAGACCGGCATGGATCGTCGACGGTCAGCAACGCGCCCTGGCGCTGTCGCGGGCCGCGCGCTCAAACCTCCCAGTCCCGATCACCGCATTCGTCGCCGATTCGGTCGGCCTGCAGCGCGACCAGTTCCTGCGGGTCAACAACACCAAACCCCTACCCCGTAGCCTCGTCACCGAGTTGCTGCCCGAGGTCGACAGCCCACTGCCGATGCACCTGACCGTTCGCAAGGCCCCCTCCTTCCTGTGCGATCGGCTGAACAACGACCCGGACTCGCCGTTCTACCGCACGATCAAACGCGCGTCGACCAGCAAGAAAGCCGCCCGCGCGGTGATCGCCGACAACAGCGTCGTCCAGATGCTCCAGGAGAGCTACCGCTCACCCGCCGGCTGCCTCTATCCGTACCGGAACCTGACGACCGGCGACACCGACGTCGACGGCATCCACCACGCCCTGTGCGTGTACTGGAGCGCGGTGCGCGACGCGTTCCCCGACGCCTGGGGCAAGCCCGCAACGGAGAGCCGCCTCATGCATGGCGCTGGAATCCGTGCGATGGGCCGGCTCATGGACCGGGTGCTGGGCACCATCGACGTCGAGCAACCCGACGCGACCGCCGAGATCCGCAAGCACCTGGACCTAGTGGCCCCACACTGCCGATGGACCTCCGGCACCTGGGAGGAGAGCGGGCTGCGCTGGGATGCGGTGGAGAACATCCACGGCCACATCCAGAAGCTGTCGAACTACCTCATCCGCGTGTACCGCAGCGGAAGGGCCAACATCCGATGAGGTTCTTCTTCCCCGACAGCCAGGACCAGGTGGACCCAGGATTCGACTTCGTCACCGAGGAACGAGACCCGTACCGGGTCCGGCAACGTGACGACCTGTACGCCCACGAGGTGCTCGACCCGCCCCCCTTCCATGGCCTGCTCGTCTCGAAAGCCATCGTGGACGGATACTCCGACGGCAGCGCCGGCAAGTACAGCACGCCGCAACGCCACCGCCTCTACCGCGAAGGTGCCCGACGCTTCTTCAGGCTCGACCACGCCCGCGGACCGTTGAAGATTATGGGCGATTGCGGGGCATTCTCCTACGTTAATGATGCCGAGCCGCCCTACACGGTTGATGAGGTGATCGACTTCTACGCCGGGTGCGGCTTCGACTACGGCATTGCCGTCGATCACGTCATCTTCCAGTACGAGCCCCAGACCGACCGTGACGATGAGTGCGCCGCCGAATGGGTGCGCCGCCAAGACATCACCCTCACGCTGGCCAACGACTTCTGGAAACGCTGCAAAGACCGGCGCGTCACCTTCGAGCCGCTTGGCGTCGCACAGGGCTGGAGCCCGCAGTCCTACGCCGATTCAGTCGCCACCCTGCAGCGCATCGGGTTCCGGCGGATCGCTATGGGCGGCATGGTGCCACTCAAGACACGAGAAATCCTGACCTGTCTCCGCTCGGTCGACGGCGTCCGCGACAGTGGCACCCAACTGCACCTGCTCGGCATCAGCCGCTGCGACGACATTCCCATGTTCGCCGACCACGGTGTCACCAGCTTCGACAGCACCTCACCCTTTCGGCAGGCCTTCAAAGACGACCGCAACAACTACTACACGCTCGACAGCACCTACCTGGCGCTTCGGGTGCCACAGGTAGAGGGCAACCTCAAACTCCGTAAGCGCATCAGCTCCGGCGAGATCGACCAGAGACGCGCCCTCACCCTTGAGCGGTCCGCGCTGCGCCTGCTCCGCGAGTATGACGCCGGCAGGGCGTCACTGGAGGACACGCTGCAAGCCCTGCAGGACTACAGCGAAGTGTGGGATGGCAAGACCGACCGCGGTGAAGCCTACCGTCGCACCCTTCAGGACCGGCCCTGGCGGGACTGCCGGTGCGAGATATGCCGGACCCTCGGCATCCAGATCATCGTCTTCAGAGGCACCGAACGAAACAAGCGGCGAGGATTTCATAACCTGTACGTCTTCAGGCAGCGGCTGCGCGCTCAACTGGGAGAGGACCAAACGTGACCCGGGCACAGGCCACACCAGCAAAGACCAGGCGGCGGCAGACGCTACGATTGCCGGCGCTGGAGATCCGCCAGGGCCCGAACCGGCGCATCTACACCTTCGCCATCGACGGCAAGCGCGTGAGCGACATCGCCGCCGTCGCGCGCATCCGCCGCGATGAGCAGACCCGGCTGCACGGCTACCAACGCCCAGAAAGCCTTGCGCACGTTGCCGCGATCCGCCGCTACCTCGACACCGACCCCAGCCCGTTGCTACCCAACGCCATCGTCATCGCCTTCGACGAACGCGTCCGCTTCCACGCGGACAAGACCGCCGACGAACGACCCGCGTTCGTCCGCTCCGGCACCCTGGTCATCCCCGTGGTCGCCGACGACTGTCCCGACAAGCCTGGCTTCATCGTCGACGGGCAACAACGCAGCGCCGCGATCCGCGACGCCCAACTCGAAGAGTTCCCCATCTGCGTCACCGCGTTCATCACCGACACCCACGCCGACCAACGGTCACAGTTCATCCTGGTCAACTCGACCAAAGCCCTGTCGAAGGGCCTCATCCACGAACTGCTGCCCGAAGCCTCCGGAGCGCTGCCCGTGCCGCTGATGGTCCGCCAGGTGCCGGCGACTCTGGTCGAGCGTGTCAACTTTTCCAAGACCTCCCCGTTGCATCGGATGATCCAAACACCGACCAACCCGAACGGGATCATCAAGGACAACTCGATGCTGCGCATGCTCGAAAACAGCCTCAGCGACGGCGCGCTCTACCCGTATCGAGGCGACAACGCCGGCCCGAACTACGGCTGCATGATCGCGATGCTGGACACCTTCTGGACCGCGGTCGCCGAGGTGTTCCCCGATGCCTGGAACAAGCCGCCCCGCCGATCCCGACTCATGCACGGTGCCGGCATCATCAGCATGGGCTACCTCATGGACGCTATCGCCCATCAACACGTAACCGCCGACGAGGTCGTTGAGGTGTCCGAGTTCGCGGCCGGCCTGAAAGCGATCGCCGACGACTGTCACTGGACCGACGGCGTGTGGCCGTTCGACGACGGCGACCGGGCGTGGAATGACCTCCAGAACACGACCCGGGACATCCAGCGACTAACCGACTACCTGCTGGCGAGATACCGCCGCAACACCCAGGCTTCTCCTGCGGCCAGGCGGGGCCGCCGGAGGAGTTCGTGACGGCTGGCGTCAGGTCGTGCCGTCGACGGCGTGACCGTGGCGTGGAGGCGTGGCCCGCTCCCGAAGCCACGCCTCGGCGGCTTCAATCATGGAGGTGGAGCCCTTTCCGGCCGCGTAGCGGGTCGGCGCGGTCCGGCGTTCTGCCTTGACGGCGTTCGTCGCGGCATGGGCGGCCGCGCGATCCATGACGACGAACAGGTCTGCGGTCCGCGCAGCAGTACGCAATGCTTCGGTTGACACGTGATCTCCGGACACAACAACTTCGAGGCCAGGATGCCGCTCGCGCAGGATCTTTGCGGCACGGCCGAGCGCCTGTTCCTGCAAGGAGTACAAGGCAATCGTTGTCCCGGGCCGGACAACCCCCACAAAATCGACCTCCGCAGCTTCCAGCGGCGGGACCTCGACCGTTAGCCCGAACGACGGGGCGAGATCGACGGCTACGGCGAGCGCCGCCGAGGGGATGCGTGGCGCGTTGTGGGGGCCGATCCGCGACAGCATCGGGACCGCGAACTTGTCGAGGCTGTGGGTGTCGTCGGCACGGTAGGCGATGAGTTGTTCGAGCAGGTCGAGGCCGATCGGCAGGTCGGCGTCGGTGAGGAACGGGTCCCACCCCGCACGTATCATTTCGACGACCTCGTCGAAGGTATGTACCCCGACGCCGAGTTCGACGAGATCTCCGGTGAGCTGGACAATCCTTGCGGCGCGATGCCGGTCACCGGTGGTGTCGTGATATGCCCACAATTCCAGCACGCTGTAGCTCAGCGACCGAATGTCGTCTACCGCGGCGTCGCTGGTCTTGAGGTCCCGGACCAAATCGATGCAGAGGTCGATTCCCGGCGAAAGGCGTGCAGGTCCATCACCGGAGGTGACCGCGCGGATCGCCTGGCAGGTCGCGGCGGCGCCACCCGGCGTGCGGACTTCGGCCAGACCGGTGCGTACGACGGATGCTACGAGTTCCGCGAGGCGGTGTGGGGTGACCGACGCTGAGAACAGTTCGACGAGCTTCTGCGGGAGCGCCGCCGCATCGATCCGGCTTTCCAGCTGCGGCGTCGAGCCAAGGGCACGACGCATAGCCTCGTCGCCGTGATGCGTGCGGTGACGCTCCAGGAGGGCGATGGCCTTGGCTGTGAACGTGTGCGACACCGCCTCAAGAACCGCTGGTAGGTCAACGAGGTTGGTGGGCAGCTCCGACAAGAGGTCGACGGCGGCGTCGAAGCGTCCCGCCTCGATTGACTCTTTGGCGCCACGGCGCAGCTCCGCGATCGACGACGTAGCCAACCCGATGGCCTGACCCGGGACAGCGCCGAGCAATGCGACGATCGTTGGATCCGTGGACCATCCCGCGGCCGTGAACCGTTGCCGCAGCATCTCCCGTGATTCACCGGCGGCGAGCGCCCAGAGCGTGTAGTACTGGGCGCCGGCGGCCGACCGGATGGCCGACACCGAGTCGATGAGCGCGTTGAACCGTGTCGCCACTGGCCCGAATGTCACGAGGTCCGGAGGGTCCGGCAGCTTCGACACGGCCAGACGTGCGAGAGCGTCGGAGGCAAGGCTCGGACGGGAGAGCTTCAGCAGGGTGTCGAGGGCCGGGTGCTGGTCGAGGTCCTGCCAACGCTCGAACGCGGCAAGGACCTGGACTTGTAGGTACAGCCTGTTCGCCTCGGACACGCGGTGGTCGGCGGCGAGGACCGCGTACGCCTCGCGTGCGGCCTCTTCCGCGCCAGCTGCGCAGGCGTCGGTGAGGTCGCCGATCAGGCGGCCGATGGGCAGCGAGATTCGTGCCTGCCGTCGTGGTGCCGACATGATCGACTTCAGGAGGGTCTGGATCGAGTCCCGCACCACGTCCCGGGCGTCGTCGGCTACACGGAACCGGTAGACGTGGCGGCTGTCACCGGCGTACGCGACCGCCGCCTGCTCCAGCGGATCGCCGCTGGTTCTACCGTGCACGCTTTGACCGTCGAAGTCGGTCCAGGTTGTTCCGATATGTGACTGCAAGAGTTCGCGAAGTGTGCGCGACTGTTCTGGAGTGAACGCCAGGGCGAAGTAGTGCGTGGTGCGCCCGATGACCGCGGGAAGCACAATCGGACTCGCGGGTTCCGCGGCGATGAGGTGACCGGCCGTCACAATGAGACGATCGAGGGCAGCGACTCCACCGCCGACGCGCAGGCCGTTCGGCGGTGCGAAAAACGTGTCTCGGAAGTACGGCCAGCGCTGCGGCACTGTCTCGGCCACCTCGTTCATGCGAAGAGGCTCATCAGTTCGGTGGTGACCGCGGCTACCTGGGCCGGGTCCGTGGACACGGTCACTAGTTCACCGTTGATCTCGACACCGCGATAGGTCAGATTCATCGAACCGTGGACGATCCAGTCGTCTCCGGCGATCGCCTTCTCATGATCGAGAACGTTGTCTCGGTCGTGTGATGACTGGCGCGTGTGAAGTCGTGTGTCTGTCCCGTCGCGTCGGGCCGCGTCGGTAAGTCGCTCGACGAACCCGGTCTCGCGGGGGCCCGGGCCGCAGTGCAGGTAGACGTCCGTCTGCTGTTCAAGAAGGGTGCGGAGTACCGCGGAAAGGCGGATGACACGAGCTCCCCACGTGGTGTTGAGGACGCTGAAGCGTCCGCCTCGGTTGTCGAGCAGGGGCACGTCGCTGATCCAGGGTGAGGTGATCAGCAGCCGGCGGCCCGGTGCGAGAAGCTCACTGACGATCAATCCTTGCAGCGCCTCGCCGATGAGGCGATGCGGGCGGGCGGCGAGCCGGTGAATGTAGCGGCTGGTCATTGGAGCGACTCCTCAAGCGATACGTCAACGCTGAGGAACCCGTCGCGGCGTGACGTCGCCTCGACATGCGGGTGCACGTGTAGCCAGCCAAGTTCGATCGGATTGGTGACGAGGTACTGAAGCGCCTGCTTGAGGCGGCCGCGGTCATCGGTCGCCGACACCAACCGACACCGTCCCGAGGTCGCGATCTGGCTGGCGAGCAGTTGAGGCCATTGCGGATCGTCGACGTCGACGTCGTTGATCGGGTCAGGCAGGGTGTCCAGCACCAGTGTCCGTTCGGTCATCGCGGCTTCGTTCACGAATCGGTTCGATGCTACGAGAGACTGAGCACGCCGGGCCTCGGCACTGGGCCACAGCAGTCCTTGCAGCACGGATCGCGTCCACTGTTCGCTTGCGTCGCTGCCTTCGGGAACAGCCTTGGCCAACCCCGCGCGGATCTCGGGATCTGCGGCAAGCGTCATACAAATGCTGCGGTAGTCGATCGCGAAACCGGCGCGCGTTTCGATGTCCTCCCAGCGAGCTTGGCAGCTGCGAAGGAGATCGTCGGACAGCTGCGACGATCCGGCCCGGAAGATGCGGCTTGCGAGCGTGGTGACGGTCGCGTGTGCGGGACTGACGCCGTATGCGGCGAGCAACGCGAGCACCTCCTGCCAGGCGGCTAGCCTGTCCCTTGCCGCCGACCGGAAGCGCTGCGCGGCGTCTGCGATAGCGGGAACGCTATCGAGCAGCGCGAGGCTCTGGCGTAGCGACCAGTCGACTTCCTCAAGATCTGATGGCTGCAGCGCGGCGACGACGAGGTAGTCGAACTGTCGTGGATCATCACTGATCCGGCTGGTCAACGCCTCCAGCATTCCACCGCCGCCGACTGTGGAGTCGCTGAGGACGAAGGCTGCTGTCGCGCCGGCCCTGACTGGGTCGACGTCGATGACGCTGTCGAGGTCTGCGTCGAAGTCGGGGCAGATCTGCTGCGCGGCGGCCTGCCACGCTGCGGCCATCGTCTGGACGTAGCGGGTACGCAGCCAGGGCAGCCAGGTGTCGTCGGGCTCGGTGGTCAGCAGGCTGGTGGTCTCGACGATCACATGTGCGGTGTGGGCTTCGGTCAGCGCATCGAGCAGGCGTTGTTGCCGCGGACTTAGACCATGGTTGTCGGCATCACCGTCGTCCTCGTCGTTGAGGCCGATCACGCCCTCGCTAAGCAGGTCGGCGACGAGCCGTCGCCAATCCGCCGCAGGTACCGCCGATAGGTCGACCGGTTCGCTGCTGTCGCGGATCGCTACGGCGGCCGCAGCGACGACTGACTCCGCGATGTTGCGGGAAAGGAACGGATCAACCCGAAGTTCGTGGAGGCGGGCCCGAAGTTGGTCGACGAAGAAGTCCCGGCGCAGTTGGCGAAGGCGGCTTGCCGATCGGTGAAGGCCGAACGCTGCCAGAGTCTGTGGCACGGCGACGGTGATGACCTGGGCGTCGACGGTCGCCTCGTATCCGACAGCCGCTGGTTGGCCTTGCCAGGTGAAGCTGTTGGTGAGCTGTTGGCGTCCACCGGCTCGACGTACCACGTTGGCTGAGGTATCAGTCGCATATCGCCATGTTCGCAGCGCGCCCCGTCCGGTGTGCAGATACGCCTGCACGGAGATCACGCTGGTCACCAGCGGGCCGGATCGAGGCCGGGTCACGTCGATGGCGCCGCTGGGAGCCTGCCGTTGGACCTGCCAATGCAGGCGGCCGTTCGAGGAGGGTTGCACGTCACGCTCGGGTACCTGCGGTGCAGTTGTCAGCGGGCGCACCAACGGAATCGCCCGGTCGTGATACGGCACCTCCCCGACGACTTGGCCGCTTCGAGCAAGACCGGCCTCCAGCGGAATCGCTGCACCGTCGGCCGTGGGTTCGATCCACAGGCCGCGGCCCCGTTCGACCGCCCACCGCATTGTGACCTTGCCGGGCGCAAGTTCGTTCAGCGCCAAGTGGACCGCGATCGACTCACGCGCCGCGTCGTCGTAGTCGCTCGGCGGCTCGATGGCTACCTCGGGGAGGCACAGGTCGCTGAACAATGCCTTCGGAATGAACTCGGGCAGCGGCGAGTCATTGACCCATCCTTCGCGCTCGGGCACCACCTCGCCGTCCTCATAGGCGGCCCACTTGCTGAGCAAGCGGCGCCGTGCGGTCGGGACCGCGTCCAGCAGCAGCGACCGGGGCTGCTCCCAGCACACTGCGTCGACCTCCTCCGCGGGCAGCCGCAGGGACGACCCGATGAAGGTCATCAAGTCACTGCGCTCGGGGCCACCATTCATCACTCGGGTGAGCAGATCGGCCACCTGTACGCGCAGTTGCGCATGGTCATCGTCAGGCTGGATGAACACCTTGCGCATCACTCGACCGTTGCCTCGGGCGGTAACGTTGAGATAGGCGGCAGCCCAGTCGATCAGGCACATCGCTGCCTGCATCTTCCGCACAGACTGGTTGCCCAAGGGCAGGCGCTTCTCGGGAAGTGCCGGAGCGAGAAGTGTCTCGTAGTCCTGGTACGCCGTCCGGTCGCGTCCGAAGTCCGACAGAACAACAACCGTCCATGGCCGCTGTGTCTGGGTACGGCCGGCGCGGCCCCGCCGCTGCAAGAACGACGCGACATCGCGAGGAGCCTTGTGCTGCAGGATCGCGCCCACGGTCGGGTCATCGAAACCGACCTCTAGCGACGAGGTGGTGACGACGATGTCGGCCGCAACGCTGACACCGGAATCCTGGGATGACGTTCGACCGATGGTCAACACTCGATCCTCGAAGCCAAGTTGCTCGGCCATCCACCACTGTTGGCCGTCGGCGTCTCGACTAGGCCAGTCCACCACGGGACCAAAACGTTGTGCGGCCCGGCTCATGCGCAGACCGGCGAGTGCGAACCCGTTCGGCCGGCGCTGGCCGGTCTCGGTGAAACCCTCGGCGTCCAAAACCTGGCGGAAGAGCCGGTTGACCAGGTCGAGGTTGTCGCAGAACGCGAAGACGCGGCTTCCGTAGGCGCCGAGGCGGGTCGGCCCTGCGTCGAGAACGCGGCGCAGGAGCATCAGCGACTGGATCGTGGTTGACAGCAGTGCGGTCTGTGGACCCGGGTCGCCACGAAGCACGACCTGGTATTCACGGCCGCGCGACTTCATGTGCTCTGGCTGGGGCTGAACATTGACCACCATGCCGTCGCCGAGCCCGCACAGGTCTTCGAAGAAGCGATCGGCGTTCGCCAGAGTCGCGCTGAGGCCCACCCAGGTGGTTGGGCGGCCCAGTAGGCGGCGCCACCGTCGAAGGAGGTACGCCACTTGGGCCCCATTGGTCCCTTCGTAGGTGTGCACCTCGTCGAGGAGAACTAGGCCAGGCCTGGTACGAGCCATCGGTCCCACCCCGAACACGTGCATGCTCCAGCCATCGCTCATTGAACGGTTGAGCATCTCCGTCGTAGTGAACAACAGGTCGGGCGGGCGGCGCTGCATGGCATTTCGGGTCAGCATGACCTCGTCGTCGCTGACAACGTCGCCGCACGTCGCGCAGGTCAGCCGCTCGCGTCGCGCGTCATAGTCGGGAGAGCGCCAGATGAGGTCACCGCCGCAGCGGCCGTCGCCGATAGGAGCGCGGCAGGTGAGGAACGGACAGACCCAACCCGCAGCGGAACGCCGCCAGGCGCGGTTGGGGGCGCGCCCTCGGGTCATGTTCACTGGAGTGTTGCCGAAGTAGGCGCCGATGCGGATCGGTCGGCCGCCCGCCGCTCGCAGGCGTCGCGTCTCGTCCAGCGCCGACGCAAGTTGGTCCTTCAGCAGCTCATTGCGCGGGTAGATCGCCACTACGCCGACGCCGTGCGACGGTACTGGTCGGGTAGCGAGATAGGCCAGCGCGGGCAGGTAGAAGGCGAGCGTCTTGCCGCTGCCGGTGCCAGAGCTGACGACCACGCCCCGGTCACGGCCGGCCATCGCTGCGAACACCTCGACGGCTGAGTCGAGTTGGAAGACTGAAAGTTTGCGGTCGCCAAGGATGCGCCCGGCAGCCTCAACCTGGGCGTTGGTAACCTGCTGGGCCGCCAGGCGCGCTGCAACGGTGTCTGCGGTGATGTCGCGTTCGGGAAATAGCCGAGGCTCGTGCCGGAAGCGGAAGTCGGCCACCAGGCGAGGGGCTGCCTGCCACGGTTTGCGAGGGAACTGCTGCCGCAGATGCGACATGAGCCGCATGGCTTCGGCCATCCGGGTCCGGTACTGCTTGGGCCAACTCCGGTCGAGTTCGAAGACCAGACCGTGCTGCAGGAGCTGTTCAAGAACATCTTGAGGATCGTGGGACCTCGCGCCTACGCCGATTCTCTCGACAAGGCGGTCCTCTGGCCAGGTCTCATCGGTCAGCCCCCAGACCAGATTCCGGGCCTCCTCGTCCTCCAAGGCGTCGAGTACGCGGAGGAGGATGCCGTACGGGACGGCTACCACTTGCGTACCCCGTATCCCTCGCCGTGACCATCGGTGTCGAGCCACTCACGTACCGCCGCTGTAACGAGCGACCATGGCGCACCATCCTCGCTAGCGGCAGCCTCGACAAACGCCTTGATCTCAGCCGGGAGTCCCGCCATGGTCCGTCTGACCTCCTCGCGTGTCCCCTCCCACTCCGCCGCCGACCGCCGCCACCGATCGATCACGACAGGAAGATCACCAATTGATCCGCTGAAGCGTTGCGACAGGGAACTCTGGATCCTGCGGATTCCGGCTCCCAGCGACTCATTGCCAGGCATCGTCGCGATTGGGCCATGGAGGTCGACGGGTATCAGGCGGAGCCGCTCGGCCTCGGCCGCGTTGCCCAACGTTTGTTCGAGGAGCTTGGCGGTGGTCTCAGCTGCTTTGAGAGCCTCCTGAACCGCTCCGCTACGTAGCCGCTCGGTCAGGTCCTGGTCGACGTCGAGGGCGCGCGTCGCGGCCGTGCGCAGGTTTGGGATCGCTTTGACCGCAGCTGTTGGAACGGCTGGCCGAGTGTGCGAAACGCCGAGTGTGTTGAGTTGGGCGGAAACGCGCATACCGGCCTCGAGACGAGAAGTCAACGACTCCGCCCGCGTGCAGACGTTGGCGATAGCGCTCAACTCGGCCTCGGATTTTCTCTGATCCGCCCGGCTAGCGAGCATCAGAAGGGCCTGGGTGGCCCGCTCGGCCAACGAGCCCTGCTCGGGGCCCACAGCGGCGTCGGGCAAGTCGATCATCGCTTGGCCAACCCTTCGAGACTGTCCGCGAGCGCTCTGACCGCCTGCTGAAGGCGGCCACGATCGTACACTTCCGCCGGGCCGCCCGGGGGCGGTGCCGTGTCGCGAAGCGATCGGAGGAGCTGGTCACATAGGCGCCAGTAGCTCAGCATGTCGTTGATCATCGGGGCTGGGTCATGCGTGAGAGCCCAGAGTGATGCGGGATCTGACGCGGAGTTGGCGAGTTTCGTGAGCCGGCGTAGCGCGCTCAGCCGCTCGCCGTTGATTCGTGCCCGTAGCGGCTCATAGGTGTCTTTCGCGTCTGGTCGGGTCAACGCTGATGCTCGGTGTGCCTGTTGAACCAACCGGTCCATGATCGCTGCCGTGGCCTGAAGGTCCTCGCCCTCGGCGACGTATTTGCCGATCTTTCCCAAGGTGGTTCGGATCGGGGCCCATAACGTCGCCGCGGCGGAGGTCTGCTGTTCGTGGAATCCGCGCAGGCTCATACCCACGCTGGCATCGTCGCGGTGGGCGTCGGGTAGCTGAGTCAGTCGCGCGGACGAAACCAGACTTCCTAGAACTGCGCCCGCGTCGAAGATCGACGGGGCGCCTCCGGCCTTACGTTGGGTCAGGTTGTCACGCACTGTCGTCAGCGCCCAGGTGCGATACCGCTCCACCGTGTCCAGGAATTTCACGATCCCCGGGTTGATGTCATTGGGACGTTTGGGGCGCATCATGACGGCTAAGGCGTCGGCCGGCGAGTCAGCAGGACGGCCGTCTATGGTGCTTAGGACGCCCAATACCGCCAGTGCCTGGGCCGTTCCCGATTCCGCTTGCTGTCTCGCCTGTTCGACAATCTCAGTCTCAAGTGCCGCAAGCCGGTTGTGTATGTCGAAGAACCAACGGCCGCCGTTCGGGCCTGCCAGGTTGCCGGATGCGGCGGCAAGAACGCCTTTGAGGAGGACGGCGTCACTGTCATTGGGGGAGAACCTGATCCTGAGTGTCTCCGGTGGCGTGCTACCGCCGCCAGCGGCATTGTCCAGGACCACGTGGCTCGTCTTGATCACTACCGACCCGACGCGTATGCCGCCGGCGGCGCGCTTGACGGTTAGCCCATTTGGGGCGCTCTGCAAACGGGCAGCCAGCCCGTCCAAGATCCATTTCCGGATGGGGCCGGCGA
Source organism: Kribbellaceae bacterium (assembly GCA_035650275.1). GTDB lineage: Bacteria > Actinomycetota > Actinomycetes > Propionibacteriales > Kribbellaceae > DASRHY01. The sequence goes on along the minus strand of DASRHY010000242.1, from coordinate 19,937 downwards.
TTGGGCCTGGGAGTGGTTTGCCGGCCACCCACAATTCGAGTTCAGACACTTGTGGCGGCACTGACGGTACCGGTTCAGCCCTCTCCGCGATGGTGTCACCGTCGCCGAGATCCGTGAGGTGGACGCCGAGGATGTCGGAGATGCTCTGCAGGGCATCGTCGGCCACCGGCGGGTGCGTCGCGTAGAACGCACGAAGGCTGATCTCGGCTTGTGGGGTGCTCGAGCGCTTGGCAATCGCGTCGCGGAGTTCGGACGGCACCGACATCCTGGTGGGTGCGAGACCTGCGGCGAACCGGGCGGACGGAAACACGCCCGACTTGGACAGTTCAGCCTCGGCGACATCGAGCGGCGCCCGCACGACCTCCCGCAGGATGTTGCGCGGATCGAAGTCAGTTGGGCTGGCGAGGGCGACAAGGTGATCCACAGCGGCGGCGTTGAACGGAAAGAGTCCATGCCCTTCGCTCGTCACTCCGAACGCCGGGTGGCATCGATCCTGGTACGGGCAATCGGTGCACTTGTTGGGTGTCGGCAGGCCCGAACGCACGGCAACGGACAGTTCGTGGCGACCAACGCGGCCGGCGTTGAGATACCGGCCAACGAAGGTCCGCAGTTCACCGGTGCCAACACGCGTGCGCTCCACGTCCATGATGTAGTGCACGCCCCGCTCGGCAAACGTCGCGTACCGGTCGTCGAGGTAACCCGACGTGACGGCAATGGCTGCCCGTATCGGGCATAGGTCCTTGCGAGCAGGCAGCGTCAACGCCTGCGCCAGTTGGGCGTCGATACCGTGCAGTAAGACGAGGTCCTCGACAAAGAGGAACAACTCTTGGCCGCGGCTAGCCAACTCGCCCCGTACATCTTCGAAGACATGCAGGAGATCGGTGGAGTCGCCGGTGAAGACCTCGGCGGTTGCTCGAGGAAGGTAGTAGTCGATGACGGCCGCCGCCGCCGCACGCAGGCTTCTGTTTGAAACGAAGTCTCGGATCCGCCGCTGGAACTCCTCACCAGCATCGAGGAACGCCTCCGGGCTGACCGCGAGGTCCGCCTCGCTGATGTGCAGGTCCTCGGCATTGACATCGGCGCCAGGGTCATGGCCATCTTTGGCGAGCTTCGCGACTCGCTCGATTGGCCCGCCGGGCCGCGAAAGTTGTTGTTTGAACGTGTAGTCGCCGACTAGCCGCGCCACTCGTTGACGGACGTCGGCGAGGTCTGCCCCCTTCAGGTTTTGGATTACGGGGGCATCGTCGAATTCGACGAGCCTGTGCAGATGGTTGAGCAGCGCGAGCATCGCCTCCTGCACTGTGGTCACTCGTGAGGCCGCACGCGCAAGGCTGGTCCGCAGGTTGTCGGCGGCGGGGGTTTCAATGCCGGTGAGAACCCGTTCGATGATGCGGCGAAGCGAGGTGTTGCGCTTCTCGATGTAGACGAAGTGCCAGTCGTCGTGCTGGGGCGCGGACGTTCGCAACCACCGAACGAAGTGGCTCTTTCCCGTGCCGGCGCGTCCGGTGATGAACCGAATGTGTGGCTCGTTCGATGGGAGCGGCTGACACAGGTCTGCGAGCACCTCGTCTTCAGTGACGGGTTCAAGGGCACCCGACTTCCCACGCCTAGCCAGCGGAACTCTCTGGTGCACAGCTTTGAATATCGCGTCTGCGGCCGGATCCCCGAACTCCAGCCCACCGGCATCGACTTGTGCCGCAACCTGGATCTCAGCTCGGGACCAGCAGGGCGGGATGGGTGTCGTTGTCATCAGCGCTCCTCGGCCGACGTCCGTGGGTGCCAATCGACGTGCGAAACACGGGTGGAGTCGCCGGGAACGCCCAGCGTGACAACCACCGCGTCGGTATCGCTCTCTGCGGCTGGAAGAGCGAGGTGGCGTGCTGCCTCTAGTTGACGCAGCGTCATGGACAGCCCTGGGGATAGTTCCTGGCCGTCATCCGGCTTCCACAGCGACCGAGGCCCGCCGTCGCTGATCGGCAGAGTCTCGCTGCAGCGGGCGATGAACTCGGCCGCCCGGAGTCGTCGAGCCGGCATGTCGCGGAGGTCCTCCAGCAACGCTCGACTGGCATCAGCGACGAGCGACCTGGAGTTGATTGGCTGGGCCAAGCCGAGGTAGGGGGCCCATCGAAGAAATGGCCGGAATTGTGTCGCGTTTGTCACCGGCCAATCTCGCTTGTTCGGTCCGAACCACTTCATCTGAGCGGCGTCGAACATTCTGCCGACGCCGGTCTCGAACTCGAATGGCCGCAGAGGCTCGCGGGCCGCGAACAGTACGGCCAGACCGTCGACCAGGTCGTCGACCCGGCTGTCTGACCCAGTCGCCTCGTCACCGGCTGCGATGCGCCAGATCCGCGACCGCAACACTTGGCTGAACGAAGCGGCGCTCACCTGCGGCGCAATCCGCCAGTGGCGAAGTGCAACGTCGGTGGCAACGATGTCCGGGCCTTCTGAAGCAACGAGCCCCAACGAGACCAACGCGGTGAGGGAACGGTCAGCGATGATTCGTCCACTAGCCGCGGTGTCTTCGCCGTCCGACTCGTCGTCTCTGTCGCTGTCGAGGGGCTTCATCGCTTCGACAAGGCCCTCCGGGGCCACCAACGTGAGCAAGGCCAACTTCTCGCACCGCGCCTTGGGATGGGCAAGAACAGCTCTGAGGAGGAAACGCATCGCCTCGGGCAAGATATCGGGAGGGGTGAGTAGCGCCATATCAAACCTTCCTCAACAGATCTTCGATTCCGTAGCTGGGCGTCCACGACTCGTGGAGAAGCTGCTTCGGATTCGCTGGATCATGTCGCAGTGCGGGTGTAAGCACGATGCCGAGCGGTTGGCGTGCAAGACGCGACAAAGCCCGTGTGAGCACTGTGTCGTCCACGGACGGGTCAACCACCAGCAGTGTGGGAACGCGCCACGGTGCGTCCAGTTGTCTCGTCCACGCGTAGACGTTCTCTATCCACCAGGGGGCTGCGGCACGGCTGCCCCATGCCGTGTCCTCGTGGTCGGCGGCTACGATCACGATGACGCCTCTCCGCAGCAGACGGTCAACAAGCGCACGTACGGCGCTGTCATTCGGGGCGTCCATCCGTACGCTCAGTCTGCGGTCCGCCGACAGGCTGCGCAGATCGTCAAGCGCTTGAGTGCGCAACTCGCCAGCCATCAGCGCAGCGTGGGCCGGCGCCGGCGCTGGGAGCCTGCCAACGCGGCGGCAATGCGGGCAGCCGCCGCATGCGACCGAAACCGGAAACTGGTTGCCGGCGCCGTCCTCCAGGCGGTAACGCCGCGCCAGGTAGCGGTTGGTGCATTCGTCGACTCCGCGGATCAAGTCCGTCGCCGCAGTCAGCGCTGCATCCGCGGCGTGGCGGGCGGTCCGTTGACCGGTGGCAAACCGGGCCCGGAATGTCGCCGGGTCGTTGATGTCGCTATGCAGCACCTCGACCGTCGCAGCCGACCGTTGAGTGTCGAAGAACGCCTCTAGGTCGTCGTCGTCGGCGTCGACAGGTGCGTGCTCGGCTAGGGGCCACCGCCGCCGTAACATTCCCGCTCGATCCATAGCTGCGATGGTCTGCACGTTCCAGTAGATGTTGGCGTCGCTGGACGGATACGTGACGCCGGCGTGATCCGCGCGCAGATCGACAGTAAGTTCGTTACCCGACCATTGCCCGTGTCGCATACTCTGCCAGCGATCCCACGCCACATCCGGACCGACCAGGCGTTCGCGCGCCATGTCGGTGGCGACCCGCACATCCCTGGGCGTCCACAGGACTAGGGCCGCTGTTGCGCATCCGTCGCGGCCCGACCGTCCGACTTCCTGGTATAGCCGATCGACTGATTCTGGTACGCAGACGTGCAGGACGGTACGGACGTCGGGAATGTCGATCCCGAGGCCAAACGCCGAGGTGGCCACCACCACATCGAGATCTTCGTCTGGCGCGCCGTCCAGGCGCAGGCCACGCACGGCTGCCTGCCGAACGCTTGGCTTGGGGTTACCGGCTATCTCGGCTACGGCGGTGAAGCCTGCGCTTGCCAGCCAGGACCGCACCGCCTTGGTGTTGGTTGAACGCTCGGACGTATGCAGCGTCGTGTAGACCAGAGCCGGCCGGGGCAGGTGACGCAGGGCCTCTATCAGCTTGTTGCGCTTGTCGTCTTCATCCTGACAATGTGCCGACCACCACGCTGGCTCCGGGCGGGTCGCCTGGCCGGAGACGATCAGACGGTTGCGGCCCGGGAACAGCCGGGTAAGCGTCGACAGGCCGTAGGTGTCCAGGGTCCCAGTGAGAAGTACGGTGCTGGCTTGCCGCCCATCGGGCGCAGTGTCGAGAAGCCTCTGGCGTAGGCCGGCGAAGGCCTGGAAGGCGGGACGGAATGTATCACCCCACTGAGCGACAATGTGGGCCTCATCGACAACGATCAGGTCGAGAGTCCCGCGCAGGGCGGCCTCGAGGAGCGGTCTGGCAAGAGACGTGCAGGCCGCCTCCGGTGCGGCGATTGTCAGCCATTGAGATCCCGCCGCGATGCCGCTGCAGATCTTTTCCTTGTCTGCGGGATTGCCGGCACCGAAATACGCTAACCGGTCCCGGGCATCAGGGAGAACCGCATGAACCCGAAGCTCCAGATCGATCGCGAGCGAGACGGTCGGTACCACAATGACAGCCTGCCGTGGCCGGTTACGAAGCGCCCTGGCGAGGACCACATCGCTCTTGCCGGAGCCGGTGGGAAGGACGCAGATGACCGTATCGCCTGGGCCCGCCACGGCCGCTGCCCGCAGCGCATCGCGCTGTCCGAGTGTCTTGGCAGACCCATGCTGCATCGTCTGTCTGTAGAACGGGTCAGCCGGTACATCATCGTCGAACCGTCGTTGGGCCCGGCGGCTCGGTGCATCGTCAGGCGCGGTGATGTCGTAGTGGTCGAGCCAGTCCGGCTTCCACATTGTGGGCCGTACCGTCTCTCCATCGTGGACAAGCCCGTGGTTGGCCCAGACGCCGGGATCCCATTGCATCGGTGTACCAGGCAGCACCAGCGACGCGTAGTCGAAGGCGATCAACCCGCCCCGGATCATGATCGCGAGATCAGCAACGGACGGGTTCCGCATGGCCAGCCTGCGATCAAGCCGCGGGTCCCGCGCACGTAGGTCCTCAAGAGTGATGCGGGTCGCACTCATATTCCTGGCCCGGTGACGAAGACGACTCCGCACGAGTCGATCGTTAGTTGTGGGCTATCGGCGGCCGCCAGAACCGCTTCAATCACGCGAGGATCACTGAATGCGTCCGCGCCGACGTTTCGGCGCGCTTGGACGATCGCTTCTTCCCGCGCGCGCATCGCCTTGGCGTCCAGTGCGGCGGCGGACACGTGCTGCTGAACAGTGGGACGTTGCGCGACGAGCCGTAACGCCTCGTGTGCGGCGCGTTCGCATAGCGCTGCCCAGTCCTGGGCACGGGCCAGGTGTTCGAACCGCTCAGGGCAGCTGCCGAGGTCCTCGCCGTTGGCGTCGTCGAGGACCTGGCGCGCCCGCTCTGGAAGTTCACCACGTTCGGGGCTCCACCACACACGTTCCGAACGCGGCGTGAACAACTGACCGAGGCGCACCGCTGCGGCAGACGCGGCCGCGACATCAATGAGGCGCAGATCGTCTACTGGCCCGGGGTCAGCTGTAACGACAACGCTGAACATGAAGAACCGCAGGATGGAGCCGGGCTCGCGGCGTGGTTGGCTGACCTCGATGGCGAAGGCCCGTCCTCGGTCATCGCGCATCGCCAGATCGGTGAACCGGTCAACGAGTGGTTCGCCCCACCGGAGCAACCCGGTGCCCTTGACGGCGGCTGTGCGCCGGTGAGCGTACCGCCGCCGCAGGTTCCCCGGCCCGATCTTGCGCACCTCTGACTCTGTGATGCGCGGCGGGTGCTTGGTGCTGATGCCGAAGCGGGTACTGTTCTTGTCTACATCCTCGGTAAACCCGAGCATCTTGACGGCATAGCCGCGGAACTTACTGAGTATCCCGTCCGCGCCGTCGGCCGCCCGCATGCTGTCCGCTAACTGTTGATCCTCGGCGCGGTCTTCGATCGCGTCGAGCAGGTCTTGACCCTCGATGCGCCGTCGCTGCGCATCGAGATCGTCGCGGCGACCGGCCATACGCTCGCTGGCATACGGAAGGCCCTGGTCGATCGCGTCTGCGAGAAAGTCGCGTTCGACGTCGGGCAGCACGTACTGCAGGGTTGCGCTCGATTCCCCGAACACGCTGAGCCCGTCGTCCATTGCCCGACGCCATCCCCCCAGATGTAGATCGAGGTTTGCCGATTCCTCGCGAAACGCGATCGACCGTACCGGTGCCGGAGCCGACGATCCACGCTGGGCCCACCTGTCGAACCGTCCGAGACGCTGCTCGATCCGGGCAATGTTCACCGGCAAATCGAGATGCAAGACCTCCTCGACGACCTGCAGGTTAATGCCTTCTTCGCCACCTCGGTCCAAAACGATGACAGCCCTTGCCGGCTCGTCAACGAAACGCCGGCCCGCTTCTGCGCGGTCGGCCGCGCTCATCGTCGACAGCAGGCGCACGACGCGCCCCGGCCCGAACTGAGCCTCCAGGCGCCGCGCGGCGGCCTCAGCCGTCGCGGGAAACGAACATGTCACCGCGACGCGATGACTACTCACATGCGGCCAGGCCCACTCCACCATCGCGCTGAAACGATCCGCCGCAGTGTCTTGCTCGAAGATCGCGTCGATCTGGGCCGCGACTGACCGCGCGAGGCCTGTACCGGCAAAGCCCGCCAGCGACGCGACCTCCGCGTCGTCGAGGTCATGGCCAGCCTCGCCGCGCAACGCCATCGCCAGATCACCAAGCGCGGCAACCGGTGCCATTGCCCGGCCGAGCACGGTGCGGAAGACACCGACCGGATCTGCGGACTCAAGCACGGAAAGTTCCACGCGAAGATCCTCAATCAACCTGAGGATCTCGGGACGTCGCCGGTCGGGATCAGTCAGCAGCCAGTCCCGACCAACTGTGCGACCCCGCACCGGAAACAGCCGCGCCAGCGAAGTACTCCGCCGGGTCCTTATCAGCCGGCGGTGGATCCGATGCGTTTCGGCAAGTTGGATACGGACGCGTCGGCAGATCTCACGCACCCCGTCCGTGTCCCGCTCATTGATGAGGCGATCCAGGACGTCCAGTTCCTGCTGGAGCCAGTGTTCATCGGGCAGCAGCCGGCGCAGTGTTTCGCTCGGCTCGGTCAAGAACATCACCGGAGTGTCGTCGCCGAGTGCGGCCAACGCCTGCGCGAGGTCGTCGCGGATCGCGACGCGATGCCGGAACTGTGGTAGTCCATCGAGTGGGTACGCCGTTGGATCGAGCAGATGGAGCATGCGCAAGAACCCGTCTTCGTTCGACCGCACAGGCGTCGCCGAGAGCAGCAAGACACTCGAAGCCGCATGAGTGACCTCGCACAGGCGCCTGTAGACGTTGTCGCGTACACCGTCCGATGCCATCGTCAGCCTGTGAGCCTCGTCGACGATGACCAGCAGGCGGCCGGCTGGGCTGATTGATTCGATGTCCGAGTGAGAATGGACGCGGACTCGGCCCGGGAACTGATCGACCCGGAACTTCGATAACAGCTCGGCTTGCCACTGCCCAGTCAAACCGTTCGGAGCAAGGACAAGAACATCCCCGGTGTCGTCGAGCAGTAGTTGTCGGAGCACCATGCCGGCCTCGACGGTCTTCCCCAGCCCGACCTCGTCGGCGAGCAGGTAACGCTTCACCGGGTCGGCAAGTATCCGACGCGCGGCACCAACCTGATGCGCGTGGATCTCGATCCCAGAGGACCAGAGCCCGGCTAGTCCCTGGGCGGCAACACGCTGGCGAAGAATGTTGCCAACAAGACCTGCCCGACGGTCATGAAGATATCGACTCTCAACGGTGCCAGCCTTCAAGAGGGCAACGGGGTCGTCGACCGGTTGCGCCCAGCGTGCAAACAGTCGAGCTATGTTGACGGATGAAGAGCGCCCGTTGGGGAAGTCAACCAGGTACGCCGCACCGCGGGAGTCGCATCCATCGACGAAGCCGGCGAGCCACATGCCGCCGTTGCGGTACCACACTCGCTGGTGCTTTTCCAGTCGCACGGGTCGTAGCTGGAGTTCACCGATCGGAACCACAACAGCATCTCTCGTCGGTCCGTCAAAGAACCGGACGACGGCCTCACCTTCCCGGAGCTTGCCAATGCCGTAGACCGGGTGCTGGACGAAGACCTCGGCGGTCGCAGCGTCTGAGTCATTCAATGTGCGACGTCACCCGTTCAGTGGGCAGCGCGTCTCGTCGCGGAGACATCACCACCTCCGATCGTCGTGATCAGAAACGCCGGGCGCTGGCCAACGGCACCTGCGACGATGCCGAGCGCAGTGGTCGATCACGCCCTGTATCGTGATCGATACTGTCAGCAGGCGAGCGTAACAAGAAGTGCCGACGACTTCACTCCGCCGTCTTGACTGCTCGCATCCCCTGTTGTGCACCACCCGTGGTCTCATCGTCCTGCTGTCATCCGTATGTACGGAGTCGTCACAACACGATTCTGCCTCGAAGGTATGACAGCATCTGGCTCGATCAGGATGCGAAGGCTCATCCAATGGGTCGAAAAGGCATAGACATTGACATCCCGGTACCCAGCCTCGCTGCGCTTGGGCCGCCGCTCCAGATCAAAGCGTTCGTCGCCGGCGCAACCGCCGCCGCGGCGGGCGCGATCGCCGGCGCGGTGGTGGTGCTGTCCCGTCAGACCATCCACAGTTGGGCCGCCGCGGCCGCCGCCGGGGTCAGCCTCGGACTCCTCCTCAGGTGGAAGGCCAAGGAACCGTACCTGGTGGCGGCTGGCGCCCGCCGCGACGACCTTGCCGTGTTCTGGGAGGGCAGGCGCAGTCCCTTCATCCCTGAGCAGCTCGGCGGCTAGACCGGTCAGTACCGCGAGTCCACGGTGGCATGCAATGACCGTCGAACTGCCCCGGCCCGATCGTCGGAAGGGGCAACACCTGCTACCAGGGCGAGACGTTGGCGCGGGCGCGCGATGCGATCCGTCGCGGGGGTGGACCTAGATGCTGACGCCCTCATCGGCCTAGTCTGCCGCCTGTGCAGCCGCTACCCGAGAACGCCGGCGACCGGTTCCTAGACGTCGCCTGGACCGATGTCTGGCACGCGCTCGCCGAGACGATGGCCGCCCACTACGCGGCCGGCCGCGGGCATCTACTCACCGAGGACGTCCTGCGGTTCGCCGCGACCCGTATCCTCGAAACGTCGGGGATCCCTCCGGCGGACATTGCGATCGAGGTGGCGTTGCCCGGGGGTGGCCGCGGCAAGCTTGACCTCCAGTTGGCCCGCCAGGCAGCGGTGGAGTTCAAATTTCCTCGTGACCCGCGGGCGTACTGGGCCCCGTCATCGCCGCGATCCACGCCCGCATTCCGGCGGGCCCAGAGCTGCACCTGACCGTTCTCGATGTGGTACAGCCAGCGCCATGCCAGTGGCCCGAGGCGCCATCGGCGGATACGCGGTCGGCCGTGGCAGTCGGCGGAATTGCTGTAGCCGGTACGCGGGGAGGAGCCCGTCGGGAGATACTCGCGGCCATCGACGCGGTGACCACGCGCGGCTGCGAACCAGTCTTCGCGCCGGTTGACGTAGTAGCAGAGATGCGCCGCCGGGGGACGGGCTACGCCGACAGCACCATTGTCACAATGATCACCTCGCACATGTGCCGCAACTCGGCCACCCACTCCTGGCCTGACGTGGAGCGGGTTGACCGGGCGTTGTACCGAAGACTTCCCAGCGGCGCCGGGTGAGACCAGGGCGAGCGGAGCGTCGCGTGCAGCGGCGGTCGGCGGACCAGCGATCTGAACGTAGCCGGGTAGGGCGACCAACGGACCGGGTCTGGTGTCGTGGAGGTATCGGCGGCAGCTCGGACGTTGGTGGAAAGGTTGCGCGGTAGTTGACCGTGCCCGCCGTTGGCCGTGGAGACCGGCGTCTTCCTCCTTGGACGCCGGTCTCGTCGAGGGCTCCCGTCGCCGCACTGGCTGGCCGGGCAGGGCCATCTTGCGGTGGAGTGCAGGCGCTCGCCGGCAGAGTTCCCCAGCGAGTGGGCCCGGTTCACGCGGCTGACGCCGGACCGAACAAGCGCCACGAACTGGCGCTCACGCTGCGCCCGGTACACTACCCGTTCTGGAGCCAGGGGCACCTGAACAGCGTGGTGCGCGTCGACCTGCTCGCCCGCAGCGCCGCTGCCATGGCCCCGGCCACCATCAGCGTCGCCGACCGCGCGGACACCACCGACGCGGGAACGGTCAAGGACGCGTTCACCGGTGCGGTCAAGGTAGCCTCAGGTGCGGCGCTGCTTGCCCCGCTGGAGCGCTGGCTCGGGGTGGAGCTTGGCGGAGTAGCGGATGGCGTGCTCAACAGCCGCCACGTCGCTCATGCAAGCGAGTCGAAGCTGGACTGTGCTACTTGGGTAGCCCGGCCGTGCCGGAGATCCGCAACACGATTGGCCTAGCCCTCGATCTCCACGCCGCCGCCAACGACGAGGAGCGGGCCACCGCCGACAAGCTGTGGCACCGGACCTTCGACACATCCGAGGCCGAGCTGTGCGGCATGGCGTCCCAGCCGCTTGCCTGGTGCTGGCCCGGGACGATCCGAGCCTGGCTGCCGAGGCCGAACAGCGCACCTTGCACCACGTGGCGCACGTCAGCCAGGCGCAGGGGGCGTAACAGAGTCTTCTCGCAGATCCGGCTGGCGAGCGTGCGCTTCGTGGCCGGTGAACCGGAACAGGCCAGCGTGGATGGCATGCTGGCACTGGAGATGGCCGAGGGGACGGGTCCGGGATGGTGCGAACGCGGCTCAAGGACTTGTTGCGGGATGCGGGTCGGCCTAATCCTGGGGTCGGGATAAGATGCGGAGCCGTACTCGGCGATGGCGGGGTGAGGGAGATGCGGGAGCGAGTGGCGGCTACGGCGAGTCGACCGTATAGCAGCAGCCCGTAAGCCCACCGAGTGGCATAGCGACAGGTTCCGCTCCGTCCGATACGCATTTAGCATCGGTATTCGAGACACGCACCGCCCGGCGTGAGAGCCGAGATGCACCTACGAGATACTGTCCGGGTGCGAATCTTCATCTCCTCCACCCGCACCGGTTTGGAGGAAGAGCGGGATGCCTTGCCAGGTCTGATCATGGCCCTTGGCCACGAGCCGATCATGTTCGAGCAGTTCACCGCCAAGACGACCCCCTCAAGGGAGGCATGTTTGGCGGCTGTGCAGGCTTCAGATGCCTACCTCCTGCTCCTAGGCCCGAATTACGGATGGACCTGGGAGGAGACTGGCCTGTCGGCGACGCACGAGGAGTACCGGTCTGCCCAAGCTCGCGGGCTACCACGCATTGTGTTCCGTAAGGCCGGGATCGACCTTGAACCAGAACAGCAGGCTTTTGCCAAGGAGGTCGAGGCGTACTCGACGGGATTGTTCCGTGCGTCCTTTAGCACAACGGCTCAGCTCCTGACAGAGGTCACCAAGGCCGTTCGGGAGCTTGAGAAGAAGCCGGAGGCGCTGTCGTGGCGGGATCTGTCGGAACCCATTCAGGTGGTCTGGCGGAGTGAGGAGGCCGGTGCTCAGACACAAGCTGGAGAGTATGTCCTAGAAGTCTATATTCGGCCAGTAACGTCAACCTCGCGCACCGCGACGCAACTGCGCAGCGATGCTGAGCGCATCGCTAATGTGCTGCGCGGCTCGGGTGCCGTGAGCCAATCGTACGCATTGCACCAAGACAGCTCCGCAGGCCGTGCTGTGGTAGAGGTGCAAGCCGTGGATCGTCGTCGCTGGGATCAAGCCTCTGAGCGTCAGATCCGCGGTGCGGAGTTAAAGCGCGAAGGCCAAGTCTGCATATGGCAGTCGTTGCCTCAGGATATGATGGGAACGCTTGTCGATGAAGCGTCGCTGGCTTCCGCTGCTGCTGAAGCGTTGCGGCTAGCTGGTCTGCTCGGGATCGTGGGGATGGGCGGCGAGGTAGTGGTGGCGGCAGCTATCCATCCGCTGAGGATGCTGTCGATCGGTGATACCTCAACTATCGGTCATCGCAACAAAGCGTCAATGCCAACATATCGGACTCAGGAGGCACGCACCGCCACTAACGATGCCGTCACCCCAGCTGCCCTGGATCGCGGAGCGACCGAAGCCGGGCAGGAACTCGCCTTGCGCCTGCTCGACGCACTTCGACAAGCACACCAATGGTGAATCGTCTAAGCTGAATACCAATGAACATTGCGAAGGCTTCTATGGCAGAGGATGACCACCTTCAAGAAGCGCACGAGAGTGTGCATCTTACTACGGAAGTTACGCAAAAGCTTCTCGGATCGCTCGACGGTCGACTGCCTCTCCTGATGAAGCTTCAAGCGGCGACTGCTGCCCTACGCAAGACAGCCGATGAGGTAGCTAACCCAACCAACCCGTTGAACGAGGACACGTACTCCTTGGCTGTCACCCGCCTCAACGAAGACACGAAGCCAGTAGCCGAGGCGCTGGCATGGATCACGGCCTGGGGGCAGCCTGGAATACATGAACCCGTCGTGCGCGCCGCACTGCAGCGTCTTGCCAACATAGATGACCAGCACTCAGGGCACTCGGTGTGGTTGAGGTTGCGACGCTGGCCTGCAGCGGTCTGCCTAGCGGCTGTCGGAACGTCCGCTGTGGATGCCCAGCGGGAGGACCTACTTGGGCGCATGCTGTCGTGGGTCATCGTTCGCGGGCTGAATAAGGAGGAGTCTGCCGCAATCGGGCTTTCGCCTGGGCAGGCGATAGACCCGGGCGTCGCACGGAGTTCTTTAGGGCGCGGACGAGCGCACACGCCAGTGGATGACCTGATCGGCGAACAACTGACGAAATGGCTTGTTCCCGACCTCATCGACTCGGAAGCACAGCTCGATGACGCCTTCGACCGCTATCAGTTCCTGGCGGGACTCGTTCATCTCGACGAGAGTACTACCCGGGGGCGCAATGCCTGGGCGCCGACCGGTTCCTTCAGTTGGCGACGTGAGTACCGATGGGCCTTGCCCGACAAGGTGGCAACCGAACTCGAACGGTGGGGCGACGGGTGGCCTCTGCTGGCGGCCGGGCTGTTCGGCTCGGACGTAGTCAGAGCCAAGAAAGCGCTCGATCATTATCGTCAGATGATTGAGCAAGGGCGATGAGTTACGGGGCGGTGTAACGTTCAGGTGGACCTCGGCTTGTGTCTTGAGCGCAACTTCAGTAGCCATCGCAGCGCATCCGTCGGACAAATGCCCAGGTCGTGGAACATGACCGAGTATTCGAGCCCACACCCACCGGTTCGCCTGCGGCGGCAAGGTCGACCTCGACGAGGATGTCGACCGCCGATCACGCCAGAAGCGCCCCATCCGACCGGGAAACTCACCGAGATCAAACGATCGAAGGGCATCGTCATCACCAGGGGACACCGGCCGTCTTTTTGATCTCGGGTGCTCCGATGGTGCTCGGATGTTCGGCACCGTTCTGGACTTGCGGCGCGATTCCAGGACGCTGGTCGACATCCAGCCCTCGCCACGGGCGACAACGAGGAGAACCGATCATGCCCACGCCGTGGACCAGCCGATACTCGGAACCGCTAGATGGACTCAGGCTTGCGAATCGGTACGCCGCGGGATACGGATCAGAAGGTTAGGGGTTCGAGTCCCTTCGGGCGCGCCACGTTGAGCAGGCAAGATAGCCGCTCGTCTTGGTCTATGTGGAGGGTGGGGGTCACGGTGGGGTCACCGTGGCCCCGTACCGTCGGGGCCTGTTTCGCCCCCCGAAGGTGGGCTGATCCGCGACGACTCGGGTCACTTGCCTGGCTGGGCGGGCGGGTCGCCTGGCTTCTATGGGGTGTCGGGGCGGTTGCGCCGACGCTTGCGCTTGAGCTTGCCGCGCAGCTTGGCGGTGGCGTCGAGGACCAGGCGGGCGGTGGCCGCGGCCGCGCGGTGTTGGGTCTGGGGTAGGACACTGGTGTACACGTCGGCGGTGATCACGATGCTGGCATGGCCGAGTTGGTCCTGGACGGTCTTGAGTTCGGCGCCGGCGGTGTAGGCCAGCGACGCGGCGCCGTGGCGGAGGTCGTGCAGCCGGACCGGTGGCAGGCCGTGGCGAGCGGCGAGCTTGCCGAAGCGGTGGCTGAGGTAGTCCGGATGCAGTGGACTGCCGTCGGTGCGGGTGAACACGTAGCCGGACTCGTGCCAGCGCTGTCCGGCGGCTATGGCCATGGCCCGTTCGGCGCGTTGCTGCTGGTCGTGGCCGCGCAGGATGGCCACGGTCCATTTGTCCAGGGCGACGGTGCGGGTACCGGCGGCGGACTTGGGTGGGCCTTCGTGGACCTGGTAGCCGACGCTGGTGCGGGCGCGTGCGATGGTCATCTCGGCGCGGTCGAGGTCGAGGTCGGCCCAGCGTAGCCCGGCGGCCTCGCCGCGGCGCAGGCCGCGCAGGGCGATGAGCCACCACAGGGCGAACAGCCGGTCGGTCTTGACGTGGGTGAGGAATCGGGCCAGCAGCGCGGCGGGCCAGACCGCCACGGCGGGGCGGGCGCCGGTGGCCCGCCACTCAGCGATCCGGGGCCGGCTCCACACCACGGCGTGCGGACGCACCCTGGTCGGCAGTTCCACTCGCCTGGCCGGGTTGTCGGCGATGAGCCCTTCGCGAACGGCGGCGTCGAGCGCGGCTCGCAGGGTGGCCCGCACGTGGGCCAGGGTGCAGGGCGAGTGGGGCCGACCGAACCGGTTGTGGGTCTTGCCGATCTCGGTGAAGGCCGCGTTTAGGTGCCGGGAGGTCAGTTCGGCCAGTCTGACCTTGCCCAGATGCGGGATCAGGAACTGCTCGATGTAGCCGGTGTGCGACGACCGCGTCGTCGGCCGGATCGCCGTATGTGCGGACAGCCAGTACCGCAGCCACCGCTCCAACGTCCACGACCCGGCCGTGCGCTCCTCCACCGTGCGGGCCAGCCACTCCTCCCGCGCCCGGACGGCGGCGGCGCGGGACTGGTACCCACCATGGCGGACCCGTTCCCTACCGCCCAGCGCGTTGCTCGCCGAGCAGCGGAAGTACCAACTGCCGTGGCCCCGCTCCGCCAACCGGGGGCACGCCCGGTCCAGCCGCCGGCCGGTCAGCGTGTCCTTGCATCCGCATCGCTTGAACACACCATCCGTCTTCGCCATCGGACACCTCCTTGATCGAGAACATCAGTGGCGTCCAGGCTGCGCGACCAGAGCATCAGCCGCCATCAATAAATTAGATCAATTATGAAAAATCGGACACTCCAAGATCGTTCCTGTGGCCGATGCCGCGACGCATTCGTGCAGGCGCTCGGTGGGACGGGGTTCGGAGTCAGCGGACGCGCTTCGGCGTCGGCAGGCCGCAGATGCATGTGGACGAAGAGGGTCAGCCGAAGGTCTCGCTCTGTCATGCATAAATGACTTACAGTTCATGTACGCCGATCTCAGCCGGGGCCTAGATGAAGAGCATCGCCGCGAGTAACACCGCGAATCCTGCCGCCGGAGCGCCCGACGACGATGTGCCTACCGATGATCTTTCCGAAGCGTCCCGGTTGGCTCTCGACGATGTACGCCGGTTGTGCCAGACCTTGGCAGTCGAGCTGGGGCTCACGCCGGCAGGTATCCAGCTATACGGGTCGCACGTCGACCTGCTCTTTTCCTCGACCGTTCTGTTGCGCCCCCGTCAGGTGCTGATCCGGGCGACGACCGATCCGGCGTCCATCTTGGCGCTCGACAACGTCCGGGCGGAGGCCGCCGACCGTGGCTGTGCTGACTATCTACTTGTCTCCAGCCATCCGTCCCAGGACGAGCAGATCGCCGGGTCGGAGCACGTACTCGACGCGGCCGGATTCATCGATCTATGCCGTCGATCGGCGATGGTCGAGTGGCCGAATCGCCGCCCACGAGTAAGTCGGGCGGCATACCAGACAGCCCGCCAGCGAGCTGAAGCGCTCAGCGAACTCGACGTCCTCGGACTGGCGTGGCTGCCGGCCCTAGCACGGCATCGGCTTCCCCCGACGCTGCGGCACTCCACAGTCACGGCCGACGAATGGTTCGAACGGGCGGTGTTCTGTGTGATAACCACCGTGTTCAGGGTCAACGGCCATCGGCTTGGCTCGGCCAGTCGCGGGAAACGCGTCGGCGACGCGCTGCTGTGGTGGCGTGGGCGGCTGGTCCTGCTCGACTGTAAGGCAGCGTACTCCGGCTACCGGCTGGGTGTGGACGACGAGCGTCGGCTCCTCGACTACGCCCGGCAGCGGCAGCCGGGATACTGCGACTCCGAGGTGATCGACTGCGTGGTCTTGGTGAGTTCGGAGTTTCCGACCTTCGACGCCGACCCGAAACGGTTCGTAGAGCGCAGGCGGAGATTCCAGGAAGCCGGCAGCAACCTGGCGTGTGTGCGGGCGGACGATCTTGTCGACGCCGCGTTGGCGATGCTCCAGGCCGGCGATGACACGCGCCGCGCTGAATCCGTTGCCTGGCACCGGGTTCTGTGCCAGGGCATGGTGACGAACGATCGCCTGCTCGGTGCCTGCCGCGCCGCGATCGGCGGACCGTGATGGGCACGTCGGTGTCAATTCGCTCTCCATCGGGTAGCCGCGCCTGGGCGATGGTACGGGCGTCGATCAACAGCGGCATCGCACCTCGCACCGTCGTGGCCGAGATGATGGTTGCGGCGGGCGCGGTCGATGAATGGCTGTCCTTGCTGCAGAGCCCCGGCCTCGGCGTCTACGCCAGTCGGATCGCGGAGGCATGGCATGAGATGCCCGGCCAGGTCGAGGTCCACGGAGCTCGCGAGGCCATCGCCAATTTCGTGGACGACACCCGAACGGCCGGTCTGGCGGCCGGCGGCGGCGGCTTGGCGATCGGAGTCGCGGAACGCGCGTTGGCACGCGTGCTGGTGGAGCGCATCCCGCAGGCCCAACCGGCTGCTGCAGGCGCCACGGTGACCGGCGCTGTCTCGGCGTGGCAGGCAAATCGCGGATCAACCCCTGGCGACCTCATCGCGAACTTCCTCGCCGAGACCATGCGACAGCTGGCATCTCATTTCTTCTCACGCGACGCGTCGAGCGTCACCGGCGGAGCAGCGGTGCCAGATGCCCGGGCGCTGCGGCAGTTGACCCGGCAGGTCGGCGACGTTGCCGCCGCGGCAGCCGAACCGGCCCGGCACATCCTGCGCGAGCGCGGCGCACAGGCGTGGAGCGACGGCGTCCGCATCGCCTTCCAGACCGGAGGCGCCCGAGGACAACCCGATCGGTCCGTCTTCGATGGTGGCTGACTTCCGGGTCGTCTTCAACGACTGCGCGGCCCCACCAATGACCCGGCTGACCCACCTATACACCCGCCCCGGCGGGCATCAGCCTCCCAACGTCAACTACGTCTACCAGCGAACCGTCGAAGGGCTGCCAGCTCAGCTCACGCCAGCTCAGCAGGACTGGCTCGACATCCTCGGCGCGCTGTACGCGACCGACCTGGCGTGCCAGCGGGGGGCCAACGCCGACTGGGCACGCGCGATCACGGTCTGGATCGGCGTACGGGAACCCGACCACTGGCAACCGCTCGCAGCACGGTTCAGCCGGCTGTTCGCGGCCCTGACCTTCGACCACATCGAGATCCACTTCGAACACGACCGGAACCCGATCGAGCCGCCACGGCAACGGCGAAAGCCGATCAACGGTGCTGACTGCGTGGCGCTGATATCCGGCGGCGTGGACAGCCTCACCGGCGCGGGCATGCTCCTGAATGGAAGCCATGTACCGCTGTTCCTCAGCCATCAGAACAGCGGTGCCGTCGGCAAGGCTCTCGGGGCGGTCGACCACGGCCTGAAACCTCTCGGCAGCAGCGCCGGGCGTGTGTCGCTGACC
Source organism: Kribbellaceae bacterium (assembly GCA_035650275.1). Lineage (GTDB taxonomy): Bacteria > Actinomycetota > Actinomycetes > Propionibacteriales > Kribbellaceae > DASRHY01. The sequence continues at coordinate 2,038 of DASRHY010000242.1, read as the reverse complement.
GCCAGGCTCCAGGACCCGCTGCGCGCTGAAAGCACGCAGCGCAGCAGATCCATGCTGTACATGGGAGTGGCGTGCCTGCTCGCCACCTGTCTTGGTCTCCGGGACGTCTACCTGAATGAGAACGGCGTCATGGCCATCCACGCGCCGCTCACCGCAGCACGCCTCGGCTCCTACAGCACCCGGACCGCGAACCCCAACATCACACGCGACTTCGCCCGGCTGGCGTCGGCCGCGCTTGGATGCGATCTTGCCATCCGCAACCTCCTCGTCACGCTCACCAAGCCGGACGTCGTTGACGCCGCGCTGAGACTTGGCCTCAACCAGGTGCTACCGCACTCCGTGAGCTGTTGGGCGATCGGGCGGCACCCCGTGCACTGCGGCTACTGCATCCCGTGCCTTGTCCGCCGGATCGCCTTCCAGCATTCCGACGCATCCGACGGGACGTACGAGACCAACCCGCTCGATGACATACCGCCCGGTGCACCGTGGGCCGCGACAGCGAAGCCCAACCTGGTCGACCTCGCGGCCCAGGCCATCGACATGTGCGAACTCGACGACGCGGCACTCGAATACGAATACCCGGAACTGCTCAACTGCGGCGACCAGCTGACCCGAGACGACAGCTTCGCCATGCACCGCAGGTGGGCCAGTCAATGCTTGGCGGTGATGCGTACCTACCGGCACGCCGCAGCCCTGGCTGGCCTTTGACTTCGGGAGGAATACGCAAGACCGGGGAGGCACGATGCGCATCTCACCTAGCGCGATCCGCAACGCCGTCATGGACCCCGACTATCGGATCTCGCCGCACAGCCCGCCTGCGCCATCGACCGACGCGTCAGTGCGCAAGGCGATCCGCGAGTACCACGCGCACGGCTCCCACGCAGCCCACGCGAGCTTGGAGTCTGGCCTGTCCGGCGAGTACTGGAGCGCCAAACACGGCCTGACGAAGGCGAAGATCGCGCGGGACCTGCTAGACACCTACATCCACCTCGCCGCCCCGGACAAACGCGTCGCGGTCGGGTCCACAGCTCGAACGGTCACCTGGGCGGGACATGAAATCGCCGCGAACATCGATGTCCTGCTGTCCGACCCGCGCGGCTACGTCGGACGGGCCTGTCTCACCGGCGTCATACCTCGGCCACTCGATGACACGGACCGAGCGCTGATCGCTGCGGCGCCCCTGCAGGGCCTTCTCAAGGAGTTTGAGGGCGGGGACGGGCTATTCGAGATCATCGCCGAGATCGAGGTATGGGAGCTACGGACCGGCACGACCTCCGTTGTTAGCCGCCAGCAAGCTGAGGCAGCCTGGCCGCGACTGCTTCAGCATCTCCAGCGGGCCATTGGCTGAATGGCACCGTTTCCTGATCGAGGTAGTGCCGTTGGTCGTATCCGACGTCTGGGTCGCGCACAAATGTCATCTCGGGCACACCTCTGCATGGCTCGCTGGCATACGGACGCCACGGTCGAGCAGATACATTTGCTGCAACAGGTTGAACGCCTCCGGACAGCCCACTTCGTGGACGGCGTAGCACTCCTCCATAATTCGGCGGGTGTCGAATCCGGCAACGCCTCGCCGCCTCGCGAAGTCCAGCGCGGGTTGATCGTCGGTCACGAAGAAGCCGCCGATGTCAACAAACTGTAGGTGATAGATGATCTCGGCCTCGCCGAGGTGCTGCGTCTCCTCGCCGGGAGTTGCGCCGAGTCCTCGGCGGATGTTGTTGATTTCGGTAAGAACTGCCGGGCTACCGCTGATTTCGATTGGTTCATTGAGCCAGATGGCGTCGAGGACGTCCTGGAGGTACGGCGCGCCGGCAAGGCCCCGCCGCACCTCGTATCGCACAGTTTCGGTCCATTGGGCCCTATGCCCGTATCGCTCACGCAGAATATCGAGGCGGCAGACACTGGCATCATCTGACCTGCCAACGGTCATCGGGATCTCCGGGAGGACGTTCGGGCCCCGTCCTGGCGGATATGGCCGGTGCGCTGGCCGAGGTGTGGGCTGGCTTCAGGTGAGCAGGTCGACGGGGACACCCACTGT
>DASRHY010000241.1:0-2942 GCA_035650275.1 Kribbellaceae bacterium | reverse complement strand
TTCCTCGACGAGCCGACCACCGGCCTCGACATCTTCAGCCGGAACGAGCTGTGGAACATGATCCGCGAGTTGGTGGCCGACGGCGCCACGGTGCTGCTCACCACCCAGTATCTGGAGGAGGCCGACCGCCTGGCCGACCGGATCGCGGTGGTCGACGAAGGACGGGTGATCGCCAACGACACCCCGTCCATCTTGAAGGCCGAGCTCGGCAACACCGTGATCGAGATGGGCATGGGGGACGGTGCCCGGGCGATCCGGGCCGAGGACCTGCTCACCAGCACGCTCGATGTCCGCCCGGAGCGGGACGGGACGACCGTTCGCCTGACCTCCCACGACGGCTCGCGCATGCTGATGGACGTGCTTCGGTCCCTCGATGATCACGACCTGGCGCCGGCGACGCTTGCCGTGCGCGAGCCGAGCCTGGACGACGTGTTCCTCGCCCTCACCGGCCATCGCGCCGAGGGCGACGCCGCCGCTCCTGCCGCTCCCGATGGCGGCGCTCAGCCCACCCGAGGGGGAGGTGCCCCATGACGACTGCCACCACCACCGCCCGGGCAGAGGTGGAGCGCCGCCGCGTGACCCAACTGCGCCCCGTCCGGGACGCGCTCGCCATCTCCGCGCGGAACCTGATCGCCTACCGGCGCGTGCCCCAGCTGCTGGTGTTCTCCACCATCCAGCCAGTGATCTTCGTGCTGCTGTTCACCTACGTGTTCGGCGGCGCGGTTCAGTCCATCCCCGGTATCCCGTACGTGGACTACCTGATGCCGGGCATCTTCGTCCAGACCACGGTCTTCGGTGCCATCGCCACCGCCGTCGGCCTGGCAACCGACGTCAAGAGCGGGCTGCTGGAGCGGTTCCGCTCCCTTCCGATGGCCCGGTCGGCCGTCCTGGTCGGCCGCACCCTGGCGGATCTCTGCCGCAACGTCTTCGTGGTGACACTGATGGCCCTGGTGGGCTTCGCGGTCGGGTTCCGCGTGCACACCAGCGCGGTGCAGTTCGTGGCCGGCATGCTGCTGGTGCTCGCGTTCGGCTACGCGATGTCCTGGATCTTCGCCACCGTCGGGCTGTGGGTCGGCGATCCCGAGACGGCCCAGGCCGCGGCCTTCCCGGTGATGGCTCCGCTGGTGTTCGCCTCGTCCGCGTTCGTCCCGGTCAGCACGATGCCCAGCTGGTTGCAGCCATTCGCCGAGCACCAGCCGGTGTCGGTGACCGCCACGGCGGTCCGGGCGCTGTGTCTCGGCGGGGATGCGGTTGGCGTGTCCACCGCCTCCTATGTGTTCCGGTCTCTTGCCTGGGATGTGGCGATCCTGATCGTGTTCGCGCCGATCGCGGTCTGGCGCTACCGCCGCACCGTCTAGCCGGCGGTGCCCATGACCCTGGCACGGCGCCGGCTTCCACGGCGGGCCGCTCGTCGAGTTGCAGGACCTGCAAGGCCAGATCCAGCGGGCTCGTGCTGCGACAGAGGCCTCTACCGTCCCGTTGCGCCCCCGCCTGAGAAACTTTCGAAAGGAGGCTCCTTATGAGCGTCTTCGCCGACGAAGAGCGTGAATACCTGGTATCCGGTGTCCGCCTGGGGCGTCTAGCGACCGTTGGTCCAGAGGCAATGCCGCATGTGGTGCCGACGGGTTTTCGCTACAACCAGCAGCACGACACCATCGACGTCGGTGGCCACGATTTCGCCAAGCGCAAGAAGTACCGGGACGTCCTCAGGAACCCCAAGGTCGCCTTCGTCATCGACGATATCCCATCGGTCAGCCCCTGGCGTGTCCGGGGCATCGAGATACGAGGCGAGGCGGAGGTCCTGGACACCGGCGGCACCGAACTCGGGCGGGGTTTTGATCCAGAGATGTTCAGAATCACGCCCAAGCGCATCGTGAGCTGGGGACTAAGCGAACCGATGTCGTACAACGCGAGATCCGTCCCCTGACGATTGGTCCGCGGGAAGGCACCCAGTCAGGCTTCTCACCGGTCGGCAACGCAGGAGACGGTCTGCCGGTTCGCACGACCCGGGCAGCCGGATGAATGAGCCAGGCAGGGCGTCGCGAGGAGAGTGACATGCCGCAGCGAATGGCCGGAACGAGAAGATCATCGCTGAGTTTCGTGCGAACGAAGGCCGAGTCGGCGGTCATTTCGAAGGTGCACCGATCGCCTTGGTGCATCACCGCGGCCGCAAGAGCGGGCGCGAGTACGTCAATCCAACGATGTACCTGCCCGACGACAGCGACGACGACACGATCTATGTGTTCGCGTCCAAGGCTGGCGCGCCGTCGCATCCTGACTGGTTCTACAACCTCACCGCTGCCGGCGAGGGCACCGTCGAAAGAGGAACCGACACCTACGGTGTAACAGTCCGCGAGCTGAGCGGCGACGAGCGTGACCGTGTCTACACGAACAGGCCCGGCGCTACCCCGGGTTCGCGGACTACGCGCAGAGAACAGCCGGCATACGAACGATCCCGGTGCTGGAGCTGAGACGTTCCTAGTGTCGTGCGTCAGAAATTGCACGTGTAAGTTGCTATGGTGTTGTGATGTCGCATCCTGGGCCTCGTGCCGTGGAGATCGTGTTGTCGGGTGCTGAGCGCCGGGCGTTGGAGCGGGCGGTCGCGGATGGGTCACGGCGACTGGCCGAGCGTGCGGGGATGGTCCTGGCGTGCGCGGATGGCTTGTCGAACGCCGCTGTGGCGCAACGGTTCTCGGTCAGTGTGGCGACGGCGAGCAAGTGGCGGTCCCGATTCGCCACCCAACGGTTGGCCGGCCTGGAGGACCAGGCACGTGCCGGGCGGCCGAAGGCCGACCTGATGTTGACCGAGGTCGAGCGGGCCGAACTGCAGCGATGGGCACGCCGGGCCAAGACCGCGCAGTACTTGGCGATGCGGGCGCGGATCGTGTTGGCCTGCGCCGAGGGGACGCCGAGCACGCGGGTCGCCACCGACCTGGGGATCA
>DASRHY010000240.1:0-6791 GCA_035650275.1 Kribbellaceae bacterium | reverse complement strand
GAGCACACACGGAGCACACAACCATCCACTATGGACATGAAAACGGCTCCGATCTGGAGAGAAACGCCAGGTCAGAGCCTTGATCACTGGTGCGCCGCCAGGGACTCGAACCCCGAACCCGCGGATTAAGAGTCCGCTGCTCAAGGGCACGAGCTATCCGGCGGGTGACAACCCGTCCGTTCACACGGTAGTTCGTCCGGACTCATGGCGCAATCCCAGCCCGCATCGTCCGTGTGATGCCGCCCTGTTCGCGGCATCCGAGCACACACGGAGCACACAACCGGGCCGATGGAGGAACGGGGTTCGGGTGCCGCCGACCCGGTGCCGGACTCGAACCTCGAACACCGCGGACTCAAGTTTTCGGTGCGTCGTGACCTGATCCGACAGCCGACGTGGTGTACGCGCGGCGATGGCACGGCCACCTCGAGCCCGATGCGAAGATTGGGCGTATCGGGCCCCCGGCCCGGCAGCCGGAGCGCCGGCGAGGTGTGGCGAGGAACGACGATGATGGCCTACGTGGACGAGGCGGACGGCGCGGACCGCGCCGCGGCGCTGTTGTGGGCTGCCCCCACGGGACCGCTTCCCGCACCGCCGATCGCACCAGGGCTCAGGTGCTGCCCATCGGTGACCTGTATTGGCCCGACGCCGAGCGCCTGTTCCTCAGGCTGCTGCACACGGTCCGGCCCGTCCTGTACGCCAAGCTCTTCGGCGTTCCAGGTCAAGCCCAAGCTGGGATCGACGCCTACGCCCGGCTCCCGCTCGATCTGACACACGGCGAAACCGGCGGCCGGAACTACGTCACCCTGCAATCCCGGCGGGTCGAATCGCTGACCGCGACCAGGATCAGGAAGGCCGTGGACGACCTGCTGGCGGGCGAGTGGGCGGACAGGACGGCGACGTTCTACTTCGCCACCTCTTTCGACCTGCAGGACACCAAGCTGGACGCCGCGATCCGCGAGCAGACCGAACGGCTCGCCAAGCTCGGGATTAGCTACGTCCCGTGGGGTGTGCAGGAGGTCTCCACGCTGCTGAAAACGCATCCCCGCATCGTCGATGACTTCTTCGGCCGGTCCTGGGTCGAGCGTTTCTGCGGCCCGGAGGCAGCCCAGGCCCTCGCGAATAACCTGCCCCGCCAGGACAGCAGAGAGCTACGAGCCGGTCTGCGTGACCTCTACCAGGCCGTCTTCTCCGCCCAGGGCGGAGTCCACCCAGTCGAGAAGCCCGAGCCCGACCAACAGTTCGTGATCCTGGATGTTGACCCCAACCGTCAGCAGTCCGACATCCTCGACACCGATCTGCCGGAGCAGACCGCCGAAGGTCAACACCAGCCGCAAAGCCCGGTCGACGGACACACCTACATCGCGTCGCGGCTGGGCGCCCGTCGGCAGTCGTTCAGATCCGCCCGCCACCTGCTCAACCGCACAAGCCAGGCCACGCAGGCCACAGTCGGCACCGTCGCGGCTGACGAGTGGCTGGCCGGCGGTAAGTACCGGCTGCTCATCGGCGGTCCAGGAGCGGGCAAGTCCAGCCTTCTGCGGTTCACGGCAACCGACCTGCTCTCGCCCCAACCGCAGTCGATCGCGTTGCAGCGCGACCACGCCACCGACCTGCCGATCTGGCTGCCCTTCGGGTTCCTGTGCCGCCACCTGGAAGCGTCAACGGAGAATTCGCTCGTGTCGGCGGCCGAAGCCTGGCCGAAGTCGCAGAGTGCCACCCATCTGTGGCCGCTGGTCCAGCGGGCACTGCAAGACGACCGCTTGCTGCTCCTAGTCGACGGAGTCGACGAATGGAACGACGTCGGCGCAGCCGAGCACGCCCTCGGGATCCTGGAGGCGTTCCTCGGCCGCACCAATGCCTCGGCGATCCTGTCCACGCGCCCGTACGCCATCGACCGGCTCAACTGGCGGCGCCCGTGGGTACAAGCGGAGATCACCCCGCTGACCGACCAGCAGCGGCGGACCATCGCGGCCGGGATACTCCTGCCAGTCACGCAGCCGGACGCCTCGCCTGCCAGCCGGTCGACGTGGAACGCCGGCGTCGAACCGTTCCTCGACCAGCTCGCGGCCACTCCCGAACTCGCCGAACTCTCCCGGTCCCCGCTGTTCCTGACGCTTCTGGCCACGACATGGCAGGGCGAGCCCTTGCCGTGGCAACGCTTCAAGATCTATGCCCGGCTCGTCGAGTTGCTCATCGAGAAGCATCCCCAGATGCGGCAGCGCGCCTCACACGCGCGAGGGGGGCCGCTGACAGCCACCGAGATGACCACACTGTTCGCCGCCCTCGCCTACCGCCTTCGCGTCAACGACGCCGCCGGCGCCGTCACCAAGTCGGAGATGCGCAAGCTGATCGTCGAGTCCATGACCGATGACGACGTCCTCGGCTACGAGCAACCCGACGCCCGCAAGATCGCCGATGCGGTTCTCTCCAAGGCGGAAGACGAGTTCGGCCTCATCGTATCGCACGGCGCCGGCTCCTTCGGCTTTCTGCACCGGGTCGTGCTGGACCACCTAGCCGGTCAGTATCTCGCCACGCTGCCCCCCGACGCACAGGCCGAGGCCGTGCAGCGGTTCGTCCACGATCCGGCCTGGCGCGACGTCCTCCTCGCGCTGCTGACCGCGCAGGTCAACCCCCACGCAACCGAACCGCTGCTCACCGCGGCGCTTGATCCCGGTGACCGGCCATGGGCAGACGTCGACGGATATGAGCTGCTCGCCGAGGCGCTCGCCGCAGGCGTCAAGCTCACCCCGAGATCCCAGACCGGGTTCACCAACCGGCTCGTCGAACGGGTCGAGACCCACCCATCGCTACGCCATCGGGCGAACCTCGTCACCGGCCTCGTCGGCATGCTCGCCAGCCACGCCGCCCGCAGCTACCTGCTTCCGATCATGAAACGGTGGCTCACCGCGCCCCGCCCTGACCCGTCACCGACCATGCGGACGCTGCGTGATCTCGACATCGCCGACGACGTCGCGGCCGAGTACCTGCTCTGGGGGATCCGGCACCCAGAGGACGACGTGAAGGTCAACGCGGCCTTCGCCATCGCCCGCCGGTTCGCAGGCCAGCCGCGCCTGGTGGACCTCCTGGTGGCGTTCACCGAGACCGGGCCGTCCTCGGCGACGCAGGCCGCCGCCATCCTCGCCCTCGGCACCGGCTGGCCCGAGGCACCCGACACCACACGCTTGATCGACTGGGCGCGTCGCCAGCCGTCCATGCCACTGCGGCTGGTCGGCCTGCACCTGCTGCAGCGGGACACCCCGCCTGGCGACGAGGGCACTGTTCCGGCCCGAAGAGCGGGCCTGGCTGCTGTCACTGCTCCACCACGAGGACCGCCTCCGCGGACCCTGGCCGGCAGCGGACCTGGTCAATATCGCCGCCACCGGCGACACGGAGGCAGCCGACTTCGCGCTGGAGACCTTGACGACCAACGGACGCACAGGCGGCGACCGATGGCTCGCGTGGGTTCTCGCCTGCAACGCCTTCGCCGACGACAGCCGCTTCAAGGCGTGGGTGGCCGAAGAACTCGCCGAGCCCGAATCACGCGGCCTGATCTTGTACGACGTCGGCATGATTCCCCAGCAGTGGCGCGATGATCCGGCATTCGCTCAGGCGCTCCGCCCGTACGTGGACGCCAAGATTAACGAGCCGGCGTACCACGTCGCAGGTCTAGCCACCGCGATGCCACCCGACGAGGCCCTGACGCTGCTGTTGCGCGGTCTGGACACCTGGCGGCCCTACGCCGCGGCCCGCACGCTGGCCGAACGGTACGCAGGCGACGAGCGCGTCCGCACCGCCCTCACCAGCCGACTTCGTGGTGAGTACACGCGCGCCGCGCCGATGGCCGGCGTCGCCATCGACGTGCTCGGCCCGCAGGAGGGCTTCGCCGTCCTGGCCTCCCTGCTACGCCATCCCGACGACCGCGGTCGCACCGAGGAACGCGTTGTCGTTGCCGAGGCGGTAGCCGACGCCTGGAAGCGGTTCGAGGAAGCAGCCCGGGAGCCGGGCGCCGACGCCGAAGCCGCGCGGGAGGTGCTCGCCAGCTACGACCCAGCCGAGTTGGCGGTACTGTGCACGGCGGTTGACCCCCACCCTCTGATGTGGCACGCCCCGGCCGTCATCACCGCCTGGCCCGGGCAATCAGCGGTCCAAGAATTCGCCGACAAGCTCATCCACGACACAAGGCCCATTACACCCGGCATTCCGGACACCATTCCGGAAGCGATTCTCAGGGCGTACAGCGGCAGGACCGACGAACCCTCCCGCCGGATCTTCGATAAGACCCTCAACCTGCTCAAGCACATCGAACCAGAGCTGCGCGAAGTCCTGGCGTTCGAACTCGCCCGCAGCTCGCTCGCCGCAGCCGACCTCATCGACGTCCTGGCGGCATGGAAAAACGAACCCGACACCGAGGTTCGCCGCAACGCCTTCATCGGGCTCATCCAGGCGATCAAGCGTCACCAGCAGGCCCACGACGACGTTGCAGGCGTCGATACACCCACATCCGAAATGGAGTGGCTGCGCGAGGAGATCAAGGACGACCTGTGCGCCTACGGCCCCGAACTCCAAGAGCGGCGGCAACTGGCGTGGATCGGCATGCTCATGCTCGGGGACCTCACGCTCATTGACGGCATCGAGGAAACCATCGGCTACTCAGGCCAGGCGCCCGGTGTCAAGCTCGACGTCCTCTACGACGGTGACGTGGACCCGATCCTAGTAGACCTCGTCGCCGAGCATTGGGAACGGCTGTGCGCCCACTTCGGCGACGACATCTTCGAGCGCCTGAACAGCGCGTCCGACCGCCAGCGTCGAACCGCCGGCGAGCAACGCCGCCACGTCATGTCAGCGCTCGCAACCGTCGCTTCCCGATACCCCCCCATCGCCGAGCTGCTCCGCGGCGAGGCTGACACCGATGCCGCACTACGGCAAGATCGGCACTTCATCCTGTGGGCCAAGGAAGAGAACAGGGGCGACGAAGGAGTTCTCCGTGCGCTCGTGGCGAAACTCGGCGCAACAGTGCACGGTCGGCACGACCGCGTGCTCGACTCAGTGCTGGACCGAGACACCTGGAGGGTACCCGACCAGGCATTCAAGGCCATCCTCACTGAAAACGCGGTCGACGCCCAGTCTGGCCGTATCCACGCCAGCGAAAAGCTAGCTGTGTACGCCCAGCTGTTTCCGGCGGACAGCTTGTCCATCGCCGCCTTCCGAGACCTCGAAACGTGGTTCCGAACAGACCGCGCAGCCCGTCGGCGCCGCAGCTGGGACGACACGCTGGCCATCGCGTTCGGCGCAGCTGACCCCAAGACCTGCCAGCCATCGCGGCCCGCGCCCACACCCGCATCCGGATGGGCATGTCCGACCTGTATCTGCCCATGTTCACCAAGCCGCTCATGCGGCGGCTACAAGTCGACGCCGACGCCGTCGAAGCGTTCAAGGCTGCGCTCCGCGAACCGATGAGCATCCGTGAGGACAGCCCCATCCTCACGGGCCCATGGGACCCCATCGCCGACGCGTGCCCCGACCTGCAGCCGCTCCAGCGCATGTACCTCTTCGCCGTCGTCCTACGCCAAGCGGGCGCCCTCCCTCAGCAAGACGCGGCAACTGCCGCCGCAATCCTGGCATCCGCATCCCCCGACACCGTCGTGCACAACCCGTTCACCAACCATGAGGGTCCCCTGCGCCTCGCCGTACTGGACCTCGCCCCACACTGACGAGGCCATGCCACCAGCGATCCGCCAGAGAACATCAACATTCCGGAAGCGCAAGCGGGTGAGCCGGTCGCGGCCCGCGATGGGCGCGTCGCCGCATCGTTTCCGCGAACGCCTCAGCCCGCCTTGGCGCCCAGCAGCTCCTCTACAGAGCCCCGGGCGGTTCATTTTCGCCCGTCACACCCCGCGTTCCTTGGTCCGCGGGCACCGATGTGCGGCGCGTCGATCTCGGTCACCGACTCGTGTCGGCCCCGCCGTGCAGCATTGATTCACCCGCAGGTGTCTACAGTCCGACAAGCGACAGACTGGCACGCTGCGGTCGGTGACGCCTTCTAACGTCGGGTGACCTGCTGGATGTCAGTGGAACGGCGGCCGAAATACGGATGATCATCCAAGTCGTTTATCTGACTGGCCGGTCCCAGGAGGACCGTTGCCTCTGTCTCGCCGTCACGCGGGATCAATAATCTCCGCAGCAAAGGTCCAGCCATCTCGCCCCACCGACACCCCGATGTCGTCGCGAGACAGCCCCGGAGGCGAATCATGCGAACCCCTGGCGAGGTTCAGCCACTTCGATCAACGATCTTGAAGAGAATGATCGTTCAACTGTTGATCGTCCTCTCGGGCTCTGCCGTGGTCGTGCTGGTATCGCCCGGCGCTGCTCGGGCCGTCGGCGACAACCTGTCTGGCCGCGTCACGGCCGGTGGATCAGCGGCACCTAATGTCACCGTCGTGGCCAGCCCGACAGGATCAACCGGGGGTCCGAGCACGACGACCGATAGCGACGGCAGATATTCCATTCCATTGGCGGACGGGGTCTACGACATCGTGTTCACGCCGCCTGCGCAAAGCGGATACGGCGTCACGTCCTATACGGGCTTCCAGCTTTCCGGCTCGGCCGTCCTCGATGTTGTGCTCGTCCCCGTGTCCACGTCGGTGACGGTGAGCGGGTCGGTGGTGCGTGCTGACGGGTCGCCGGGCTCGTACGCCGACAACATCGGAGTGGTCTTCGACGACTACCAGGGCCGAGTGGCCGACGGCGGCTCGTTCGCGGTGCAAACTTCCACCGGAAGCCACTCGGTGTGCCTG
>DASRHY010000239.1:0-72184 GCA_035650275.1 Kribbellaceae bacterium | reverse complement strand
CGGCCGGACCGACTCGCGGGTGCCGGTGAGCTGCCACTCGCGGACGCCGTACGAGTGCACGAAGTAGAAGCGCTCCCCCGCCACGCCCTCGAACAGCCGCGAGTCGGGTTCGGCGTCCACGGTGTTCCAGCCCATGTGCGGAACCGGCGCGTCGGCAGTGGTCCGTAGCCGCTCGACCACACCAGGCCACTGCCCGCAGCCCTCGGCCTCGACGCCGTGCTCGATACCGTGCTCGAACAGGATTTGCATGCCGACGCAGATCCCGAGCACCGGACGGCCACCGGCCAGCCGCTTGTCGACCAGGACGTCGCCGCGGACCGCCCGCAGCCCGCTCATGCAGGCCGCGAAGGCGCCGACTCCGGGGACGAACAGGCCGTCCGCGTTCAGCGCGGTGTCGAAGTCCGACGTGACGGTGACGTCGGCGCCGGCCCGGGCCAGCGCGCGCTCGCCCGAACGAATGTTGCCGGAACCGTAGTCCAGCAGCACCACGGCGGGTGCGGTCACAGAGCGCCCTTGGTGCTGGGTACGCCGGACTGCCGCGGGTCGAGCTCGGCGGCGGCCCGCAGCGCCCGCGCGAACGCCTTGAACTGAGCCTCGACGATGTGGTGCGGGTCGCGGCCGGACAGCACTCGGACGTGGATGCAGATCGCGGCGTTGAAGGCCAGCGTCTCGAACACGTGCTGGGTCAGCGAGCCGGCGTAGTTCGCCCCGATCACGGCGTACACCTGGCCCTCGGGCTCACCGGTGTGCACACAGTACGGGCGGCCGGAGAGGTCCACGGTGCAGTGCACCAGGGTCTCGTCCAGCGGCACGGTCGCGTCGCCGAACCGGCAAATCCCGCGCTTGTCGCCGAGCGCCTCCTTCAGGGCCTGGCCGAGCACGATCGCGGTGTCCTCGACGGTGTGGTGCGCGTCGATCTCCAGGTCGCCGACGGTCTGCACCCGCAGGTCCAGCAGCGCGTGCTTGGCGAGCGAGTTCAGCATGTGGTCGTAGAACCCGACCCCGGTGGAGATGTCACCGCGCCCGGTGCCGTCCAGGTCGACCTCGACGACGACCTTCGACTCGCTGGTCTCGCGCTCGATCCGAGCGGTCCGGCTCATGCCACAACCTCCGTTGCCTGAAGCACCTTTGTCAACGAGCGGCGGAAGGCGGCGTTCTCGTCCGGGGTACCGACCGACACGCGAAGCCAGCCGGCCGGGCCGGTCTCACGGATCAGCACCCCGTCGGCCAGCAGCGCCTGCCAGACCGCGTGCCGGTCGGTGAACCGGCCGAACAGCACGAAGTTCGCGTCCGAGTCGACCGCCTCCAGACCGGACGCGCGCAGCCACTCGACGGTCTCGTCCCGCGACTCGCGCAGTGCCGCGACCCGGCCGAGCAACTCGTCGGTATGCCGAAGCGCCGCCCGCGCGACCGCCTGGGTCACCGCGGACAGGTGGTACGGCAGCCGCACGATCCGCAACGCGTCCACCAGGTCCGAGCTCGCCGCCAGGTACCCGAGCCGGGCACCGGCGAACGCGAACGCCTTCGACATCGTCCGCGCCACCGCCAGGTTCGGGTACGACGGCAGCAGCGTGACGGCGCTCGGCGTACCGGCCCGGCGGAACTCGGCGTACGCCTCGTCGACCACCACCACGCAGGGCAGCTCCGCACAGGTCTTGACCAGCGTCTCGACCAGGTCCAGCGGCAGCGCCGTACCGGTCGGGTTGTTCGGTGACGCCAGCAGTACGACCGATGGCCGGTGCTCGGCGATCTGCGCCAGCGCGTGGTCCGGGTCGACGGTGAAGTCGGCCTCGCGTCGCCCGGTCACCCAGGCGGTGTTGGTGTCCCGGGCGTACTCCGGGTACATCGAGTAGGTCGGTGCGAACGACAGCGCCGTGCGGCCGGGCCCACCGAAGGCCTGTAGCAGGTGCAGCATCACCTCGTTGGACCCGTTCGCCGCCCAGACCTGCTCCGCGGTCAGATCGGCACCGGACTCCGTGCCCAGGTACGCCGCCAGGTCGTTGCGCAGGGCAAGGAAATCCCGGTCCGGATACCGGTTCAGGCCGCGGGCCGCGTCCGCCACCGCCGCGGAGAGGTCGTCGATCACCGCCTGGCTCGGCGGGTACGGGTTCTCGTTGACGTTGAGCAGTACCGGTACGTCGAGCTGCGGGGCGCCGTACGGCTCGAACCCCTTCAGCTCGTCACGCAACGGCAGCCCGGAGAAGTCAGCCATCCGCGCGATCCCCCTGGAACCTCACCGAGACGGCCGCACCGTGGGCCGGCAGGTCCTCCGCGTGCGCCAGCGCCACCACGTGACCGGCGACGTCCGCCAACGCCTCGCGGGTGTAGTCGACGACATGCACGGCCTTGAGGAAGCTGCGCACCGAGAGGCCGGACGAGTGGCAGGCGCAGCCGGCGGTCGGCAGCACGTGGTTCGACCCGGCGCAGTAGTCGCCGAGCGAGACCGGCGCCCACGGACCGATGAAGATCGCGCCCGCGTTGGTGATCCGCAGCGCGCGCTCGGCCGCGTCCTCGGTCTGGATCTCCAGGTGCTCCGCGGCGTACGCGTTCACCACCTCGGTGCCCTGCTCCAGGTCGTCGACCAGCACGATCCCGGACTGCTCCCCGCCCAGAGCGGTAGTGATTCGCTCGCTGTGCCTGGTCGCGGCGACCTGTCCCGGCAGCGCCGCGGCAACCGCGTCGGCCAGGGTCTCGCTCGGCGTGACCAGCACACTGGCGGCCATCGGGTCGTGCTCGGCCTGGCTGATCAGGTCAGCGGCCACGTGCTCCGGGTCCGCCGTGTCGTCGGCGAGGATCGCGATCTCGGTCGGACCCGCCTCGGCGTCGATTCCGACGACGCCCTTGAGCAGCCGCTTGGCCGCGACCACGTAGATGTTGCCCGGCCCGCTGACCAGATCGACCTTCGGGCAGCCGTCAAAGCCGTAGGCGAAACCGGCGATCGCCTGGGCACCGCCCATCGCGTACACCTCGTCGACGCCCAGCAGCGCGCACACCGCGAGCACCGTCGGGTGCGGCAGGCCACCGAACTCGCGCTGCGGGGGCGAGGCGACCGCGAGCGAGCCGACCCCGGCCACCTGCGCCGGCACCACGTTCATCACCACGCTCGACGCGAGCGGCACCAGCCCGCCCGGCACGTACAGCCCGACCCGGCTCACCGGGACCAGCCGCTGCGTCACCCGGCCGCCCGGCGCCGGCTCGGACACGACGTCGGCGCCGCGCTCGTCGTCGCTCACCGCGCGGACCCGGCGGATCGACTCGGCGAACGCGGCCCGCACCTCGGGGTCCAGCCCGGCCAGCGCCTCGTCCAGCGCCGGTCGCGGAACCCGCAGCGACTCGACTACGACCCCGTCGAACTTCTCGCCGTACGCCCGGATCGCCTCGTCACCGCGATGCCGTACGTCGTCGCAGATCGGGCGTACGACGTCGACGGCGTGCTCGACGTCGAACGCGGCCCGCGGTACGAGAGCGCGGTAGTCCAGAACCTCGGAGGCCTTTCGGCCCCGCAGGTCGACGCGGCGAATCATGCTGCCAGTTTATTGGGGCCGAGTGGACGCGGGTTTCAGGCTCCGCTCCTTGAGAACCGAAGGCGGCGACCGCGGCCCGAAACCTGCGCCGCCCGGCCTTGGAACTTGGGTCCACTCGGCCCCGCGGCAATGCCCTAGGGTCGGTCGCATGGACTCCCGGCTCCCGCTACTCACCGTCGACACGGTGCTGTTCCCGGGACTGGTGGCCCCCGTTCCGGTGGCCGACGTCCAGAACCGCGCGGTGATCCGAGACCTGCAGGCGTCCGGGGACGAGGAGATGATCTGCGGGGCGCTGGCGATCCGGGACGGCTACGAGCTCGGCGACCGGGTGTTCCGCTCGCTGCACGGCGTCGGTTGCGCCGCCGTGGTGTCCGACATCACCGGCGAGGCCGGCGACGACGGCGAGGGCCCGCTCGAGGTGACCCTCACCGGCAGCCGCCGGTTCCGGGTGGTCGAGCTGGACGGCGACGGCGACTACCTGGTGGCCAAGGTCGACTGGCTCGGCGAGAACGCCGGCTCCGACCCACTCGGTGCCGCCTCGATCGCGCTCGAGCGGTTCCGCCGGTACGCCGACGCCGTGACCGAGATCAGCCGGCCAGGCTTGCACCTCGGATCGCTGCCGGACGATCCGAACACGCTCTCCTACCTGATCGCGGCCGCGATGGTGCTGATCCAGCCCGACCGCCAGCGGCTGCTCGAGATCATCGACACCACCAGCCGCCTCGCCCACCTGGTCGGCCTGATCGACTCCGAGCTGGCCGCGATGGCCGCTCTCCCCTCGCTCCCCGCCATCGACATCTCCTGGTCCGACCTGGCGCCGAACTGAGAGTGTCCGGCACGGCGTCTAGCCTGGCGGGGTGAGCGGGTTGCTGGAGCATCACGCGCGGGCGCCGGTGGCGGCACTGCGGCCGTACCTGGCCGAGCTGACCGGGTACGCGTACGCGGGCGAGCCGCCGGAGCTGCATCGCGGGCTGCCGTCCCAGCACCTCACACTCGTGATCTGCCTGGACGAGCCACTCGGCGTCGCGTGGCCCGGCGGACCGGTGGAGAAGTTCCACGCGCTGGCCGGCGGCCTGCACGACACCGCGGTGCGGATCGGGCAGTCGCCTAACCGGGCCGGGCTCCAGCTGGCGCTCACGCCGGCCGGGTCGCGGCTGCTGCTCGGCGTGCCGGCCGGTGAGCTCAGCCGGCTCGTGCTCGACCTGGGCGACGTGCTCGGACCCCAGGCGCGGCTGCTGCCGGAGCGGCTCGCAGAACTGCCGGACTGGCCGCAGCGGTTCGACCTGGTCGAGCGGTTTCTCACCGACGCGGTACGACGCCGGTCCCGGCGGCAACTGACCGGACCGCAACCGGAGGTGGGGTGGGCCTGGCAGCGGCTGCGGGACAGCGCCGGCACCGCGGGTGTGCAGGAGATCGCAGCCGAGGTGGGCTGGTCTCGGCGGCACCTCGGTGAGCGGTTCGGGCAGGAGTTCGGGCTGTCCCCCAAGGTCGCCGCCCGGGTGCTGCGGTTCGAGCGGGCGGTCGGGCGGTTGCGGACCAGTCCGCAGCTCCGGCTCGCCGACCTGGCCGCGCAGTGCGGGTTCGCCGACCAGGCGCACCTGACCCGGGAGTGGCAGGCGCTCGCCGGATGTACGCCGCGGCAGTGGATCGCCGAGGAGCTCCCATACGTACAAGACCTGGAGTCGCCCGCGGCCGCATCGTGACGGTATGACTGACACACGGACCACCGTCATCGGCGTCTGGCCGACACTGATCTACCGCGACGGGCCGGCGGCACTGCGGTTCCTCACCGAAGGCCTCGGCTTCACACTGGTCGCGTCGTACCCGGGCGAGCGCGAGGGCTCGATCGCGCACGCCGAGCTGTCCTGGCCCGCCGGCGGCGGCATCATGCTCGGCTCGGTCGACCGCGGCGAGAACGAGTTCGACGGGCTCGCGGACCAGGCGCAGGCGGTGTACCTGGTGCACGACGACCCGGACGCGCTGTTCGAGCGGGTCACCGCGGCTGGTGCCACCGTGGTGCGCGGGCTGCGCAACGAGGACTACGGGTCGCGCGGGTTCTCGGTCCGCGACCACGAGGGCAACTTCTGGAGCGCGGGAACCTACGCCGGCGAGTAGCTTGTCCACAGCCTCCCGCGGGTTGGGCGGCACGGCTCCTAGGATGGCTGGGTGACTGCTGCCGCCGACGAAGCCCTGCAGGTGCTCCGACGGGTCTTCGGGTACGACTCCTTCCGCGGCGACCAGCAGCAGATCATCGAGCACGTGATCGGTGGCGGCGACGCGCTGGTGCTGATGCCTACCGGCGGCGGCAAGTCGCTGTGCTACCAGATCCCGGCGCTGGTCCGCAGCGGGACCGGGGTGGTGATCTCGCCGCTGATCGCGCTGATGCAGGACCAGGTCGATGCGCTGCTCGCGCTCGGCGTACGAGCCGGGTTCCTCAACTCGACCCAGGACTTCGCGCAGCGCCGGGACACCGAGCGGGCGTTCCTGGCCGGTGAGCTGGACCTGCTGTACCTGGCGCCGGAGCGGCTTCGGGTGTCGTCCACCGTGGACCTGCTGGACCGCGGGAAGATCGCGCTGTTCGCGATCGACGAGGCGCACTGCGTCTCGCAGTGGGGGCACGACTTCCGGCCGGACTACCTGATGCTGTCCGAGCTGCACGAGCGCTGGCCCGACGTACCGCGGATCGCGCTCACCGCCACCGCCACCGAGGCCACCCACCACGAGATCGCGACCCGGCTGAACCTGAAGAGCGCCCGGCACTTCGTCGCCAGCTTCGACCGGCCGAACATCCAGTACCGGATGGTGCCCAAGGACAACCCGCAGCGGCAGCTGCTCGACCTGCTGCGCACCGAGCACTCCGGCGACGCCGGCATCGCGTACTGCCTGTCGCGGAACTCGGTGGAGAAGACGGCCGCGTTCCTCACCCAGAACGGCATCGAGGCGCTGCCGTACCACGCCGGCCTGGACAGCCGGACCCGCACCACGCACCAGGCCCGGTTCCTGCGCGAGGACGGGCTGGTCGTGGTTGCGACGATCGCGTTCGGGATGGGCATCGACAAACCCGACGTCCGGTTCGTCGCGCACCTCGACCTACCGAAGTCGGTCGAGGGGTACTACCAGGAGACCGGCCGGGCCGGGCGGGACGGGCTGCCGTCGACGGCGTGGCTCGCGTACGGGCTGCAGGACGTCGTCCAGCAGCGCCGCCTGATCGACACCTCCGAGGGCGACGCCGCGCACCGCCGCCGGCTCAGCGCCCACCTGGACGCGATGCTGGCACTGTGCGAGACCGTGCAGTGCCGCCGGGCCCAGCTGCTCGCCTACTTCGGCCAGCACGGTACGCCGTGCGGCAACTGCGACACCTGCATCACGCCGCCGGAGTCGTGGGACGGCACGATCGCCGCGCAGAAGGTGCTGTCCACCGTCTACCGGCTGCAGCACGAGCGGCGGCAGAAGTTCGGCGCCGGCCAGATCATCGACATCCTGCTCGGCAAGACCACCCCCAAGGTCGAGCAGTTCCGGCACGACCAGCTGACCGTCTTCGGTGTCGGCACCGAGCTACGCGACACCGAGTGGCGCGGGGTCATCCGCCAGCTGCTGGCGCTGCGGCTGCTCGCGGTCGAGGGCGACTACGGCACGCTGGTGCTGACCGAGGGCAGCGCCGACGTACTCGGCCGGCGCCGCGAGGTGCTCATGCGCCGCGAGCCGGAACGCAAGACCTCGAAGTCCGCCCGCAAGGCATCGGCTGCCGCCTCCGCCGACCTGTCGCCGGAGGCGGCCGGAATCTTCGAGCAGCTGCGGAGCTGGCGTGGCGCTGCCGCCAAGGAGCAGGGCGTCCCGGCGTACGTGATCTTCCACGACGCCACGCTGCGCCAGATCGCCACCGAGCGCCCGACGTCACTCGCCGAGCTCGGCACGATCAGCGGGATCGGCGAGAACAAGCTCACCAGGTACGGCGACGCGGTGCTCGCCGTGCTCGACCCGGACGCCACCGCCGCCGAGCCCCGACCCGCTGACCTCTTCGCCGACGACCCCGAGGCTTGATCCCTCCACGAGCTGGTGCCGGGCGCAGAAGTGGGGCGGCGTCGCGCCGGGCCCGCCTCGGTGTGGTGCTGAGGCGGGCCCGGTTGAGTGGTACTAGTTGGCGACTACGCGGAGGTCGAACTTGGCTTCGCCGTCGCCGGTGACGCGGGCCGAGTAGCCGGCCGACTTCAACGCGGCGAAGTCGCGGTTGTCGGTCTCCTCCGGTGCCAGCGAGCGAACGGCGTCGAAGTCGACATACCCGATCATCATCGAGTCTTCGGGGTCCGGGACCGCGGCCTTGAACGCCTCGGAGTCGCCGAGCTTTCCGCCCTTGAGCACGGCGTCGGCGTACTCCTTGCTGGTGGCAACGACCAGCGTGTTCTCGTCCTTCGCCTTGCCCAGCTCGACGTCCACGCCGCCCTGGTTGCGGGCGATGCCGACCAGCTTGTCGACCACGGGCTCGGCCTTCGCCGGGTCGGTCTTGACCTTCGCCGCGACCTTCGGCAGCCCGTTCTCCGGCGCTGCCTTGTCGGCCGAGATCACGAAGTTCTCACCGAGCAGCAGCTTCAGATCGTCCGGGATCTTGATCCCGTACTGCTCGGCGAGGTCGTTCGCCATCTCGGTCAGGTCCACCCCGCTGCCGGACGCCTTCTGGACCTGCTCCCAGATCTTGTCGATGTAGCTCGCGCCGTCCGAGATCGCGATCGCGGCGGCGGTCGAGTCGGGCAGGTTCGTCACGACCTCCTCGGCCTTCGCCTTGCCCGGCTTGAACGACTTGTCGCCATGTACGACGCCCTCGAGCTCCACATGGTCCGCTTCGAACCGGAGCGCGCCGGCGGCGCTACCCTGCGGCAGCGCCTTGCGCTGCTCCTCGGACAGCTCTCGCCCGGACAGCTCGGCGGCACCCTTGGTGTCGATCCAGAATGACGCGAAGCCCTGCTCACCCAGCTCGGACATGTCCTTGTCGAAGGTGGCGTTGTCGCTCAGCGGCTTCTTGTTCGCCTCGGCGACAGCGGCATCCGCCCGCTGCTGGTCCTCGGCGATGATCACGTAGGACTCGACGAAGGCCATGCCGGGCTTCTCGTCCTCGTTGGCGAACAGCTTGTCCAGGCCGGCCCTCGCCTTGCCCTCGTCCGTGATCTGGATCGCCATCACGGCGTCGGCCTTATCGCCGTTCGGCACCGCGGCGATACCGGCGCGGTCACCCAGCCACGGCTTGACGTCCTTCTCGAAGTCGACGTCGGCGAGGTCGTCGCCGGCCTCCTTCTTGATCATCTCGAACAGCTTCTGCCGCAGGTCGTCGTTGTCAGAGCTGAGCCCCATCTGCTCCTTGACCGACGGGAACTTCATCAGGAACCGGATCGCGTTCACCTTCTGGCCCGCGGACGGGTCCAGGTCGATCCGCGCGTACGCGACCGCCGTCGACGGAAGTACGGTTGCTGGCTGGTCGCCGCCACCGGCCAGTCGACTGTACGCGAAGGCGCCGCCGGCACCTGCGACCAGCAGTACCGCCAGTGCCGCGATCAGCGGGATCAGCTTGCCCCGCCGCTTCTTCGGCGCCGGCTCGAACTGCTGCGGGTGCCCATAGTCCGGGCCCTGCGGTGGCTGCCCGTACTGCCCTGGCTGCTGGCCGTACTGCTGGCCGTACTGCTGCTGGCCGGGCTGCCCGTACTGCTGGCCTGGCGGCGGTCCGTACGAACCACCCTGCGGCGGGTACTGCTGCTGGGGACCGCCCTGCTGCGGACCGTACGGGTTCGGCTGCTGGTACGGGTTCTGCTGCGGACCCGGCTGCCCGCCGTACGGGTTCTGCTGGGGTCCGGACTGCTGCGGACGCCGATATGGATCAGGCTGGCCGCCGGGCTGATCGCCGGGGCCGCCGGGCTGGCCGCCGTACGGCGGGTAGTTGTTGTCGGACATCGAACCCCCTCAGTTCGTACGGCACCGGACGCTTCCAGGTTCCGGGCCGGTCAGGGCTTACTGCAGCTATGGCTTATTGCATCGAGGGCCTTGCATCGAGGGCTTACTGCATCCAGGGCGCCTGCTCAGACGGACCCTGAGTGGTTCCGGTTGCGTGCTCCTGCCGCCAGTTCAGTGCCGCGATGACGGCGACGGCCAAAGCGGCGCCGACCGGCCAGGCCGCCAGAGCGGTCCAGCCGTGCAACTCCAGCGGCGCCGCGACCAGGTCTCCGGGCTTCGCGGCCGCCAGCCGGGGGTCGAGCGGTTCGTTGCCGAGCAGCATGCCCACTCCCCAGGCCACACCGGAGCCGACGATCGAGCCGAGCACCACCGCGGCGACCGCGAACGGCCCGTAGTTGCGCAGCCACCAGAACAGCAGGCCACCGAGCGCGAGCGCGGTGAGGAACCCGATCGTCACGAACAGACCGTCCGGCCCGAACACCCGGGTCATCTCCTCCTCGTCGAGCGCGGCGCCGGTCTCGTCAACCGCGTACCGGGCAAGCGGGGCGTACTGCTGCCACGCCCAGCCCGCCACCAGACCCGCCAGCAGGAACGTTGTGAACGTCACCGTGATCGCCCGGCTCCAGCGCGTGGTCACCGCCGGCGTCGGAGGCGGCGCAGGCGCTGGATACGTCACGCCGACAGTTTGGCTCATCGTCCAAGTCTCCCAGGCGATGGGTCCAAGCGCGTGATCCTCAACCCGCAAGACACGAGGGGCCGAGCAACGCTTTCAGGTCGGCCATCAAGGCCGGTGTGGGTGATACGCGGAGGCGGTCGTCGAGGCGCATCACGGTGGTCTTGGAGCGGGCCTGCAGCCGGAGCTGGACCTCGGTCATGCCGGGGTGGGTCTTGAGCACGTCGCGGAGCTGCTCGACCAGCGGCGGCGTGCAGCGGTTCACCGGCATCGTGATCACCACCGGTCCGGTCGGCCCCTCGGTCAGGTCCGGCACGGTCACGTCGGACCCGCTCAGCTCGAGCCGGTCGTCGCGGCGTCGGACCCGGCCCTTGATCAGCACGATCGCGTCGTTGACCAGCAGGTGAGCTGCCAGCTGGTACGCCGAGGAGAACATCATCACCTCGATCGAACCCTCGAGGTCCTCGACCGTGACGATCGCGTAGATGTCGCCGCGCTTGTTCACCTTGCGCTGGACCGAGGTGACCAGACCGCCGATCGTAACCTGGCTGCCGTCCGGCCGATCCTCGTCCGCGAGCAGCTGGCCGATGGTGCAGTCGGCGCCGGTCGCCAGCACGTGCTCGACGCCGAACAGCGGATGGTCGGACACGTACAGCCCGAGCATGTCGCGCTCGTGCGCGAGCTTGGTCTGCTTGTCCCACTCGGTCAGCTCCGGCACCACAACCGTCAGGCGGCTGGTGTCCCCGCTGTCCGAAGGCTCGCCCATGCTGAACAGGTCGAACTGGCCGTGCGCCTCGTTGCGCTTCAGGTCGATCGCCTCGTCGACGGCCTGGTCGTGCACGGCGACCACCGCGCGCCGGGCGTGGCCCAGCGAGTCGAACGCGCCGGCCTTGGCCAGCGACTCGATCACCCGCTTGTTGCAGACCTGCTCAGGAACCTTGTCGATGAAGTCGGTGAAGTTGGAGAAGCGGCCCTTCTCCTCGCGCGCGGCGACCACACCGGCGACGACGTTGTTGCCGACGTTGCGGATCGCGGACAGCCCGAACCGGACGTCGGTGCCGACCGGAGTGAAGTTCGCGTCGGACTCGTTGACGTCCGGCGGCAGCACCTTGATGCCCATCCGGCGGCACTCGTTCAGGTAGATGGCCATCTTGTCCTTGTCGTCCTTCACCGACGTCAGGACCGCGGCCATGTACTCCGCCGGGAAGTTCGCCTTCAGGTAGGCCGTCCAGTACGAGACCAGCCCGTACGCCGCCGAGTGCGCCTTGTTGAACGCGTAGTCGGAGAACGGCACCAGCACGTCCCACAGTGCCTTGATCGACCGGTCGGAGAAGCCGTTCGCCTTCATCCCCTCGGAGAAGCCGACGTACTCCGCGTCCAGCACCTCGCGCTTCTTCTTGCCCATCGCCCGGCGGAGCAGATCCGCCTTGCCGAGCGTGTACCCGGCGAGCTGCTGGGCGATCGCCATCACCTGCTCCTGGTACACGATCAGCCCGTACGTCGTACCGAGGATCGGCTCCAGCGCCTGCGCCAGCTCGTCGTGCGGGTAGCTGATCTCCTGCTGCTTGTTCTTGCGGAGCGCGTAGTTGGTGTGGCTGTTCGCGCCCATCGGGCCCGGCCGGTACAGCGCGCCGACCGCGGAGATGTCCTCGAAGTTGTCCGGCTTCATCAGCCGCAGCAGCGCCCGCATCGGTCCGCCGTCGAACTGGAACACGCCGAGTGTGTCGCCGCGCGCCAGCAGCTCGTACGTCGGCTGGTCGTCCAGGCTGCGGCCGAGCGCGTCGAGGTCGAGCTTGATGCCGCGGCTGGCCTCCACGTTGCGGACCGCGTCGTCCATGATCGTCAGGTTCCGCAGGCCGAGGAAGTCCATCTTGACCAGGCCGAGCGTCTCGCAGCTCGGGTAGTCGAACTGGGTGATCACCTGGCCGTCCTGCTCGCGGCGCATGATCGGGATCAGGTCGATCAGCGGCTCGCTGGACATGAGCACGCCGGCCGCGTGCACACCCCACTGGCGCTTCAGGTTCTCCAGGCCGCGGGCGGTGTCGACGATCTTGCGGACGTCCTGGTCGGACTCGTACAGCTGGCGGAACTCGGTCGCCTCGGAGTACCGCTTGTGCTCGGGGTCGAAGATCCCGGACAGCGGGACGTCCTTGCCCATCACGGTCGGCGGCATCGCCTTGGTGATCCGGTCGCCCATCGCGAACGGGTAATCCAGCACCCGGCCGGCGTCCTTGATCGCCTGCTTCGCCTTGATCGTGCCGTAGGTGACGATCATCGCGACCCGGTCGTCGCCGTACTTCTCGGTGACGTAGCGGATCACCTCGGGGCGGCGGCGGTCGTCGAAGTCGATGTCGAAGTCGGGCATCGACATGCGTTCCGGGTTCAGGAAGCGCTCGAAGATCAGGCCGTGCTGGAGCGGGTCCAGGTCGGTGATCCGCATCGCGTACGCACACATGGAGCCGGCACCGGAACCACGGCCGGGGCCGACCCGGATGCCGTTCTCCTTGGCCCAGTTGATGAAGTCCGCGACCACCAGGAAGTAGCCGGCGTAGCCCTTGGAGACGATCACCTCGATCTCGAACTCGGCCTGCTTGCGGACCTTGTCCGGGATGCCGTCGGGGTAACGGTGGTGCAGCCCGACCTCGACCTCCTTGACGAACCAGGACGTCTCGCTCTCCCCCTCCGGGCACGGGAAGCGCGGCATGTACCGCCCCTCGCCCTCGGTGAAGCTGACGTCGCAGCGCTCTGCGATCAGCAGCGTGTTGTCGCAGGCCTCGGGGAAGTCCTTCCACACCTCCCGCATCTCGGCTGCCGTCTTGAGGTAGAAGTCGTTCGCGTCGAACTTGAACCGGTTCGGGTCCGACAGCGTGGAGGCGGACTGCACGCACAGCAGCGCCGCGTGCGCCTCGGCGTCCTCCTTGTGCGTGTAGTGCAGGTCGTTGGTCGCGACCAGCGGCAGGTTCAGGTCCCTGGCCAGCCGGAGCAGGTCCTTCTGGATGTCCCGCTCGATGTCGAGCCCGTGGTCCATGACCTCGCAGAAGTAGTTCTCCGCGCCGAAGATGTCGCGGAACTCGGCTGCGGCCTTGACCGCCTCGTCGTACTGGCCGAGCCGCAGCCGGGTCTGCACCTCGCCGCCCGGGCAGCCGGTAGTCGCGATCAGCCCTTTGCCGTAGGTCTGCAGCAGCTCGCGGTCCATCCGGGGCTTGAAGTAGTAGCCCTCGAGGCTGGCCAGGCTCGACATCCGGAACAGGTTGTGCATGCCGCCGTTGTTCTGCGCCAGCAGCGTCATGTGCGTGTACGCGCCACCGCCGGAGACGTCGTCACGGCCGCTGCTCGCGTCGCCCCACCTGACCCGGCGCCGCTCGGACCGGTGCGTGTGCGGCGTGATGTATGCCTCCACCCCGATCACCGGCTTGACGTTGTACTTCTGCGCCGTCTTCCAGAACTCGTAGGCGCCGAACACGTACCCGTGGTCGGTGGTCGCCAACGCCGGCATCCCCATCTGTTCGGCGGTCTTGAAGAGCTCGCCGATCCGTGCCGCACCGTCCAGCATCGAGTACTCGGTGTGCACATGCAGGTGCGCGAAGCTGTCGCCGGCGGCCATTGAGGGTCTCGTCCTCCAGTACGTTCGGGCGGTTCAACCGCGCTACTGCTGAGCCGTCGAGCCAGTGGGAAGGGCGATCCCGAACCGCGGGCTCGCTGCTGGCGACCACGTCAGCCTACGTCGTTCAGATCCAACCACCGGCCACCGACATCCGCGTCCGGCGAGATGCCGTCCCGAGTCGTGGATGGTGATTTCGGAAAGCGCTCTCTGCAAGCGAGCCGGCTAGACGAGCTGGCGGGACTCTCCGTCGATGACGAGGACCTGGCCGTCGCTGAGCGGCTGGTAGGGGACGTCGATGGTCTCGTACAGTGCCGCGACCCGTTCCACCAGTTCGGTCTCCGGATGCCCGGGCGAGTCCAGGTGCGGCACGATCGCGTGGTCGAGCACCCCGAGCCCGTCCCAGATCGGCTCCGCCACCAGCGACACGTCGTCGCAGATCTCCAGGCCGCGCAGGCTCGGCGCCAGCACGCACGGGCCGGCGCTGTACCCGGCGTACACGAGGGCGTCCTTCCCGAGCAGGTCCACGACCACCTGGTCGGCGCCGCTGCGGCGCAGTGCGTCACGCAGCACGAACACGTTCCCGCCGCGCACCCACATCGCGTCGTACGACGCCAGCCGCGCCGGGTCGTCGGTGCGCAGGTCCAGCTCCTCGGGGCGCAGTCCGAGCTCGGTCAGCCAGCCGAGCTCGGCGGCGACCATCTCCGCCCGGACGTCGGCCGGCTCGGTGTCGATCGCGTTGCAGACCACGGCGGTCCGGCCCGGCGGCTCGACCATCGCGACCAGCCGTTCCGGGTGGTCGCCGAGCCGGAACGACGACAGGTAGAGCCGCACCTCAACCGGCCGCCAGTATGTCGAGCGAGTGCTGCAGGTCGTCCGGGTAGATCGAGGTGTACTCGACGTACTCACCGCTGCCCGGGTGCACGAACCCGAGCCGCATCGCGTGCAGCCACTGCCGCTCCAGGCCGAGCCGCTGGGCCAGCACCGGGTCCGCGCCATACGTCAGGTCGCCGCAGCACGGATGCCCGATCGCGGCCATGTGCACCCGGATCTGGTGCGTCCGGCCGGTCTCCAGGGTGACCTCGAGCAGGGTTCCGAACCGGAACGCCTCCAGCGTCTCGTAGTGCGTCACGCTCGGCTTCCCGCCGGCCACCACGCCGAACTTGTAGTCGTGCTGCGGGTGCCGGTCGATCGGCGCGTCCACGGTCCCGGTGAACGGGTCCGGGTGTCCCTGCACCAGCGCGTGGTAGATCTTGTCGACCGTGCGCTCCTTGAAGGCGCGCTTCAGCACGGAGTAGCTGTACTCGGTCTTCGCCACCACCATCAGCCCGGAGGTACCGACGTCCAGCCGGTGGACGATGCCCTGCCGCTCCGCCGCGCCGCTGGTCGCGACCCGGAACCCGGCGCCGGCCAGGTGCCCGATCACGGTCGGGCCGGTCCAGCCCGGGGACGGATGCGCGGCGACACCGACCGGCTTGTCCACCACCACGATCTCGTCGTCGTCGTGCACGATCCGCAGCCCCTCGACGGTCTGCGGGACCACCGTCACCTCGGCCTTCGGCGCCGGCAGCTCGACGTCGAGCAGCACTCCGGCCGCCACCCGGGCGGACTTGGCCGCGGGGGCGCCGTCGACCCGGACGCCACCGGACTCGATCAGCTCCGCGGCCTTGGTCCGCGACATCCCGAACAGCCGGGACAGCGCAGCGTCGAGCCGCTCCCCTGCCAGCCCGTCGGGCACGATCAGGGTGCGACTGTCAGTCACCTGGGTCACCCGGGGTCACTTCTTGCCACCGCGGTGCTCGCGGGTGCCGTCGAGGCCGACACCGCGCAGCGTCTGCAGCACCATCAGGCAGGCCGCGGTCACGATCGCGGTGTCGGCGAGGTTGAAGATCGGCCAGTTCGGCAGCTCGAGGAAGTCGATGACGTGCCCGCGCAGCGGCGCGGGTTCGCGGAAGAACCGGTCGCTGAGGTTGCCCAGCGCGCCGCCGAGCAGCAGCCCCAGCGCGATCGTCCAGGCGGTCGACCGCAGCCGGCGGGACAGATGCACCACCGCCGCGGCGACACCGACCGCGATACAGGTCAGCACCACCGTGTAACCGGTACCCAGGCTGAACGCGGCGCCCGGGTTCTTCACCAGGTGGAACCGCAACAGCGACCCGATCAGGTCGACCGGCTCGCCGGGCTCGAGGCTGCGCAGCGCGATCGTCTTGGTCACCTGGTCGGCGACCAGCGCCGCGACCGCGACGGCCGCGAACAGGACCGAGGTACGACGCCGAGCGGGCGGCACCGCGGATCCGTCGTCGGGTCCGGTCCCGGGCTCGGGCTCGTGATCGGACGCTGCGCCGGACTCGGGCGCGGTGTCCTCGGCCGGCTCGCCCTCCGGCGTACCGGAACCGGTCGACGAGTCCTCGTCGACCGGTTCGGTGGGTCCAGTGGGCTGTGCGTCGCTCAGCGGCGTTCTTCGCGTTCTTTGCATGACACGCACAGTGTCGCACGCGGGAATGCCTGCAACCGCCCCTTGCCGATCGGGTTCCCGCAGCTCTCGCAGACGCCGTAGCTGCCGTCCTCGATCCGGGCCAGAGCCCGCTCGATCTGCGCCAGCATGTCCCGGGCGTTGTTCGCCAGCGACATCTCGTGGTCGCGCTCGAACGTGGTCGAGCCGACGTCCGCCTGGTCGTTGCCGGCGCCGTCGCCACCGTCGCGGAGCAGACCGGCGATCTCCTGCTCGGCGGCGCGGATCTCGTCCCGAAGGTGCTCTGCCTCATGCTCGAGCTCGCCGCGCAGCTCGGCCAGCTCGGCGGCGGTCCACGGCGACTCCCCCGCACCGACGGTCAGCTTCTTGGCGGTCCTCGGCGCCGACGTGGACTTCTGCGCCGGCTTCTTCGCGGCGCTCTTCTTGGCGGCGGCCGATCCCGCCGTCGTGGATTCGCTGGACTTCACGGCCACCTTCTTCTCGGGCGTCTTCTGTGCAGGCGTCTTGCGTGCCGGGGACTTCCGTGCAGCGGACTTCGCCGCCGTCGTCCTCGTGCTTCCCCCCGTGCTCCCCGTTGCTTTGGTGGCTTCCTTCTTCGTCGCGCTCGTCGTACTGGCCGTGGCCGAGCCGGTGCGTCCGGTGCGGTGCGCGGCCGTTGCCTTCGTCGCGGTGGTCGCCTTCGTCGCCGCCGTCTGCTTGGCGACGGCCTTCTTCGCTGGTGACTTCTTCGCAGGTGACTTCTTCGCTGGTGCCTTCTTCGCTGCTGACGTCTTAGCCGGCGAGGTCTTGGCAGCCGGTTTCTTCGCCGTCCGGGCAGCCGGTTTGGCGGCTGTCCTCGTAGCGGTCCGGGTAGCGGTCTTGCCAGCGGCCTTGGTGGCCTTCGCGGCCGTCTTGGGTGCCGCTGCGGACCGTGCGGGGGTGGACTTCTTGCGAGCCGGTGTAGCCATCATGACTACCCCCTGACTTCGTCGACGACAAAGCGGACTGGTCGCCGACAGTAAGGCACTGGCAGGTGCCGGTGCCAGCCGACGCGCAGACCGTGCACATACGGTAGTCCGCCGTTCAAGTTCACACGAGGGAGTTAGGGCGCGAGGCGGCTGAGCGGTCAGCCGAGAAGCTCCCGGAACAGCGCGTCCAGCTCGTCCGGCGGGCCGTTCAGCTCGAGCACCTTGTCCCGGCTGGTCGCGCCGGACACCAGCCGCACCTGCCGGCGTCGTACACCGAAGGCGCCGGCGACCGCCTCCAGCACCGCGGCGGTGGCCCGGCCGTCGACCGCGCGGGCCGTCACGGCTACCACCAGCGCGGGCCCGGGCACGGCGTCGTACCGGCCGCCGACCCGGGTCCGGGACGCGCCGGGCCTGACCCGTACGGCGATCCGGTACCCGCTCACCGGACCAGTCTGCCAACAGGTATGGGATAACGATTCGTGCCGGGGGCGCGGCGCGCCGTACACTCGTCCTCGCATCCGCACGGCGATGACGGGGCCATCACCCCCGAGCTGCTGGAAGAACGGCGCCTGTGCACGACAGGGGCTCACTAGAACCAGCGGCGGAGCGACACGAGAGGGCGGCAGCGGTCGGGCCGCCAAGAAGGGTGGTACCGCGGCGCGCTCGCGTCGTCCCTTCGTCAGGGCAGCGCAGCACCGACGGAGGAACCACCCCATGACATCCCAGTCACCCGACCAGAACCGCTGGAAGCAGGTCCCGGCCCAGGTCGACCTCCCGGCGATGGAGCGCGACGTGCTCGCGTTCTGGGAGTCCCACGACACCTTCGAGAAGAGCCTGGCCAACACCGCCGGCGGCGAGCCGTGGAACTTCTACGAGGGCCCGCCGACCGCGAACGGGATGCCCGGCACGCACCACATCGAGGCGCGGGTGTTCAAGGACCTGTTCCCGCGCTACCGGACCATGAAGGGGTACTCGGTCGGCCGGAAGGCGGGCTGGGACTGCCAGGGCCTGCACGTCGAGGTCGGCGTGGAGAAGGAGCTCGGGCTGTCCGGACGGCCCGACATCGAGCGGTACGGCGTCGCGGAGTTCAACGCGAAGTGCCGCGAGTCGGTGCTGCGGAACGTGGACGCGTTCGAGGAGCTCACCACCCGGATGGGCTACTGGGTGAACCTCGACGACGCCTACCGGACGATGGACCCGGCGTACATCGACTCGGTCTGGTGGTCGCTGAAGGAGATCTTCGACGCCGACCTGCTGGTCGAGGACTTCCGGATCACGCCGTACTGCCCGCGCTGCGGGACCGGCCTGTCCGACCACGAGCTCGGCCAGCCGGGCGCGTACGAGACCGTCGCCGACCCGTCCGTGTACGTGCGGTTCCCGCTCACCTCCGGGCCGATGGCCGGGAAGGCGGCACTGCTGACCTGGACCACGACGCCGTGGACG
This sequence comes from Kribbellaceae bacterium, assembly GCA_035650275.1. Classification (GTDB taxonomy): domain Bacteria; phylum Actinomycetota; class Actinomycetes; order Propionibacteriales; family Kribbellaceae; genus DASRHY01. The sequence continues at coordinate 53,586 of DASRHY010000239.1, read as the reverse complement.
CTGGTGTCCAACGCCCTGGTCGCCGCGCACCGCGACGTGACCTACGTGGCCGCGACCGACGGGAACGAGACCCTGGTGGTGGCCGAACCGCTGCTGGAGTCTGCGCTCGGCGAGGGCTGGACCGTGACCCAGCGGTTCAGCGGGACCGACCTGGCGGGCTGGCGCTACCAGCGGCCGTTCGAGCTGGTCGAGTGGCCGGACGAGCACGCGCACTTCGTCGTGCTGGAGGACTATGTCACCACCGAGGACGGCACCGGCCTGGTGCACCAGTCCCCCGCCCACGGTGAGGAGGACTTCCGCAGCTGCCGCGAGAACGACGTGGCGATGGTGAACGTGATCGACACCGCCGGGCGGTTCCTGCCCGAGCTGGATCTGGTCGGCGGTGAGTTCTTCAAGAAGGCCGACGAGAAGCTGGTCAAGGACCTCGAGCAGCGCGGGCTGCTGCTCCGGCACGTCACCTACGAGCACGCCTACCCGCACTGCTGGCGCTGCCACACGCCGGTGCTCTACTACGCGCTGCCGGCCTGGTACATCCGCACCACCCGGCTCAAGAACGAGCTGATCGCCGAGAACGACAGGACGAACTGGTTCCCGGACTCGGTGAAGGAGGGCCGGTACGGCGACTGGCTGCGCAACAACGTCGACTGGTCGCTGTCCCGGACCCGGTACTGGGGTACGCCGCTGCCGATCTGGCGCTGCGCCGACGGGCACCTGACCTGCGTCGGGTCCCGGGCCGAGCTGGGCTCGCTGGCCGGCGAGGACCTGTCCGAGCTCGACCCACACAAACCGTACGTCGACGAGGTCATCCTCGCGTGCCCGTCGTGCGGTCAGGAGGCGCGGCGCGTCCCGGACGTGATCGACGCCTGGTACGACTCCGGCGCGATGCCGTTCGCACAGTGGGGCTACCCGTGGCTGGAGGGCTCGAAGGAGAAGTTCGAGAACGCCTACCCGGCCCAGTTCATCTGCGAGGCGATCGACCAGACCCGGGGCTGGTTCTACTCGCTGATGGCGATCGGGACGCTGGTGTTCGGGCGGTCGTCGTACGAGAACGTCGTCTGTCTCGGGCTGCTGCTGGCCGAGGACGGCCGCAAGATGTCCAAGCATCTCGGCAACGTGGTCGCGCCGATGCCGCTGATGGACCGGCATGGCGCCGACGCGGTGCGCTGGTTCATGGCCTGCTCCGGCTCGCCGTGGCTGGCCCGGCGGGTCGGCGACGCGACCATCAACGAGGTCGTCCGCAAGGTGCTGCTGACCTACTGGAACACGGTCGCGTTCCACGCCCTGTACGCGCGGCTCGCGGACTGGACGCCGGAGTCGCCGGCCCCGCCGGTCGCCGAGCGGTCGGTGCTGGACCGCTGGCTGGTCTCGGAGACGCACCGGCTGGTGCGCGACTGCGACGCGGCGTACGAGGCCTTCGACACGTCCCGGCTCGGGCTGCAGATCAGCCAGTTCGTCGACGTGCTGTCGAACTGGTACGTCCGCCGCTCCCGCCGCCGCTTCTGGGCCGGTGACGCCGGTGCGCTGGCAACGCTGCACGAGACGCTGGACGCGCTCACCCGGGTGATGGCGCCGCTCACCCCGTTCGTCACCGAGCGGGTCTGGCAGGACGTCATCGTGCCGGTCACGCCCGGTGCGGCCGAGTCGGTGCACCTGGCGACGTTCCCGTCGTACGACGAGGCGCTGGTCGACGACCGGCTCGCGGCGCAGATGGCAATGGCCCGCCGGGTGGTCGAGCTCGGCCGGTCCGCCCGGGCCGAGGCCAAGGTCCGGACCCGGCAGCCGCTGCGCCGTGCCCTGGTCGGGTCGGCCGCCATCGCGGACCTGGACCCGGGCCTGCTGGCCGAGATCGCCGAAGAGCTGAACGTCGGGTCGGTCGAAGCTCTGTCATCGGCAGCCTCGGCCGGCACCGCTGATCTCGTCGAGTTCTCCGCGAAGGGCAACTTCCGCGAGCTCGGCAAGCGGTTCGCCAAGCAGACTCCGGCCGTCGCCAAGGCGATCGCCGACGCGGACGCGGCCGAGCTGGCGGCGTCGCTGTCCGGCTCGGGCACGGCCACGGTGACGGTCGACGGCGAGGCGGTCGTGGTCAGCGCCGACGAGGTGCTGCTGTCCGAGCGGCCGAAGGAAGGCTGGTCGGTGGTCAACGAGCAGGGCGAGACCGTCGCGCTCGACCTCGAGGTGACCCCGGAGCTGCGTCGTGCCGGCCTGGCCCGCGAGGTGGTCCGCACCCTGCAGGAGGCTCGCAAGAACGCCGGCCTCGAGGTGTCGGACCGGATCGAGGTGTGGCTCGCCGCGGACGGCGACCTGGCCGAGGCCCTCGGCGTCCACGCCGACGAGGTTGGCCGCGAGGTCCTGGCCACCCGACTGGACCGCAGCGAGCCCGCGGACCCCGGCTCGCTCATCGCCGGCGAGGACGCCGAGCTCGGCCTGCGCTACTGGCTCACCAAGTCCGCTCCCTAGATCCCTCGGTGGCCACCCACCCCGTCGCGCCCACCCTTCCCTTGGCGATCATCGGTCGGTTTGCGACGAACTGTGGATAACCGGTCAGGTACAACGCCGGCGGTCAGGTGGCCGCGTTATCCACAGTTCGTCGCAAACCGACCGATGATCGCCACGGGAGGTGGGGAACGCGGCGAGCCGGTCCCGCTGGAAACTGCGGGACCGGCTCGTGGTGGTACTGGCTGGGTGATGCCAGGCGCGTCACCCGTGATCTGACCTCACACGTCGTGGCAACCAGACCCTGCCTGCCCGGGAGCCGCGACGACGATGGAGGTCAGACGCCGTGGCCGTGCGCCTGCGCGGGACGGGTCTCCGGACGGAAGCCGTTGCGCGGGCTGAGCGTGTCGTCGGCGCTACCGAGGGCCTTCAGCTGCTCGGTGAAGTAGGTCTTCAGCCGGCTGCGGTACTCACGCTCGTAGGCGTGCAGGTCGTCGATCGTGCGCTCGAGCTGGCTCTTCTGCTTCTCCAGCGCGCCGAGCATCTGCGCCCGGCGCTCGCCCATCTCGCCGTCCAGCTTCTCGGCGCGGGCGCGGGCCTCGCCGGTCATCCGGTCGGCCTTGCCGCGGGCCTCGTTCTCCAGCCGCTCCGCCTTCGCCCGGGCCTCGCCGATGATCTTGTCGGCGGTGTCCTTGGCCTCCTGGACGAGGTCGTCAGCGTGCTTGGTCGCCATCTCCAGCAGCCGGACGGCCGAGCTGGAGGCGTCACCGACTGTGCTCGCAGCGCCTCCCGCGGCAGCTGCGACTACGTTCGCTGCTGCTCCCTGCGGCGGCTTGGGCTCCTCGATCTTGTCCTGCTTCGGCGCACTCACGGTAGCAAGACTGCTGGCCGCGTCCGGGCGCTCCATCGAGCCGCCGGCCCGCTGTGCCGCCGCCAACTTGGCGCGCAGCTCCTCGTTCTCCGCGAGAAGGCGCTCGAGTTCGGCCTCCACCTCGTCGAGGAAGGAGTCGACCTCAGTGACGTCGTAGCCCTCCCGCAAGCGGACTGGCGTGAACTGCTTAGAGCGGACGTCATCCGGCGTCAGCGGCATCTTTCACCTCGTTTGTCTGTGTCTTGGCAGGTCACCGATGGCCTGGATCGCGGTGACTTAGTAGATCACGTTATCGCTTCGTTGTGTTCCGGTGGAATCCGGGCAGGCCCCTGAGTAGCCGACGCCCCCCGCATGTCTGATCCGTTCATACCCCGATAACGGGTCTTCTCACACCCCGTCACAGGGATGCGATGACGTTCCGGTTGATCGACATCACCAGGGAGACGAGCACGAACAACATCAGCATGGACAGATCGATCCGCACACCTCCTGCACCGATCGGGGGCAGGATGCGCCGCAGTGGCCTCAGGAACGGGTCGGTCACCGAGTACACGGCCTCGAACACCAGCAGCAGCGGGCCTTTCGGGTGCCACTGCGGGGCGAACATGACGATCAGGCTCAGCACGAACCGGGCGATCAGGATCAGGAAGAAGATCCAGAGCACCCAGTTGAGGATGAGCAGAACGGCCTCGAGAGCATTCATGACATGCCGAGTCTAGGGGGCGATGCAAGCCTGACGCGTCAGCTCTGGTTGAAGAAGCCGCCCTGGGCGATCCGCTCTTTGTCCTCGGCAGTGACCGTGACGTTCGGCGGCGAGAGCAGGAAGACCTTGGAGGTGACGCGGTCGATGGCGCCACGGCAGCCGAAGATCAGCCCGGCGGCGAAGTCGACCAGGCGCCTGGCGTCCGAGTCGTCCATCTCCGTCAGGTTCATGATCACAGGGGTGCCTTCGCGGAAGTGCTCCCCGATCACCCGCGCCTCGTTGTAGCTCCGCGGATGCACAGTGGTGATACGTGTCAACTCGGTTACCTCCGGGGCCGCTGAGACACCACGCCGATCTGACAGTTTGCTGACAGTGCCGCCTGGCTCGTCCCGCTTCGGGTCGGCCTCCGGGTCCTGCGCGTCCCCGTCGTCCCCGTCTGCCCCGTCTGCCTCGAACTCGTCGTCAGGCTCCAAGTCGTCGTCGTACCGCGAGCCGTAGCGCTCACCATCCTCGACCAAGCCGAGGTAGACACCCATCTTGCGCAGCGCGCTCATGCTGGTTCAGCCCTTCGGTCCGATGAACGACTCGGTTCCGGGCAGGCCCTGCTGACGGCCATTTGACGACCCGTCGACGACACAGCACCCGCCCGGACTCGACACTAACCCGCGACAGCACGCGTTCCGAGTAAGGCGCGCCCAACGCGCACGTGTGTCGCGCCGTGCCGGATCGCCGACTCCAGGTCATCGCTCATCCCGGCGGAAACCCAGGTCGCGTCTGTATATACAGCCCGTATCCGTTCCGCCACTCCCGCCAGCTCGGCGAACGCCCGGTCCGGGTCCGTCCCCAGCGGCGCCACTGCCATCACCCCGGCCAGCTCCAGCCCCTCGGCCTCCGCCACCAGGTCTGCCACTTGTTCCACCTGGTCCGGTACGACGCCACCACGCTGCACCGTCCCCCCGGCTCGGCTCGCATCGTCGGACAGCGCCACCTGCACCAGGCAGCGCAGCGGACGCTCGGCACCCGCCCGGGCCTTCGCCAGCGCGGCGACAAGCGACTGCCGGTCGACCGAGTGCACGACGTCGGCGTACCGGGCCACCGGACGGGCCTTGTTCGACTGCAGCTGGCCGACGAAGTGCCAGGTCACGTCCAGGTCGGCGGCCGCTTCGGCCTTGCGTGTGAACTCGTTCGCCCGGTTCTCCCCCAGGTCCGTCACCCCGAGCGCGGCCAGCGCCCGCAGGTCCGGCTCGCCGAACGTCTTCGTGACCGCGACCAGCGTCACCTCGCCGGGATCCCGTCCGGCCGCGTCACACGCGTCCGCGATCGTCCGCCGCACCACCACCAGGTTGGCCGCCAGCTCGGCGTGCCGTGCGTCGGTCACCGCGGTGCCAGCCGTACGACGCCGGCCAGCCGCCCGCTCGCATGGCCCTGCCGCCGGTACGAGAACAGGTCCTGGGACTCGAGCGTGCACCGGGTCGCATCGACGACGGTGCAGCCGAGCTGTTCGAGCTGCCAGCGCACGCCGGCGCCGATGTCCAGCGACGGCGTCCCCCAGCTGGTCTCGGCGTACGCAGCCGGCACCCGCTCGGCGACCTCGGCGCGCAGCTGGTCGGGCACCTCGTAGCACCGCCCGCACACGTGTGGCCCGATCACAGCCGTGACCTGCCCGGCGCCCAGCGCCCGCATCGCCTGCACGGCTGCCGGTACGACACCGGCGTAGAGGCCGGGCCGGCCGGAGTGCACCGCCGCGGCGACACCGGCGCCGGCATCGGCGAGCAGCACCGGCACGCAGTCCGCGGCGCGGGCCGCGAGCGCGACGTCGGACCGGGTCGTCACCAGCGCATCCGCGGTCGGCACCGACCCGGGCAGGTCGTCACCGGGTTCGACCACGTGGACGTCGCGGCCGTGCACCTGGCTCATCCGGACCAGCGCCTGCGGCAGTAGGCCGAATGCGTCCGCGACGCGCCGTACGTTCTCCTCGACGGCGTCGGGATCGTCACCACTGGCGGCGCCGAGGTTCAACTCCGCGTACGGCGGCCGGCTCACACCGCCGAACCGGTCGGTGAACGCGAACCGCACGCCGTCGATCGTCTGGTCGAAGCTGAACACTCTCCGAACGCTACCCAGCGCCCCGCAGCCGGGTCACTTCAGGAAGTCGGGGACGTCCAGCTCGTCGTCGTCGAAGTCGATCTTGCGCGGGCGCGGCTGCGGCGTGACCGGCCGCGCAGGCTCGGCGGGCCGGCTGCTCGACGGCGGCGTGGGAGCCTGCCCGTTCGACGAGGTCGCGGGTGAGCCACCGGTCGGCGGTGGCCCGACCAGCGAGCCACCGGCCGGCCGGGCGGACGTCTGGGCCCCCGGCACCGGCGGGTCCGCGGGCGACGGGGTGACTGGGCTCCTCGGCGCCGCGGGACTGGCAGACGTGCTCGGCTGAATGGTCGGCGGTGTGCTCGGCGGTATCGCCGTCGTCGGCCGTGGCGCCTGGGTCGCGACCGAGCCGGCGTACGACGAGCCCGCGTACGACGAGCCGGCGCTGCGCTGCGACTGCTGGCGAGCGCTGGCCATCGCCTGCTCCCGCCGCTTCGGCATCCCGCCGTCGAACCCGGCCGCGATCACGGTGACCCGGACCTCGTCGCCGAGTGCGTCGTCGATGACAGCGCCGAAGATGATGTTGGCGTCCGCGTGCGCCGACTCCGAGACCAGCTGGGCGGCCTCGTTGATCTCGAACAGGCCCAGGTCGGAGCCGCCCGCGATCGAGAGCAGCACGCCGTGCGCACCCTCGATACTTGCCTCAAGCAACGGACTCGAGATGGCCGCCTCGGCGGCGGCGACCGCGCGGTCCTCGCCACGGGACGAGCCGATGCCCATCAGCGCCGAGCCGGCGTTCGACATCACGGCCTTGACGTCGGCGAAGTCCACGTTGATCAGGCCCGGGGTGGTGATCAGGTCGGTGATGCCGGAGACACCCTGCAGCAGCACCTGGTCGGCCTGCTTGAACGCGTCCAGCACCGAGACGGCCCGGTCGCTGATGGTCAGCAGCCGGTCGTTCGGGATCACGATCAGCGTGTCGACCTCTTCGCGGAGCGTGGCGATGCCGTCTTCCGCCTGGGTCGCGCGGCGCTTGCCCTCGAACGAGAACGGCCGGGTCACCACACCGATCGTCAGCGCGCCGAGCGAGCGGGCGATCCGGGCCGCCACGGGTGCGCCACCGGTGCCGGTGCCACCGCCCTCCCCAGCGGTGATGAAGACCATGTCGGCGCCCTTGAGGGCTTCCTCGATCTCCTCGGCGTGGTCCTCGGCGGCCTTCTTCCCGATGTCCGGGTTCGCGCCGGCGCCGAGGCCGCGGGTCTCCTCCCGGCCGATGTCGAGCTTGACGTCGGCGTCGCTCATCAACAGCGCCTGCGCGTCGGTGTTGATGGCGATGAACTCGACGCCCTTGAGACCGTGCTCGATCATCCGGTTGACGGCGTTCACACCGCCGCCGCCGATGCCCACGACCTTGATGAGTGCCAGGTAGTTCTGTGGTGCCGCCACGTTGCGCGCCTCTCGCCTCGTTCTGTCTCCCGTTGTCGCCGGCCCGCCCAACTCTTCACCGTCCGGCCGGATGTTGTCCTGCAGTTCACCCGGTGGATCTGCCACCTGGCGCACACAGGCCGAGTTGCGCCTCGTCGGGCCCACCCCGGACCCTTCCCTCACCGTGAGATCAACCCTGAAGTCTCGACCTCAAGTTGAAGGTTATAGTTATGTCAACTTTAGATTACGTCGCACGCTACGGGACCGTTCCCGGCAATGTCCAAGCGCCGCGCCGCCGTGTCGCGATGTTGCTTCCGAGTCAGCTCAGCTAGCGCTTTTCGCCTTGCGTGACAGGAAGATCGGGCGCCGACACGTCGTACACCTCGGCCGGCCGGCGCATCAGCGCGAGCAGTACCTCGGCCTTGCGGTCGCTGCGCTCCGCGCTCCCCCAGACCACCTTCACCCCGGAGTCGAGGTCGAGACCGATCGAGTCCGGGGACGCCGCCGAGATCAGCCGCACCCGGCCGCGCAGCTGGTCCGGCAGCGCCGCCGACACGGCCACCACCGAACGGAGCGTGACGTCGCGCCGCGGACCGCCCACCTTCGCCTGGGGCAGCCCGTCCGGGCGCCGGTCGGTGATCCGGAACGACACCCCGGCGGCGTCGACCAGCTCGTACCGCTCGCCGATGGTGACCGCCACCACCGCGGCCCGCTCGGTCACCGTCAGCACGACCCGGTCCGGCCAGGACCGCGACACCCGGACGTCGGCCACCGCGGTGATCTGCCGGACCCGGTCCGCGATCGCGCCGGTGTCCAGCCGGGCCAGCGGCGTACCGGTCGGCACCGCCGCGGATCGCAGCACCGTCGCCTGCGGCACGGTGCGGTTGCCGCGCACCTCGACCGACGACACCGCGAGCACCGACGAGAAGAACGCCAGCCAGACCAGGCCGCCGAGCAGCAGCACCACGACCGTGCCGACCAGCCAGGGCAGCCAGCTGCGCCGCCGGACCGACCGCTGCCGCCGGGCGAAGCGCCGCTGCGCCCGCTCCAGCAGATCGGTCTGCCGCGACGGGGTCACGGCGAGGCAGTTCCGTCCGGTTCCGGCCCGGCCGAGGACGCCCGCTCCGCGAGCAGCTCGACTACCTCCGGGCCGACCAGCGTGACGTCGCCGGCCCCGAGCGTGACCACCAGGTCCCCCGGCCGGGCCAGGCCGGCGACCAGCGCCGGCACCGCCGACCAGGACGGCTCGAACCGGACCTGGTCCGCGGGCAGCGGCACGTGGTTCGCGATCAGCGCGCCGGTGACACCGGGCTCCGGGTCCTCCCGGGCCGCGAACACGTCCATCACCACCACCTCGTCGGCCAGCGCGAGCGCGGCGGAGAACTCGGCGGCGAAGATCCGGGTGCGGCTGAACAGGTGCGGCTGGAAGCAGGCGACCACCCGGCCCTCACCCGCTACCTGGCGGGCGGCGGTCAGGTCCGCGACCAGCTCGGTCGGGTGGTGCGCGTACGAGTCGTACACCCGCACCCCGTCCTCGGCACCCTTGAACTCGAACCGCCGGCCGGTCCCGGTGAACGCGGCCAGCCCCTCGCCCAGCTCCGCGGCCGAGAACCCCAGCCCGAGCCCGACGGTCAGCGCCGCGGTCGCGTTCAGCGCGTTGTGCTTGCCCGGCTGCTGCAGCCGGACCGGTGCCAGCTTGCGGCCGTGCACCACCGGCACGAACGTCTGGGTCGAGCCCTGCGCGCTGATCCCCTCCACCCTGACATCGACAGTGTCGGCGCCGCCATCACCTTCGCCGTACGTCTGCACCGTGATGCCCTTGTCCCGCGCGTACGAGGCCAGGCGCCGGGCACCCTCGTCGTCGACGCAGATCACCATGAACCCGCCCGGCAGCACCCGGCCGCAGAACGCCTCGAACGCCGCGACGTAGCTCGCCTCGTCGCCGTAGTTGTCCAGGTGGTCCGGCTCCACCGAGGTGACGATCGCGACCTCCGGCGAGTACAGCAGGAAGGACCGGTCGGACTCGTCCGCCTCGGCGACGAAGAACTCGCCGGTGCCGTCGTGCGCGTTCGAGCCGGACTCGTTCAGGTTGCCGCCGATCGCGAACGACGGGTCGGCGCCGCAGTGCTGCAGCGCGACTGTGAGCATCGACGTGGTGGTGGTCTTGCCGTGCGTGCCGGCGACCGCGAGTGTGCGGCGGCCGAGCATCACCGAGTACAGCGCGGCCGCCCGGGGCAGGATCGGCAGGCCCAGCCTGCGGGCCTCGACCACCTCCGGGTTGGTCTCGCGGATCGCCGTCGACACCACTACGGTGTCCGCCTCGGCGACGTGCGACGCGTCGTGGCCGACCCAGCAGGTCGCGCCGAGCGCGCGCAGCGCGGCCAGCACCTTGGAGTCCTTCGCGTCGCTGCCGGAGACCTCGATCCCGCGCGACGCCATGATCCGGGCGATCCCGGACATGCCGGCTCCGCCGATCCCGACGAAGTGCACGCGCCCCAGCTTCTCCGCGGGAAGGCAGTCCAGCGGCGCCTGGACGATCATGCTGTGCCGGATCCTGGACCCACAGGTCCAGACCTCACCACATCGAGCACCATTCGCGCCAACCGGTCGTCGGCATCGGTACGGATGAGGCCGCGCGCGGCGGCGGACATGGTCGCCAGCCGGGCGGTGTCACCGAGTAGCGCGGGCACCGTCGTACGGACCCAGTCGGTGGTCATCGCGTCGTCGTCGACGAGCAGGCCGCCGCCCGCGTCCACCACCGGACGGGCGTTCAGTGCTTGCTCCCCGTTGCCGTGCGGCAGCGGTACGTAGACGGCCGGCAGCCCGATCCCGGAGACCTCCGTGACGGTGTTGGCGCCCGACCGGCACACGACCAGGTCCGCGGCGGCGTAGGCCAGGTCCATCCGGTCGACGTACTGCAGCACCACGTACGGCGGGGTGCCGGCCGGTGCCTCGAGCGTGTTCTTCGGGCCGATCACGTGCAGCACCTGGACGCCCGCGGCGGCGAGCGCGTCGGCGGAGCCGGCGACGGCCTGGTTCAGCCGGCGCGCGCCCTGCGAGCCCCCGGTGACCAGAAGCGTCGGCGCGTCCGGGTCGAGGTCGAAGTGCTTGCGGGCCTCGGCACGCAGCGCGGCGCGGTCCAGCGTGCTGATCGCCCGCCGGATCGGCAGCCCGACGTACTGCGCGTGCGGCAGGTCGGTACCGGGGAAGGACACCGCGACATGCTCGGTGCAGGTACGGGCCGCGAACTTGTTCGCGATCCCCGGCACCGCGTTGCCCTCGTGCACCACGATCGGGGTCTTGCGCCGCCACGCCGCGATGTACGCCGGGGTGGACACATAGCCGCCGAACCCGACCAGCACGTCGGCGCGGACCTCGTCCAGCACCTTGCGAGCGGCGCTCACCGCGGACCACATCTTCCCGGGTACGGCGAGCAGCGCGGGGGTCGGCTTGCGCGGCAGCGGCACCGGCGGGATCAGCTCCAGCCGGTACCCGGCCTCCGGCACCACCCGGGTCTCCAGCCCGCGTTCGGTGCCGAGCGCGGTGATCTCCACGTCCGGGTCGAGCCGCCGCAACGCGTCGGCGGTCGCGATCAGCGGCGAGGTGTGGCCGGCGGTGCCGCCGCCTGCCAGGACGATGCTGGGGCTCACAGCTCTCAGGTCTCCTGTTTCTTGCGCTTGCTCTGTCTACGGAGTGCAGCCTGCGCCGCCGGTTCGGCCCGCGCGAAGGACAGCAGCATCCCGATCGCGATCAGCGTCGGAAGCAGTGCCGACCCACCGTACGACAGCAGCGGCAGCGGCACGCCGATGACCGGCAGCAGACCGAGCACCGCGCCCAGGTTCACCAGCGCCTGGGCCATGATCCAGACCGTGATCCCGGCCGCGGCGTACCGGATGAACGGCTCCCGGGCCCGCATCGCGATCCGCACCCCGGCGTACGCCAGCGCGAGGAACAGCGCAAGTACCACCAGCGAGCCGAACAGGCCGAGTTCCTCGCCGATCACCGAGAAGATGAAGTCGGTGTGCGCCTCCGGCAGGTTGCCCCACTTCTGCCGGCTGTTCCCGATCCCGACCCCCCACCAGCCGCCGGTGGAGAGCGCGTAGAACGAGTGGTAGGCCTGCCAGCCGCCGTTCTCCGGGTCCGCGAACGGGTCCAGGAACCCGAGCACCCGGTCCACCCGGTGCTGCGCGGTGACCACGAAGTACGTCGCCAGCCCGCCGACGGCCAGGAACATCACCACGAACAGCCGGGTCGGGGCGCCGACGATCCAGATCATCCCGAGCATGATCGCCATCAGCACCAGCGCCGTGCCCAGGTCCTGCTGGCCGACCACGAGCGCGATCACCAGCATCGACACCGGGATCATCGGGACCAGCAGGTGCTTCCACTGTGTGAGCAGCTTCTGCTTGCGCACGTACAGGTCCGCGCACCAGATCACCAGCGCCAGCTTTCCGAACTCGCTCGGCTGGATCTTGAGCGGCCCGCCGAACGACAGCCAGTTCTGGTTGCCGTTCACCTCGTACCCGAGGCTGGTGTACGTCGCGACCAGCAGCGCGACCGAGCCGAGCAGCGCGACGTAGCTGAGGATCCGGAAGTGCCGTGGCTTCATCCGGGCCGCGACCCACAGCATCGGCAGCCCGACTCCGACCCAGATCAGCTGCCGGTAGAAGATCGTGTAGCTGTTCCCGTTCGTCTTGTACGACAGCACGCTGGACGCCGACAGCACCATCATCAGCCCGAGCACAAGCAGCAGCCCGGTCGCGCCGAGCACCAGGTGGTAGGACGTCAGCGGCCGGTCCAGCACGCTCCTCAGCGGGTCCACCCACCGGCGGGCGCGCCGGTCGGTCTGCTCGGATCCCTCCGGCGTCACCGTGGCCATGTTGTCCACACGGTTGTCCACACGATCGTCCACACGGCCGGGCTCAGCCGGCGGTCAGGCCGCGCACCGCCTCCGCGAAGGCGTCTCCGCGGGCACCGTAGTTGGCGAACATGTCCCAGGACGCGCAGCCGGGCGCGAGCAGCACGGTGTCGCCCGCCCGGGCGAGCCGCGCAGCCTCGTCCACCACCCGTCGCATGGCTCCAGTGTCAGTGTCGGCGACCTCGATCACCGGGATATCGGGTGCGTGTCGGCGTAACGAGTCCGCGATGACGGCTCGGTCCTGACCGAGCAGCACCACGCCGCGCAGCCGCTCGTGCACCGCCCGGACCAGGTCGTCGAAGGTCGCCCCCTTGGCCTGGCCGCCGGCGATCCAGACCACGTGCTCGTAGGCCTGCAGCGACGCCTGCGCGGCGTGGGTGTTGGTCGCCTTCGAGTCGTCCACGTACGAGATCTCGGCGACGTCCGCGACGTGTGCGATCCGGTGCGCGTCCGGCGTGAAGGCCCGCAGGCCCTGCTTGATCGCGGCCGGCGGCACGCCGTACGCACGGGCCAGGGCCGCGGCGGCGAGCGCGTTGGCCACGTTGTGCGGTGCGGGCGGGTTGACGTCGGCCAGGGTGGCGATCTCGAGCGCGGAGCTGGCTCGCTGCTCGACGAACGCCCGGTCCACCAGCAGGTCGTCGACCACGCCGACCATCGAGATGTCCGGGTAGCCGAGCGTGAACCCGATCGCCCGGCAGCCCTCCACCACGTCGGCGTCCACCACCAGCTGCTCGGTCGCCTTGTCCGCCGCGTTGTAGACGCACGCGACCTGGCAGTTGCTGTAGATCCGGCCCTTGTCCTTCGCGTACGCGTCCAGCGACCCGTGCCAGTCGACGTGGTCGGGCGCGATGTTCAGCACCGCCGCGGAGTGCGCGGAGATCGACGAGGTGAAGTGCAGCTGGTAGCTCGACAGCTCGACCGCGATCACGTCGTACGGGTCGGGGTCCATCACCGCCTGCACCAGCGGCAGCCCGACGTTGCCCGCGGCAACGGTCCGCAGGCCGGCGGCGGCCAGCATCGACGCGAGCATCTGCACCGTAGTGGTCTTGCCGTTGGTGCCCGTGACGCACAGCCACGGTGCCGCGGCGGCCGGGTCACGCAACCGCCAGGCCAGCTCGATCTCGCTCCAGATCGGCAGTCCACGCTCGGCGGCCTGCGCCAGCAGCGGTACGCCGGGCCGCAGCCCGGGCGAGGTGACGACCACCTCGGCGTCGTCCGGCAACGTCGCGGTCGACCCGGGACCGAGCCGGATCTCGGCGCCGAGCGTGCCGAGGACCTGCTGCTGCTCGCGCAGCTTCTCGGTGTCGCGGTCGTCCAGCGCCACGACGTGCCGCGCGCCGACCTGCAGCAGCGAGTCGGTGCACGCGTACCCGGCGGTGCCGAACCCGGCGACCACGAACCGGGTGGTGTCCCAGCCCGGGCTGGTTCTGGTCGAGGGCCCTGTCTCGGGCCCGGGCTCGGGCATGGTCACCCGCCGGCCACCCATTCGGCATAGAACACACCGAGCCCGGTCACCACGCAGATGCCCGAGATGATCCAGAACCGGATCACCACGTTGACCTGTTCCCAGCCGAGCATCTCGAAGTGGTGGTGCAACGGCGCCATCCGGAACAGCCGTTTGCCGTTGGTCAGCTTGAAGTAGCCGACCTGCAGGATCACCGACGCAGTGATGATCACGAACAGCCCGCCGAGCAGCAGGACCAGCAGCTCGGTCCGGGTCATCACAGCGAACCCGGCCAGCGCACCGCCGAGCGACAGCGAGCCGGTGTCGCCCATGAAGATCTTGGCCGGCGACGCGTTCCACCACAGGAACCCGAACAACGCCCCGGTCAGGGAGGCCGCAACCACCGCGAGGTCGTGCGGATCTCGGACCTCGTAGCACTTGGCGCCCGGCGCGGTCGCGCAGCTCTGGTTGAACTGCCAGATGCAGATCAGCGTGTACGCGCCGAACACCATCATCGAGGCGCCCGTCGCGAGACCGTCCAGGCCGTCGGCCAGGTTGACGCCGTTCGACATGCCGGCGATCAGCAGCAGCACCCAGATCACCACCAGCACCGAGCTGAGATGCAGCCAGTTGATGTCCCGGGTGAACGAGATGAACGGCGACGCCGGGCGCTGCCCGCGGTCGTCCGCGAACTGCAGTGCGACCACCGCGAAGGTGACCGCGACCAGCGTCTGGCCGGCCAGCTTCGCCTTGCTGCGCAGGCCCAGGCTGCGCTGCCGGAAGATCTTGATGAAGTCGTCCAGGAAGCCGACCAGCCCCATCCCGGCGAACAGGAACAGCACCAGCATCGCCGAAGCGGTCGGGCCGCGCATGGTGAACAGCTTGGCCGCCGCGTACCCGAGGATGACGGCGATGATGATCACCGTGCCGCCCATCGTCGGGGTCCCGCGCTTGGTGTGGTGCGAGGTCGGCCCGTCGTCGCGGATCTCCTGACCGTAGCCGCGGCGCACCAGCACCGCGATCGCACCGCGGGTGCCGAGCAGGGTGACGATCAGGGCCACCAGGCCGGCGAGCAGAATCGCCCTCATGCGCTGCCCTCCTGCAGCAGCGCCTGTGCGAGCCGCTCGAGGTGGATGGTGCGGGACGCCTTGACCAGCACGACATCACCGGGCCGCAGCTCGCGGCGCAGCAGGTCGAGCGCGGTCTCCACGTTCTCGGCGTACACCGACTCGTCTCCCCACGATCCTTCGTGTGCCGCCCCGAGGTGGATCGGCCGGGCGGCCTCTCCCACGGCGACCAGCCGGTTGACGTCCAGCCGCACCGCAAGTCTGCCGATCGCATCGTGCTCAGAGGTGGACGCCGCGCCGAGCTCACGCATCTCTCCGAGCACCGCCCAGGTGCGTGCCTGCTCCCCGCGGGCCCGTCCCATCGCCACCAGCGCCTTCAGCGCGGCGCGCACCGAGTCCGGGTTCGCGTTGTACGCGTCGTTGATCACGGTCACTCCGTCCGCACGGTCGGTGACCTCCATCCGCCAGCGCGACTGCGCCTGCGCCTGCCCCAGCGCCGCGGCGATCTGATCCGGTTCCACCTGTACGGCGAGTGCCACCGCCGCGGCCGCGAGTGCGTTCGAGACCTGGTGCTCGCCGACCAGCTGCAGCTGGACGTCGTACGTCCGGCCCGCCAGGTGCAGCGTGAACCCGGGCCGGCCGCGATCGTCCAGCGTGATGCCGGTGGCGCGGACGTCGGCGCCGTCGGACTCGCCGAAGGTGAGCACCCGCGCGGCGGTCCGGGACGCCATCGGGGCCACCCGCGCGTCGTCGGCGTTCAGCACCGCCGTGCCGTCCGACGGCAGCGCCTCGACCAGCTCGCCCTTCGCCACCGCGATCGCGTCCTGGCTGCCGAACCGGCCGATGTGCGCGGTGCCGACGTTGAGCACCAGGCCGACCCGCGGCGGCGTGATCCCGGTCAGGTAGCGGATGTCGCCGGACTGCGCCGCGCCCATCTCGGCCACCAGGAAGCGGGTCTGCTCGTCGGCCCGCAGCGCGGTCACCGGATGCCCGATCTCATTGTTGAACGAGCCCTGCGGCGCGACCGTCGGGCCCAGCCGGCCGACCAGCTGCGCGATCAGGTCCTTGGTGCTGGTCTTGCCCTGCGACCCGGTCAGCCCGATCACAGTCAGGTCCGGCAGCCGGTCGACCACGTACCGGGCGAGCTTCCCGAGCGCGGCCTGCGGGTCGTCGACGACGACGCACGGGCTGCCCTCGACCGGGCGCTGGGTGATCGAGACCGTCGCCCCGGCCTCGGTGGCCGCCGCGACGAAGTCGTGCCCGTCGACGTTCTCGCCGGGGAAGGCGACGAACAGCCCGCCGGGTACGACAGTGCGCGAGTCGATCGTCGCCGGCGCGGACACGACCGCGTCCGGGTCGGCGCCCGCGAGCGTGCCGTCCACCACCGACGTGAGGTCGGCGACACTGATCGGGATCACCTTGGCGCCTCCAGGATCTCGCGCACCGTCTCGCGGTCGTCGAACGGATGCACCACCGAGCCGATCTCCTGCCCTGTCTCATGTCCCTTACCGAGTACGACGACCGTGTCGCCGGACTCGCCGAGCCCGATCGCGGTTCTGATCGCCGCCCGGCGGTCGCCGACCTCATGGATCTCCGCTGTACCGGCCTGCTTCGCCCCCTCGATCGCGGCGGCCCGGATCGCGGCCGGGTCCTCCGACCGCGGGTTGTCGTCGGTGATCACCACCACGTCGCTGTTCGCGGCGGCGGCCGCACCCATCGCCGGCCGCTTGCCCTTGTCCCGGTCGCCGCCGCACCCGACCACGCTGATCAGCCGGCCGGTGGTCGCGGTCCGGGCGGCGCGCAGTGCGAGCACGATCGCGTCCGGTGTGTGTGCGTAGTCCACCACCACCGCGAGCCCGTCGGCCCGGGTGAACAGCTCCATCCGGCCCGGCACCGTGGCCTCGGCCAGCCC
Organism: Kribbellaceae bacterium; assembly: GCA_035650275.1. Classification (GTDB taxonomy): domain Bacteria; phylum Actinomycetota; class Actinomycetes; order Propionibacteriales; family Kribbellaceae; genus DASRHY01. The sequence continues at coordinate 36,731 of DASRHY010000239.1, read as the reverse complement.
TTCCTGGATCTGAGCGGCCGATACGCCGAGCCGCCGCAGCATCGCGGTCGCCAGCAGCGCGTTCGCCACGTTGAAGTCGCCCGGCAGGCTGATCGTCACCGCGAACCGCTCGTCATCCGGACCGGCGACCTCGATGCGCGTTCGCGGGCCGTCCGGTGTCGTGCTCGCAACCCGCCAGTCGGCCTCCTGCGCCCCTGCCGGCGAGATCGTCACCACCGGCACCCGGGTGTCGTCCGCGAGCCGGCGGCCGTACGGGTCGTCGATGTTCACTATCGCGACGTCGCAACGCTCCGGCGTGAACAGCGACGCCTTCGCCGCGAAGTACTCCTCGAACCCGGCATGGAAGTCCAGGTGGTCCTGGCTGAGGTTCGTGAACCCCGCGACCGCGAACCGTGCCCCGTCCACCCGGCCCATCGCCAGCGCGTGGCTGGACACCTCCATCGCGCAGGAGCGGACACCGCTGTCCCGCATCACCGCGAACAGCGCCTGCAGGTCGGTCGCCTCCGGCGTGGTCCGAACGCTCTTGACGATGTCGTCGCCGATCCGGGTCTCGATCGTCCCGACCAGCGCGGTCTTCGCGTGCTGCCGCAGCACCGTGTCCAGGAGGTAGGTCGTGGTGGTCTTGCCGTTCGTGCCGGTCACGCCCAGCAGCTGCAGGTCCCGAGTCGGCTCACCGTAGATCCGTGCCGCCATCGTGCCCAGCACCGTCCGCGGCGCAGGGACCACCAGCACCGGCAGCCCGCTCGACGCGGCCCGCTCCTGCCCGGTCGGGTCGGTCAGCACTGCCGCCGCCCCGGCCTTCGCGGCCTGCTCGACGTACTGCGCGCCGTGCGTCACCGACCCCGGGATCGCCGCGTAGAGGTCCGCCGGCCGCACCGACCGCGAGTCCAGCGTCACCCCGGTCACGACCACGTCCTCGGCCTGCGTTTCCACGGAAACGCCGAGCAGCCGCGCCAGCTCACCGAGGCCGACCGGCTCGGTGTGACGGGGACGGATCGCGGCGACGGCGCCGCCTGCCGCAGGAGGTGTTGGCACGGGCCCAGAGGCTACCCGCCCCGGCCCTGGGACTCGAACGCGGCCGAGCCCAGGGGCGATCGCGGTGCGGGGCGGATCTCCAGGCCATTCCATGTCGGGGTGGACGCCCGCCCGGCGCTTCGGGTTCGGCGTGCGGCTGGACCGTGAAGCCGGGCCGCCGAGGTTTGTGATGGCTGGAGGTCCGGGTTCGGATCAGTCGACGGTCCAGGAGCGGGCGCGGGCGAGGTCGCGGACGGCAGTACGGACGGAGTCGATCCGGGCGGGCAGCGGGTCGGCCCGGCGCCAGCGCAGCGACCAGGGGTACAGCGGGACCGGACCGGTCAGCGGGCGCACGACGGTGCCGGGAGGATGCTCGGTGGACAGCAGGCTGAGCGCGACGCACTCGCCGGCCCGGACCAGGTCCATCGCGGTGTCGGTACCGTCGGTGCTGGCCGGGTGCCGGCGCGGCACGAAGCCGGCGGAGCGGCAGGACGAGAGCACGTACGTGTTCCACTCCGGCGCGAACCCGTCCCGCGGCAGGTAGTGCACCTCGTCGGCCAGCACCGCCAGCCCGACGGTCTCCGCGGTGGCGAGCCGATGGTCCGCGGGCAGCGCCACGCCGACCGGCTCGCGTCGGACCACCTGCTCGGCGATCTCCGGACCGGTCGCGGCACCGGCGCCGCAGAGCGCGAGGTCGAGCTCGCCGGCGAGCAGCCGGCGGTTCTGGTCCGCGCTGCCGGTGCTGGTGATCTCGAGCCGTACGGAGGGCAGCGTGGTGCGGAGCCGGCCGAGCACCGCACGCGGGGTGTCCAGGCCCGAGGCGAGCAGGTCGATCCGCAGCGTCTCGTCCTGGCCCGCCGCGGCAGCGGCCTCGGCGACTCCGCGGGAGACCGCCGCCAGCGCCTCGCGCGCCCGCGGCACGAACGCCTCCCCCGCCGCGGTCAACGAGACCCCTCGGCTGGTGCGCTCGAACAGCTCCAGGCCCAGGACGCGTTCCAGCCGGCGGATCTGGTTGCTCAACGCCGGCTGCGACAGGTACAACCGCTCGGCCGCCCGGGTGAAGTGCAGCTCCTCGGCGAGCACCAGGAAGTAGCGCAACAGCCGGAGGTCGACATCCACCCGCGACAACCTCCTGACCTGCGGCGATAACGATTCGGTGTGACTGTAGAACGACTGTGTCTTGGACGTCGACGCGGTCCGGCCGTCACGGTCGGACCATGACGACCGACGAGGAGCTGCGCCGGACCTGGGAAGAGCAGCAGTCCGTCCACAAGATCGACCGCGAGCAGCGGTTCCGGGTAATGCTGGACTATGTCGAGCGGATCGCCGGGCAACCGCGGCGGGTGCTGGACCTGGCCAGCGGCCCGGGTTCGGTGACCCGGCGGGTGCTGGCCCGGTTCCCGTCCGCCCGGGTCGTTGCCGTCGACCTCGACCCGCTGCTGCTCGAGCTGGCCCGGGGCGCCTTCGCGGGCGACGAGCGGGTCACGCTGCTGGACCGCAACCTCGACGACCCGGACTGGTACGCCGGCATCGACGGCAGCTTCGACGCCGTGCTCAGTACGACCGCGCTGCACTGGCTCAGCCCGGCCGCCTTCGCCCGGGTCTGCAGCGCGATCGCCCGGCTACTGCGACCCGGTGGCGTGTTCGCGAACGCCGACCACATCCTGATCTCGGACGAGCGGCTCCGCGCCACCGCCGACGAGATCCACCAGCACCACCTCGACACCGCCTTCGCCGCCGGCGCGGAGAGCTGCGACGAGTGGTACGAGCGGGCCTACGCCGTGCCGGCGTACCAGCACCTGCAGGCTGAGCGCGAACGTCGCTTCGCGCACTGGTCCGCCGACCTGATGCAGCCCGCGACCTGGCACCTGCAACACCTGTATGACGCCGGCTTCCGTACCGCCGACGTGGTCTGGCGCCACGGCAACAACGCCATCACCATCGCCATCGCCTGACCAGGCCCCACCTCCCGTACGGACACGCCGCCGGCGCCGAGTGCGGGCGGCGTGCCGGTACGGGAGGTTGGGGGTGCTACCAGGTGAGGGGCTGGTTGGGGGGCTTGGCGCCGGTCGGCGGGACGGCGTACTTCTGCAGCGCGTAGTTCATGACGTCGCGGAAGACCGGGCCGCCCTGACCGCCACCGCTGCGGCCGTTGGTCGGGTTCTGCAGCACGACGTAGGTGACGAAGCGCGGGTTGTCGGCGGGTGCGAACCCGGCGAACGACGTCGCCCAGCGGCAGTACCGGCCGCCGCACTCGGGCCCGGTCTCCTGCGCGGTACCGGTCTTGCCGGCCACCCGGTAGCCGGCGATCCGCGCGGTCTTCGCGGTACCACCCGGTCCGGTGACACCCTCCATCATGGTGGTGACCTGCTTCGCGGCCTGCGGGCTGACCACGCGCCGGGACTGCTGCGAGTCCACCGGTACGACGTTGCCTGAAGCATCGACGTAGTTGCGGACCAGCTTCGGCGGCACGTACACACCGCTGTTCGCGACTGCGTTCACTGCTGCGGCCATCTGCACCGCGTTCGCGGACAGGCCCTGACCGAACGCCACGTTGGACCGGGTCAGCTCGCTCCACTCGTCGCCGGGCGGCATGATGCCGCGGCTCTCACCCGGGAAGCCGATCCCGGTCGGCTGGCCGAAGCCGAACTTGTAGAGGTACTTCACGAACTGCGCGATCGGCATCTGCTGCGCCGCCATGATGGTGCCGATGTTGGACGACTTCGCGACCACGCCGGAGACGGTCAGCTTCAGCGTGCCGTGGTCGAAATGGTCGTGCACGGTCTTGCCGCCGACCCGCAACGCGCCCGGGACGGTGAGCCTGGTGCTCAGGTCGATCAGCCCGGCGTCGGCGAGCGCGGCCATCGTGACCACCTTCTGCACGCTGCCCGGCTCGTAGACCTGCTCCAGCACCCGGTTGCCGCGGGCATCCTTCTTCGCCGCCGCGGCCTTGTCCGGGTCGAACGAGGGGTACGTAGCGGCAACCAGCAGCTCGCCGGTCTTGGTGTCCATCATCACCACGCTGCCGGACTCGGCCTTGGTCAGCTTGACCTGCTGTGCGATCCGCTGCTCCGCGTACCACTGCAGGTCACGGTCGATGGTCAGCTGGGCACTGACGCCGGGCTTCGGCTCGGCCACGGTGTGGTTGGCCAACGGGATCCGGTTGCCGCGGGCATCGACCTCGTAGATGGCCTTGCCGTCGGTACCGGACAGCTGCTCGTCCAGCCCGTACTCGAGCCCGCCGAGCCCCTTGCCCTCGGCACCGACGAAGCCGATCACGTTCGCCGCGACGTCGCCGTTCGGGTGGCTGCGGACCGGGTCGGCCTGGGTGTACAGCCCGGCCAGCCTCTGCTGCTTCATCTCGGCCTTGATCTGCTCCCAGACCCGCGGGCTGACCTTGCGCGCGACGTACTCGAACCGGGTCGGCTGCACCAGCTGGGTGATGATCTCGTCGTAGGTCAGCGCCGGCAGCTTGGCGGCGAGCAGCCTGGCCAGCCGCTGCGCGACCGGCGCGGTCAGCTTCGGGTCCGCGGTGATCGCGACCGTTTCCTCGGAGATCGCGAGGGGGATGCCGTCCCGGTCCAGGATCGCGCCACGGGACGCGTGCAGCGGGTACTGCCGGGTGTTCTCCTTCGCCGCCGCCAGCGCATACGAGTCCGGGTCGACCCCTTGCAGCAGCACCAGCCGCCCCGCGAACAGCGACAGCACGAATGCCATCACGACGAACGCGATCCGCAGCCGCAGCGCCGGACGCCCGAGCCGCAGCGTACGCGGCGGCCGCTTCGGTGGACGGCGCCGCACGGCGCGGCGGGTGGCCGGACGGCGCGGCGTTCCGCTGTTCTTCCTGGACTGCACCGGCCCTCGCGCGGGCACCGGACCGGCCGTACGACGCGTGGTCGCACCCGACCGCTTCGAAGGCTCCGTCCGCTTCCGCGGCTGCTGCGTACGCTGCGCCGGCCGGCCACCCTTCGCAGCCTGACCACGCTTGGCAGCACCGGACTGCTTCGCACCGCCGGACTGCTTCGCGGGACCGGTCTTCCTCGCGGGTGCGGTCTTCCTCGCCGACGCGGACTTCGGCGCGGGCGCGGACCTGGGCGCTGACCTGGGCGCGGACTTCGGCGCGGACTTACGGGCCGTGCCGGACTGCTTCGCGGACGCGGCCTTCCGCGCGGCAGGGTTGGACCGCGCCGCGGACTTCTTCGCCGCTCCGGGCGTACGTTGTACCCGAGGCTGATCGGAACCCTGCGCTTGGGTTCGACTGCCCTCCGTAGCAGTCGGACGGCGACGTGGGGTGCTGCGCTCGTTCGAGCCGGTACGGCGTGCGGTCGCCGGCTTACCGCGGTTGCGCGGCTGCTGGTCGTCCGATCCCTTCCGGTCGGTCAACGTCTCACCCCCCAGTCGTCGTCACTGTTCCCGGCTTCGGCGGAAGTGCAGGTCTCGTCGGCCCGGTCGGATCCGCCGTCCTGGCGGTTCCGGTCCGGGCCGGTTGCGTCGGCTTCGTGGTCGGTGTCGGCGTCATCGCCTGCGTCGGTGCCGTGCCGGGCTTCAGCGCCGGCTTGACGGGCGGCTTCAGAGCAGGCTTGACGGGAGGCTTCACAGCAGGCTTGACCGGATTCGGCAGCTGGGGACCGAACACGGTCGCGCCGGATCCGGCCTGTCCCTGCGCGGGCACGCCGAGCACCTTGCCGTCCGAGAGCCGCAGGAAGACCGGGTTCGGGTTCGGCACCATGCCCAGCCGCAGCGCCCGGTCGGCCAGGTTCTGCGGTGCCTCCAGCACTTGCACCTGGCGCTCGAGCTCCTCCTGCTGGTCGCGCAGGTCCTTGGCCTGCTGGTTCAGCTCGGTGACCCGGAACGTGCCCTGCTGCAGTGAGGTGTTGAGCAGCAGCAGTCCGACCAGGCCGGCGCCGAGCAGTGCCACCACGAACAGCACGAACGGCATCCGCGGCGGCCGGAACGGCCGGTCGTCGACGACGGTGAGTCGCGGCCGGGCCGGCCGGACCACCCGGCCGGTCGACGGTGCCGACCGCGTCCGCGCGGGATCGAAGACAGTGCTCACGCTGCCTCCCGGATCCGCTCGGCGGCGCGTACCCGGACCGAGGCGGCCCGCGGGTTCGCCGCGACCTCGTCCTCGCCCGGTCGCTCAGCACCGCGGGTGAGCAGCCGCAGGTACGGCTCATGTCCGGCAGGGATCACCGGCAGGTCGTCCGGTACGTCGCTCCTGGTCCCGGTCACGAGCGTCTGCTTCGCGATCCGGTCCTCCAGCGAGTGGTAGCTCATCACCACGATCCGGCCGTGCAGGGCAAGGGCCTCGATCGCGCGCGGCAGCGCGCGCTGCAGTACCTCGAGCTCGCCGTTCACCTCGATCCGCAGAGCCTGGAAGGTGCGCTTCGCGGGATGGCCGCCGGTACGCCGGGCGGGGGCCGGGATCGCGTCCCGGACCAGATCGGCCAGCCGGGCACTGGTGCTGAACGGCTCCCGGGCACGCTCGGCGACGATCCGGTCCGCGATGCGCTTGGCGAACTTCTCCTCGCCGTACCGCCGCAGGATCCGGGCCAGGTCGGCGGCCGGGTAGGTGTTCAGCACCTCGGCCGCGGTCAGCTGCGCGGTGTCGTCCATCCGCATGTCCAGCGGCGCGTCCTTGGCGTACGCGAACCCGCGCTCGGCCTCGTCCAGCTGCATCGAGGACACCCCGAGGTCGAACAGGATCCCGTCGACGGCAGGGATGCCGAGGTCGGCGAGCACCCGGGGCAGCTCGTCGTACACCGCATGCACCAGCGTGGTGCGCTCCTGGTACGACGCGAGCCGGTCGCCGGCCAGCCGGAGCGCGTGCTGGTCACGGTCCAGGCCGACCAGCCGCAGCCCGGAGTGGGCCTGCAGGAACGCCTCGGAGTGACCGCCGAGTCCGAGTGTTGCGTCGACCAGGACAGCGCCGTCATTGGCAAGGGCAGGTCCGAGCAGGGTGAGAACCCGGTCGAGCATGACCGGTACATGACGTTCGTGAGGCCCGGGCGCGGTCATCGGATCAGCCCGCCAGAGCGATCCGGGCACCGGACTCAGCGACGTGCATCTCGACCCTTCCGTCTCCCACGCGGGTGAGCGGACCCTGCCCCCGCGGGTTCTGATCTGCCTCTTCTCGGAACGCCCACCGGGGTTGCGGCCCGGTGGTCCTGCCTGTCCAGCCTCTGCCGCTAGGTCGGGTCCTTCGTCCGGCCAGATCACGAGTTCGCCCTCCGGGGAAGTTCCCGGATGCTGTCTGGCACCGGGGAAGTGATGCCAGAAAGCGGTGGGTCGGAGGAGCGGACCCGTGATCTCGCCGTACGACGTCCCTGACGTGCTGTGACGTGCTGTGACTGCTCAGAAGATGCCGGGCAGTACCTCCTCCGAGAGGTCGGCGAACGCCTGCTCCTGCTCGGCGGTGTACCTGTTCCAGTTCTCCGTGTTCCAGATCTCCACCCGGTTCATCGCTCCGATCACGACGCACTCGCGGTCGAGGGCGGCGTACTCACGGAGCATCGGCGGGAGGGTGATCCGGCCTTGCTTGTCCGGCGTCTCGTTGGAGGCGCCGGCGAACAGCATCCGCAGGTAGTCCCGAGCGCCCTTGTTGGTGATCGGCGCCTGCTTCAGCTGCTCGGTCATCTGGATGAACTCGGCTTCCGGCCAGACGAACAGCGAGCGCTCCTGCCCTCGCGTGATCACCAGTCCTTCCGCCAGCTCGTCGCGGAACTTCGCGGGGAGAAAGAGCCGGCCCTTGTCGTCGAGCTTGGGGAAATGCGTCCCGAGGAACACGTCTCCACCTCCCCGTCCGACCTCCAGCGCCGCCGCTTCTTCACCAGTTCTGCGGTCATTCCATCCATTGCGCTCCACCATACTCCACTTTGCACCACCGTCAACCAGATACGGGGCATGTCGCTCCCCCCGTACGCTTGTGGGGTACGCAGGAGCTCGATGACGTGATGTAGCGCCGAGAGGACAGCCCGCTGTGGACGCGACCGCGAGTGGTAACGAAACGAACCGTGGCCTAGGCCGCCTGGCATCCTCGGGTCAGAATGAGCGGGCCATCGACCAATGGGGAGGACCCAGGGTGAGTACGACCGCCGCAACCAGCTCGGCGACTGACTTCGAAGAGCTGACCGAGGTGGCAGGCCGGGTCCGCGCCGCCATCGAAGAGGTCATCGAAGGCAAACCGGACGTCGTCGAGACGGCGGTGACCGTTCTCCTGGCCGAAGGGCACCTGCTGATCGAGGACGTGCCGGGCGTCGGCAAGACCATGCTGGCCAAGGCGCTGGCCCGGTCGATCGACTGCACGGTCCGCCGGATCCAGTTCACGCCTGACCTGCTCCCATCGGACATCACCGGCGTCTCGGTGTTCAACCAGGAGCTCAAGGACTTCGAGTTCAAGCCCGGCGCGGTGTTCGCGAACATCGTGGTCGGTGACGAGATCAACCGGGCCTCGCCGAAGACGCAGGCCGCGCTGCTGGAGTGTATGGAGGAGCGGCAGGTCACCGTCGACACCACGACGTACCAGCTCGAGGCTCCGTTCATGGTGGTCGCGACCCAGAACCCGATCGAGATGGAGGGCACCTACCCCCTCCCCGAGGCGCAGCGCGACCGGTTCATGGCACGGGTGTCGATGGGATACCCGGAGACGGCTGCGGAGCTGGCGATGCTGGACGGTCACGCCACCGCCGAGCCGCTGGACACGCTGCAGCCGGTCGCCGACGGGCAGCAGATCGCCAAGCTGGTCAGCACGGTGCACACGGTGCACGTCTCCGACGCGGTGAAGGAGTACGCCGTCGCGCTGGTCTCGGCGACCCGGCGCTCGCAGGAGCTCCGGCTCGGCGCCAGCCCGAGGGCGACGCTGCACCTGATCCGCGCGGCCCGGGCCGCGGCCGCACTGGACGCCCGCGAGTTCGTGCTCCCGGACGACATTCAGGAGCTCGCCGTATCGGTGCTCGCACACCGCGTGCTTCCGGCCGCCGAGGCGCATCTCGGCGGCCGTTCCGCGCAGGACATCATCGGCGGCCTGGTGGCGACCGTGCCGATCCCCCGCATCCGCCGGGACTGAGCAGACAGACCGAGCCAGTACAGAGGAGCCGCAGCCCATGCCGTACGCGTTGCGCGGACTCACCACCCGTGGCCGGGCCTTCGTCGCAGCCGGTGTCACCGCGTCGATCTGCTCGCTGCTGCTCGGCCAGAAGGACCTGCTCCGGGTCGGGGTGCTGCTGGTCGCGCTGCCGGTGGTGTCCGCCCTGGTGGTCGGCCGGACGCGGCTGCGGTTGTCGGTACGACGCAGCGTGAGCCCGGTCGACGTGCCGGTCGGGACCCCGGCGACGGTCGAGCTGGCGCTGCGGAACGAGGGCCGGATGCCGGCCGGGCTGCTGCTGCTCGAGGACCGGATCCCGTACGTGCTGGGTCACCGGCCGCGCTTCGTGGTGGACCGGGTCAGCCCGAACTGGCGCCGTACCGTGAAGTACCAGATCAAGTCGGACGTCCGCGGCCTGTACCAGGTCGGCCCGCTGATGCTGACCGTCGCGGACCCGTTCGGGCTGGTCGAGACCAGCCGGCTGTTCGCGGAGAGCCAGAGCCTGCTCGTGACGCCGCGGGTGCAGCGGTTGCCGGCCGTCCGGCTCGGCATCGACCGGGCCGGCTCCGGGGAGAACCGCCCGCGCGCGATCGCCGCCGCCGGCGAGGAGGATGCCACCGTCCGCGAGTACCGCGACGGCGACGACCTGCGCCGGGTGCACTGGCGCTCGACCGCGCGGCGCGGCTCGCTGATGGTGCGCCGTGAGGAGCAGCCCTGGCAGAGCCGGTGCGCGCTGTTCCTGGACGCCCGGACCACCTCGCACCAGGGTCACGGCCCGTCGTCCAGCCTCGAGTGGGCGGTCAGCGCGACCGCGTCGATCGGGACGGACGTGATCCGGCGCGGCTACATCACGACCATGCTCGGTGGTCCCACGACACTGTCCGCGATCACCCGCCGTACGTCGGCCGAGGTGCACCATCCGCTGTCCTCGCACCAGCTCCTCACCGAGTGCGCCACCGTCGAGGAGCACCGGTACGCCGAGATCGGCGCGCTGCTCACCGTGGACCGGCAGGCCCAGGAACCGAGCCTGGTGATCGCGGTCGTCGGCGCGTGCTCGTCGGCCGACATCAGCGCGCTGAACCGATGGCGGACCAACCAGGCCACCGGGTTCGCGCTGCTGATGGACGCCTCCACCTGGACCTACGGCAGCGGCGACGGCGAGACCACGGCCGGCCGGCTGCGCGCGAAGATCGACGCCACGGAGCTGGAGCTACGCAGGAACGGCTGGCGGGTGGCGCGGGTCCGTCGCGGGGACGATCTCCCGACGCTGTGGTCCGTGCTCGGCCTGCGGACGGGACGGATCGCATGATCGGGCAGACCAGGATCTCCGTCGCCGCGTGGGTGGCGACGATACTCGGCGCGATCGTGCTGGTGCCGGTCTTCTCCGGCCCGTTCCTGATCGTCAGCGCGTTCGTGTGCGGAATCGTCACCGGCACGGGTGTGCTGCTGCAGCACTGGCGCGCACCGCGGTTGCTGGTCCCCGTCGTCCAACTGCTGGTGCTGGTCGAGATGATCGCGTTGCTCTTCCTGCACGACACGATGCGGTACGTCCTGGTGCCGTGGAAGCAGACCGTGCTGGAGTGGAACGACCGGATGGTCGATGCGCTGGACGGCATCAACCGGTTCAGTGCGCCACTGCCGCCGGAGCCGTACTTCACCCTGTTCGCGGTCGGCGTGATCGGGTTGACCGGACTGCTGATCCACCTGATCGCCGTGCAGTGCCGGCAGGCGGCTTGGGCCGGACTGCTGCTGCTGATGATGTACACGGTGCCGGCGGCAACGGTCCACGGCGGACTGCCCGCGCTGCTGTTCGTCCCGCCCGCGCTCGGCTACGTGATCCTGCTGTCGGCCGAGGGCCGGTCGCGGTTGGCGCGCTGGGGCCGCCGGATCGGTGGCGTGACGGCGATGGAGGCGAACTCCCAGGTCGAGGCGTCCGCGGCCGGTCAAGCCGGTCGCCGGATCGGCCTCACCGTGATCGCGGTCGCCGCCCTGCTGCCGGCACTGCTACCGACCCTGCCGGAAGGCGTGCTGGGCAACGGGGTGTCCGGCACCGGTGCCGGCGGGGGCATCGGAGGGACGGTGTCGATGGGCGCCAACCCGATGCTCGACATGGGCCGGAACCTGCGCCGCGGCGAGGACGCCACCGCGCTGACGTACACCACCAAGAACGGCGCCAGCTACCTGCGGATGACCACGCTGGACCAGTTCGACGGCCGGACCTGGCAGTCCTCACCGCGGGAGAACCTGGACCAGGTCGACGGCACCATGGCGGCACCGAAGGGCCTCGCCCAGTCCGTGGACTCGTTGCCGCGGAAGCAGTACCACATCAGCATCAGCAAGCGGCTGCGCAGCCCGTTCGTCCCGGTTCCCTACCCGCCGCGCAACGTGTCGATCGACGGGAAGTGGCGCTACGTGCCGTCCACGCTCGACGTACTGTCCGCCGACCGCCGCACCGTAGCCGGCGTGAAGTACAACGTCACCTCGTACGACTTGAACCCGTCAGAGGAGCAGCTCCGCAACGCACCCGCCGGCTCCGAGCCGGACGAGTTCACCTCCGCGATCCCGGACAACACCCCGGGGACGGTGCGGAACCTCGCCCGTCAGGTCACCCAGGCCGCGAACGGCAACCACTATCTGCAGGCCGCGGCCCTGCAGTCGTGGTTCCGCGACACCGGTGGCTTCACCTACGACACGAAGAACGAAGACGGCAGTGGCATGCAGGCCATCGACGACTTCCTGTTCGACAGCAAGAGCGGCTACTGCGAGCAGTTCGCCGGTGCGATGGCACTGATGGCGCGCACACTGGGCATCCCGGCCCGGGTCGCGCTCGGGTTCCTGCCCGGCACGCTCGACGACGACAAGTACGTCGTCACGATGCACGACATGCACGCGTGGCCGGAGCTGTACTTCGAGGGCATCGGCTGGGTCCCGTTCGAGCCGACCCCGGCCCTGCAGACGGGACTGCCGCCGGTCTGGAGCGTCCCGAGCAACCCCACTCAGACCGGCGACCCGAGCGCGTCGCCGAGTGAGTCGATCAGCCCGGAGCCGTCCGGCGACGCGAGCAACCCGAACCTGCCCGGTGAGGAAGACCTGCCGGATGGCGCCGCCGGGACCGCCGACACCGGGTCCGGCTGGTGGGACAACGCGGCGGTGCGCTGGGGCACCGGAGCGGTTGCTGTTCTCGCGCTGGCACTGGTGCCGTGGCTGGTCCGTACGCTGATCCGGCGCCGCCGCTTCCTGCGGGCACCCGGCCAGGAGTCCGTGGAGGGCCTGTGGGCCGAGATGCGGGACACCGCTCGCGACCTCGGCCTGGACTGGTCCGAGTCCGCGACCCCGCGGCAGGCAGGCGCCTGGCTGGCGACGAAGCTCCCGGTGGACGTACGCCCGCAGGCGATCAGGATGGCCCGGGCGGTGGAGTTCGGCCGTTACGCCGGGATATCCCACGACGATGTCGACGTGCGGCGCGAGGCGGCCGAGGTGCGCTCGGCACTGGTCAACGGCTCGCCGGTCCGGAGGCGATGGCAGGCACGGCTGCTGCCACGCTCGTGGCGCTGGTACCTGAGCCGGGGTACTTCGGAGGCGTCGGACCTGCTGGACCAGTTCGATCTCGGCCTGGCCCGGATGCGCTCGATCCTGACCCCGCGGCGCCGCTCCGACGCCACCACCGACTGACCGCCTTGGCGCCACCACCGACTGCACGCTTCGACGCCACCACCGACCGGCGCAGCGCGCTCGCCCGGAAACGACGAACTGCGCGACCGAGGATCGGGCGCGCAGAGGTCAGGCGGGTGTTGCTCAGCGGCTGAGGCTTCGCGAGGTCGCGGTCAGAGGTCTTCGTCGCGTCGGCGGCGCCAGCGGTCTTCCATCCGCTCCATGAAGCTGCCGGACGACTCGGGACGGCTCTTGCTGCCCTTGCTCTTCCGGGTCGACGGCGGCGGGGTCGGTGCCGACTGCTCACCGGAGTCCGCCGAGCTGATCCGCCGCATGCTGAGTGCCGCGACGTACAGGCACGCGACCATGACGACGAACCCGATCACTCCGACAATCGTGTTCGGCAGGATCGCGCCGGTCATCAGAATGGCGATGCCGAGGATGAAACCGACGCCGGCGAGCACGGCCCGGCGCTTGTAGTACACGCGCACATTGGTGCCTCGCATCGCGGAGACGAACTTCGGATCCTCCGCCGCGAGGGCTCGTTCGAGCTGCTCGAACTGGCGCTGCTCTTCTTCCGAGAGGGGCACCGTCCATCCCTCCATGACGAGCGCTGCTTGATAGGGCGCCTCCAGTCTAAGCCGCGGGACTGGTCCACGAAACCCTGGCCGGTGTCCGGGAAGTTACGACGTTGCGTGACGACTCGTCACAAGGCCGCCCGCTCAGCGGGTGGCGAGGACGTGCAGCTGGGTCGCGATCGCGCGGAAAGCGGGGTGCTGACTGGCAGCGCGTTCCAGCTCTCCGAGCGCGTCGGCGGCGCCCGGCTCGGAGTCGACGAACGCCGACGGGACCAGGTCGGCGAAGGTCCGCACCCCGTGCACGGTGTGCACGTCCAGGCCCGCCGTCTCGAGCAGGCGGCAGACTCCTGCCTCGTCGAACCGGCGCGGGATCGGGTCCGGCGCGCCCCAGCGGCCGTCCGGGTCGAGCAACGCCTCGTGTGCCTCGGCCAGGTGACCGGCCAGAGCGCGGGCGAGCACGACCGCGTTCCGTTGGGCGACGAGCAAGCTGAACACGCCGCCGGGCCGGAGCACCAGTGCCATCGCCCGGAGCGCCTGGCTTGGGTCGTCGACCACCTCGAGCACGCCGTGGCACAGCACCGCGTCCGCACTCGCCTCCCCCGCGACCTCCACGAGCTCGGCCGTGTCGCCGAGCACGCCGCGGATCCTGTCCTCGACACTCTCGTCGCGCGCCCGGCGCTCCAGTGACGCCAGCGCGTCCGGACTCGGGTCGATCACGGTGACCGAGTGCCCGTCGGCCGCGAGCGGAACCGCGAAACCACCGGTCCCGCCGCCGATGTCGATGATCTGCAGCGGACCCGAGCTCCCCGACCCTGCGAGCGCCACCCGGAGCGCCTCGGCGACCAGCGCAGTACGCACCGAACGACGGCGGCGGTCGACCATCCGCGATCTCCTCCTGAGCCAGGCTTCCGGGTGCACTACCCCGCGCAGATCACCCTAGTGTCCTGGGTCAGGACACAAACGCCCGGCCTGGAGCGTCAGGAAGCGCGCACCCAGGACTGTGACAGCACGGTCTGCCGGGGCAGTCCGAGACTGCGCTCCACCAGCTCGACGAACCTCGTTGCATCGCGCAACAGATCGTCCGCCTCGCGCTCGGTCACCGCCCTGGTGATACCGGCCTCGGCCGCGGCCCGCTTGGATGCGTTCGCCGCGAAGAAGGCGGACCACTCGCCCAACTCGGGTGCGACCTCCGCCAGCAGCACCCAGGCATTGCGTTGCACCCGCCGCTTCTTCGCCGGGCTCGGCCGGGCGCGAGCGGCGAGCACGGCGGCCGCCGCGCGGAGTGCGGCGACGTGTGCCGACGCATACCGGATCAGGTGGTCGTGGGACTCCTCCGCCTCGGCCAGTGCCTCCGACGCGCGGGCCAGGTCGGTCGCCGCGGTCATCGCTCGGTCACCCGTTCGAGCTGCCATCGCTCCGACGCCGGGTCGAACGCCAGGTCGAACGTCTCCTGCCGGCCGTGCCGTCCGGAGCCGGCGTCCACGCGGTACACGGTGCGGTCGGGCCCCCAGCCCGGATCGCCGTTCTCGGACTGCCACCACGCCGCGCTCTCCACCCAGTGCTTGCGGACCGCACAAACCCGCCACAGCCGCCCGCGCCACAGGAACTGGTCCGGCGCTCCGGTGCCATCCACCGGCGCACGGTGCACCTGCACGGCCTCGTCGTACTGCAGCATCATCTACCGCCTTCCGCCTGGCGTCCCGCTCGACAGTTGGGCGGCCCGGCGGATCGCGGCGCCACGCACCGGCGGGAGCCGTGGGGGTCGAGGTCCACGCTCCCTGCCGGGCTGGTGCCGGTAACCCGCCGGGGCCACCGCTTCCCGAAGCGGACCGCAACTTCCGCCTCGGGCCCGACCAGACGCCCGGCCGACTCCGCCCCTTGGTCTCCCATGGAGTCAGTCGAACATCTGTTCGAACGGAACAACAGTACCCCGGCCCGGCGACAACCGTCAACGACCGGTAATCGCGCCGCGCCCCGATCGGCGACCGGATACCAGCAGACTGGTCCCGACAGCAGGCCAGCACTCCCGGAGGACCTCATGCCGCGCCCGTCCCGCCGTACGGTGATCGCCGTCGTCGCGTCCGTAGCCGCCGTCGGTCTCGCGGTCGGGCTGCCGTTGTTCCAGCCATGGCGGCTGTTCACCAACACGGTCGTGGACGAGTCGTTGCCCGGAGCACCCGCGGACGCAGCGCCCACCACTCCGGCACCCACAAGCACCGCACCCGGCACCGATACGTCTCCGTCCATGCCCCAATCGTCGACGCGGCCACCGACAGTTTCGGCCGGTCCGGTCACGCTGGCGCGCGGAACGTTCATCACGCACGAGCACGACACCACCGGCACCGCCGCGGTGATCCGGCTCGCCGACGGCAGCCGCGTGCTGCGGCTCGAGGGCCTGGACACCTCCGACGGACCGGACCTCGAGGTCTGGCTGACCGACGCCGAGGTGGTCGAGGGAACCAGAGGCTGGCGGGTCTTCGACGACGGCACGTACGTCGACCTCGGTGACCTGAAGGGCAACCAGGGCAACCAGAACTACGCGATCCCGGCGGACGTCGACCTGAGCAAGTTCCGCAGCGTGAGCATCTGGTGCGACCGGTTCAACGTGTCGTTCGGAGCCGCCGCCCTGGCGACCGCCTGAGCCGGCGGTCGGCCAGGATGGCCGGGTGACGTTCGTCAGCAGCCGCCGGCTCAACGCCGCATTCCACACCGAGGTCATCGGACCGCTGCTGGACGGGACGCCGTACGCGGCCGGGCTGCTCGGCTGGGGCTCGGACGTGCTCGGGTACGACACCGAGCGGTCCACCGACCACGGATGGGGCCCGCGACTGTGCGTCTTCGTCGACGACGCCGACCTGGCCGCGACCAGGGACCGGATCGAGGACGGCCTGCCGGACGAGTTCCGCGGCCTGCCGGTCAGGTTCGGCTGGGACCAGCAGCGGCCGGTACATCACGTCACCGTCGCGACCCTGGCCGGCTGGCTGCGCGACCACCTCGGCGTCGACGCCACCCGGCCGCTTGCCACGCAGGACTGGCTGCTGGTTCCGCAGCAACAGCTGCTCGGCGTCGTACGCGGTCAGGTGTACGCCGACGACGGCCGGCTGGCACCGGTCCGCGCGAGCCTGCGGTGGTATCCGGACCAGGTGTGGCGATGGCTGCTGGCCTGCCAGTGGCGCCGACTCGACCAGGAGGAGCCGTTCGTGCAGCGCACCGCCGAAGTGGGCGACGAGCTCGGGTCCGCGGTCGTCGCCGCCCGGCAGGTCCGGGACGCGGTCCGGCTCGCGCTGCTGATGGCGCGCCGTTACGCGCCGTACAGCAAGTGGCTGGGTACGGCGTTCGCGGAGCTGGACCACTCCGACGGGCTGGACACGGCGTTGCGGGACGCGGTGCGGGCCGCGGACCTGGCCGGGCGGGAGCGTGCGCTCGGTACGGCGTACACGCTGCTCGCCCGCCGCCACAACGCGCTCGGTGTGACCGAGCCGGTGGACCCGGCGCTGCGGACCTTCCACGACCGCCCGGCCACGGTGCTCGGCGCGGGACGGTTCGCCAAGGCCTGCCTGGCGACGGTCACCGACCCGCTGCTGCGATCGCTACCGCTGGTCGGGAGCGTCGACCAGGCGGCGGACAGCTCCGACCTGCTCAGCGACCCCTCGGTCGCCCGCCGGCTCGGACCGCTCTACGGGGGACTCGGGCGACCCGGCGGACCGGCCGCATTAGGCTCGGCCGGGTGAACGACTCCCATCCCAGCATCCAGCGGGTCGCCGAGGCCCTCGCCGCCGCCGGCGCCACCGGCGTGATCAGGGTCCTGCCCGACGCCGCCCCGACCGCGGCCGCGGCCGCGGAGCAGCTCGGCTGCGAGGTCGGGGCGATCGCGAACAGCCTGATCTTCGACGGGGACGGGGTGCCAGTGCTGATCCTCACCTCCGGCGCGCACCGGGTCGACACCGGCAAGGTCGCCGCCGAGCTGGGCATCGCGAAGCTGCGCCGCGCCACCCCGGAGTTCGTCCGCGAGCACACCGGTCAGGCGATCGGCGGTGTCGCGCCGGTCGGCCACCCGGCGCCGATGCGCACCCTGGTGGACCGCACGCTGGCGACGTACGACGAGGTCTGGGCCGCCGGCGGCATCCCCCACGCGGTCTTCCCCAGCACGTACGACGAGCTGCTGCGGATCACCGACGGCATCGCCATCGACGTCAACTGACCGTCCACCCGGCCACCCCCCCGCGGGCGGTCGCACCCCGGTCGCAATTCGCGTGGTTAATCCGGCCAGTGCAGGGTTGTCCCTGGTCATTGCCGGGGACAACCCACCACTCGCCGGGTTAACCACGCGAATTGCGACGGCGGAAGCGGGCTGCTCGGCCAAGGGGACGACCGACGTCAGCCTGGTTCGTTCCCGCCGGCCTGTTGCGCGTCGTACTCGGCCGCGGTGCGCTTGGACACGCACATCCGCCACGCGTCCGTGACCAGCTCGCGCATCTCGGTCTCGTCCAGCGCGTCCAGCCGAACCTCGATCCACCGGTAGCGCATGTCCCGCGGCGCCGGCGGCAGGAACTTGTCCGGCTCGGCGGCGATCGCCGCGTCGCGCTCCTCCTTGGGGAACCCGCAGCCCATCTGCTCGTCGTCGGGCGAGAAGGCGAGGTACACGTAACGGTTGACCCGGATCTTGACGATGTCGCGGACCACCGCGAGGTAGCTGCCGGGTAGCTCGAGCGCTACCCGGCGCACCTCGTCCGCTGTCACCACCTGATCAGGGTGCCACCCGGATGTCGACGTCCGCAGCCCGGACGTAGTGCATCCGGTGTCCGAACCAGATCTGGTAGTACCGGTCCTGCCCGACTACCTGGACGTGGTCGTTCGGCGGCACGCCGTTGAACGTCTTCGCGTTGTAGAAGTCCGTCTGGATGTGCGCGTCTGCGAGCGGGTAGGCCTGGCCGGCGGCGATCGTGTACGGCAGCGGTGTCACCTCGTTGCCGGCGTACGGGATCTCCGGCGGGTACGCCGCCTGCTCCGGGTAGGCCCGGCCGTAGACCGGGATCGTGGTCATACCGGCCTTCGGCTTCACCACCAGGCCCGGGGTGCGGAACGCGTCCGGGTCGGCGACGGGGTTGCGGAACCAGCCCTTCTGGCCGAGGTACCACACCGCCAGCCACTCACCGTTGCGCTCGGCAACGACGAACTTCGAGCCGGCGTCGATTCGGGCGCCGATGTCGGACACGTGCGTGGTGCTGTTCGCTCCGTTCGGGCGCAGCCCGATGTCCTTCACCAGCGGCGCGGCGTCGTTCGGCTCGGTCCGCAGGTAGACGAAGTT
Source organism: Kribbellaceae bacterium (assembly GCA_035650275.1). Taxonomy (GTDB): domain Bacteria; phylum Actinomycetota; class Actinomycetes; order Propionibacteriales; family Kribbellaceae; genus DASRHY01. The sequence continues at coordinate 18,097 of DASRHY010000239.1, read as the reverse complement.
CGTGCCCTGCGGGGTGCACGGCGCCGACGTCTCGCACCCGGTCACGACCTGGACGTTGTCGTCGAAGCCCGGGATCAGCGTGACGACCGAGCCGGCCTTGACCGGCAGCTTCGTGCCGTGGAACGGCGCTTCGAGCAGGTCGAAGTAGTGCTCCCAGTCCCAGTACGGGCCCGGGTCCCAGTGCATGGCCGGGATCCGTGCCGGGGTGATGCCGGGGATCTTGTCGTGCCCCATGATGTGCGCGCGGTCCAGCGGCACGTCGTACTTGGCCGCGAGGTAGCGGACCAGCCGGGCCGAGTTGCGGTAAAGCGCCTCGGTGTACCAGGTCGCGCCCTGCGCCGCGAAGCCCTCGTGCTCGATGCCGAGGCTGTGCATGTTCACGTACCAGTTGCCGGCGTGCCAGGCGACGTCGTTCGGCTTGACGTGCTGCCAGGTCTTGCCGTCCGACGACCGCATCGTGTACTGCCAGCTGACGTAGGTCGGGTCCTGCACCAGGTTCAGCGTGGTCTGCCAGCTGGCCTCGGTGTCGTGAATGATGATGTAGTCGATCTTCATGTCGTTCGGCCGGTTCGCCAGGTCATGGTTGCCGTAGGCACCGGGATTCGGCTGGCCGTACCACTCGTACGGCGCCGGCAGCCATTCGCAGGCCAGCTGCTTCGGACAGTCGACCTCTCCCCCGGCCGCCGCGGTCTTCAGGCCGGTGCGGGCGAGCTGGCCGCGGTCTGGCGCGACCGTTGCCGCCGGCAACACCAGACGCTGGCCGGCGTTCGTGGTGCGCGCCGCGCCCTTGGCGAGGATCCCGTACACGTCCTCGGCGAACGTCGCCGCTGTGGCCGTGTCGTTCGCGCCGCTGTACGCCGCCACCGCGCCGTACCAGTCCGCGGCGTCGGTGCCGGCACCGGTAGCCAGGCCCATCGAGCGCTGCTTGTCCGCGAGCAGTGCCGCACCGCCGGCGATGTTCGCCGCCGGGTCGAGCCGCAGGTCGGCCGGGCTCCGGCCGGTCAGGTCGGCCGCGGTGGTCAGCGTGTGCAGCTGCGGCGCCTTCGCGTCGAAGGTCCGGGTGCCGTCCGCGGTCTCGGCTGTGCGGGGCAGCCGGACGTCGGTCAGGTGCATCGGACCGTAGCCGCCGGACGTGCTCGGGCTGGCACCGTGGTCGTCCCACCGGGTCTGGGCGTACGAGATCGCGAGCAGCACCCGCTCCGGTACGCCGTACCGCTGGGACGCGTCGGTGAAGGCGGCCGCGAGCGTGGTACCCGATGGGCTGGCGGCTTCGGGATCGTCGCCGGCCGCGGCCGGGAGAGCGACCGCGGGCAGCAGGGCTGCCGCGGCGAGTAGCGCCACCGCGTGCCGGCGGCGAATGAGTCGTGTGAGAGGTCGGGACATGAGCGCTCCCTGAGCGAGGCGGATCCGGAGTGACCCGGTGTGGTTCGTCGTTTACTTTCGGTCCGAGTTGATCTGCGTGTCAACGGTTCACACCGCGCGGCGGAGGTAGGTTCACCGGTGACATAGGGCAGGATCTCTGAAATATGGCGGTCATGACCACTGACCGCGTGTGCCTGGTCGCGGACAGCATGCAGGACGGGACAGACAGGGCAGGACATGGAAGCGTTGCCGCTGGCATTCACCACCGGCTGGGCGAGTGGGATCAACGCCTACGTGTGCGTCTTGATGCTGGGCCTGCTCGGCCGGTTCGCCGGCGTCGAGGAGGTGCCCGACGCCCTCACCCGGACCGACGTGATGATCGCGGCCGCGGCGTTGTTCGCGGTGGAGTTCGTCGCGGACAAGATCCCGTACGTCGACTCGGCCTGGGACACGATCTCCACGCTGATCCGGCCCACCGTCGGCGCGGTCATCGCCGCGCTCATCGCCAGTGACTCGACCACCCTGCATCAGGCGGTGATAGTCGCCACCGGCGGTCTGACGGCGCTGACGTCGCACCTGATCAAGGCCTCGCTCCGGCTCGCGGTGAACACCTCCCCCGAGCCGGTCACCAACATCGCCGTGTCGTCCGGCGAGGACGTCGCGGTGGCCGGCATGGTGTCGCTCGCCGTGGTCTACCCCTGGCTGGCGGCGGTGATCGCGGCCATCCTGCTGATACTCGGTGCCGTCACGGTGTTCTTCGCGATCCGCGCGATCAGGCGCGGGCTGGCCAAGTACCGCGCCTGGCGCGAGGGCCGGACCGGCGGCACCCCGGCCAGGGGCGGTGGTACCGGCTGATGGCATCGATCGTCGTCATCGGAGCCGGCCTGGGCGGGCTCGCCGCCGCCGTCCGGCTGGCCAAGCTCGGACACCGGGTGACCGTCTGCGAACGCGCGAACCGCATCGGCGGCACCCTCGGCACGCTGGAGGCCGACGGCTTCCGCTGGGACACCGGAGCAGCCAGTACGACGCTGCCGGCCGCGCTGCGGGACCTGTTCCGCAAGTCCGGCCGGCCGCTCGAACAGGTCGCCGATCTGGTCCCGATCACCGATCCGCGCCGGCACGTCTTCACCGACGGCACCGTGCTGGACCTCCCACTGCTGGACCGCGCCGACCAGCGTCGCGCCTGGCGGACTGTCGGCGAACGGACCGCGGAGCAGTGGACCGCGCTGCTCGACTCCTATGCCGACGTCTGGGAAACGGTGCGGACGACCGCGCTGGACCAGCCGCCGCCACGCCGTCAGTCGGTGCGCGCACTGCGGACGCTGCGGCCGTGGCAGTCGCTGGAGCGGGTCGCGTCCCGGCGGCTGGACGACGAACGCGCGCGAGCGGCGCTGACCTACTACGCCGCGGTGTGCCGCTCGGACCCGCGGCGCACGCCGGCGTACGTCGGTGTGGTCGCGTACCTGGAGCGAACCTTCGGCTGCTGGACCTTCGCCGACGGCTTCGCGGCGCTGGTGGACGCGCTGGCGAAACGGCTGGTGGAACGCCGGGTCGAGGTCCGGCTCGGCGCCGAGGTGGCGGCGGTGGCGACCTCCGGCGGCGCTGTCCGCGGGGTCCGGCTCAGCGACGGCGAGCTGCTCGCGGCCGACGCGGTGGTGAGCGACCTCGACCCGCGCGTGCTTTACGAGGAGCTGGTGTACGCACCCGAGGCGGACGGCGTCCGCAAGCAGCTCCGGAAGACGCACGACGCCGAGGCGACGTACGTGGTGCATCTGGGGCTGCGCGACCCGGTGCCGGATCTGCCGTTCGAGACCGTGCTGCACGGCGACCCGTTGGTCGTGGTCCGGGTGGCCGGCACCGCACCGGCCGGGCACCGGGCCTGGTCGGTGCTGGTGCACGGCTACCCGACCGAGGACGCGCTCGACCTGCTGACCGGCCGCGGGATCGACGTCCGCGAACAGGTGGTGAGCCGGCAGACGTCGCCGTCCTGGCTGTGCGGGGTGGCCTGGGAGGGCTCGCGGACAGTCCGCCGCCGGGCGGCCAACATCTCCCCCGTCCAGGGTCTGTACTGCGTCGGCTCCGGGGCCCATCCGGGCGGTGGTGTACCGGCGACGGCGCTCGGCGCTGCAATCGTTGCCTCAGCAGTCGGGAAGGCCTGACCGCCGGCCGGTGCGGGCAGTCTAGAATTGATGATTCACGTGTTCTTCCCGGGTTCGTCCCGGTTGCTGAGAGGACTTCGGTGGGTCATACCCCGGTCGATTCCGGTCTCCCTGATGGTCTCCCCGACGAGGTCGCCGCTGAGATCGGTGCCGAGCAGGCACATGTCGACCGGGTCTATGCCCGGGTCGAGGAGGCTGCCGCGTCGGCCGGACGGGTCGCGACCGACGGCCACCTGCGGGCACAGTCGGCCCGGCTCGGGCTGATCCGCGACGAGGACGCGACCGGGCTGTTCGAGCGGGACGTGCTGGTATTCACCGCCGCCCGGCGGATCGCCGAACTGGAGGCCGAGCACGAGGGCCTGGTGTTCGGCCGGCTGGACTCGTCGAAGGCACCGGGCACCGCCCTGGAGAAGCTGTACGTCGGCCGGCTCGGTGTCCGCGACGCCGAGTACGAGCCGCTGGTGATCGACTGGCGCGCCCCGGCCGCGGAGCCGTTCTACCGCGCCACCCCGGCGGACCGGCGCGACGTCGTACGACGCCGGGTGCTGCGCTGCCGGGGGCGTGCCGTGGTCGGACTCGAGGACGATCTGCTCGCCCCCGAGCTGGCGCCGGACAACCTGCCCGTGATCGGCGAGGGCGCGCTGATGGCCGCGCTGTCGAGGGCCCGCGGGCACACCATGCGCGACATCGTCGCCACCATCCAGGCCGCGCAGGACACCGCGATCCGGGCGCCGGTCCGTGGCGTCACCGTGATCGGCGGCGGACCGGGTACCGGCAAGACCGTGGTCGCGCTGCACCGCGCGGCGTACCTGCTGTATGCGGACCGGCGCCGGTTCGAGCGCGGCGGCGTGCTGGTGGTCGGCCCGTCGCACGCGTTCATGGCCTACATCGAGCGGGTGCTGCCCAGCCTCGGCGAGAACACCGTGTCGCTGCGCGCGGTCGGTGAGCTGGTCGACGGGTTGTCCGCCACCGGGGTGGACTCGGCCGATGTGGCCGCGGTCAAGGGCTCGCTGCGGATGCGCGGCGTGCTCTCCCGCGCTGCGCGCGACCGGGTACCCGGCGCGCCGACCACGCTGCGGGTGTTCGTCGGCGGCAACCCGATCGAGCTCGGCCCGCCGGCGCTGGACGCGGTTCGCCGTACCGTGCTGCGACGCAACAAGCGCAACCGGGCGCAGGCCGAGGCCCGGCGCGCGCTGGTCGGCGCGTTGTGGGACCGGTTCGGCGAGGAGCTGCGGACGGGCCGGCTGGCCGACCGCGAGGTGTTCTCGGACGTGGTCACCGACCTGCCCGCGTTCACGTCCTTCCTGGCCGCGTGGTGGCCGGCGCTGTCGCCGGTCGAGGTGCTCGGCTGGCTGGGCGACGCCCGCCGGCTACGACGCTGGTCCCGCGGAGAGCTCAGCGACGCCGAGATCGACCTGCTGTCCCGGTCGGTCCGTCGCAGTACCGCGTTCACGGTCGCCGACGTCGCGCTCGTCGACGAGCTGTCGCAGCTGCTCGGCACCGCACCCCCGGCGGTCGCGGACGAGGAGGAGTTCGACTGGCTGGAGGGCCTGTCCGTCGCCGAGGTGGTCACCACCTCCGAACGCCGTGCCGCAGCGGCCGCTCTTGCCGACGCCGACGAGCCGGCCGAGTACGCGCACGTGCTCGTCGACGAGGCCCAGGACCTGTCGCCGATGCAGTGGCGGATGGTGACCCGCCGCGGCCCGCACGCCAGCTGGACCATCGTCGGCGACCCCGCGCAGAGCTCCTGGCGCGACCCGGTTGAGGCCCGCGCCGCGATGGACTCGATGCTCGGCAACCTGCCGCGGCACACGTTCCGGCTGTCCACCAACTACCGGAACTCGGCCGAGATCTACCGCTTCGCCGGCGAGGTGATCCGCCGCGAGGTCCCCGACGCGGACCTGCCCGACGCCGTACGCTCCACCGGCACCCACCCTGAGCACCGCACCGTCGACGCCGGCAAGATCGCCGAGGCCGTTCGCGACGCCGCCGGCGAGCTGCTCGGCCTGGTCGAGGGCACCGTCGGCGTGATCAGCCCGCCAACGCTGCGCACCGCCGTGGACGGCACACTGGCCGAGCTCGCCGACCCGCGCGTCGTCACGCTCAGCCCGCTCGACTCCAAGGGCCTGGAGTACGACGCGGTCGTCGCCGTCGAGCCGGACCGGATCGTCGCCGAGACCCCCGGCGGCGTCCGAGCCCTGTACGTCGTCCTGACCCGCGCCACCCAACGGCTGGTCACCGTCGGCAGCACCTCAGACTGGTTGCCCCCGACAACCAGCTGAGGTTGCTCAGCGGCGCACCGCCACCCAGGTCAGTCCATCGCGGTTGCCTCGAGCGCGACGAGGAGTTGAGGACCAGCGAGGCTCGCGACGCCGAGCACAGTGGTGGCGAAACGCTTGCCCTCGAAGCGCTCCGTCAGGACGGGGAAATGCTGGACCAATGTGTCGACGTTGGTGCTGTAGACGTTGAGCCGAACCACGTTGGCCAGGGTCATGTCGGCGCCGGCGAGGACCGCTTCGAGGTTGTCGAGTGCGACTCCGAGCTGGGCAGCCATGTCGCCTGCATGCAGTGCGCTGCCGTCGGCGTCGACGGAGTCCTGGTCTGACTCAGAGCGGGAACGAGATGACTGACGCGAACCAGGCCTACCCTCCCCCGACCTGCAGCCGGTGCCAGCTCCGCCGGCCGATCCTGAGGACGTCGCCAGTGCGGACAGACACAACACCTGCGGGGTCACCGAGCAGCATCCCGCCGAGCGACACCGCACCCTGCTCGATCAGACGACGTATCGCACCGTTGCTCGCGTCCGGGCGGGCCGCACGGACCAGCGCGAGTGCGCTGAGCCGCTCACCGACCAGCAGGCTCGACATCTCGTCCGGCTCGGACCGATCACTGAACACGCGCAGAAACGATGATCGGCTCTTGGTCGCCGCAACGGTTCCGTGGTAGCGCGCCACCACTGCCTCGGCCATTGCGAGCTTGGCGTCGCGGGCACCGGCACCGCCGCCCCCACCAGCGGCACCGCCCAGGCGTCGTACATCGGTCATCGGCAGGTCCGTGTAGATCAGCGCGTACTCGCCGACCAGCTCGTCCGGCAGGCTCATCAGCTTGCCGAACTTCTCGTCCGGCGGGTCGGTGAGTGCGACGTAGTTGCCGAGCGACTTGGACTGCTTCGGGCCACCGTCGAGACCGGGCGTGATCCGGCTGGTGATCACGGTCTGCGGCCGGCTGCCGACCCGCTGCTGCAACTGCCGGCCGAGTGCCTCGTTGAACAACTGGTCGGAGCCGACGATGGTCAGGTCGCTCTGCACCGCGACGCTGTCATAGGCCTGCAGCACCGGGTAGATCAGCTCGTGCAGGCCGATCTCGCGGCCGGCGGCGATCCGGTCCCGGAACATGTCGCGCGCGATCAGCTGGGCGTGCGTGATGTGCATGAACACGCCGATCAGGTCGGCGACGTCCATAGCCGCGTACCACTCGGAGTTGCGGCGGATCTCGAGCACGGCCGGGTCGGTACGGAGCACCAGCGAGACCTGGTCGAGGTAGCGGGCGGCGTTCGCATCGATCTGCTCCGGCGGGAGCATCGGGCGGGTCTGCGAGCGACCGGTCGGGTCGCCGATCCGGGTGGTGACGTCGCCGAGCACGAACACGACCGCGTGGCCGAGGTCCTGCAGGTACCGCATCATCCAGAGGTTGACCGCATGGCCGATGTGCAGGTCCGGTGCGGTGCAGTCGACGCCGAACTTGATCCGCAGCGGCGTGCCGTTGTCGAGGCGTGCGACCAGGTCGTCGAGGCCGACGATCCGGTCGGCGGTGCGACCGAGGCGGTCGAGGATCGTGCTGGTGTCGTGCATGCGTGCGTTGTTCATGGGCCCTCCCGGAGAGACATTCGGCGAGAACGAGAGAAGGCAAGGACGAGCGTCCTTGCCTTCTTCTGGCTCCGGGTGAGGCCGCTATGCGCTACCGGCTCCGCCCGGAGCCGGTAGATAGCGCACGCAGCTGAGGTTCACGCCTGGAGAGTAGCAACGCGGTCGCCCTCACTCACCCGATTTCCCGCGGGCGGAGATCTGCTGCACCGCCCACGCGTTGCCGTCCGGGTCGGAGAAGTGCACGAACCCGACGTTGTCGAGCTGGTCGCCGTCCTGCGCGCTGCGCTGCCCTTCCGGCCCGCCGACTACGACCACGTCGCTGACCTCCACGCCGCGCTCGACCAGCTCGGAGTGCGCGAGCCGGATGTCCGGTACGACGAGCTGCACTCCCTTCAGCGAACCGGGCTGCATCTCGCTGATGCCCTTACCGATCACCACCGAGCAGCCGGATCCGGGCGGCGTCAGCTGCACCACCCGCAGCTCGTCGCTGACCTCGGTGTCGAAGTCGAGGTTGAAGCCGAGCTGGTCGGCATAGAACTTCTTCGCCCGGTCGACATCGGTGACCGGTACCACCACCACTTCCAGCGTCCAGTTCACAGCACGTTCCTCCCTGTTCGGATGAGTTCGGCAAGTACCGCGGCCAGCCGGTCGAATCCCTCGCCGGCGCCACGTTCCATCGGGTACCGCAGCACGATGTCGCGAGCGTCCGGGGACGGGAGCCGCAGCGTGCTGGTCATCGTGGTCCGGCCGGCGGACTCGGTCAGCTCGGTGCTGATCAGCGTCTCGCCGGCGTACGACTGGTCGTCGAACACCTCGGTGTAGACCAGCCGGTCCGGCGACGCGACCTCGCGGTACACGCCGCCCTGCGCCATCCGCTCGCCACCGGGTCCGCGCGACTCGAACCGGTACCGGCCACCGACCCGGAGGTCGACCGTGCAACCGACCAGGTTCCAGCCGCGGGCGCCGTACCAGCGGACCAGCAGGTCGGGCGTCGTGAGCGCGTCGTACACGAGCTGCCGCGGTGCCTCGAACCTTCGGGTGAGCAGCAGCTCTCTGTCGCCCCGGGTCGTCACCCGCAGGCCGGTCATCGCTGGTCCCGCCGGACGGACTGCACTGACTTGAGCTCGGCCAGCACGTCGTCGAGACGCTGGTAGCTCTCCTCCCAGTAGTCCCGGTACCGCTCCAGCCAGTCCGTCGCCGCCTTCAGCGGCAGCGGCTCCAGCCGGCACGGACGGCGCTGCGCGTCCCGGCGGCGGCTGACCAGCCCCGCACGCTCCAGCACGGTCAGGTGCTTGGACACCGCCGGCTGGCTGATCGCGAACGGCTCCGCGAGCTCGGTGACGGTCGCCTCGCCGGCGGCCAGCCGGGCGATGATCGCCCGCCGGGTCGGGTCCGCGAGCGCGGCAAAGGTGGCGTCCAGCTGGTCAACGGTCATCCGCACGTCCATAACCAAGTAGTTTCATAACCACTTGGTGTTCTACAGCCCAGACACCGCCCGCGTCAACCGCGCGGGATGACGAACTGGTCCAGGTCGCAGTCGCCCGGCCCGAGGGCGGACCACCGCCGGCCGTGCTGCAGTACGGCGAGCCCGCTGGTCGGGAAGTGCTCGACCAGCTGCTCGCGGCCGTCGGTGCCCTCGGCCACCAGGTCCCGCGCCAGCCACGGGACGCTCGGGGCATGACCGATCAGCAGCACGGTGCCGGCTGTCTCCGGCACCTCGCGGATCACGTCGAGCAGGTTGTCCGGGTCGGCGTCGTAGATGCGCCGGTCGAACCACACATCCGCGGTCTCGGCGCCACCGGCGGCAGCGTACTCCCACGTCTCCCGGGTGCGCACCGCCGTCGAGCACAGGACCAGATCGGCGGCTAGACCCTGGTCCGCGAGCCAACGGCCGGCGGCCTTGGCGTCACGGTGGCCGCGGCCGGCCAGCGGACGGTCGATATCGGGTCCGTCGATCGATCGGACCGCCTTGGCGTGCCGCAGCAGCACGAGCGTGCGGTCCACCAGAAGGTCCGACGGATCCGCCATGTCAGTCCCCCACTCAGCTCACACGGGCACCGACGTGGGCGGTCAGGTTCTGGAACACCTCGCGCGTCGCCGTGGACCGGTTCAGCGTGATGAAGTGGATGCCCGGCGCACCGCCGGACAGCAGCGCGTCGCACAGCTCGGTGGCGATCTCGACACCGACCGCGCGGACCGCCGCCGGCTCGCCCTCGACCGCCAGCAGCCGCTCGGTCACGCGCGCCGGCATCGCGACACCGGTCAGCTCGGCCATCCGCTGGATCTGCTTGACGTTCGTCACCGGCATCACGCCTGGCAGGATCGGGATGTCAGAGCCGTGCGCCGCGGCCCGGTCGACCAGCCGGAAGTAGTCGTCCGCGCCGAAGAACATCTGCGTGATCGCGAAGTCCGCGCCCGCCTTCGCCTTCGCCGCCAGCACTTGGGCGTCGGACTCCCAGTCCTCGGCCTCCGGGTGCTTGTCCGGGAACGCCGCGACGCCGACGCAGAAGTCGCCAAGCCCGCGGACCAGCTCGACCAGCTCGATCGCGTGGTTCATGCCCTCCGGGTGCGCCACCCATGGCTGCCGGGGGCCACCCGGCGGGTCGCCCCGGATGGCGAGCACGTTGCGCACGCCGGAACCGGCGTACGCGCCGATCACCGAGCGCAGTTCGTCGCGGGACTGCGACACGCAGGTGAGGTGCCCGAGCGGTGTCATCGAGGTGTCCTGAGCGACCCGCTCGGTGACCCGGACGGTGCCGTCACGGCTGGAACCGCCGGCGCCGTACGTGATCGACACGAAGGTCGGCCGCAGCCGCTCCAGCTCACGCAGCGAGCGCCACAGCACCTCCTCGGCCTCTGGCGTCTTCGGCGGGAAGAACTCGAACGAGAATGAGCGCTCGCCCGCCGAGATCAGCTCCCGGATCGTCGGAGCACTGTCGTTGCGCCGTGAAGGCAGTCCGCTAACCACCCGCCCAGGCTACCGGCCGGTCGGCCCGTCCGGCGCCACCGACTACGCTCCGGACCGTGCCCGACCCCACCACAGCTACCCCAGACATTCCCGCCGAGGTGCAGCGCGCGCTGACCGCCTACCTCGACGTCCAGGCCCGCAAGCTGAGTGCGGTCGGGCCCGAGCTCGCCGCCCAGGTCGAGGCCGCCCGGGACGCGACCAGCGGCGGCAAGCGACTGCGTCCCTCCTTCTGTTACTGGGGTTTCCGGGCCGCCGGCGGCGACCCGGCGCTGCCGATCCTGGCCGCGGCCGCCAGCCTGGAGATGCTGCACGTCAGCGCGCTGGTGCACGACGACGTGATGGACTCCTCCGACGTACGACGCGGGGTGCCGTCCGCGCACCGGCGGTTCGAGGCCGAGGAGCGGGCCCGGCAGGGCACCGAGGGCGGCGGCGACCCGGCCTCGTTCGGGATCGGTGCGGCGATCCTGCTCGGCGACCTCTGCCTGGTCTGGGCCGACGGACTGCTGCATACGTCCGGGTTCAACCCGGCCGCGCTGCGCCGGGCCGCGACCTACTTCGATGCATTCCGGGCCGAGGTGATCGCCGGCCAGTACCTGGACCTGGTCGCGCAGGCCAGCGGTGAGTCGGACATGGACCGAGCGCTGCGGGTGCTGCGGTTCAAGTCCGCGAAGTACACCGTCGAGCGGCCGCTGCACATCGGCGCCGCGCTCGCCGGTGGTACGCCGGAGCTGCTCGCCGCGCTGTCGGCGTACGGGCTGCCGGTGGGCGAGGCGTTCCAGCTCCGCGACGACCTGCTCGGTGTGTTCGGCGACCCGGCCGTGACCGGCAAGCCGGCCGGCGACGACCTGCGCGAGGGCAAGCGGACCGTGCTGGTCGCGTACGCCGTCGACCATGCGTCGGAGGTGCAGCTGGCCGAGTTCGACAAGCTGTTCGGCCGGCGGGACCTGGACGACGACGAGATCCAGCTGCTTCGCGAGATCCTGATCGACAGCCGGGCCGTCGACGCCTGCGAGGACCTGATCGCGCACCGCACCGAGGCCGCCGCCGATGCGCTGCGCGACGCCCCGTTCGTCGACGAGGCGGCCCGCACCGCCCTCGCCGACCTCGCCGTCGCCGCCACCGTCCGCTCGGTCTGACCGTCCCCATTTCCCGTGGAGACACGCCGTTCCGACTGGATTGGGGCGGCGTGTCGCTACGGGGAGTCCGAGGGAGAGCTCACCTCCCGTGGAGACACGCCGTTTCGGGCGGATCCGCCCGGCGTGTCCTTACGGGAAGTCGGGCTCAACGCCGCCACACCACACTCGTGGCCTCGCCTGACCAGCCGACGGCCGCTGACCTGATGTCTGGGGGCGTCTAGAGCTGCGGGAGGTCCGCGATCGGCGGCGGGAGCTGGTCGGACCCGCCGGGGTCGCGGAGCAGGACGCGGAGCTGGCCGGTGCCGTTCGCATCCTCGGTGAAGATCTGTACGGCGACGTCGAGCGCGTCCAGGTCGCTCTCGGCCAGCTGCTGCCAGCCGTCCCAGAGCACCACCTCGGGCTCGCCGGTCGAGCGGTCGCCGAGCGCGTCGGCAAGTGCGTCCCAGTTCCGGCCGAACCAGCGCGGCAGGTCGAACGCGGTCGCGCACGCGTCCAGGAAGCCGGCCTTGTCCCCTACCCCGGACGTGTCCAGCAGCACGAAGCCCCACCCGGCCGCTTTGACGTCACGGCTTACGTCGTCGGTCGCGTCCGCCGACCGCCAGCGGTAGACCCCGGGCTGGGCGCCGGCCGACAGCACGCGACGCAGCCCGGTCACCGGGACTCGGTCGTGCTGCAGCCGAACAGGGCCGCGGCCATCGTGATCACCAGCATCGCGATCACCACGACCGCGACGATCCGGGCCGCCTTCGGGTTGTTGATCATTCGGATGCCTCCCGCAGTCGTCGGGCGAACTCGGCGGCAGCCGCCTCCGGGTCGTCGGCCTCGGTGATCGCCCGGACCACGACCACCCGGTGCGCGCCGGCCTCCAGTACCTGGTCCAGCCGGCCGAGGTCGATGCCGCCGATCGCGAACCACGGCTTCGCCGGCCGCTTCGCCGCGGCGTACGAGACCACGTCCAGGCCTGCGGCGGTCCGGCCGGGCTTCGTCGGCGTCTCCCAGCACGGACCGACGCAGAAGTAGTCCGAACCGGCCTCGGCGATCGCGGCGTTGACCTGGCTGAACGAGTGCGTCGAGCGGCCGATCACGATGTCCGGGCCGCAGATCGCGCGCGCTGCCCGCACCGGCAGGTCGCGCTGGCCGAGGTGTAGCACATCCGCGCCGGCGGCGAAGGCGACGTCGGCCCGGTCGTTCACCGCGAGCAGCGCGTCGTGCCGGGCGGCGACCGCCGCGAACACCTCGAGCGCGGCGAGCTCGTCCGCGGCCTCCAGGTCCTTCTGCCGCAGCTGGACGATGTCCACACCACCGCGCAGCGCCGCGTCCAGGAACTCCTCCAGGTCGCCCTGCTCCTGCCGGGCGTCCACGCACAGGTAGAGCCGCGCCGAGCCGAGCCGGTCGCGCAGGCCGCCGGTCGCCGAGTCGTCGATGGTCTCAGCAGTCACGCGCTCAGCCTGCCACGAACCGCTCGTCGTAGCCTGGCCACATGCCCTCGCCCAGCGTTCCGAGCGCCGCCCCGAGCCCCGACGTGATCGTCGTCGGCGGCGGGCTGATCGGTCTGGCGAGCGCCTGGCGGCTGGCGCAGGCGGGGCTCCGGGTGACGGTCTGCGACCCGACGCCGGGGCGTCGTACGTCGTCCGTGGCCGCGGGGATGCTGGCTCCGGTCACCGAGGTCGAGTACGGCGAGGAGGCGCTGCTGGCGCTGAACCTCGCGAGCGCCCGGGCCTGGCCGGACTTCGCCGCCGAGCTCGAGGACGCGTCCGGTCTGCCGGCCGGGTTGCACGCGTCGGGCACGCTGTCGGTGGCGTACGACGTGGACGACGCCGCGGTGCTGTCCCGGCTCGCGTCGTACCAGCGTCGGCTGGGGCTCGAGGTGGCCGAGCTGACCGGGCGCGAGACCCGAAAGCGTGAGCCGATGCTCGCGGTCGGAGTGGCGGCCGGGCTGTGGGTGCCGAGCGACCACTCGGTGGACAACCGCAAGACCGTGACCGCGCTGCTGGCCGCCACCGAGCGGGCCGGCGTGACGCTGGTCCGGCAGCCGGTGGAGCGGGTGCTGGTGGAGCGCGACCGGGTGGTCGGCGTCCGGCTGGAGGACGGCACCGCGCCGGCGGCGGACACCGTGCTTGTCGCGGCCGGTCCGTGGTCCGCGCAGCTGGCCGGCGTACCGGAGGAGCTGCGGCCACCGGTCCGGCCGGTCAAGGGCGAGGTGCTCCGCCTGCGGGTGCCGGAGGCGTACCGGCCGGTGCTGAGCCACACCGTGCGCGCCACCGCGCGCGGGTTCGCGGTGTACCTGGTGCCGCGGCCGGACGGCGAGCTGGTGGTGGGTGCGACGACGACCGAGCTCGGGTACGACACCCGGGTGCTGGCCGGCGGGGTGTTCAGCCTGTTGCGGGACGCCCGCACGGTGCTGCCGGTCACCGACGAGCTCGAGCTGGTCGAGACGGTGGCCGGGCTGCGGCCCGCGACGCCGGACAACGCACCGGTGCTCGGCCCGTCCGGGCTGGACGGCCTGCTGTGGGCCACCGGGCACTACCGCAACGGCGTACTGCTCACCCCGGTCACCGCTCAGGTGATCGCGGAGACCATCACGTCCGGGTCGCTGCCCCGGATCGCGGAGCCCTTCGTGGCCGAGCGATTCACGCCTGGCACAGTGGCCTCATGAAGGTGATCGTGAACGGGACTCCACGCGATCTCGATGCCGGTGTCTCCGTTGCCGATGTGGTCGCGACGATGTCGCGGACGGACACCGGGGTCGCGGTCGCGGTGAACGACGAGGTGGTGACCCGGGCGTCCTGGCAGCAGGTCGTGCTGGCCGACGGCGACCGGGTGGAGATCCTCACGGCGGTGCAGGGAGGTTGACCGAGATCGACGACGCGTTGCTGATCGCCGGACGGGAGTTCTCGTCCCGGCTCGTGATGGGCACCGGTGGCGCGGCCAGCCTGGAGGCGCTCGAGGAGGCGTTGGTTGCCTCCGGCACCGAGCTGACCACAGTCGCGCTGCGCCGGCTCGATCCCGGGCAGCAGGGCTCGGTGCTGGACGTGCTGAAACGGCACGACATCGAGGTGCTGCCGAATACGGCCGGCTGCTTCACCGCCGGCGAGGCCGTGCTGACCGCGAAGCTCGCGCGCGAGGCGCTGGGCACCAGCTGGATCAAGCTCGAGGTGGTGGCGGACGACCACACCCTGCTGCCGGACGCGGTCGAGCTGCTGGACGCTGCCGAACGGCTGGTCGCCGACGACTTCTCGGTCCTCGCGTACACCAACGACGACCCGATCCTGGCCCGCCGGCTGGAACAGGCCGGCTGCGCCGCGGTGATGCCGCTCGGCTCGCCGATCGGGTCCGGGCTCGGGATCCGGAACCCGCACAACATCGCGATGATCGTCGAGCAGGCCGAGGTCCCGATCGTGCTCGACGCCGGGATCGGCACCGCGAGTGACGCGGCCCTGGCGATGGAGCTCGGCTGCGACGCCGTGCTGGTCGCCACCGCGGTCACCCGGGCGGAACGGCCGGCGCTGATGGCCGCGGCGATGCGCCAGGCGGTCGAGGCGGGACGAGCCGCGTACCGGGCGGGGCGGATCCCGCGCCGCTGGCACTCGGCCCAAGCGTCGTCGCCGCTCGACGGCCGCCTCGGCACCTGACACACGCCGTACCTTCGCACTGCGAGTAGTCCTGGTCGCGGCACGCGAGGATACGTGCCTTGTGAATTACACCGATGTAATCCAGGCGTTCAGCTAGCCCTTTGGAAACATCAATCCCATTAGTCACAAGGGTCACTTTTGTCATGACAGTCCCACCACTTACCGTCAGGGAGCGTGTCTCGCGGGGAGGTTCTCGTCCTTGTGACGGCGTGACACAGCGTGCACGGCGATAGCCGGTGCGTGATAGTTCGGCGCGGCTCCGGAGCCGCGCCGAACCGCGTATCTACACTCTCTGGGCAAGGCCGTATAGGGCGCCGGGCTGCACCGGAGACCGCAAAGGACCCGAACCGACCGTGGACACCGAGATCAGCGACCCCCTCGTCGGGCGGATGCTCGACGGGCGGTACCGCGTGGGTTCCCGGGTGGCGCGCGGCGGGATGGCAACCGTCTACGAGGCGCTCGACACCCGCCTCGACCGGGTGGTCGCGCTCAAGGTGATGAACGGCGGGCTCGGCACCGACACCGACTTCGCCCGCAAGTTCGTGCACGAGGCCCGCGCCGCGGCCAGGCTGTCCCACCAGAACGTGGTCGCGGTGTTCGACCAGGGCTCCGACGACGACACGCTGTTCCTGGCGATGGAGTACGTGCCGGGTCAGACCCTGCGCGAGCTGATGCGGGATCAGGCGCCGATGTCGCCGGCCCGCGCGCTGGACCTGCTCAGCCCGATCCTGGCCGCGCTGTCCGCCGCGCACGACGCCGGCATCGTGCACCGCGACGTCAAGCCGGAGAACGTGCTGATCGCGACCGACGGCAAGATCAAGGTCGCCGACTTCGGCCTGTCCCGCGCGGTCAGCGCGAACGGGAACACGGTCACCCAGGGCCTGCTGATGGGTACCGTTTCGTACCTGGCGCCCGAGCTGGTCACCGACAGCGCCGCGGACGCGCGGTCGGACGTGTACTCGGCCGGCATCGTGCTGTACGAGATGCTCACCGGCGCCAAGCCGCACACCGGCGACACCCCGCTCCAGGTCGCGTACCGGCACGTGCACAACGACGTGCCGCCGCCGTCTGCGCTGCAGCCGGGCATCCCGCCGTACGTCGACGCGCTGGTGCAGCGGGCCACCTCCCGCAGCCGCGAGCACCGGCCGGCCGACGCGCACGTGTTCGCGCAGCAGGTCCGCCGGGTCCGCAGCGCGCTCGACGAGGGGCTGCCGGACGACCCGGAGCTGACCGGCGACCTGACCGTGCCGATCCTCGCGCTGCAGGGTCTCGGCGAACCCGGGCCGTTCGACGACTCGCCGCACCGGTACGACGGGTACGGCGCCGGGGTCCGCACGGACACGGTGATCGTCGAGCACGAGCCGATCCGGGTACCACCGCGGGTGGCCGAGCCCGCTCCTGCTCGGGTACGACGCCGCCGTCGCGGGCCGCTGGCGCTGCTGCTGGTGCTGCTGCTCGCGACCGGGGTCGGTACCGCGGCCTGGTACTACGGTGTGCAGCGGTACACGAGGACGCCGGACCTGACCGCGATGACCGTCGCCCAGGCGGCCGACAAGGCGCGGATCGACGGCCTGACCACGACGGTCGTGGGGCAGGCGTTCGACGAATCGGTGCCGGCCGGCAGGGTGCTCAGCACCGACCCGGGCATCGGCGACCGGATCCTGAAGAACGGCCAGGTCGAGCTGACCGTCTCGAAGGGCAAGGAGCGGTACAAGATCCCGAAGCTGGCCGGCAGCGACACGGTTGTCGCCCGCGACACACTGGCCAGGCTCAACCTGGTGGTCGGTTCCGAGGCCCAAAAGTACAGCGAGGCTGTTGCCGCGGGCAAGGTCATGTCGTCCGCCCCGGGGCCCGGGGTAGTGGTCAAGCGTGGCCAGGTAGTGAACCTCACGATCAGCCGCGGGCCGCAGCCGATCGACGTACCGAACACCACCGGCCAGCGGCTCCGGGACGCGGCCAGGGAACTCGGCCGGCTCGGCTTCACGGTCGGGACCACCGAGGAGTTCTCCGAGTCCGTCGCGCGGGGCCGGGTGATCAGCCAGAACCCGAACTCCGGCGAGCGGTTCGCCAAGGACAAGATCGAGCTGGTGGTGTCGAAGGGCCCCCCGCTGGTCCGGGTACCGAGCGTGTGGCGGATGCAGACCAAGGACGCCCGCACCGTGCTGGAGCGGGCCGGGTTCAAGGTCAAGGTGCAGCGGGCGGCGCTCTACGTCGGCGTGAACGTGGTCGCCGCGCAGAACCCGGCCGGCAACTCGATAGCCCGCAACGGCACCACCGTCACGATCACCGTGCTCTAGAGGGTTCGCAGCGCGGGCGGTCGGGGCCTACGGTGGGACCTGGAGGTGATCCGCGATGAGAGCTGAGGTCGGCGACCATCTGCACGTTCGGGGCCGTACGGTCGGCACCCAGGAGCGCCACGGCGAGGTGATCGAGGTCCGCGGGGCCGACGGTGCACCGCCGTACCTGGTCAGGTTCTCCGACGGCCACGAGTCCCTGGTCTTCCCGGGCCCGGACTGCGTTGTGGAGCACGCCGCGCACGGGTCCTGACCCGTCTCTCAAGGGGGCGTAAGGAGTCTGAGAGGGTTCGGGAGTGACGCACTCCCGCCTGGCCGTCGCGGACTACCTCGCGCTGCGGTTCGCGATCGCCGCCGTCGTCCTGCTCGCGGTGCGTCCGGCTGCGGTCGGGCGGTTACGCCGGCTGGGCCGGCGCCGCGGCGTCGCGCTGGGAGTCACGTACGGCGTCGCGCAGCTGCTGCAGACCGAGGTTTTGCGGCACACATCCGCGAGCGTGTCCGGGTTCGTCACCGGCATGTACGTCGTGTTCACGCCGCTGCTCGCGGCGGTCATCCTGCGGCACCGGATCGAGCGATCCCCGGCGGGTTCTCGCTGCCGGGCAGGGGCGGGGACCGGCTGCGTGTGCTCTAGCTGGCGCTGGTCGCGGGCGCGCTGGCACTGATCGTGCAGACCCGGGCGC
>DASRHY010000238.1:0-8227 GCA_035650275.1 Kribbellaceae bacterium | reverse complement strand
CTCGAGTTGGTCGAACAGCCGCTCGACCTCGCGGTGGTCTTGCATGATCAGGTCGACTACATCGCCGGGCATGGTCGCCTCCGTCGGGTGTGCAGGGTGCCGGGTCAGTACCCACCGTCGGGAATGTCACCCCTGGACCGGACCACTACCGCACGGGCAGCGCGCCCGTGCGGTAGTGCCTTCACGGTCACATGCCGGTGCGGTAGGTGTCGCCGTAGTAGCCGCCGAGCTTGTCCCGGTAGTCGTCGTCGACGCCGGCGTCGGTGTCGAACTCGGGCGCTTCCTTGATCTGGTCCTTGGTGCGGTCGACGTAGACCTTCTCCTCGTCGTGGTCGACCCGCTCCACCACGCCGGCCGGCAGCAACACCTTGCGGCCGAAGATCCACGGCCCGGTGTCGACCACCAGGCCGGCGCTGCCGGACTCGTAGGTGGCCTGGTCCACCTTGCCGATGTCGCCATCGGTGGCGGCGATCTTGTAGCCGACCAGATCGGTGTCCTCGGAGAAACCGGCGGACTCGCGGTAGTTCCAGGGGTCGAACGCGTGCATCGACATCGCAGTCATACCTTCCGGTGTAGGTGGGCCGGAGCCCAGCAGGGGTCCCGCGACACCGCACCGCGAATGAGGTCCGCGGCAGGTGCCTCGAGCTTGGTGCACCCCCGTACCCACCGCACGCGGACCTAAGCCAAGGCCTCGGAGCGAGCCGTCGACCGCGTGGCGCACGTCTTCGGCGATGCCGGCGATGGCATCAAGGGCTGCTGACGGTGTGGCCCCGCGCGCGCGGGGTACCGGCGGCTCATGCGAGCCGTGACATGGCAGGGACGAGAAGACGTCCGGGTCGAGCAGGTTCCGGACCCGGTCATCGAGCAGCCGACCGACGCCGTCATCCGGGTGACGTCGACCGCGATCTGCGGATCTGACCTGCATCTGTACGCGACCTTGGGCATGTACATGCACGCCGGCGACATCCTGGGCCATGAAGCGATGGGTGTGGTGGAACAGGTCGGTGCGGATGTCGACAGGCTGAAGGCCGGCGATCGGGTCGTGGTGCCGTTCAACATCTCCTGCGGTACGTGCTGGATGTGCTCGCGCGGCCTGTATGCGCAGTGCGAGACGACGCAGGTCACGCGACACGCCAAGGGTGCCGCGCTGTTCGGCTACACCGAGCTGTACGGCCAGGTGCCCGGTGGCCAGGCCGAGTACCTACGCGTGCCGCAGGCCCAGTTCGGCCCGGTCGTCGTACCAGCCGATGACCGGCCCGATGAGCACTGGTTGTTCCTGTCCGACATCCTGCCGACCGCCTGGCAGGCGGTGCGGTTCGCCGATGTCGGACCGGGTGACACGCTGGCCGTTTTCGGTCTCGGCCCGGTCGGGCAACTGGCGGTGACCTGCGCCATGCACCTCGGCGTGGACCGGGTGATCGGTGTCGATCTGGTCGGGTACCGGCTGCAACGCGCGCGGGCAAATGGTGCGGAGACCGTCGATCTGGCCGACGTAGCCGACGTCGCGACCGCCATCCGCGACCTGACCGGTGGCCGCGGCGCCGACGGTGTCGTCGACGCGGTGGGCATGGAAGCCCACGGGGCTCCTTTGGCAGCCGCGGCGCAGCGACTCGCCGGGCTGCTGCCGGCGTCCGTCGCCAAGCCGGTCAGCGAGCGTGCCGGCATCGATCGGCTCGCGGCGCTGCATGCCGGCCTGGCGTCGGCGCGCCGCGGCGGCACCGTTTCGGTCGTCGGCGTGTACGGCGGCGCGGTCGACCCGATGCCGATGATGTCGATGTTCGACAAGGGCGTCACGCTGCGGATGGGCCAGGCACATGTGCGGCGCTGGACCGATGAGCTACTCGCGATCCTCAGCGGTCCCGGCGATCCGCTGGGCGTCGACGACCTGACCAGCCACCGGATGCCGCTGGCCGACGCAAGCCGGGGGTACAAGACCTTCCAGGCCAAGCAGGACGACTGTCTCAAGGTCGTGCTCGACCCGACCGTGTCCTGATCAGGGCGCCATGATCAGGGCCTGCGGTGCGGCCTGCTTGAGCCGGGTCCGGAGCCAGGTCAGCTGGCGGGTCACGTCGTTCTCGCACCGGCCGACGACCTCGATGAGCTCGCGGTCGCGCAGCCCTCGCGCAGCCTGGCCGACCGCGGTCCAGGTGATGTCGACCAGCGATCCGAGGACGTACAGGTCCTGCAGGTCCCGGAGCAGCCCGACGCCACCGTGACGGATACCGCCGAACTCGGCGGCGTGCAATCGTTCGGGCTCGGTCTCGCGCTGCTCGCCGTACCGTTCGGCGACCTGTACGAGGTCGGCGAGGTGCCGCTCCGCCTGGTCGGCGAAGAACCGGCACAGATGCTCGATGTCGGGCTCGTCGCCGTGCCCGTCCGCCACTTGCCGGAACGCGTGGGCGAGCACGTGCTCCGAGGAGTCCAGCAGGCCCAGGTACGTCGCGAGATGCATCGCTCAATCCTCCGGCAGCTTGGCGATCCGGACGGCGGCGATCTTGAACAGCGGCTGCTTCGACACCGGGTCCCAGTCGGACAGGGTCAGCTCGTTCGCGGCGGTCGGCGAACCGTCGGGCTCGTGGCCGTCGGCGGCGTCCCAGTAGCCGTAGTGGAACGGGATGAACACCACGCCCGGTCGTCCGGCGCCGATCCGCGCCGGTCCCTCGACCGCGCCGCGTGCCGACTCGACCCGGACCCTGTCACCGTCGGCGAGGCCGAGCCGTTCGGCGTCGCCGGCCGCGAGCTCTACCCAGACCGACGGTGCGGCCTCGCGTAACCGGCGGGACCGCCCGGTCTTGGTCCTGGTATGGAAGTGGTGAACTATGCGACCAGTCGTACAGATCAGCGGGAAGTCCGCACTGGCCGTCTCGGGAGGTTCGGTGTACGGCGCCGCCTTCAGAAAGGCACGGCCGTCCGGGCGCGAGGACCGGTACTCCTCCGGGGTTGTCGAGCCGCCGGTGAGCAGGTCGTGGCCGTAGTCCTCGCACTGATCGGGATCGGTGACGAACACTCCGTCCGTGTACAGCCGGTCGGTGCCGCGCGGCTGTTCGGCGGTGCAGGGCCACGGGATGCCGCTGTCACCCCGCAGCAGCTCGTAGGTCAGTCCGCCGTAGTCGCACGGACGGCCGCGGCTGCACTCCTTCCACGCCTCGAACGCGCCCTCCGGATCCTTCCAACTGATCAGCGGCTGCCCGTCTCGGTCCCGGAAGTCCATCCGCCGGGCGTAGTCCAGGAAGATGTCCAGATCGCTGCGTGCCTCGCCCGGCGGTTCGACGGCCTGCTCGGACAGGTGCACCGTGCGGGTGGCGTTGGTGAACGTGCCCTGTTTCTCGCCCCACATCGCGGCTGGGAGCACCACGTCGGCGTACTGCGCGGTCTCGGTGAGGAACCCGTCCTGTACGACGAGGAACAGGTCGGGGCGGCTCAGGATCTCGCGGATGCGTGGCAGTTGCGGCAACGAGACGGCCGGGTTGGTCGCGGAGATCCACAGGAAGTCGATCGTCTCCTGCTCGACGTAGCGCCACAGCTGCATCGCGTGCGTCGGTGGAGCCCAGTGTGGGATCACCAGCGGGTCGACGTTCCACAGCCGCGCGAGATCGTCGATGTGGTCTGGGTTGTTCCAGTTGCGGAAACCGGGCAGGTCGCCGTCGGCACCGCACTCGCGGGTGTTCTGTGCCGTCGGCTGCCCGTTCATCTGGAGCACGCCACAGCCGGGCCGGCCGATCATCCCGCGCAGCAGGTGCAGGTTGTTCACCTGGCAGGCCGCCGCGGTCGCCTGGTGCGACTGGTAGAAGCCTTGCAGGACGGTGGATAGCACGCGCTCCGTCGTACCGAAGATCTCTGCAGCACGGCACAGGTCGCCTGCGTCGATCCCGCAGATCTCCGCCACTCGCTCGGGCGGGTACTCGTCCACCGTCGTGACCAGCTCGTCGAGTCCGAGCGTGTGCTCGGCGACGTACCTGGCGTCGATCCAGTCGTTCGTCAGGATCTCCCGCAACAAGCCGTTCATCAGCGCCTGGTTCGTGCCCGGCAGCGGCGCGAGATGTACGCCGCCGGTCGCCCGGGCGGCCTCCGTGACCCGCGTGGAGCGTGGGTCGACGGCGACGACCTGTGGCCGGTCGGGACCGTGCATCCGGTCCAGCACCCGCGACCACAGCACGGTCTGGGTCTCGGCCATGTTGTGCCCGAACAGGAAGATCGCGTCACAGCTGTCGATGTCGGTGTAGCTGCCGGGCTGGCCGTCGGAGCCGAAGCTCTCCTTGAGTGCGGCCGCCGCTGTCGCGGTGCAGAGCCGCGTGTTTCCGTCCATGTGAGGCGTGCCGAGGCCGGCCTTGCCGATCACGCCAAGCGTGTAGTACTCCTCCAGGAACAGCTGCCCGCTGGTGTAGAAGCCGTGACCGAGCGCCGGCGTCTGCCGGGATCGGTCGACGATCGTCGACATCGCGCGATCCCAGCTCGTGGCGACGAGCTCGCCGTTCTCGCGGACCAGCGGACGGGTGAGCCGGTCCTGGTCACTCCACTGCCACGACGCGTAGAGTCCCTTCGGCCCGAGCCGGCCATGGTTCACCCGGTCGCCGGCGCGACCGCGTACGCCGACCATCCGGCCGTCCTTGACCGCGATGTCACAGGCGCAGCCGTTGCTGCACAACACGCAGGCGGACTGCACCCACCTGTCGACATCGGCATCGTCTACGGCATCGAGATGCTGGTCGACACGGACGGGCCAGGTCGTGTCCCGGGCGTGTGGTGTGCGCGTGCCCCAGACATCAGTCGACCGGTCGGTCATCAGCGGCCACCGCCGCTGGGACACCTATTCCAAGCCGCCACGCCCGCGCCGTACCCGCGCCCAACGGGCCCAAACCGGCGCCATGGTTGTGCCGATTCACTTCGGATCCGGAGGTGGGGCTGCCTTCGGTTGGTCCGCGCCTGCATGGGCACCAGGTAGTGATGATGGTGACCGTGCGCACGGCCGCATCGTGGTCGGCGAGCCGGCCAACAGAACCGGCATCAACCGACCGGCGCCGCAGCAGTGGGTCTCGCCGCTTCGTCGGCGCGTCTGGAGGTCGTTCATCGACTCGATTGACAGGATCCGAGTATGCGAGGTGTTTCGGTCTTCGGGGCGGGCGTTCTGGTGGCTCTGACGGTGTCCGGGTGTGGCGGCGGCGCCGGCTCGGCGCAGGCCGCGGACGTGGCACGTTCGTTCTACGCAGCCGTCGCTGCGGACGACGGCGCGACGGCCTGTGACCTGCTTGCTCCGCAGACCCTGCGGGAGCTCGAGGAGTCCGCACAGGCACCGTGTCGGACGGCGATCCTCGAGGAGGACATTCCTGACGCCGGCGAGGTCGTGAAGCTGGAGCGGTACGGCAACCAGGCCCAGGCCCGGTTCCGCGGTGACACCGCCTTCCTGGCCGAGTTCGAGCAGGGTTGGCGGATCGTCGCGGTGAGCTGCCGACCCAGAGCGGACCAGCCGTACGACTGTAGGGTCGAAGGCTGATGCGGGCCGTCTTCGCCGGCTACCTGACGCTGGTCGTGCTTGGCCTGGTCTACTTCCTGGTCGTCGGTCTGGTGCACCGATGAGAGGGCGCCGGCTGCGTCGTTTCGTGCGACAGAACTCGCTGAGCCTGGTGTTCGGGGTGCTGTTCCTCGCAGCGTTGGTCGGTCAGGCCCTCGCGGGGCTGGCCGAGTTCAACAACCAGCAGGTGGCGGACGGGCTGGCGACCGTGTCGCTGGGGGAGTACGTCACGTCTGCGGACTTCGCGGTGGACGTGACCGAGAACTGGCAGAGCGAGTATCTGCAGTTCCTGCTCTACGTCGTGCTGACCGTGTGGCTGGTGCAGCGCGGGTCCCCGGAGTCGAAGGAACCCGGCAAGGAGGGACTTGAGACCGACCAAAGGCAGAAGGTCGGGTCGTACGCGCGGCCGGACTCCCCCCGCTGGGCCGGTGCGGGTCGGTGGCGGACCGGCCTGTACTCGTACTCGCTCGGACTGGTCATGGGTTCGATCTTCCTCGGCTCCTGGCTGGTGCAGTCGATCGCCGGGTGGGCGACGTACAACGAGCAGCAGCTGTCCCAGCTGCAGGATCCGCTGTCCTGGATCGGCTACCTGGGCTCTGCCGACTTCTGGAGCCGGAGTCTGCAGAACTGGCAGTCCGAGTTCCTGGCAGTGGGCTCTATGGCGGTCTTCAGCATCTACCTGCGACAGCGCGGCTCTCCCGAGAGCAAGCCGGTCGGCGCCTCGCACAAGTCCACCGGAGTCTCCGGCTGACCATGTCCTTTCCCCGGCCGTCCGTTCGTTCCACTGTTGAGGGACCACGGTGGGCCCTGAAGGCGATGAAGGAGTGTTCCGATGCCGCAGTATCTTGCACTGACCTACACCGCGGACGTGGACTGGTGGGCGCCCGAGCAGGCGGATGAGCTCGCCGAGTACCGCCGGTTCGCGGTCGACAACGCCGGCAGCATCCGGGCGAGCGCCGTGCTCCATCCGACCAGCACCGCCACCGTCGTACGGGTGGAAGGAGCCCGTGGCGGCACGGTGGTCACGACCGACGGGCCGTACGCCGAGACCAAGGAGGCGCTGACCGGGTACTACCTGATCGAGGCTGCCGACCTGGAGGAGGCGGTGGCGATCTCGGCCCAGCTCCCGGCGGCCTGGGGCGGTGCCGTCGAGGTACGCCCGGTGATGGCGTCCAAGTAGGCGACGTGGGTCCGGGGGAGTACGCGGCGCACGACACGGTCGCCGAGACGGTCCGGGTCGAGGGCGCGCGCATCCTTGCGACCCTGATCCGGACCGTCGGCGACGTACAGCTCGCCGAGGACGCCGTGCAGGAGGCGACCCTGGCGGCACTCGGCGCGTGGCCGGTCACCGGGGTGCCGCCACAGCCGCGTGCCTGGCTCACGGTGACCGCGCGCAGGAAGGCGATCGACGCCCTCCGGCGCGAGCGGGTCCGCCCGGACAAAGAGCGGGATGGACTGCGCATGATCGAGCTCGCGAGACCAGATCTTCCGCCGGACGACGTCGTGAACGACGACCTGCTGCGGCTGATCTTCACCTGCTGCCATCCGGCCCTCTCACCACCGACCCGGGTGGCCCTGGCCCTGCGGACGCTGTGTGGTCTCTCGCCGTCGCAGATCGCCGGGGTACTGCTCACCACCGAGGCCGCCACGACCAAGCGCCTGACCCGGGCCCGGCAGAAGATCGCCGCGGCGCACATCCCCTACCGGGTGCCGGCCGAGGGCGAGCTCGCCGATCGGTTGCCGGCGGTGTGCGCGGTGATCCATAGCCTGTACACCGCCGGCCACGCGCCCGTCGACGGCCACGCCGCGTACGACGTGGACGCCTGCACCGAGGCGATCAGGCTCGCCGAACTGCTGCACGGCCTGCTGCCGGACCAGCCGATGCCCGCCGCCGTACTGGCGCTGCTGCTCCTTACCGAGGCGCGCAGGCCGGCCCGGCTGGACGAGCGCGGCGCCGTCGTCACGCTCGACCGGCAGGATCGTGGCCGGTGGGACACCGCGGCGATCGGCCGGGGCATCGCGCTCCTGAACGACTCGTTGCGCGGCTCGCAGGGACAGGCGGACGCATACCAGCTACAGGCCGCCATCGCGGCGGAGCACGCGCGTGCCGCCGGCTACGACGACACGGACTGGACGGAGATCGTCCGGCTCTACGACCTGCTCATGTCGATCGCTCCCAGCCACGCCGCCGGCCTGGGCCGGGTGGTAGCGGCCGCCGAGGCGGCCGGTCCCGCGACCGCGCTGGCGATGCTCGCCGAGCTGCCGCCGAACCCGCGATGGCACGCGGTCCGTGCCGAGCTGCTCGCCCGCGAGGGCCGGTACGCCGAGGCCGCCGACGCACTCGCCGAGTCCCTCGAAGGACCGGCGACGCAGCCGGAGCGACAGCACCGCGAGCGACGCCGGGAGACATTCCTCCAGCTCGCCGTGCCGCCGGACGACGGTCCCGTGTAACCCGCCGAGGTCGACGATGGCGTGGCCGGGCTCGTCCGCCGGTGATCGCATAGGGTGATCGCGGTCGTACCACCGGACTGGGAGGACAGCCTCGATGGCCGAAGCAGGCACCCACGACCCCCGGAGCGGCTGGCGGTGGGACCCGACGCTGTACCGGGGCAGTGCCGAGCACTACCTGACCGGCCGGCTGCCCTACCCCGCGGCGATCGCCGACGTGCTGCGGGACGTGCTCGGGCTGGACGGTACGGGCGGCTACCTCGATGTCGG
>DASRHY010000237.1:0-2564 GCA_035650275.1 Kribbellaceae bacterium | reverse complement strand
CCCGAGTGCCTGCTGATGCTCGCGGGATCCGCCGTCGCGACCCTCCGCCGCCGCTCCACGGCCTGAGTCCGGATCGCTGTGCCGGTACACCAATGGGTGGCCAGGGGCGGGGTCGAACCGCCGACCTCCCGCTTTTCAGGGAGCTGAATTTCCGCACGTCAGGCGGCCTGTGTCGGCGGACCGTGCGATCTGCGTGCGACATCAGTGCTTGACCACGATCGACCGGGGCAGCCTCGCGGCGTTGCCGTGGGCGGCCAACTCGGACAGCGCGGAGGCGATCTCGGCGTCCCGGCCGTCGACCGCATGCAGGTACCGGTTCGCCGCCGCCGGGGAGGCGTGCCCGAGCCGCCGCATCAGGTCCTTGATGGTGGCTCCGGCCGCCGCTGCAAGCGTTTGTCCGGTATGCCGGAGATCGTGAAAGCGGAAGCCGGGCATGCCGACCTTGCGCCTGGCGCGATTGAACGCCTGGCGGATGGCGTCGCCTCGCATGGGCTGACCGTCGCGACCGACGAAGACCCGGTCCTTGCCGGCCCAGTCGGACATGTGTGCGGCGAGCACCGGGAGGACGTGCGGCGGTATCGCCACCGTCCGCTTACCGGCGTCGGTCTTCGGATCGGAGTCGAACGCCTCGCGGGTGTCGCGCAGCTCGACACGGTTCCTTCTCACTGTGACGATGCCGGTCGCGAGGTCCACGTCGGTGGTCCGTAGCCCGAGGACTTCGC
Organism: Kribbellaceae bacterium; assembly: GCA_035650275.1. Taxonomy (GTDB): domain Bacteria; phylum Actinomycetota; class Actinomycetes; order Propionibacteriales; family Kribbellaceae; genus DASRHY01. The sequence goes on along the minus strand of DASRHY010000237.1, from coordinate 1,842 downwards.
CGCGCCGGAGTCCGCACCAGGCTGCGAGTAGCACCGCAGCCCGGTAGCGCGGGGTGATCGCCTCAACCAGGCCGACGACCTCGGCTGGCGTGGCCACCGGTCGCTCCTTGGCGCGGTCCGCGCCGGCCCCTGGGATCTGGCACGGGTTCTTGACGATCGCTCCGTCGCGGACGGCTGTGTTGAGGACCGCACGGAGGAAGCGGTACGACTGCGCGATCGAGGTCCTGCCGCCTTTGCCCCGCATCGCGGAGCCGAACCACTCGCGGACGAGGATCGGCGTGATCGCCCGGAGCGGCACGTGTTCCAGCGCGGCCAGGTGCAGCCGGAGGTTCCTGGTGCATGTCTCGCGGTAGCGCGGACCCATCTTCGGGTGATCACGCAGCCAGGTGCGGGCGTAGTTGCCGAGCGTTTCCCGGCCAAGGTCTTCGGACAGCCAGGCACCGCGGGACAGGTCCGCCTCCGCTTGGGCGAGCCACCGATCGGCGTCCGTCCTTGTGCGGAATGTGTTCGGTGCCGGCGTCCGGGTCCCGGTCGGACCGACGAACGACGCCTGATACCGCCCGGAGGGAAGCTTCCGGACGCTCCCGAACCGTCGACGCTTGCTGGCCATCAGGCCACCGCCTTGCCGCCCCGCCAGCGGACGGCGACGGGCTCGACGGTTGACCGTGCGATGAACTCCCGGAGCGCACTTTCCGGGATGCGTACGTGCGAACCGAGCTTGACGAAGCGGATTCGCCGCTCCGCGATCAGCCGGCGTGGGAACCTCACTCCGGTCCCCAGAAACTCGGCTGCTTGCTCTACCGTCAGCAGCCTGTCCACTGTGGTCGTTCCTCCCCGTGTGGTGGTTGCCCTCCTGTTGCCGAAACATCCTGTGGTGGGTCTGCTCCCAACCGTTCGCGGGCTGCTGCGATCGCGGCGCGGTGTTGGATGCGGGTGGAGATGGCGCGCAGGATGCGGTGTTGCGGTGGTGGTACGTCGGGGTCGTCGGGGCGGGCCAGCTCCCACGCCACCGGCGAGGCGTCCCCAGACTGCGCCTCGACGATGGGGACCTGGTCGTGGCCGTCGCTGACGCCGAGCAGGGCGCGGACCCAGGCGCGGGCGTCGGCGCGGTGGTCGGCGAGGGTCTTGCCGGACCAGTCGCGGGAGATGAGCACCCGCCGGCCGCCGATGCCCAGCGTGGCCTTGTGGTGGGCGCGGCCTTTACAGTTGCCAGGCCGTAGCCTGGCGTGTGCCTTCTTGGGCTGTACTCCGTAGAGGAGCCAGTTCGCGCACCGCTCGGAGCAGGGCGTGATGCGCAGCTCGCGCCAGAGCCGGTCGATGTGGTCGCGTTGGATGTCGCTGGTCGCCTGGTGGCAGTCTGCGGCGGGTTTGGTCAGGTACTTGGTGATGTAGCCGATGGTGCGGTCGACGTCTCGGGCGCCGGAGTCGACGCCTCGGGCCTTGACCTGGGGTCCGAATCGCACCACGTGTGCCGGCGCGGCGTCGGGGTCGGTGTCGATGGCGTCGAGGGCCTGCTCCCACGTGGGGAGCGGCTCGCGGGTGTCCGGGTCGATCCACGCACCGGCGTCGCCGCCCCAGGTCGGTGGCCGCTCGACCGGGTAGCGCAGCGCGGTGGCCGGCGGCCACCAGACCTGGTGGTAGGTCGCCGCGGCGACGCGTTCGAGCATGGTGCGCGGGATGGTGCCGCGGATGGCGAAGTGCGCGTGCGGGGCGAGCCGGCGTTGCGGTTCGACACAGCCGGCGTACTGGACGTTCCAGCCGACCGCGCGGCGCAGGTTCTGCCAGTACCGGTCGAGCAGTCGCGGGAAGTGGATGGCGTCCCAGGCGGCCTGCCGGTAGTCG
>DASRHY010000236.1:0-41907 GCA_035650275.1 Kribbellaceae bacterium | reverse complement strand
GCTCCTGGTGTTCAGCACGGCCGGACCGGCCTGAGCCGTCGGCCGCCGCCGTCAACGGTCGGAGTCAGGGAACACGCCGGCCGTCGGTGGGGGGACCGGCGCCGACGGGGGACCTGTCGTCGGCGGGAAGGCTGTCCCCGGTGGGGCGACCGGCGCCTGTGACGCTTGGCCCGGGTACGCACTCGGTGGTTGCGCCGCGAGCATCCGCTGCCGCCGCCTGACATGCTCGGTCAGCCAGTCGATGCCGGCCTTGAGGAACAGGGTGATGAGACCGTAGACGATCATCGCGAACAGCAGTGACGTATCGAGCACCGACTTGTCGCTGACCTCGATCGGTTCGAACAGCCCGCGGAACGGCGCCATCGACCGCTGCACCGACCGGTACACCCATTCGGCGAACGCGGCGTCCGGGTTCGCCCCGAGCAGCTGCAGCACGAACGCGAGGAACAACAGCACCAGGTTGAAAACGAGCCAGGCGTAGACGAACCACAGCAGCACCTTCGCAGCCGTGCCGATGGTCACCCTCATATCCCGCTGCGCCATGGCGCACCTCCCCTTGCTCGGCAGGGTATTCCCTCCGTGGACAGTCACGTAACCCCTCGTGACGATCCGCATCGAGGCCAGCGTCTGACTCAGGGCATATGGGGGCGGAGCGGAACGAGACGGGTGGGGGTGAGTGCGAAGCCGACGCGGTGGTCGTGCGGGTCGGATGGCAGCTCGGCCACCAGTTCGGTGTCGTAGACGACGGCGACGACCGGGGTCTCCGGCGGGAGGTGCGCCAGGGCCCGGTCGTAGGAACCGCCGCCACGACCCAGCCGTACGCCGGACTCGTCGACGGCCAGCGCCGGGCACAGGACCAGCTCGGCGGCCCGGACGGCGTCGACGCCGAGGTCGACCGATGGTTCGGACAGCCCGAAGCGGCCCGGGACCAGGCCGGCCGAGGTCTCGCCCCAGCCGAGGTCGTTGTCGTCGTGCAGGATCGGCAGCAGCACCCGGGTGCCGCGCGACTCGTACCAGCTTGTCAGCAGTCCGACCTCCGGCTCGGGCGGCAGCGCGGCGTACACCGCGACCGTCCGCGCGGACGCCACCAGCGGTTCACGGCACGCGGTCGCGAACAGGCCCTCCGCGGCGCGTTGCAGATCCGGCGCGCTCAGCGAACGCCGTACCTCGAGCAGGTCCCGCCGCCACTCCAGCTTCGAAAGCTCCGAACGCTGCGACACGCAGCGATGGTATGTGACATCGCCCACCGCACTTGCCTCCACAGGCGCGTCGCGGACCAGGCCACCTATCGTTGGCGCATGAGCGCTGGAAGTCTCCGCCAGGCCCAGGAGAAGATGCGCGCGGCCGGAGTCGCCGAGGTAGCGGTCACGGTCTTCTCGCACTACTACGAGCTGCTCGAGTCCGGCGAGCGCGGCACGATCCCCGAGTCGGAGATCGAGCCGGTCCGGGACCTGCCGAACCTGGACAACCTCGACACCGACGAGTCCGCGGCGCGGGACGCGCTGGCCCGGACCACGGTGATCAAGCTGAACGGCGGACTCGGTACGTCGATGGGCGTCACCGGCCCGAAGTCGGCGCTCCCGGTGCTCGACGGGCTGACGTTCCTCGACATCATCGCCCGGCAGATCCTTGCCGTCCGGCAGCGGTACGACGTCGCGCTGCCGCTCGTGCTGATGAACTCGTTCCGCACCCGCGACGAGTCGCTCGCCATCCTCGGCAAGTACGACGACCTGCCGGTCGAGGGGCTGCCGCTGGACTTCCTGCAGAACGCCGAGCCGAAGCTGCGCGCCGACGACCTGACCCCGGTCGAGTGGCCGCAGGCGCCGGAGCTCGAGTGGTGCCCGCCCGGGCACGGCGACCTGTACGTCGCGCTGGTCGCCTCCGGTCTGCTGGACACGCTCAGGGCGAAGGGCTATCGGCACGCGTTCATCTCGAACGCCGACAACCTCGGCGCGGTCCCGGACGGCCGGATCGTCGCCTGGATGGCCGAGCACGAGGTGCCGTTCGGGATGGAGGTCTGCCGCCGCACCCGGTCCGACCGCAAGGGCGGGCACATCGCGGTCCGCCGGTCCGACGGCCGGCTGGTGCTGCGCGACTCGGCCCAGGTCGCGGACGGCGAGGAGGACCTGTTCCAGGACACCTCGCTGCACACCACGTTCAGCACCAACAACCTGTGGATCGACCTGGATCGGCTGGCGGAGCTGATGGCCGACCACGACGGCGTACTCGGGCTGCCGATCATCGTGAACCGCAAGACCGTGGACCCGGCGGACCCGGACTCGCCGAAGGTGATCCAGCTGGAGACCGCGATGGGGACCGCGATCGAGACGTTCGAGGGTGCTCGCGCGGTACTGGTGGACCGCCGCCGGTTCAAGCCGGTGAAGACCACCGACGACCTGCTGGTGCTGCGCTCGGACGTGTACGAGCTCGCCGCCGACGGCACCCTGGTCACTACGCGGGAAGGGGATCAGCCGTACGTCGCGCTGGACCCCGAGCACTTCAAGATCCTGGCCGACTTCGAGGAGCGGTTCGCGCACGGCGCACCCAGCCTGGCCGGTGCCGACCGGCTCGAGGTTCGTGGTGACGTTGCCTTCGGCAAGGACGTCACGGTCGTCGGTGAGGTCGAGGTCGAGGCGCCGGCCGGCGAGCGGCTCCGGATCCCCGACGGCACCCGTCTGCAAGGCTGACAACCGATCGGCTCGTCGCCCCGTATTCGTCGATGACGGGATACAAAGGGGTGAGCATGCGACGGCAGGCACGCGACGACGAGTTCGAGGAGTACGTCGTTCAGCGCAGAGCGCAGCTGCGGCGGACGGCGTACCTGCTGTGCGGTGATGTGCACCGCGCGGAGGATCTGGTCCAGACGACGCTGATGAAGCTGTATGTAGCGTGGCCAAGGGTCGAGCGTGCGTCCGCCGACGGCTATGCGCGGCGGATCCTGGTGAACTCGAGCATCGACGAGTCCAAACGACCGTGGCGCCGGGAGGCTCCCGGGTTGGACGGTATCGAGACGTCGGCGCGGGAGGGCCTCGCGGCCGAGGACCGGTCGGCGATCGTCGCCGCACTGGCACAGCTTCCCGCGGGCCAGCGCCGGGTCGTCGTGCTCAGGCACTTCCTCGGGTTGTCCGTCGAGGAGGCAGCCGCTGACCTCGACTGCAGCACGGGAACGGTGAAGAGCCAGACGTCACGCGCGCTCGCGGCGCTGAACCAGCTGCTCGCCCCTCAGTTCGAGACCAGGAGGAGCTGAGCATGCTCGACGAGAAGGCACTGCACGACCTGATGACCGAGGCCGCGGAGCGGCAGGACCATCTCCTCCCACGCGCGGTCGAGGACGACATCGCGGCCGGCCGTCGGCGGCTGGTCCGGACACGTCTGGTCACCGGGACCGGCATCTTCACCGCCGTCGCGGCGGTCGCCGCGGTGGTGGTCGGCGCGACGGTGTGGGGCGACTCCCGCACTCCGGGGCTCGAGACGCCCGCGGCGACCAGCTCCGCCACAGCTACCGCGACGGCGACAAAGGTCCCGTCGAAAGCGCCGTCGAAGACCCCGCCCAGGTCATGGGCGAACGAGAACCTTGGCCCTACGATGCGGGCGGCGCTCGTCCGGCACCTCGATCCCGGGAAGGACCACCTGCGGCTCGACCAGGCGGTCATCCCGGCGTTCGGCCAGCCGGGGCTCCGGCAGGCGACCGCGCAGGTGGGCTGGCGGATCGCTGGACAGTCGGGCGAGGGCGTGATCTGGCTCGAGCTCGCGGACACCGAGCGCGCGATCGGCAAGTTGTGCGGGGCGTCCAGGGTCATGATCGCGAAGGTGCGGCCGTCCGACTGCCGTGAGGTGCGGCTCGAGAACGGCCGGACCGCCCACGTCGCGAGGCGCGGTGGGGAGTTCGAGGTCGGATACGCCCGGCCTGACGGCGGCGTGGTCTACGTCATCGTCGGGGCGCGGTTCCACCAGAACACGACGATCCCCGTCCACGACCTGGGCATCACCCAGGACCAGTTGCTGGCCCTGGTGCAGGACGAGAGCCTGCGGCTACCGGCGCTGACCGCGGCCGAGCAGGCGGAGAAGGAGCGGCTGCTGAGGTTCGGCCCGGACACCACGCAGATGTACGGCGCGCTCGAGCGGGTCCTCGCCAACGGGCGGCTGAGCGACCCCTACGAGTACTTCGTGTCCGAGCAGGCCGAGGCCTCGGCGACCTGGAGCGCGAAGTCGTCGGCGGCCAAGCAGTTCGTCGCCGTCAGCGTCGACGTGAAGTCGATGGTCAGCGAGTGCAGCGAGCAGGTCAGGGTCGACTGCACGGAGAAGGTGACGCTGCCGGACGGCCGGGTCGTCTGGTTCGGTGAGAACAAGGCGGCGGGCCGGATGGGTGCCCGGTACGAGCAGCCGGACGGTGACGTGGCCTTCGTCGCGGTCGCTCCGTGGGACACCGTCGACCGCGCGGGACCGCGGCCGAAGGGCGCCGGCTCGACGTCGACGGCCGGACCGCAGCAGGGCGGCATCACCCGCGACCAGGTGATCAGGCTCGTGACCGACGCCGCGCTGAACGACAGGTAGCGAGCCGAGAGCGGCGGGCCGGCGACCGGCCCGCCGCTCGCGCGTGGTCAGTAGAGTCCGCGAGGTGGACGGTGTGGAGGTGCGGCCGCTGGAGTCGCCGGACTGCGCGGAGGCCGCCGCGGTGTGGTGGCGGTCGCGGACCGCGGACTCCACCCAGCTGCCGGCTCCGGTGCACACCCAGGACGAGGTACGTCGATGGTTCGCGGACGTGCTGCTACCCGACGGCCAGACCTGGCTCGCCGAGGCCGATGAGGGCGGCATCGTCGGCGTACTGACGCTGGACGGTGACGACCTCGACCAGCTGTACGTCGTCCCGGAGCGGTCGGGGGAGGGAATCGGGTCGATGCTGGTGGACCTGGCCAAGTCGCTACGGCCGGACGGCTTGGCGCTGTGGACGTTCCAGTCGAACACCCGGGCGCAGCGGTTCTACGCCGGGCACGGCTTCTTCGAGGTACGACGAACCGACGGTGCCGCCAACGAGGAGCACGCTCCGGACATCCGGATGGTGTGGGGCGGTCACCCCGAGGCGAGCTGATCCGGCAGCCCGAACCGGTCTAACAGCCCGGGATCGCCGAACAGCACGATCCGCGCGATACCGGCCGGCGTGACCGTCAGCACGGCGATCCCGCGGGCGCGGTAGCTGCCGTCGTCGTCGCGCAGGTAGGCACCGGCCGCGGGCTGGCCGTTCGCCGCCGTCGGTACCATCCGCCAGTCGCCGGGCGATCCGAGCGCGGCGGCCCGGAAGAACGGCATGCAGGTCCGCAGGCCGGAGAACCAGGTCGCGGTCCCGGTCATCTCGAGCGCGGCATCACGGCACAGCAGCCGCTCCAGCCGGCCCGCGTCGGAGTGCTCGAACGCCGCCATGTACTCCTCGAGCAGCGCCTTGGCCTCCGGCGCGGACGGCTCGACCACCTCGTCCGCGTCGGGTGCCACCTCCGCCAGCCGGGCCCGGGCCCGCTGCAGCGCGCTCTTCACCGCCGGCACCGACGTCTCCAGCGTCTCCGCCACATCGGCGGCCGGCCACGCGAGCACGTCACGCAGGATCAGCACCGCCCGCTGCCGCGGCGGCAGGTACTGCAGGCCGGCCACCAGCGCGAGCCGCAGGCTCTCCCGGGCGGTGACGACCGTCGCGGGATCGCGCGCGTCCGGGAAGGGCTGCAGCCACAGCACGTCAGCCGGCGCGGGCTCCACCGACGCCGGATCGTCGCTCGGCCCGGCCAGCCCGGACGGGAGCTGCCGGCGGCTGCCGTGCCGCAGCGCGGTCAGGCAGGCGTTGGTCGCGATCCGGTACAGCCAGGTCCGCAACGACGACCGGCCCTCGAACGCGTCGTACGAGCGCCACGCGCGCAGGTACGTCTCCTGCACCACGTCCTCGGCGTCGTCCACCGACCCGAGCATCCGGTAGCAGTGCGCCAACAGCTCACGCCGGAACGGCTCGGTGTCGGCGGCGAACGTGGAGCTCACCGGACGAACTCCTTCGCGAACCAGCGGATGGCGTCGAGATCACCCTGCAGCCCGATCGCCAGCTCCTGCACGCCTGCCGCGGCGTACGCCTCGATCCGCCGCGCGACCGTGGCAGGGCTCCCGATCAGCCCGTACGACGAGACATCGCCCGGGTAGAACGCCTCCACCCCGGCCGGCACCTGCGCGAGCGCCTCCTCGTCGGTCCCGGCCAGGATCGCCATCGTCATCGCCGTCCGGTGGATGCTGTCGAAGTCCCGTCCCACACTCTCGCAGTGTGCCCGCAGCACGTCGTACTTGTGCGCGATCGTCGCCGGGTCGCCCTGCACGTTGCAGGCGTCGGCGTACTGGGCGACCAGCTTGAGCATGACCTTCTCGCCGCTGCCCGCGATCATCATCGGGATGCGCGGCTGCACGCCCTTCGGCTGGTTGATCGCGTGGTCGACCCGGTAGTACTCACCGTCGAAGCTCGCCTCGTCCTCGGTCCACAGCGCCCGGATCACCTGGACGGCCTCGTCCAGCCGGCGGAGGCGCTCGCGCGCGGCCGGGAAGTCGTACCCGTAGCCGCGGTAGTCCGGCTCCCACCAGCCGGCCCCGATGCCGAACGTGTACCGGCCGCCGGCGATCACGTCGAGCGTGGACGCCATCTTCGCTTGCAGCGCCGGGTTGCGATACCCGTTCGAGGTGACCAGCTGCCCGATCCGGATCCGGGTGGTGTCGCGGGCCAGCGCCGCCGCGGTGGTCCAGGACTCGAACATCAGGCCCTGCGTCCCGGGCGCGTTGTGCAGGTGGTCCACCACCCAGACCGTCTCGTAGCCACTCTCGTCGGCGGTCTGCGCCGTCGCGGTGATGGTCTGGTACGCCGCCAGCGGGTCCGTTCCGGCGGCCAGCTCGCCGCCGAACCCCTGGGGCAGGAACAGTCCGAACTTCATCGTCATGCCAGATAGACCTGCCTACCGCGGGAAAGGAATCGCCGCGGAAGCGTTAAGGTCTCGCGCATGAGGAGGAGTGTCGACGACCACCTGCGGGTGGTGCTGCAGACCGTGCAGCCGCTGCCGCCGTTCGAGCAGCCGCTCGCCGAGGTGCTCGACCAGGCGCTCTGCGAGGACGTCAGCTCGCCGATCAGCCTCCCGAGCTTCGACAACTCGGCGATGGACGGGTATGCCGTCCGCGCCGCGGACCTGGCCGGCGCGAGTGATGCGAACCCGGTGACGCTGCCGGTGACCGGCGAGATCGCCGCCGGCGCGGGTGGCCCGATGGCGGTGGCGGCGGGTGCCGCGGTCCGGATCATGACGGGCGCCCCGATGCCGCACGGTGCGGACGCGGTGGTCCCGGTGGAGTGGACCGACGGCGGCATCGCCAGTGTCCGGGTGGTGCAGCAGCCGGAGGTCGGAAACTCGATCCGCCGGACCGGCGAGGACCTCGTCGCGGGCACCCAGGTGCTCGAGTCCGGCACCGTGCTCGGCCCGCGGCAGATCGCGCTGCTCGCGGCGATCGGCCGGTCCCGGGTGCTGGCCCGGCCGCGTCCGCGCGTCGTGGTGATCTCCAGCGGCAGTGAGCTCCGGGAGCCGGGCTCCCCGCTGGCCGAGGGCGAGGTGTACGACGCGAACAGCTACGCGCTGGCCGCGGCCGCCCGGCGCGCCGGCGCTGTCGCGTACCGGGTCGGTGCGGTCGAGGACGACCCGAAGAAGGTGCTGGACACCCTGAACGACCAGTTGGTCCGAGCCGACCTGGTGATCACCAGCGGCGGCGTCAGCAAGGGCGCGTACGACGTGGTCAAGGAGGTGCTCAGCGACCTCGGCACGGTGGACTTCGCCGAGGTGGTGATGCAGCCGGGCAAGCCGCAAGGCTTCGGCGTGATCGGCGAGGACAGCATCCCGATCTTCACGCTCCCGGGCAACCCGGTGTCGGCGTACGTGTCGTTCGAGGTCTTCGTCCGGCCGGCGCTGCGCAAGCTGATGGATCGCGAGCCGTACACCCGGACCGCGGTGACGGCGACCGTCGAGGAGCCGTTCAAGTCCGCGCGCGGCAAGCGCCAGTTCGCCCGCGGGTACGCGAGCCGTACCGATGGCGGCTGGCAGGTCCGGGTGGTCGGCGGGCACGGCTCGCACCTGGTCGGCAGCCTGGCGCACGCGAACGCGCTGATGGTGATCCCGGAGCACATCACCGGGATGGTGCCGGGGGAGCAGGTCGAGACCTGGCTGCTGGACGAGGACGTCTGGTGACCGAGCCCAAGCTGACCCATGTCGACGACGCCGGTGCGGCGCGGATGGTCGACGTCTCCGCGAAGGATGTGTCGGCCCGCAAGGCAGTTGCCTCCGGCAAGGTTCTGGTCTCGGCGGAGGTGGTGGCCGCGCTGCGCGGTGACGGCGTACCGAAGGGCGACGCGCTCGCGGTGGCCCGGATCGCCGGCATCCAGGGTGCGAAGCGGACGCCGGACCTGGTGCCGCTGTGCCACCCGATCGCGATCAGCGGGGTGACGGTCGACCTGCGCGTCGACGACGACGCGGTGGCGATCACCGCGACGGTGAAGACCACCGACCGCACCGGCGTCGAGATGGAGGCGCTGACCGCGGTGACGGTCGCCGGGCTCGCACTGGTCGACATGGTGAAGGCGCTCGACCCGGCGGCGGTGATCACCGACGTACGCGTCGAGTCCAAGGACGGCGGCAAGACCGGTCACTGGGAGCGTCCGTCGTGAGAGCACTGGTGGTCTCGGTCTCGAACCGCGCCGCCGCGGGCGTCTACGAGGACACGACCGGGCCGCTCATCGCGGAACGCCTTGTTTCCTGGGGCTTCTCGGTCGACGGACCGCAGGTGGTCCCGGACGGCGACCCGGTCGGCGAGGCGTTGCGTGCGGCGGTCGCGGCGTCGTACGAGGTGGTGCTGACCACCGGCGGGACGGGTGTCTCGCCCACCGACCTGACGCCGGAGATGACGTCCGCCGTGCTGGACAGGCAGCTGCCGGGTGTCGCCGAGGCGATCCGCGCGTACGGCGTGTCGAAGGGCGTGCCGACCGCCTCGCTGTCCCGCGGCCTCGCCGGTGTCGCCGGCGGGACCGTGATCGTGAACCTGCCGGGGTCGCGTGGCGGCGCGAAGGACGGGCTCGCGGTGCTGGAACCGATCCTGCGACACGCGGTCGACCAGGTGCACGGCGGCGACCATGTGCGGGGCGACTGAGCGATGGCCGACGTGACCTGGCCGCTGGAGCTGCGCCACGGTCCGATCGGACTGCGTCCGCTGCGCGCCCGTGACGCGGCGGAGTGGAACGCGGTCCGGCAGCGCAACCTGACGTGGCTGCGGCGCTGGGACGCGACCCAGCCGCCGAGTGGGCACCGCAGCCCGCAGTCGTTCCGCAGCATGGCGCGGGAGATGGACCGGCAGGCGCGGCAGGGCCGGATGCTGCCGTTCGTGGTGACCTACTCGGAGGCGAGTGACCGTTCGAAGCGCCCGATCGTCGGTCAGCTCACGGTGTCGGGGATCACCTACGGCTCGGCCGGCTGGGCCAGCATGGGCTACTGGGTCGACCAGGGCTATGCCGGCCGCGGCATCATCCCGACCGCGGTGGCGATGGCCGCCGACTACTGCTGGTTCCAGCTCGGGTTACATCGGATCGAGGTCGCGATCCGGCCGGAGAACACGGCCAGCCTCCGGGTCGTGGAGAAGCTCGGCTTCCGGTACGAAGGCCAGCGGCCGCGCTACCTTCACATCGACGGCGACTGGCGCGACCACCAGGTCTTCGCGCTCAACGCCGAGGAGGTCCCGCAAGGCCTGATGGCACGTTTGAAGACGTCGGGCTTCATTCCGTAGTCACATCTGTCACAGCAGTGTTCTTGCGACACACCGGGTGACATACCGGGTGTGGACTGGCGAGGGACTTAGCGTCGTCCGCATGGGGACGACAGGGCTGATCTATGTGGCGATCGTCGCCGCGTGGGCCGCCTACCTCGTGCCCATGTGGCTGCGCCGCCACGACGAGATGAGCCGGCTGCGCTCGATGGAACGGTACTCGTCGGCAATGCGAGTCCTGTCACGACAGGCCGACGGAGAGCGACCCAAGTACGTCGTTCGCCGCGGCGACGAGCCGCCCCGGGTGATCGCGCCCGCACCCAAGCGCTCCGCCGCTCAGCTCCGTGCCCGCCGGGTCGCCGCGATGCGCCGCCGCCGGGTGCTGTCCGTCCTCACCCTCTCGCTCGCGTCGATCGGCGCGCTGGCCGCGTTCGCGATGCTGCCGGTCTGGACGCTGGCAATCCCGGGTGCGCTGATCGTGCTGTTCATGGTGCTGGCCCGGATGCAGGTCCGCAAGCAGGCCGCTCAGCGGGTGCAGACCGTCGGCCGGTCCCGCAAGGCCACCCGGCTGGATGTCGCATACGCCTACGGCCCGGCCACACCGGCCGCCTCACCCGCCGCCTCGTCCACTGCCGCCACTGCCGCTTCGGCCGCCTCGGCTGCCGAGGCGCCTGACGCCGAGCCGACCGTCGAGGTGACCGCTTCCGCGCCGGCCGAGGACCCGGCCGCCGAGGGGCTGTGGGACCCGGTGCCGGTCACGCTGCCGACGTACGTGTTCAAGGAGAAGGCGCCGCGCACCGTGCGGACGATCGCGCTGCCCGGAACCGAGTTCGCTACCCCCGTACCAGATCGCGAGCCGCTGCTCGACGAGCGCGTCCCGGAGCCTGCCGCGGAAGCCTCCGAGCCGGCCGCCACGGAGCCGCCGCGCCCCGCCGAACCGGCCCCGACGCCGGTCGAAGAACTGGACGAGCACATCCAGATCGCCCGTGCCGTGGGCGACTGAAACCCGATTCGGAGCGCCGCAGACTGCATGCTAAAGTTGCGCGTCGCAACGCAGTAAGGGGCTGTGGCGCAGTTGGTAGCGCGCCTCGTTCGCAACGAGGAGGCCAGGGGTTCGAATCCCCTCAGCTCCACCCATGCACCCGGCCCGGACGGCTCTTGTCCGGGCTTTCGTGATCTCTGCGAGTACTGGACTGTCGACGGTCCGTACTGGTCTCGACGAGATGCGAGTTTCCCCTTCCGGGACGGCGACGGCAGTGTCACGATTTGTCATCGGGTGGGTTGAGGAAGGTGCGTCGACCAATGAGCCTGGCGAGTCATTCCGCGTTGTTGGTCACGGGGATTCGCATGGCAGAAGGACGTGATGATCTGCTCGGCCTGGACCGCGTCCGGTGGGAGTGTCCTCAGGCCGAGCCCGAGGAGTCTTCCATCGGGGACCTCATCTACTGGATCGAGCACCACAAGGTCAGGGCCTACGTCCAGCAGCCGAACGGCTCGCGCGGCCCGCGGCTGGAGGTCGTCGACGGCCCGACCCGCCGCTACCTCCGCAGCCGCCCCGCCGGCGACGGCCACGACATCCTCCTCTCCCTGCCGCGCTTCTGAAAACCGCGCTTCTGAAAGGCCTACTTCACGTAGGCGATGGGAATCAGCGGTGGGGCCTCGGGGAGTGGCTCGGAGACGTACTCGGAGCGGATGCCGTCGATGTAGCTGCGGCTGCGCTTGGTCAGCCCGTCCGCCGTCTGCATCCGGCCCTTGGTGACGAGGATGCCGAGGTCGGCGCCCTTGAAGCGGAAGTCGCCCGGCCCGTACACGCGCAGGAAGAACGCCTCGTCCTCGTGCGTCACGTCGTGCCAGTCGTTGCTGACCCCGGCGTACGAGAGGTGGCCGTCCTCGTCCAGGTGCCAGGTGCCGGTCCGGGGCGCCTCGAGGATGCGTTCGACGCTGTCGGCCGGCTCCTTCATGATCAGCTGCGCCCAGACGTCGACCGCGGCCAGCTCGCGCCAGCGCTCGTTGATCTCCTCGACGTCGATCGTGTAGTCGGCGTCCATGAACTCGAGCAGGTGGAAGAGGAACAGCGGTACGTCGGCGTACGCACCTGCGGTCACGTTGGTCATCGAGGAGGCGCCGCTGATCCGCGGGTTGAGCTCGCCGAGGTAGACCTCGTCGGTGGCCAGGTCGATCAGCACGTCGATCTCCAGGAAGCCGAGGTAACCCTCCTTCGCCAGCCGGTCGCCGAGCCTTCGTACGTGACTGATCGCCGTCGCTCGTTGCTCGGGGGTCAGGGCCTCGGGAAACAGGTCGTTGCCGCACCAGCCGCCCTTGTACGGCGTCAGCTCCGGGTAGCCGGTCAGGTCGGTCATGAACGGCCCGACGATGGTGCCGTGGCGGGTGATACACGCCTCGACGGCGGCGGCCTTGTTGTCGATCCGCTTCATCACCTTGAGCTGCTCGCCGACGATGTCGTCGGCGTACCGCACCCAGTCCTTCTTCGCGGCGATGAAGAACGTGGTCTTGCCGGAGTCGCCGTACGGCGTCTGGACGACCAGGTCGGTGCCGAGCCCGGCAGATCCGGAGAGCTCCTTCAGCTCCTTCCACGACGATGCCGTGCCGAGCACGTTCGGGACCGACGGAGCGCCGGCCTCGTTGCCGAGCCGGGTGGTGACGATCTTCGAGTCCAGCCGGCGGCGCAGCTCGTCCGACGGCATGATCAGGTTGTAGCCGAGCTCGGAGCAGATCTCCTCGGTCTCGGCGTCGAAGAACACCATCACGATCATCGGCGTGCCGCCGCGCTTGCGCAGGTACGCCTGCACCTCGGCGTCGCGGAGCAGGTAGTTGTTGATCTGCTCGCTGGACTCGAACTCGACGTACGGCTGGTTCTTCGGCACGAACACCCGCGGATGCGCGCCGTCCCACGAGTCGTAGTAGACGACGTACTGGAAGTTGCGCACCCAGCGGTCGATGCCGAGCAGGTTGAACGCGGTCGGCCCGACGAAGTAGATCGGCTGCCTGTTGGTGCGGAAGAACGTGCGGATCTCGGAGATGCCGTTCAGCGTGCGAACCATCGTGTGCCTCCCCAGCAACCCGACACGACACCCGTCACCTCAGGCTAGGTCCCCAGCCCCTCAGAAGACAGAGCCGTTTGAGAAGGCAGGCCCGTCAGATGACGGAGCCGCCGCGCCGGCGGGACGACGTACCGCTGCGATTCAGACCGGACACCACGCCGGGCAGCCGGTGCCGGTCGGAGCTCGGCGCCTCACCGGTGAGCGCGCCGCCGATCGCGTCCAGCGCGCGCAGCGTGTCCTGCAGGTACGCCGGGTTCTGCGGGTCGGGCCAGCTGGAAAGCTTGACGCAGACGGTCCGGGTACGGCGGCTGACGTGCAGCATCTGCCCGTGGATGCCGAGACCCAGCAGTACGTCGCCGTGCGCGCCGGGGCGGAACCAGAACTGGTCGCGGTACCAGCCGCCCGGGAAGGTCGGCTCGGCCGGCGACTCGAGGAAGGCCCGCCGCGTCCCTGAGTCCACCGCCCAGGCCTGGCGCAGCCACTGCGGCGGGACCACCCCGGTGCCGTCCGGCAGCGCGCCACCGTCAAGCAGCAGCTGCCCGAACCGGAGCAGGTCCCGCGCCGTCACCGCGAGCCCGCCGTCGTGCACCGCGGTACCGGTCGCGTCGCAGAGCAGGTCGGCGTCCCGCTCCGCACCGAGCGGTGCCCACAGCAGCGTCGACATCAGGTCTGCCATCGGAGCTCCGGCGGCGCGTTCGCAGACCCAGCCGAGGACGTCGGTCTCGGCCGAGCGGTACAGGAACCGGCCGCCGTGCCCGGTCTCGGCGCCGAGCGTGGCCAGGAACGCATAGATCCCGCGGTCGCCGATCCACGACTCCAGCCTGCGTACGTCGGACCGCGGGTCGGTGTAGTCCTCCCGGAAGCGCACCCCGCTGCGCATGTCGAGCAGATGCCGCGCCGTCGCCCCGGCGTAGCCGCTGGCGGCCAGCTCGGGGACCAGCTCCTCGACCCGGCGGTCCACGTCCAGCAGCCCGCGGCCGGCCAGCACGCCCGCGACGCAGCCCACGACGGACTTCGTGACCGACATCACCGCATGGGCCTGCGACGGACTGCCGTCCGGTGCCCAGTCTTCCGCGACCAGTACGCCGTCCTGGGCGACGGCGTACGCGTCGGTGCAGGTGCCGGCGAACACGTCCGCCACGGTCGCCGCCGAGCCGTCGTACCGGGTCACCGCGATCGGCAGCACGTCGGCCGCCCGGAACGTCCACGGACGCACGGGACCGTCACCCCGCGAGACCCGCTGGGTCGGGAGCCCACGCAGGAGCATGACTGGATCGTAGTCCGCGGGCGCTACGGTGACCGGATGCACAGCGCGCAGCACCCAGTCACCCTCGCTACCTGGCAGGACGCACCGAACGTGCGCTGGTCCTTCCGGCACCTGCGCGAGCTGATCCCCACCCACGCCATCCCGGCCGACCCGGCGCGGACCAGACATCTCACCACCGCGCTCGACGCGGCCGTCGGCGCGACCCGCGTCACCCGGCTCGACGGCAGTACGGCGACCGCGGACCAGGTGTTCGCCGACACGCACACCGATGCGGTCGTCGTCCTGCACGACGGTGTCGTGGTCAACGAGCGGTACGACGCGGACATGACGGCGGCCACGCCGCACCTGCTGATGTCGGTCTCGAAGTCGCTGGTCGGCTGCGTCGCCGGCATCCTGGCCGGGCGCGGGCTGCTCGACCCCGAGGCACCGGTGACGACGTATGTGCCCGAGGTCGCCGACAGCGGGTACGGCGGCGCGACGGTGCGGCACCTGCTCGACATGCGGACCGGCGTCGCGTTCTCCGAGACATACGACGATCCCGCCGCCGAGGTCCGGGTGATGGAGCGTTCGATGGGCTGGCGCCCGCTCCGGGACGGCGACCCGGTCGGCATGTACCCGTACCTCACCACGCTGGGTACGGCGAGCGAGCACGGCGGACAGTTCACCTACCGGTCCGCGGACACCGACCTGCTCGGCTGGGTCTGCGAGCGCGCGGCAGAGGAGCGGATGGCCGATCTGATGTCGAGCCTGCTCTGGATCCCGATGGGTGCCGAGCACGACGCCGACATCACGTGCGACATGGTCGGGTCCGCGGTGCACGACGGCGGTGTCTCGGCGGTGGCGCGGGACCTGGCCCGGTTCGGCCAGCTGCTGCTCGACGACGGTGCCGGCATCGTCCCGGCGGACTGGCTGGACGCGTCCTGGAACCCGGGCGACGACGTCCGCGCGGCCTTCGCCGGCACCGACCACGAGGCGGTGCTGCCCGGCGGCTGGTACCGCAACCAGTTCTGGTTCGTGCCGAACCAGCACGGCCCGTCGCTGGTCTGCCTCGGCATCCACGGGCAGATGGTGTACGTCAACCGGGTGACCCGGACCGTCGGGGTGAAGCTCTCGTCCTGGCCGGTGCCGCAGCATGCCGCGCACCTGGTCGACACGCTGCGCGCTTTCGGGGCGATCGGCGGCACTTTCGGCACGGGCATTGACACGGAGCAGCGGGGTGCGAGACTCCGAAGATGACCCGCTACGGGCAGCAGTTCGGGCCGGACTTCACCTTCCTCGGCGTGCCGATGTGCGACCTGGACGACCCCGCGTCGTACACCGAGGCACAGGTGGTGATCCTGGGCGCGCCGTTCGACGGCGGGACCTCGTCGCGGCCCGGGGCCCGGTACGGCCCGATGGCGATCCGGATGCGCGACTACCTCGCGCACGACGGCTCCCGGCCGAGCCTGGCGCTGCGTACCGACGGCCTGGTCGACCTCGGCGTGGTCGACGCCGGTGACGTCGAGATGTACTCCGGCGACATCGAGACCGCGCTGCCCGCGCTGGAGGCCGCGGTCGAGAAGGTGACCCGGTCCGGCGCCATCCCGGTGGTGCTCGGCGGTGACCACTCGATCGCGTTCCCAGACGCCAAGGGGGTCGCGAACGTGCTCGGCCACGGCCGGGTGTCGATGCTGCACTTCGACGCGCATGCCGACACCGGGGACATCGAGTTCGGCTCGCTGTGGGGACACGGCCAGCCGATGCGCCGGCTGATCGAGTCCGGCGCGCTGCGTGGCGACCGGTTCCTGCAGATCGGGCTGCGTGGCTACTGGCCGCCGCCGGACACGCTGGACTGGATGGCCGAGCAGAACATGCGTTCCTATGAGATGACCGAGATCGGCCGCCGCGGCCTGGACGAGTGCCTGACCGAGGCGTTCGGGATCGCCACCGACGAATGCGAGGGCGTGTTCCTGTCCGTAGACATCGACGTCTGCGACCCCGGCCACGCGCCGGGCACCGGTACGCCGGAGCCGGGCGGGCTGACCGCGCGCCAGCTGCTGGACGCGGTCCGGCGGATCTGCCTGGAGCTGCCCGTGGCCGGGATGGACGTGGTCGAGGTCAGCCCGCCGTACGACCACGCCGAAATCACCGCGGCGCTCGCCAACCGGGTGGTGCTCGAGGCGCTGTCCGCGATCGCCCGCAAACAGCGCGACGAACGTGACGGGACCCGCTGGGATCCGGCGCAGCCGCTGCTCGCGGACCGCGAGCCCTGACATATTCCCACCGGCCACCGCCTGGTGCCACACTCCGAATAGGCGGGGGGTGTCACGGATCCGCCGTGTCCGCCTCCCCTTGGGGAGGTAATCATGGCGTCGTTGGTGCAGCAGCTCTTCCGGCGCAAGCCGGTCACGGAGATGGCCGAGGAGACCGGCGCCGATACCGGGCAGACCGAGCTCGCCCGCACGATCGGTCTCTTCCAGCTGTCGATGTTCGGCATCGGTGCCACCATCGGCACCGGTATCTTCTTCGTGCTGTCCGAGGCCGTTCCGGTCGCCGGACCCGCGGTGATCTGGTCGTTCGTGATGGCGGGTGCGGTCGCCGGGCTGACCGCGATCTGCTATGCCGAGCTGGCGAGCGCGGTGCCGGTGTCGGGGTCGTCGTACTCCTACGCCTACGCGACCCTCGGGGAGCTGCCCGCGATCGGGGTCGCCGCCTGCCTGCTGCTGGAGTACGGCGTCTCCGCGGCCGCAGTCGCGGTCGGCTGGTCGCAGTACCTGAACGAGCTGTTCGACAACCTGTTCGGCTTCATGATTCCCGACAGCCTGTCGCAGGCACCGGAGCAGGGCGGCATCTTCAACCTGCCGGCCGTGATCCTGATCGGTCTCTGCACGCTGCTCCTGATCCGCGGGGCGAGTGAGTCGGCCAAGGTCAACGCCGTGATGGTGATGATCAAGATCGGTATCTTGCTGCTGTTCATCGTGCTCGGACTGCAGGGCTGGAACTCCGACAACCTGTCCGACTTCACCCCGTTCGGCCTGTCCGGCATCACAACCGCGGCCGGCATCATCTTCTTCTCCTACATCGGACTCGATGCCGTCTCGACCGCGGGCGAGGAGGTGAAGAACCCCAGGCGGACCATGCCGCTGGCGATCCTGATCGCGCTGGTCACGGTCACCACGCTGTACATCCTGGTCAGCGTGGTCGCGGTCGCCGCCCAGCCGTACCCGGAGTTCGACGGCCAGGAGGCCGGCCTTGCCGCGATCCTGGAGGACGTCACCGGCTCGACCTGGCCGGCCACCCTGCTCGCCGCAGGGGCGGTGATCTCGATCTTCAGCGTCACCCTGGTCGTTCTCTACGGCCAGACCCGGATCCTGTTCGCGATGGCTCGCGACGGCATGCTGCCGGAGCTGTTCCACAAGGTGAACCCCCGCACCCTGACGCCGGTACCGAACACGATCATCGTCGCGGTCGTGATCGCGCTGCTGGCGGGACTGATCCCGATCAACTTCCTCGCCGAGATGACCAGCATCGGAACCCTGGTCGCGTTCCTCGTGGTGTCGATCGGTGTGATGGTGCTGCGGCGCACTCACCCGGACCTGCCCCGTGGCTTCAAGGTGCCGCTGTACCCGATCACCCCGATCCTGTCGATCGTCGGCTGCATCTGGATCATCCAGGACCTGCGACCAGTGACGATCTTCGTGTTCCTGATCTGGGTCGGGGTCGCGCTGGTGTGGTACTTCCTGTACGGCTTCAAGCACTCGCATCTGGGCCGGCACGAGCACGTCGGGCTGATCCACGACGAGGAGCCGTGAGCCACGATGACGATGATCGTGGGGTACGCCCCCGACGAGCGGGGAAAGGCCGCACTGCACCTGGCGACCATGCTCAGCCGGTCTTCCGGTGAGGAGCTGGTGGTCTGCGTGGTGGTGCCGGCGCCCTGGCTGCCCGGGATGGCCCGGGTGGACGCCGAGTACCGCGAGTACCTCGAGAAGACGGCCGAACAGGCCCTGGACCTGGCCCGGTCGTACCTGCCCCCGGACGTGACGGCGACGTTCACCAGGCACAGTGCGCGCTCGGCACCGGCCGGTCTGCTCGAGGTGGCCGAGCAGTACGACGCGAGCATGGTCGTGCTCGGCTCGTCGTCGGCGGGTGCGTTCGGGCGCATCGTGCTGGGCAGCGTCACCGACCGGCTGGTGCACAGCGCGCCGCTGCCGATCGCCCTTGCCACTCGCGGCTTCCGGATCCGGCCGGAGACGAAGGTGCGGCGGTTGACCGCGGCGTACGGCGGCTCGGCCAGTGCGCAGAGCCTGGTGCTGGCCGCGGCCGCGATCGCGGCCAAGTTCGGCGCGGCGATCCGGATCGCGTCGTTCGCGGTGTGGTCGCGTCCGCCGTACACGACCCGGCTCGGCACGGACTCCGAGGACCTGGTGCTGCAGGAGTGGATCGCCGAGCTGACGCAGGCGATGCAGGATGCCGTCGGGCGGGTGCGGGAGCGCACCGACGAGGTACCCGAAGTGGTCGAGACCGTGATCGGCCAGGGCGAGAGCTGGCCGGACGCTATCGAGGACATCGGCTGGGACGAGGGTGATGTGATGGTGGTCGGGTCGAGCGAGCTCGGCCCGGTGGCGAAGGTCTTCCTCGGGTCGCGTGCGACCAGGATCCTTCGGCACTCGCCGGTGCCGGTCGTCGTCGTACCGCGTGGCGCGGCCGAGGACCTCGCCGACCAGGAGTGAGGCAGCGATGCACGAGGTGGACCAGACGACCGAGCAGATGGTGCGCAGCGTGCTCGCGTACGCCGAGAACCGGCTGCGGATGAACCCGGTCCCGCTGGACAAGGGCATGCTGCCCGCACCGGAGCTGTACCAGCGCCTGGCCGGCCTGATCCGCGAGACGCCCCGGCACCCGGACGAGGTGCTGGGCGTGTACACCTCGGTGATCGCGCCGAGCGTGATCTCCGCGGACAGCCCGCGGTTCCTCGGCTTCATCCCGGCCGCGCCGACCAAGGCCAGCCTGCTGTTCGACATGCTGGTGTCCTGCGCCTCGATCCAGGGCATCTCCTGGCTGGAGGCGTCCGGAGCGATCGCGGCCGAGAACACCGTGCTGCGGCTGATCGCGGACGAGGCCGGGCTGCCGGACACCGCCGGCGGCTGCTTCGTGTCGGGTGGGTCGGCCGGCAACCTGTCGGCACTCGCGGTGGCGCGGGAGACCGCGAAGAACCGGGTCAGCGCGCACCGCCGGCTGCGGGTCGTGGTCGGGACCGACGCGCACTCGTCGATCGTGAACACGCTGCGGCTGCTCGAGATGGACGCGCTGGTGGTCGAGACGCCCGACCACCGGCTCACCGCGGAGACGGTCCGGTCCGCGATCGACGCCGACCGCGACGTGTCCGACATCGCCGCGGTGGTGTGCACCTCGGGCACCACCAATGCCGGCATCATCGACGATCTGGCCGGGGTCGGCGCGATCGCGCGCGAGCGCGGCTGGTGGTTCCACGTCGACGGCGCGTACGGCGGCTCCGGGATCTTCGCGCGGTCGCTGCGGTCCAAGTACGACGGGATCGAGCTGGCCGACTCGTTCATCCTCGATCCGCACAAGTGGCTGTTCACGCCGTTCGACTGCTGCGCTGTGCTGTACCGCAACCCGGAGCTGGCCCGGACGACGCACACCCAGGACGCGTCCTACCTGGACGTCATCCACTCGAGCGACGGCGAGTGGAACCCGACCGACTACGCCTACCACCTGACCCGGCGGGCGCGCGGGCTGCCGCTGTGGTTCTCACTCGCGGTGTACGGCGTGCAGGCGTACCGGGACGCGATCGAGGTCGCCGCCGGCCTGGCCCGTGAGACCGCCGAGCTGGTCCGGCAGGCACCGCAGCTGGAGCTGGTTCGCGAACCGGACCTGGGCGTGGTGCTGTTCCGCCGGCTCGGCTGGAAGCCCGAGGACTACGACCGCTGGGCGCAGCAGCTGCACGACGACGAGGTCGCGTTCATCCCGCCGAGCAAATGGGACGGCGAGACGGTCGGCCGGTTCGCGTTCCTGCACCCCGACACCAGCCTGGACCTGGTCCGCGAGATCCTGGCCCGGACCGAGTGATGGGCGACCTGCTTTCGCTGTTCCCGGCGGGCAGTGCGCTCGACTCCGACGGGACCCTGACGGTCGGCGGCTGCCGCGCCGACGACCTCGCGGCTGAGTTCGGTACGCCGGTGCTGGTGGTCGCGGAGCAGGCGCTGCGCGACCGGGCCCGCGAGTACGTCGACGAGCTCACCGCGCGCTGGCCGCGCTCCCGGGTGGTGTTCGCGTCGAAGGCGTTCCCGTGCACCGCGGCGCAGCGGGTGATGGTGGAGGAGGGGCTCGGCCTCGACGTCGCGGGCGGCGGCGAGATCCTGACCGCGCTGAAGGCCGGTGTCGACCCGGCGCTCGTCGTGCTGCACGGCAACGCGAAGAGCGACGAGGAGATCGCGATGGTGGTCGAGCACGGTCTCGGCCTGGTCGTGGTCGACAACGCCGACGACGTGGACCGGCTGGAGGCGACCGTCCCGGACGGCCGGACCCAGGACGTTCTGGTGCGGGTGATCCCGGGCGTGGTCGCGGACACCCATGCGCACGTGCTGACCGGGCACGAGGGGTCGAAGTTCGGCCTGGCTCCGCCGGACGCGGCCCGGCTGATCCGGCGGATCGAGCACAGTGCGCGGCTGCGGATGCAGGGCCTGCACGTGCACGTCGGCTCGCAGATCCTCGACGTGGACCCGTTCGCGGACTCGGTCGAGCCGGTCGCACGGCTGGGGGAGTTCGAGGTGTACGACCTGGGTGGTGGTCTCGGCGCCCGCTACACCTGGGCCGACGAGGCGCCCTCGGTGCCGGACTACCTGGACGCACTGGTCGGGGCGGCCTGGCAGTACCTGCCGTCGCAGGCCGAGCTGATCATCGAGCCGGGCCGCAGCATGGTGGCGACGACCGCGACCACGCTCTACCGGGTCACCACCGTGAAGCGCGGCGCCACCACATTCGTCGCGGTGGACGGCGGGATGAGCGACAACCTCGAGGTGGCGCTGTTCGACCAGCGGTTCGAGGCCGGCATCGTCGGCCGCTTCGACGGTCCGGGCGCGGAGAAGGTGACCGTGGTCGGCCGGCACTGCGAGAGCGGTGACGTGCTGGTCGACGGCGTACCGCTGTCCGAACCGAAGGTCGGCGACCTCCTCGCGGTCCCCGCCACCGGCGCGTACTGCTACACGATGGCGAACAACTACAACGGCAACCGCCGGATCCCGGTGGTGTTCACCCGCGACGGTGCCGCGCGGCTCGTCGTACGGCGGGAGACCTGGGCGGACCTGATGGCCCGCGACGTGGAGTAGCCAGACAGGATCTAGCCGTCGAAGCCGTGGTGCAGCATCACGTGCTTGATCCGGGTGTAGTCCTCCAGCCCGTACATCGACAGGTCCTTGCCGTAGCCGGAGTGCTTGAACCCGCCGTGCGGCATCTCCCCGATCAGCGGGATGTGGGTGTTCACCCAGACGCAGCCGAAGTCGAGCCGCGCGGACATCCGGGCCGCAGTGTTGACGTTGCTGGTCCAGACCGAGGACGCGAGGCCGTACTCGCTGTCGTTCGACATCCGCAGCCCTTCCTCCTCGTCGGTGAACTTCTGCACCGTGAGCACAGGCCCGAAGATCTCGGTCGTGATCAGCTCGTCGTCCTGTCGCAGGTCGGCGACGATCGTCGGCTCGTAGAAGTACCCGTGGTCGCCGACGCGGTGGCCGCCGGTCGTCACCCGGGAGTGGTCGGGTGCGCGCTGCACCAGCCCGGACACGTGGTCGAGCTGGTTGGCGTTGTTGATCGGCCCGTACAAGATGTCCTCGTCGTCCGGGTCGTACCCGGTCCTGGTGGCCTTCGCGGCATCGGTCAGCTCGGCGACGAACTCGTCATAGATGCCCTGCTGCACGATCACCCGCGTGGCCGCGGTGCAGTCCTGCCCGCCGTTGAACAGGCCGGCGACCGAGATCCCCTCGATCGCGGCACCGATGTCGGCGTCGTCGAACACCACCACGGGCGCCTTGCCGCCGAGCTCGAGGTGTGCCCGCTTGACGTCCGCCGCGGCAGCTGTGGCGACGGCCATCCCGGCCCGGGTCGAGCCGGTGATCGAGACCATCTGCGGGATCTTGTGCCGGGTCAGCGCGGCACCGGTGTCGCGGTCGCCGCAGACCAGGTTGCAGACCCCGGGCGGGAAGATCTCCTGCATCTTCTCGACCATCCAGTACGACGAGGCCGGCGTCGTGTCCGACGGCTTCAGCACCACGGTGTTGCCCGCGGCGAGCGCCGGCGCGAACTTCCAGACCGACATCATCATCGGATAGTTCCACGGTGCCACCTGCGCCACCGGGCCGATCGGCTCGCGCCGGATCGACGAGGTGAAGCCGCGCATGTACTCACCCGACGACTTGCCCTCCAGCACCCGGGCGGCACCGGCGAAGAACCGGATCTGGTCGACCATCGGCGGGATCTCCTCCGACATGGTCAGCGAGACCGGCTTGCCGGTGTTCTCGCTCTCGATCGCGACCAGCTCGGCGGCGTTCGCCTCGATCATGTCAGCCAGCTTCAGCAGCGCCAGCTGGCGCTCGCCCGGCGTGGACCAGCGCCACTTCTCGAACGCCTTGCCGGCGGCCCGGAACGCCTGGTCGACGTCGTGCTCGTCCGAGTTCGGCGCGGACGCGTACACCTCGCCGGTGGACGGGTTGACGATATCCATCATCGCGCCGGACGCGGCGGCCTGGACCTCGCCGCCGATGACGTTGTGGAAGACCTTCTTCTCCGACATGTCCGCCCCTTTGCCGCAGTGAAATCCCCCCGCTCATTCAGGCTAGGCCGATGTCGCAGCCGCGTCGACAGCCGGTCGGGCCGAACCTATAGTGCGAAGAACGCGGTGCTTCGTGGGAGGGGAATGCCATGGCGCGACACCCGTTAGACCCCCTCGACAGCGACGAGTTCCGCCGTACCGCGGCCATCCTGCGCAGGGACGAGCAGCTCTCCGGCTCCTGGAGGTTCGCGTCGATCGAGCTGCTCGAGCCGCCCAAGGTCGTCGTGAAGGCGTGGCGCTCCGGTGACCCGGTCCCGCGGACATCGCTCGCCGTGCTGTGGAACCGGGCCGACAACCAGACCTGGGAGGGTGTCGTCGACCTGAACGGTGACCGGGTGGTGTCCTGGACGCACATGCCCGGCGTGACGCCGAACTTCACCGTCGACGAGTTCCACGAGGTCGACGAGGCGATGCGAGCACACCCCGACCTGATCGCCGCGCTGGCGGACCGCGGCATCACCGACCTCTCGCTGGTGCTGATCGACGTCTGGACGTACGGCCGGGCGCTGATGCCGGAGAAGTACCGCGACCGCCGGCTCGGCTGGTGCGACATCTGGTACCGGGAGACCCCGGACGGTAACCCCTATGCGCATCCGCTCTCCGGGCTCAAGGTCGTGGTCGACATGAACACGCTCGAGCTGCTCGAGCTGGAGAACAACCACGACCACGGGAAGGCCGAGGTCGACGCCGAGTACGCCTCCGGGCCGTGGACCGGTACGCCGCGCAACGACCTGAGACCGCTGGAGATCAGCCAGCCCGACGGGGTCTCGTTCACCGTCGACGGCACCGAGCTGCGCTGGCAACGGTGGACGATGCGGCTCGGCTTCAACCACCGCGAGGGTCCGGTCATCTACCAGGTGGCGTACGACGACCACGGCACCACGCGCGACATCGCCTACCGGATGTCGTTCGCCGAGATGGTGGTGCCGTACCGGGACACCTCGTTCGACCACTACCGGCGGACCGCGTTCGACATCGGCGAGTGGGGTCTGGGATTCATGACCACCTCGCTGGAGCTCGGCTGCGACTGCCTCGGCGAGATCGCCTACCTGGACGCGGTGCTGCACGACACCCACGGTGAGCCGTACACGATCGGCAACGCGATCTGCCTGCACGAGGAGGACGCCGGCGTGCTCTGGAAGCACGTCGACTCCACCACCGGCGCCGAGGTGCGCCGGATGCGGCGGATGGTGGTGTCCTGCCACGTCACGGTCGCGAACTACGAGTACCTGGTCTATTGGCGCTTCTACCAGGACGGCAACATCGAGTGCGAGGTCCGCGCGACCGGCCTGATGGTGACCACTCCGTACGCGCTGGACGGTACGCCGCCACCGACCGGCACCGTGGTCGACCGGCAGACGTACGCACCGTTCCACCAGCACTTCCTGGTCGCGCGGCTCGACCTGGACGTCGACGGCGACGGCAACACGGTGCTGGAGGTCGACTCCCGCGCCCTGCCGGTGTCGGACCAGAACCCGTACGGCCTCGCGGTGGTGACCGAGGCCACGCCGGTCCGCTCGGAGTCGGAGGCGGCCCGCGACTTCGACTGGGCGAGCCAGCGGTCCTGGAAGGTGGTCAACCCGAACCGTACGAACCGGCTCGGCACCAACCCGTCGTACAAGCTGGTGCCGGGTGGCGCGATCCCGCCGGTGATGGACCCGGACACGCCCCAGTACCGGCGGGCACCGGTGATCGGGCACACCGTGTGGGTGACCCGGCAGCACGACGATGAGCGCTGGCCCTGCGGCGCCTACCCGACCCAGTCGGAGTACGACGACGGCATGACGCGCTGGATCGCCGATGACGAGCCGCTGGAGAACACCGACATCGTGCTCTGGTACGTGTTCGGCATCCACCACATCACCCGGGTCGAGGACTGGCCGGTGATGCCGGTGGACACCGTCGCGTTCTGGCTGAAACCGTTCGGGTTCTTCGACCAGAACCCCGCGATCGACGTCGCTCCGCACTGACTCTGCCGCGCCGATCTTTGCCGCGCTGACCCGTGCCGCGGACGCGCAGGTCAGGCGCTGTGCCGCAGCGGGGCCTGGGACAGCTGGTTGGCCAGCTCGGCGGTGAACAGCTGGGCACTGGACAGCGCGGCCTGGAGTGCGGCGGCGGTGTCGCT
Source organism: Kribbellaceae bacterium (assembly GCA_035650275.1). Classification (GTDB taxonomy): domain Bacteria; phylum Actinomycetota; class Actinomycetes; order Propionibacteriales; family Kribbellaceae; genus DASRHY01. The sequence goes on along the minus strand of DASRHY010000236.1, from coordinate 16,822 downwards.
GAGCCGGGCGGTGAACTCTCGCTCCTCCGGCCGCGGGGGCGGACCATCGGCGGCCCGGTCGTCCGCGAGCTGGTGCTGCAGGACCTCGGCCAGCTCGCCGAGCACGGCAAGATGCTGGGTGATCGCCCAGGCGACCGCTTCCACGACCGGCGGTGGCGTTTCCTCGATCCGCTGCTGGACCACGACGCCGGCGATCAGCGCGGTCGCGGCATCCAATGCCGCGACCGGACCGTTGTTCTGTGGCGTCCCCACGGGCGACATGGTTGGGTGGCGACCGGTCCGCTGTCAATGACAGTCGCCGACGTGCAAGCCACGGCGAGCAAATATCCACGACTGGTCATCAACCGGACACGCAGGGTCGACTTCAGGGGTTACCGATGCTCCAGGCTCCGCAGGACGTCGGCCAGGATGTCCGCGGTCTTGTTCGGCGGATCGGCCTCGACGCAGAGGCTGTCCATCGCGGTCGCGTAGATGTCCAGGTCATCGCGCTTGTCCAGATACAGCGCGCTGGTCATGTGCTCGATGTAGACGACGTCGGACATGTCCCGCTCGGGGAACCGCAGCAGTGAGAACGCGCCACCGGTCGCGGCGTGCCCGCCGGCGCTGAACGGGATCACCTGCAGGGTGATGTTCTGGCGTTCGCTGAGCTCGATCAGCGCCTCGATCTGGCCGCGCAACACCTTGGGTCCGCCGACCGGGCGGCGCAGCACGGCCTCGTCCAGAACCGCCCAGAGCCGGACCGGGCGGGGCCGGGTGATGATCCGCTGCCGGTCCATCCGTAGCTCGACCCGCCGCTCGATCTCCTCCGGCTTCAGCGTGACGTGGCCGATCCTCACCACCGCGCGGGCGTAGTCGACGGTCTGCAGCAGGCCGGGCACGAACTGGGTCTCGTACGTACGGATCCGCTCCGCGGCGGCCTCCAGGCCGAGGTAGGACTGGAACCAGCTCGGCAGCACGTCGCCGTACCGGTGCCACCAGCCGGGGTTGTTCGCGTCCTTGGCCAGCGCGAGCAGCCGTTCCCGCTCCTCGGCGTCGTCCAGGCCGTACAGGTTGAGCAGGTCGGCCACATCGCGTTCCTTGAACCCGACCCGGCCGAGCTCCATCCGGCTGATCTTCGACTCCGACGAGCGGATCTCCCAGCCCGCGTCCTCACGGCTGATCCCGGTGGCCTCGCGCATCCGGCGCAGGTGCGCACCGAGCAGGATCCGGAGAGCTGTAGGGCCGGTGTGGCTCGAGGCTGTCATGGCTCCTCTCCCCGTCTCAGCTGCCGTTGCGCTGACGATAGTCCAATTCTGACCTGTCCGATGGATCCGCGCCCTGGTGCATTTGCATCTGTGCTTGCATTCGCATTGTCCGGCGCGGATGATTGCGGAAGTGAAGTCGTAGTGACCCGGCTACATGCCGTGAGGAGAGTCGCCGACCGGGCGGTCCGGCGAGTCGGGTCGGAACGGCAGAGGAGGCGCTGCTGTGGACCCGGTGATGCTCGCGGTGGCGATCGGTGGATTCGGTGCAGCCGTAGCCGGTTGGTGGTATCGCCGGCGCGCACTGAGAGCCGAGGCGGAAGCCGCGGCGCTGGCCGTCGAGATGCGCCTGCACGCGTACGCCGCCAGCCACGACTCGCTCACCGGCCTGCCCAACCGGCGCGCCTTCCACCAGCACGGCGCCGAGCTGCTCGGGGCATCCGAGAACCTGCCGCTCGTCGGCGTACTGATCGACCTGGACGGCTTCAAGGAGGTCAACGACCTGCTCGGACACGACGTCGGTGACCAGGTGCTGGCCATCCTCGGCCAGCGGATGGCCACGTTCTCGTCCGAGGGCCTGGTCGCCCGGATCGGCGGTGACGAGTTCGCGGCGCTGTTCGGCAGCAGCGTGGCCGCGCCGTCGCCGTACCCGGTGATCGCGCGCCTCGTCGCGACCATCGCCGAGCCGATCCGCGTCGCCGGGCACGAGATCCGGGTGACCGCGTCCGCGGGCGTGTGCGCCGTGCACCGGCCGACGCCGCTGGCCGAGGTGCTCAAGGATGCGGACACGATGATGTACCGCACCAAGGCGACCGGCCGCAGCGAGGCCTCGATCCGGCCCGCGGAGGTCTTCACCAGCAGCGACGCCGAAGTGGTGCATGCAGACTTCGGCACAGGCTCCGCGCCTGTGCCGAGGCGCCCCGGCCGCCGGCACACCGCGGTGCCGGCGCGCGCGGACGCCTATTAGGGCTTGCGAGCCAGGCCCGCCCAGTAGGGCCGCGACACCGCGCCGCACTCGCTACCGTAGGCGGGTGCGGTTGGCTACCTGGAACGTGAACTCGGTCAAACAGCGGATGCCGCGGTTCCTGCCGTGGCTGGACCAGCGGCAGCCCGACGTGGTGTGCCTGCAGGAGACGAAGCTGTCCGACGAAGCCTTCGACGAGCTGCTCAGCGCCGAGCTCGCCGATCGCGGCTACGCGGTGGCGCACTACGGCGAGGGACGGTGGAACGGGGTCGCGATCCTGTCCCGCGCCGGACTGGACGACGTCGTCCGCGGGGTGGGCGGTGCGCCGGGGTTCCCGCACCAGGAGGCCCGGGCGGTGGCGGCGACCTGCGGCGGGGTCCGGGTCCACTCGCTGTACGTGCCGAACGGGCGAGAGCCGGACTCGGACCACTACCGGTACAAGCTGGACTGGCTGGCGGCGTTGCGTGAGGTGGTCGGCGCCGGACCGGATGCGGCGATCGTGTGCGGTGACATGAACATCGCGCCGGCCGACGCGGACGTGTTCGACCCGGACGCGTACGTCGGCCAGACCCACGTGACCGAGCCTGAGCGGGAGGCGCTCGCCGCGCTGCTGGAACTCGGCCTGCACGACGTCATACGGGACCGCTGGCCGGCCGAGCGGGTCTTCACCTACTGGGACTACCGGGCCGGGATGTTCCACAAGGACCTGGGGATGCGGATCGACCTGGTGCTGGCCGGAGCGCCGGTGGCCGAACGAGTGCGGGCCGCCTGGGTGGACCGGCACGCTCGCAAGGGCACCGGACCGAGCGACCATGCGCCGGTCATCGTCGACCTCGACACGGCCCCGGATGGGGACATCGGGCCGGTCGTGCCGCCGCCGTCCGCACGGGCGCCGAAGCGCGGCTCGGTCCGGCTGCCGCAGGCTCGCTGAACCCTCACCGCTGCGCCTTCGCGGCGGGGGTCAGCCGCCGTAGGGTCGGGTGATGATCTCGAGGTTGTGGCCGTTCGGGTCCAGCCAGTAGAGACCGCGGCCGCCGTCGTGGGTGTTGATCCTGCCTTCGTCATTGTGGAACGGGTCCGCCCAGAACCTCAGCCCGCGCTCCTTGATCCGGCCCCAGATCTGGTCGAACTCGTCCTCGCCGACCAGGAACGCGTAGTGCTGCGAGTGCACAGGTCCGCCGGCCTGGACGACGTCGAGCGAGACGCCGTTGCTGACCTGGACCACACGGAACGGCCCGAACGTTCCTGCGGCGGGCAGGCCGAGCACCTCGACGAGGAAGTCGGCGGTCGCGTCCCGGTCCTCGGCTTCGACGATCGTGTGGTTGAGCTCTACCGGCATGCTGCCCAGAGTAGTCACGCGGCGCGCGAGACCAAGTCCCACGTGACAGCGCAGGGCGCTCACCACCGCGGCAGCAGCTTCTCGTACCCGGGCGTCAGCCGCTTCATGTAGCCGGTGTCGTCCCGCTGCCGGATCCCGCATCGCTGGTAGTCCTCATGCATCCGCGCAAGCGCGTCCCGGTCCAGCGAGATGCCCAGGCCCGGCCCTGAAGGCACCGGCACCGCCCCGTCGACGAACCGCAGCGCACCGGGCTCCACTACGTCGGCACCCGACTGCCACGGCGTGTGCGTGTCGCACGCGTAGTCCAGCACCGGCGTGGCCGCGGCGAGATGCGTCATCGCCGCGAGCGAGATGCCGAGATGGCTGTTGGAGTGCATCGACAACCCGATGCCGAACGTCTCGCAGACACCCGCGAGCCGTTGTGACGCGCGCAGGCCGCCCCAGTAGTGGTGGTCGGACAGGATCACCCCGACCGAACCGAGCGCCACCGCCTCGGGCAGGTCCGCGAAGCTCACCACACACATGTTGGTTGCCAACGGCATCGGTGCCTTCGCCGCCACGGCCGCCATCCCGGGTTTGCCCGGCGTCGGGTCCTCCAGGTACTCGAGCAGCCCGTCGGTCTCCCGGGCGACGCGCAACGACGTCTGGACGGTCCAGGCGGTGTTGGGGTCGATCCGTAGCGGGTGGTCCGGGAACGCAGCCCGCAGCGCGCGGACCGCGGCGATCTCGTCGGACGGCGGGAACACCCCGCCCTTCAGCTTGATCGAGCCGAACCCGTACTCGTCGATCAGCCGCCGGGCCTGCGCGACGATCCCGTCCGGGTCCAGCGCGGCGCCCCACTCGTCCGGCTCCGCACCGGGGTGCCCGTCCCACTTGTAGAACAGGTACGCGCTGTACGGCACGGCGTCGCGGACCTTGCCGCCGAGCAGGTCGTACACCGGCCGGCCGAGCGCCTGCCCCTGCAGGTCCAGGCAGGCGACCTCGAACGGCGACACCACCCGGGCCAGGGTCTTGGCCGGGCTGGATCCGCCGATCAGCCCGTGCGCGTCCGGAGCGTCCTCGCCACCGACCTCCCGCGCCAGCCGCGCGGTCAGTCCGTTCAGGTCGAACACGTCGAGTCCGGTCAGCGCCGGGGCAGCGCGTCGTACCAGGTCGAGGTGCACCTGGTCGCCGTACGTCTCGCCGAGACCGACCAGGCCGTCGCCGGTGCGCACCTCGACGATGGTCCGCAGGGCCCACGGCTCGTGCACGCCGGACGAGTTCAGCAGCGGCGGGTCCGGGAACGCGATCGGCGTGACGACGACTTCGGTGATGGTGAGGGTCATCAGGCCTCCAGCGCGGCCCGGCCGGCGGCGATGATCGCGGCCAGCTGTTCGACGTGCTCGGGTGTCGGGTCGACCAGTGGTGGTCGCACGCCGCCCATGTCCAGGCCGGTCAGCCGCGTCCCGGCCTTGACCAGCGACACGGCGTACCCCGGGACCTGGTCGCGCAGCTCCGCGAACGGAAGGTAGAAGTCCGCGAGAAGCCGGCTCGCTGTCGCCGTGTCTCCCGTCGACACGGCCCGGAAGAACGCTGTCGCGATCTCGGGCACGAAGGTCAGCACCGCCGAGGAGTAGGACGAGACCCCGATCGCGGTGTAGGCCTGCACAGACAGCTCGGCCGTCGGCAGTCCGTTCAGGAACCCGAACGTCTCGGCCCGCGCATGTCTCGACGTCCTGACGGCGGTGACGATACGCAGCATCGCGCCGACGTCGCCGATGCCGTCCTTGATCCCGCTGACCGCCGGTACGTCGAGCAGCGCGACCGCGGTCGCCGGATCGAGTACGGCGTTGGCCCGCTGGTACACCACGATCGGCAGCGGCGCGCCGGCCGCGACGTACTGGATGTGCCGCAGCAGTCCCGCGGGCGTGGAGGAGACCAGGTACGGCGGCAGCAGCAGCACGCCGTCGGCACCGCACTCGCGGGCGGTCTCGACGTATCCGCGGGCGACACCGGGACCGCCGCCGGCCCCGGCGTACACCGGCACCCGGCCCGCCACCACCTTGACCGCGGTCCGGATCACGTCGGCGTACTCGGCGGGTGTCAGCCCGGTGAACTCACCCGTTCCGCAGGCGACGAACAGCGCCGCCGGACCGGCGTCGACCTGGCGGTTCAGGTGCTCGGCGAGCACATCAGGGTCGACCTCGTCGTCGCGGGTGAACGGGGTGAGCGGGAAGGACAGCAGTCCGTCGAGAGCCATCGGCATCCTACGGTCGGGCACGGCTAATACCTCGGGTTCACATATGTGGATGCTATCCCTCAAACTGGAAGGCGTTTAGAAGGAAGTTAGCCTGCCGCTATATTGACGTCAACAGTTCCCGAGCCGGTGGGGTGACAGCGATGGACCTGCGGACCGACACCGCCGCACGCCGTACCGACGAGGTCGGTCTGGTGAAGTCCGCGGAGCGCACGGTGCGCATCCTCGAAGCGCTCGCTGCTTCACCGACCCGGCTCACGCTGGCCGGGTTGCAGGAGTACACCGGCTACCCGCGGTCCAGCCTGCACGCGCTGGTGCGGACGTTGCGCGAGCTGAGGTGGATCGAGACCGACGAGACCGGCTCGGCGTTCGGGATCGGGCCGCATGCGCTGCTGTCGGGGACCGCGTACCTGGACAAGGACCCGGCCCTGCCGTTCGCCTGGGCGGTGCTGGAGGACCTGCGCGAGGAGGTCGGGTACACGGTGCACTTCGCGCGCCGCGACGCAGCGCACGTGCTGTACCTGGCCAGCCGGGAGTCCCGCGAGTCACACCTCGTGGTGTCGCGGATCGGCCGCCGGCTGCCTGCGCACGTGACCGCGCTCGGCCAGGCCCTGCTCGCCGAGCTGACCCAGGAGGAGGTCGAGGCGGTGCTCCCCGACGAGCTCGAAGTGCTGACCGAGAACACCGTCGCCGACCGGGCCGAGCTGCGCGAGGTGCTGGACACGGTGCGGGCGCGGGGCTGGGCGTTCGAGCAGGAGCAGGGCACACCCGGAGTCGCCTGTGTCGCCTGTGCGGTCGACTACCGGATCCCGGCCACCGATGCGATCAGCTGCTCGATGCCTGCCACGCTGGCCACCGGTGGCGAGCTCGACCGGCTCGCGGACGCGATCACCCGGCATGCGCGCAAGCTGTCCACCACGCTGCGCCGGGAGGGGATCCGATGATCCTGCTCGTCACCGGTGCGAACGGCGGCATCGGCCGGCTGCTGCGACCGCGGCTCGCCCGGCCCGGCCGGACCCTGCGACTGCTCGACATCGCCTCGCAAGAACCGGTCGGACCGCACGAGGACGTCGAGCTGGTCACCGCGTCGGTCACCGACCCGGACGCGATGGCGGCCGCCTGCGCCGGGGTGGACGCCGTACTGCATCTCGGCGGGTACAGCATGGAGGCGCCGTGGCCGGACATCCTCTCGGTCAACGTCGACGGCACCCGGACCGTGCTCGAGGCCGCCCGGCACGCCGGCGTACCCCGCGTGATCCTTGCCTCGAGCAACCACGCCGTGGGGTACTACACCCGGGCCGACGCCGGGCCGGACGGCATCCCGGCGGACGCGCCGGCCCGGCCGGACACGTACTACGGCTTCAGCAAGGTCGCCATGGAGGCACTCGGCAGCCTGTACCACGAGCGGTACGGCATGGGTGTGCTCTGCCTGCGGATCGGTACCTGCCTCGCCAAGCCCGGCAGCGTACGCGGGCTGTCGACCTGGCTGTCACCCGACGACGGTGCCCGGCTGGTCGAGGCCTGCCTCGCGGTACCGGAACCGGGGTTCCGGCTGATCTGGGGCATCTCTCGCAACACCCGCCGGTGGTGGTCACTGGCCGCCGGCGAGGAGATCGGCTACCACCCGGTCGACGACAGCGAGGTGTACGCCGCTGAGTCCCTGGTTGGGTCCGAGCCGGACCTCGACGACCCGGTGCTGAACGTGCTCGGCGGCCCGTTCTGCACCGTACCGCTGGGGTCGCGGATGCAGTGACGCCGCGGCGGCGGCTCGGGCTATCGTGCACGGCATGGACAACCTGCCCGAACGCCCGTCCAACCCGCACGCCCACCTGCGCGCCTCCGACGAGGACCGGGACCGGGTCGTCGACGTGCTCCGCGAGTCGCTGATGGCGGGCCGGCTGACGCAGGACGAGCACGCCGAACGGCTCGAGGCGACGTTCATGGCCAAGACCCTCGGCGAGCTGGAGCCGATCACCGCCGACCTGGTGATCCCGGAGCAGGCCGCCCGCCCCGGCGCGCACGCGTCGACGCAGATCGAGCCCGCGGCCGACCCGGACGCCAGCTTCGAGTCCGTGGTCGGGATCTTCGGCGGCGGCGAGCGGAAGGGCCGCTGGCGGGTGAAGCGGCGTACCAACGCGATCTGCATCTTCGGCGGCTACGACTTCGACATGACCGACGCCGTCTTCGAGGCCAAGGAGGTGACGCTCTGGACGTTCGCACTGTTCGGCGGCATCGACGTGACCGTGCCGGACAACGTCGAGGTCCGGACCGAGGGCATGGGCATCTTCGGCGGCTTCGGCGCCAGCGGCAGCGAGAACCCGGACCCGAAGGCCCCCGTCGTCGTACTCAAGGGCCTGGCGATCTTCGGCGGCGTCGGCGGCCGGACCAGCGGCCGCCGACACGGCAAGAAGAGGAAAGGCCACCTCGACCACTGACACGTGCTGGCGTTCGCGTCCAATCGACCCCGACACGCCCTGGCAATTGGGTCCAGTCGCTGGATCTTGGGCAGCACGCCTCATATCCAGGTTTTGAACCACATCCGGCTGAGCCACTCGGGGTGCGGCATCACCTTGTCGGTGAGGATCGGCCAGATATAGGCGAAGTTCAGCACGACCAGGATCACGAACGCGCCGGTGATCGCGGTGCCGATCAGTCGCCGCGGCGTTGTCACGGGGACGGTGCGGGCCTCGCCGGGTACGCCGCCAGGCCCGATGATCTGGCCCAGCAGCAGCGCGAGCGCCATCACCGTGAACGGGACCATCGCGACCGCGTAGAAGAAGAAGATCGGGCGTTCGGCGAAGAAGAACCACGGCACCCAGCCGACCGCGAACCCGATGATCGGGATCCCGAACCGCCAGTCCCGCCGGCCGACCCAGAACACCAGCGATACCACCAGGGCGACCGCTCCCGCCCACCACAGCAGCGGGGTGCCGATCGCCGAGATCACCGATAGGCAGTTCGTGCCGGGCGCCGCGGTGCAGCCGCCGGTGCCGGGCTTGATGTCGTTCACCGCGTCGAAGCCGATCGGCCGGGCCAGGATCGGCCAGCCGCCCGGGTGCGACTGGTACGGATGGGTGGCCTTGTTGATGTAGTCGCCGGTGTGGAAGTCCAGCACCTCGCGGTGGTAGTGGATCAGCGACCGGAAGTCGTCCGGCACGACCTTCATCACACCGGTCGCCGGGTTCTTCGACGCGTAGTCGTGCGCGTAGGCGTTGTCGTGTATCAGCCAGCCGGTCCAGGTCGCGGCGTAGGTGACCACCCCGACCAGCACGATGCTGACGAACGCGGGGATACCGTCCACGAACGCGGACTTCAGCCACGCGCGGCGGACCCCGATCGCGCGGCGCGCGCCGATGTCCCAGGCCCAGGTCAGCAGGCCGAAACCGGCCACCGCCCAGATCGCGTTCCACTTCACGCCGAGCGCGAGCCCGAAGCAGATGCCCGCCGCGATCCGCCACGGCCGGAACAGCAGCAGCCGGCCCACACCGCGGACCGCGTCGCCGTCTTTGCCGGCCCCGTCGGCCAGTCGCTTGCGCGCCCAGTCCCGGTCCTGGACCAGGCAGGCGACAGCGCAGACCAGCCAGAACGCCAGGAACACGTCCAGCAGCGCCGTCCGGGACATCACGAAGTGCAGGCCGTCGACCGCGAGCAGCAGGCCCGCGATACAGCCGATCAGCGTCGACCGGGTCATCCGCCGGACCATCCGGATCAGCACCAGGATGGTCAGGGTGCCGAACAGCGCGGCCGAGAACCGCCAGCCGAACGTGTTCATCCCGAACAGCTTCTCGCCGCCCGCGATCATCCACTTGCCGACCTCGGGGTGCACTGTCAGGCTCGGCGTGTCTTTGAACACGTCCAGGTTGCCGGACAGGATCCGCAGGTTCGCCTCGTCCTTGCGGGGCGCGTCGACGAACTGGCGCGCATATCCGAACTGCAGCAGCGAGTACGCGTCCTTCGCGTAGTAGGTCTCGTCGAAGACGAACTTCACCGGGTTCGACAGGTGCCAGAACCGGATGAAGCCGGCGAACGCGGTGATCAGCAGCGTCGCGATCCAGCCGCCGTCGAAGTCGCGCGGCATCGGCGGGTACATCCGGTCCCGCAGCGACGGCAGCCGCCGCCCCAGGACGTCCCGGCCGAGAGCCTCGCTGCGGTCAGGGCGCCGGTCCCCGTCCTCCAGGGCGTCGGTGTCGTCGTCGATCACGGCAGTCACGCCCGCCATGGTACGGACGCCGGCGTGTCATCCCCATCCATGTGTGCACGGATGGCCAGGTTTGGCACCGGATTGATGGCGATTCGTGAACACGCCGTGGCGGGGCTGCGATCATGACGGCGTGACTGGCTCACTCATCCTGGCGGCGACGCCGATCGGGGATCTCGGGGACGCGCCGCCGCGGCTGGCGAAGGTGCTGGCCGAGGCAGACGTGGTCGCGGCCGAGGACACCCGGCGGCTGCGGCGGCTGACGTCCGAGCTCGGGGTCACGCTGACCGGCCGGGTGTTGAGCTTCTTCGAGGGGAACGAGCGGCAGCGGATCGACGAGCTGGTGGCCACGCTCACAGGCGGTGGCACCGTGGTCGTGGTGACCGACGGGGGGATGCCGAGCGTCTCCGACCCCGGGTACCGGCTGGTCGCCGCGGCGGTCGAGGCCGGCATCCGGGTCTCCGCCGTACCGGGGCCGTCCGCGGTACTGACCGCGCTCGCGGTGTCCGGCCTTCCGGTGGACCGCTTCTGCTTCGAGGGCTTCCTGCCTCGCAAGGCCGGCGAGCGGGCCCGGCTGCTGGGCGAGCTGAGCACCGAACGCCGCACGATGGTGTTCTTCGAGGCGCCGCACCGGCTGGCCGCGAGCCTGGCCGCGATCGCGGACGCGTTCGGCACCGATCGCCGTACCGTCGTCTGCCGCGAGCTCACCAAGACCTATGAAGAGGTACGCCGCGGTGGCGCGGCCGAGCTGGCCGACTGGGCCGCGGACGGGGTACGGGGCGAGATCACAGTGGTCGTCGCCGGCGCGGAGCCCGGCCGGGCCGGGCTGACGCCGGCCGAGCTCGCCGCCGAGGTGGCCGCGGACGAGGCCGCCGGCACCCCGCGCAAGCAGGCCATCGCCGACGTCGCCCAACGGCTCGGACTCCCCAAACGCACCGTGTACGACGCCGTGGTGGCGGCGCGTTCGACCTGAGCCCGGTCTACTGCTCGATCGGTCGGTCGAGTGCGGCGGTCAGGGCCGGCTCCGGTCACCACAGCTGTTCGGGACATGGCCGTCAACCTGGCCTTCGCCGCCCGGCTAGCATTCATGGTCGTGTCAGAACAGAAGGCCTTCTACGTCACCACGCCGATCTACTACGTGACCGCGGTGCCGCATATCGGCAACGCGTACACGACCGTGGCCGGCGACGTCCTCACCCGGTGGCATGCCCAGCGCGGTGAGCGGACCTGGTATCTCACCGGGACCGACGAGCACGGGCAGAAGGTGATGCGCAGCGCCGAGGCGCAGGGCATGTCCCCGCAGGACTGGACCGACAAGCTCGTCGAGGAGTCCTGGAAGCCGGCCTGGCGCGACGTGGACATCGCGTACGACGACTTCATCCGGACCACCGAGCCACGGCACACCGAGCGGGTCCGCGAGTTCTGGCAGACCTTGTTCGACAACGGCGACGTGTACGCGGGGGAGTACGAGGGCCCGTACTGCGTCGACTCCGAGGAGTTCAAGCTGCCGGCCGACATCGTCACCGACCCGGACGGCACCCAGCGCTGCGCGGTGCACGGCACCGTGCTGGAGACGGTCTCGGAGACGAACTACTTCTTCCGGCTCTCCGCGTACGCCGACCGGTTGCTCGCGCTGTACCGGGACCGGCCCGAGTTCGTCGCGCCCGCGTCCGCCCGCAACGAGGTGGTGGCGTTCGTCGAGCAGGGGCTGCAGGACCTGTCGATCACCCGGTCCACGTTCGACTGGGGCATCCGGGTGCCGTGGGACGACAAGCACGTGCTGTACGTCTGGATCGACGCCCTGCTCAACTACGTGACCGCCGCCGGATACGGCACCGACCCGGCACGCTTCGCCGAGCTGTGGCCGGCCGACGTGCACCTGGTCGGCAAGGACATCCTGCGGTTCCATGCCGTGATCTGGCCGGCGATGCTGATGGCCGCCGGGGTGGACGTACCGCGGCAGGTGTTCGCGCACGGGTGGCTGCTGGTCGGCGGAGAGAAGATGAGCAAGTCGAAGCTGACCGCGATCGCGCCGCGCGAGATCACCGACCACTTCGGCTCGGACGCGTTCCGGTACTACTTCCTGCGCACGATCGCGTTCGGCTCGGACGGCTCGTTCTCGTCGGAACACCTGAGCGCCGTCTACACCTCCGAGCTGGCGAACGGCCTGGGCAACCTGGCGTCCCGGATTGCGGCGATGGTCGGCAAGTACTTCGACGGCAAGTTGCCGGAGGCCACCGACCACGGCCCGGCCGAGCAGGCACTGGCGGACAAGCTGGCCTCGTCGGTGGCCGTGGCGGACAAGGCGATCGACTCGCTGGCGTTCCACGACGCGCTGGCCGCGATCAACGACCTGGTCGGCGCGGTGAACGGCTACGTCTCCGAGCAGGAGCCGTGGAAGGTCGCCAAGGACGACTCCCAGCGGGACCGGCTGGCCACCATCCTCTACACCGCGGCCGAGGTGCTGCGCGCCGTCGCCGTACTGCACAACCCGACGATGCCGAAGGCCGCCGCGAGGCTGTGGACCCTGCTCGGCGCCGAGCCCGAGCTCGGCCCGCTCGCGGACCAGCGGATCCAGGACGCCGGCACCTGGGCGCAGCTCCCACCCGGCGCCCAGCTCGTCAAGGGCGACCCCCTCTTCCCCCGCCTCGCCGACGACCCCTCCTGACCCGCCCACCCCACCGACCCGTAACCCCCGGCCGGACCCGCACAACCCGGCCGGCGACCCGCACGACCCGGCCGGGACCCGCACGACCCACAGACCCATCGGCGGAGTGTGCCCCGTGGTGGAGCGTGGCCTTCACCCTTCCCGTTCATCGGTCACTTTTTCCGTTTGTGTGGATGAGCCGATGGCCGGCGACGGGGACATGTGGTAGCCGTCGGCCGGGCAGAGTTGTCGGCCGGTTCGGGGTGCGTCGATAAATCGGACAGCACGCCCAAGTTGGCCAGGAACTCTCCCCACACCGCCAGGGCACGATTCGACTCGCCAGTCAAACAGCGATCCACAGAAATGGAAAAAGTGACCGATGAACGGCAAGGAAGGGGATGGGCGGGGCCGGGCGGATGATCGGTCTGGTCGCGGCGTTGCGGGACTAGGGTGGCGGCATGGCTCACATCTTGTCGGCGGTGGCGTGGCCCTATGCGAACGGGCCGCGCCACATCGGGCACGTCTCCGGGTTCGGGGTTCCTTCGGACGTGTTCAGCCGGTACATGCGGATGGCGGGGCACGACGTGCTGATGGTGTCCGGGACGGACGAGCACGGGACGCCGATACTGGTCGAGGCCGAGGCCGAAGGGGTGTCGCCGAAGGAGCTCGCGGACCGGTACAACCGGGTGATCGTGGAGGACCTGCAGGCGCTCGGGCTGTCGTACGACCTGTTCACCCGGACGACGACGCGGAACCACTACGCGGTGGCGCAGGAGATGTTCCGCACGGTGCACAAGAACGGGTACATGATCGAGCGCACCACCAAGGGCGCGATCTCGCCGTCGACCGGACGGACGCTGCCGGACCGGTACATCGAGGGCACCTGTCCGATCTGCGGGTACGACGGCGCGCGTGGCGACCAGTGCGACAACTGCGGCAACCAGCTGGACGCGGTCGAGCTGCGGAACCCGCACAGCCGGATCAACGGCGAGACGCCGCTGTTCGTCGAGACCGAGCACTTCTTCCTGGACCTGCCGTCGCTCGCCGAGGCGCTCGGGGACTGGCTGAGGACCCGGACCGACTGGCGCCCGAACGTGCTCAAGTTCTCGATGAACCTGCTCGACGACCTGCGTCCGCGGGCGATGACCCGGGACATCGACTGGGGCATCCCGGTCCCGCTGCCTGGCTGGCAGGACAACCCGAACAAGCGGCTGTACGTCTGGTTCGACGCGGTGATCGGGTACCTGTCGGCCTCGATCGAGTGGGCCCGGCGTACCGGTGACCCAGACGCCTGGAAGGCCTGGTGGTGCGATCCGGCCGCGCAGTCGTACTACTTCATGGGCAAGGACAACATCACGTTCCACAGCCAGATCTGGCCGGCGGAGCTGCTCGGCTACGACGGGTGCGGCACCAAGGGTGGCAGCCCCGGGCCGTACGGCGAGCTGCAGCTGCCGACCGAGGTGGTGAGCAGCGAGTACCTGACCATGGAGGGCCGCAAGTTCTCGTCGTCGAGGTCGGTGGTGATCTACGTCCGCCACGTGCTGGAGCGGTACGCGCCGGACGCGTTGCGGTACTTCATCTCGGTCGCCGGTCCGGAGACGCAGGACACCGACTTCACCTGGGCGGAGTTCGTCCGGCGGAACAACGACGAGCTGGTCAGCACCTGGGGCAACCTGGTGAACCGGACCGCGTCGATGATCGCGAAGAACCTGGGCGCGATCCCGCCAGCCGGCACTCTCACCGACGCCGACCGGACGTTGCTCACGGCATCGGAGGATGCGTTCGGCACGGTCGGCCGGCTGCTCGGCCGGCACCGCGTGAAGCAGGCGATCGGCGAGGCAATGCGGGTCGCCGGAGAGGCGAACCAGTACCTGTCCCAGCAGGCGCCGTGGAAGCTCCGAACCGAGGACCCGGACCGGATGGCCACCGTGCTGCACGTCGCCGCCCAGGTGGTTGCCGACAGCAACCGGCTGCTCGCGCCGTTCCTGCCGCACTCGGCGCAGAAGGTGCACACCGCGCTCGGTGGTACCAGGACGTTCCTGCCGGAGCCGCGGATCGACGAGGTCGCGGACCTGGACGGCGGGTCGCCGTACCCGATCATCACCGGCGACTACGCCGCGCAGCCGTCCTGGCGCTCGGAACCGGTGGTCCCCGGTACGCCGGTCCAGCCGCCGACACCGATCTTCGCCAAGCTGGACCAGTCCGTGGTGGACGAGGAGCTGGCCAAGCTGGAGGAGTCCGCCGGCTGACGCTTTTCTCCAAGCCGGACCGCGGAACGGCTCCGTAGCGTAAGCACTGAACCGATGCGATCTGGGTACAGCGAGGATGATTCTCGCCTAAGGAGGAAGCAGCATGACCGGCTACGTGGCGACCGCAGAGACCGACATCAACGGTTCGCCGGCGCTGGTGTGGGCGGCGCTGACCGATCCGGAGCAGATCAAGGAGTACATGTTCGGCTCCCAGGTGGAGACGGACTGGCAGCCGGGCAGCCCGATCGTCTGGAACGGCGAGTGGGAGGGCAAGCCGTACCAGGACAAGGGTGAGGTGCTCGAGGTCGAGCCCGAGCGACGGCTCAAGGTCACCCACTTCAGTCCGCTGACCGGCCAGGACGACGTGCCGGAGAACTACCACACTCTCAGCTACGAGCTGACGGCGAACGAAGGCGGCACGCACGTCTCGCTGAGCCAGGACAACAACGGCAGCGAGGAGGAGGCCGAGCACTCCAGGTCGAACTGGGAGATGATGCTGGCCGGCCTCAAGAAGCACGTCGAGGGCGGCTGACCCGGGCCCGGCTGGCCCGGGCAGATATGTTCGGACTGCCGGCCCCGGCCGGCAGTTGGGGGGTTCACGGGGTTGATCAGGACTGTCACGCCTGCGCCGCAGCGCGCACTCTTCGTGCTCGCGGCGCTGGCCGGCGTCGTCGTGCTCGTCCTGGGCGCGGCGCACGCGGGCGAGCCGGAAGCCGGCCGCCTCGACGGGTGGGTGCCGCTCGCCGAGGGCCGCTGGCTCACGGTCGCGATGGCGTTCGACCGCACCGGCGATCCGCGCCCGGCCGCGGTACTGCTGGCCCTGCTGGCGGCCGGATGCCTGGTCGGTGGTTCCCGGCGGCTGGCCGTCCTCGCGGTGGCCGGACCCGCGGTGGCCGTCGGCGCGACGATGGTGCTGAAGCCGATCGTTGACCGCACCATCCACGGGCTGGACAACCTGGCCTATCCCAGCGGCCACACCGCGCTCGGGACCGCTGTCGGGTTCGTGCTCGCCCTGCTGCTGTTCGGCGGCCCAGGCCACCGAACAGCAGCAGGGGCCGCGGCGCCGGTGCTGACGGCTGCCGTGGCGGCGGGCACGGCGATGGGGTGGGCGCAGGTCGCGCTCGGCTCGCACTACGAGACCGACGCGGTCGGCGGGATCTGCGTCGCGCTAGCCGTGCTGCCGGCAGTGGCCTGGCTGGTCGACCAGAGGCCGTCACCGTTGCGGACCGGCCGGCTCACAGTCCTCGCGCGGTCAGGCTGAGACGACCACCGGCTCCAAGTACGGCGGGCGCGGGTTGGCCGGACGACGCCACCGCCTGCGCGGCGTCAGCCACCCGCTCCGGCGGGAACGGGATGCCCAGTCCGGTCGCCTCGTCGGCGTTCCAGGCCGTGCCGATGCCGAGCCAGGCCCGTCCGCGGGAGAGCACGTCCACGGTGGTCAGCGCCTTCAGCAGTACGCCGGGATGCCGTAGCTGACGGCGGTGACCAGCGACCCGAGCTGCACCCGCGAGGTGATGCCGGCCAGGTACGGCAGAACCGTGTAGTAAGGGTCACGATCGTCTGACAAGACCCGCCTGATTCATCTCGACTTGACGCATGCCCATATGGGCATATGATGGCGGCCGTGGCACGAGCAGCGACGACGTCGGACGTCTTCAACGCGATCGCCGAGCCGCAGCGCCGGGAGATCCTGGTGGTGCTGCGGGCGGGTGAGCGGCCTGTGACCGAGTTGGCCCGGGAGCTGCGGATGACCCAGCCGCGCGCGTCCAAACACCTGCGGGTGCTGCGGGAGGTCGGGCTGGTGCGGGACCGCAAGGCAGGCAAGCAGCGCCTGTACGGCCTTGACGCCCGCGGGCTGCGGCCGGTCCACGAGTGGACCGGCGGGTTCGAGCGGTTCTGGAACGAGAGCTTCGACCGGCTGGACGCATACGTGCAGGACCTGAAGCAG
>DASRHY010000235.1:0-2047 GCA_035650275.1 Kribbellaceae bacterium | reverse complement strand
AAAACCGTTGATCTGCAGTTGTCCATATTCAACGCGTTTATTTTGCGGAGTCTCCTAAACCGCTACGCGGTATTGGTGCTCCAGCCTGAGAGGTTACTGATCATCGTGACGTGAATCCGCTGATCGGCTGAGTTCCGGCATCCCCGGAGGTTCCGATTGCGCCAGCATGGCGGGGCTGCTCGCAGCACCGTCCATCTCGCTCAGGAGCTTCCCCATGACAGCCCTTCGGCAACGCATGCTCGAGGATATGCGGGTGCGCAACCTCTCGCCGCACACCCAATCCTCCTACATCCTGCAGGTCTCCCTGTTCGTTCGCCACTTCGGCCGATCGCCGGAAGAGCTGGGACCGGAGGAGATCCGCGCCTGGCAGGTCCACCTGATCGACGAGAGGAAGCTGTCGCCGGCCTCGATCGCCGTCGCCGTCTCGGCGCTGCGCTTCCTTTACAAGGTGACGCTCAAGAAAGCGTGGACCTTCGAGGAGGTCCTGCCGGCGCCGAAGCCGCCGCACAAGCTGCCCGTCGTCCTCAGCCCCTTGGAGGTCGCGCGGTTCCTCGGCTGCGTCGACGACATCAAGCACCACGCCATCCTGACCACCTGCTACGCCGCCGGCCTGCGCATTTCCGAGGCCGTTCACCTCAAGGTCGGAGCCATCGACAGCCGGCGCATGGTGATCCGCGTCGACCAGGGCAAGGGCCGCAAGGATCGCTACGTCATGCTCTCGCCTGCTCTGCTGGAGACGCTGCGCGCCTACTGGCCGACCGTTCATGCCCGGGAGTGGCTGTTCCCGGGAGACCGGCCCGGCCAGCCGATCTCCCGGGACGCCGTCGGCGACGCCTGCCGCAAGGCGCAGCGGCTGTCCCGCCTCACCAAGCCGGTCACCCCGCATTCATTGCGTCACGCCTTTGCGGTCCATCTGCTGGAAGCCGGCACCGACCTGCGCACCATCCAGCTGCTGCTCGGCCACCGCAGCCTGGCGACCACGGCCCAATACCTGCGCATCGCCACCAGCACGGTCTGCGCGACGGCCAGCCCGCTCGACCTGCTGCCCCGCCCGATCCCGATCGAGCCGAAGCCCGCCGCGCCAGCACACTTCTGAGCGCCCGGCCATGGCCCGATCGGGGCCGGAAGTGGCGGATGTATTCCGCCGCTACGGCGACGTTTATCGTCAACGGCATGACCTGCCCACGGCGCAGCACCGCGTCATGACCGCGATCGAGCGCTGCCGCACGGCGGCGCTGGGTGGCCACGTCGACCAGTGCGATCAGTGCGGGCATCAGCGCATCTCGTACAACAGCTGCCGGAACCGGCACTGCCCGAAATGCCAATCGCTGGCCCGCGCTGAATGGCTGGAGGATCGCCGCGCCGAGATCCTCGACACCCAGTACTTCCACGTCGTCTTCACGGTGCCGGAGGAAATCGCTGTCATCGCTTACCAGAACAAGGAGGTCGTCTACGGCATCCTGTTCCGCATGGCGGCCGAGACCCTGCGCACGATCGCAGCCGACCCCAGGCATCTGGGCGCTGAGATCGGCTTCTTCTCGGTGCTCCATACCTGGGGACAGAACCTGCTGCACCATCCGCACCTGCACTGCGTCGTGACCGGTGGCAGATTATCGCCGGACGGCAGCCGATGGATCGCCTGCCGGGCCGGGTTCTTCCTGCCGGTCAAGGTGTTGTCACGCCTGTTCCGCCGGCTGTTTGTGGAGGCTCTGGAGAAAGCCTTCGATGCTGGCGAGCTGCGGTTCTTCGCCGCGCTGGACCCTCTGCGGGAGCGGGACGTCTTCCGGCGGCACCTGGCTCCCGTACGCCGGGCCAAATGGGTGGTCTACGCCAAGCCGCCGTTTGCCGGACCGGACCAGGTTCTGGATTACGTCGGGCGCTACACCCACCGCGTTGCCCTGTCCAACTGCTCGACATCGAGGACGGCAAGGTGCGTTTCCGCTGGAAGGACTATCGCCAGGGCAGCCGCCGGAAGACGATGACGCTCGACGCCGACGAGTTCATCCGCCGCTTCCTGCTCCATGTCCTGCCTGACCGCTTCCAGCGG
>DASRHY010000234.1:0-25574 GCA_035650275.1 Kribbellaceae bacterium | reverse complement strand
GTGGCGAAGACTCGGCGGAGCTGGTCGAAGGTGTCGAGTGAGCGGCGCGCCTCGTCCTGCATCGAGTGCATGGCGCGGTCGTCGCCGGCATCGACCTTCAGCGACTCCTCCCACAGGGTGCGCTCCACCTCGCGCCAGTCCGGGCGCTCCGTCACGCGTACGTCGGTGAACCCGGCGGCGCGCAGGTCGCGGTCCAGATCGAGGCCCCGCAGTCGCTGTGGCAGCAGCTGGTCGTCGCCGGGCTCGGCCGGCTCCCAGCAGGTCATCACCAGCCGCCCACCCGGCACCAGCACCCGCAGGCACTCGCGCAGACCGGCCACCGGTGGCGACGCGAACTGGACCGCGTCCACGCACATCACCGCATCGACCGAGTCATCCGCCAGCCCGGTCCGGACCAGCTCGCCGACCTGGAACGTCGCGTCCAGGCCGAGCTCACCAGCACGCCGCCGCGCCTGCTCCAAAGCGACAGCCGAGAAGTCGACGCCGAGCAGCCGGGCACCGGTGCGGCTGGCGATCTCCAGGCCGTAGCCGCCGCGCCCGCAGGCAAGATCGAGCAGCACGTCACCGCCGGAGACGGCGAGCGCGGCGACCACGGAGTCGATGCCGGACCAGGTGAGCAGGCTGGTGGACAGCAGGTGCGGCGGCAGGCCCAGCACGCTCTCGAACAACCCGTCCCGGACCTCGGAGCGGGTCATGTCGTCGTACCACTGGTCGAAGTAATCGGCGTCCCGCGATGTCATGGCCGGGATCGTCTCACGCAGTCGACTGGCTCCGCCGCGGACTCGACGTGCCGCGGACGTGCAGCTCGGTGCGCAGCGTGACCATCGAGGCGGGCCGGCCCGGGGTGCCGATCCGGTCCTTGAGGAGCTGCCCCGCGGTACGTCCCAGCTCGTACGTCGGCTGTGCCACCGTGGACAACGGCGGTACGACGAGGTCCGCCCAGGGGATGTCGTCGAAGCCGACCACGGCGATGTCGTCCGGGGCCCGCAGGCCGCGGGCGGTCAGGCACTCCAGCGCGCCGACCGTCATCAGGTTGTTCGCGACGAACAGCGCTTCGGGTGGCTCGGCCAGCTCCAGCAGGCTCTCCATCGCGGAGTACCCTCCGGCCTCGCGGAAGTCCGCATGCCGGACCAGGTCCTTGTCGAACCGGACACCCGCCGTCCGCAGCGCGGTGCGGTACCCGGCGAGCCGGTCCAGCGCCGTACTGACCCGGCGCGGTCCGGTGATGCAGCCGATCCGGCGGTAGCCGCCGTCGAGCAGGTGCTTCACCGCCTCGGCGGCGCCGTGCTCGTTGTCGACCAGCACGGTGTCGACCTCGATCCCGTCCAAGTGCCGGTCGATCACCACCATCGGCACCCCGGCGTCGTGCAGCTGCTGGACGCCGTCGGCGGAGCCGGACGGTGAGATCACCACCCCGGCCATCTGCTCGGTGAGCACCGCGGAGACGTACGCCGCCTCCTTGTCCGGGTCCTCGTCGCTGTTGCACAGCACCACCGAGTACCCCGCGGTCTGGGCCACGTCCTCGAGCCCGCGCACCAGCGAGGTGAAGAACGGGTTCTCGATGTCGGAGATCACCACGGCCCACAGGTTCGTGCTGGCCCGGCGCAGGTTGCGCGCGACGCCGTTCGGGCGGTAGCCGAGCTCGGCGACCGCGGCACGCACCTTCTTGGACAGCTCCGGGTCGACGTTGCGACGGCCGCTCAGCACCCGGGAGACGGTGGCAGGAGACACACCCGATCTACGCGCCACGTCGTAGATCGTCGTCATCGTCGCTCTCCGCCACGTCTCAGAGTTGTGTGGACCAGAATCTCACGCCGTTCACGAACCCTGTGGTGCCGTCACGTTAGCCTGACGGGCATGACGGCGGCGCGGTTCATGGATCTGTGCATCGACGCGGTCGATGCGCGGGCGATGGCTGAGTTCTGGGGGCACGTGCTCGGGCTGAGCCAGCCGGCGGACGACCCGGAGAAGCTGATCGGGGACCGGCCGGAGAAGACGGTCTGGGTCAACCGGGTGCCTGAGCCGAGAACGGTCAAGCAGCGCGTGCACCTGGACGTCGCCGCCGCCGCGATCGCGCATCTGGAGAAGCTCGGCGCCACCGTGGTCGTACCGGTGTCGGACAAGCAGCACTGGACCGTCATGGCCGACCCGGAGGGCGGCGAGTTCTGCGCGTTCGTGCGCGACGAGGTGCCGGCGTACAAGCCGTTCGAGCTGGTAGTGGACAGCACCGATCCGGAGAGCCAGGCGCGCTGGTGGGCGGCCGTGCTCGGAGGGAAGGTCGGCCACGGCGAACAGCCGTGGTGGTGGCTGGAGAACGTCCCGGGGCTGCCCTTCAGCTACTGGGTGTTCAACCCGGTGCCGGAGCCGAAGACGGTGAAGAACCGGATCCACTGGGACATCAGCGCGGACGCGGCAGAGCCGGTGCTGGAGGCCGGGGCTACCCTGCTGCGCGCGCCGGACGACGAGATCGACTGGTACGTCTGCGCCGATCCGGAAGGGAACGAGTTCTGCGTGTTCCTGCCGTCACCCGCCGAAGGAGAAGGGGTCGCATGACCGCGAATACGACAGCCAAGCTGGACCTGTCCCTGTCCGGGCCCGACCTGACCGCCGCGCTGGTGGACATCGAGTCGGTCAGCGGCAACGAGGGACCGATCGCGGACGCGGTCGAGGCGGCGCTGTCGTCGTACCCGCATCTCGCCGTCAGCCGGCACGGCCACACGGTGGTCGCGCGGACCGACCTCGGCCGGGCCGAGCGGATCGTGGTCGCCGGGCACCTCGACACCGTCCCGGTGAACAGGAACCTGCCGTCGCGGCGTGCCGAGGGCACCGTGCACGGGCTCGGGTCCTGCGACATGAAGGGTGGCGTGGCGATCGCGCTCCGGCTGGCGGCGTCGCTGACCGAGCCGAACCGGGACCTCACGTACATCTTCTACGACTGCGAGGAGGTCGAGGCCGAGCGCAACGGACTCGGCCGGCTCGCCATCGAACGGCCGGACCTGCTCGAGGGCACCTTCGCGGTCGTGATGGAGCCGTCGAACGCGGTCGTCGAAGCCGGCTGTCAGGGCAGCGTCCGGGTCGACGTGATCGTCCCCGGCCAGCGCGCGCACTCGGCCCGCTGGTGGATGGGCGTGAACGCGATCCACGACGCGGGCGACGTGCTGGCCCGGCTGGCGTCGTACGAGCCGCGCCGGGTGCCGATCGACGGGCTGGAGTACCGCGAGGGCATGAACGCGGTCGGGATATCCGGCGGCGTGGCCGGCAACGTGCTGCCGGACGAGTGCCGGGTGAGCGTGAACTACCGGTTCGCGCCGAACCGGTCCGAGGACGAGGCTCTGCAGCATCTGCGGGAGCTGTTCGACGGATACGACGTCGAGGTCACCGACTCCTCGCCCGGTGCGCTGCCCGGGCTGACCCGGCCGGCGGCCGCGGACTTCGTCATCGCGGTCGGCGGGCAGGTGGAGCCGAAGTTCGGCTGGACCGACGTGGCCCGGTTCTCGGCACTCGGCACGCCCGCGGTGAACTACGGCCCGGGCGACCCGCAGCTGGCCCACACGCAGGCCGAGTACGTTCCCGAGGAGGACATCGAGTCGGTCGAACGGAACCTGCGCGCCTGGCTAGCCTAGGTGGTATGACCGACCCCTCGATCCACCCGGACCGGCCGCCGCAGTCGCAACGCGGACCCGTCGTGATGCGGCGCAAGCAGGTCCAGGACTCCACCTCCGAGCAGCGGCTACTGGACAGCCGCGGACCGTCCGACTGGGTGCACACGGACCCGTGGCGAGTGCTGCGGATCCAGTCGGAGTTCATCGAGGGTTTCGGGATGCTGGCCGAGCTCGGCCCGGCGATCAGCGTGTTCGGTTCGGCGCGGACCAAGACCGGCGACCCGATGTACGCCGCGGCGGAGGAGCTCGGCCGCAAGCTCGTCGGAGCCGGGTACGCCGTGATCACCGGCGGCGGGCCTGGCGTGATGGAGGCCGCGAACAAGGGTGCCTCCCAGGCCGACGGCATCTCGGTCGGGCTCGGTATCGAGCTCCCGTTCGAGAGCGGCCTGAACGAGTGGGTCGACATCGGGATGAACTTCCGGTACTTCTTCACGCGCAAGATGATGTTCGTCAAATACGCGCAGGGTTTTGTGGTGATGCCCGGCGGGTTCGGCACCCTGGACGAGCTGTTCGAGGCGCTGACGCTGACCCAGACCCGCAAGGTCACGTCCTTCCCGGTGGTGCTGTTCGGGTCGTCGTACTGGGGCGGGCTGGTGGACTGGCTGCGCGACACGATGCTTGCCGACGGCAAGATCGCACCCGCGGACCTGGACATGTTCATCGTCACCGACGACGTCGATGAGACGATCAGCTACATCCTCAAGGCCGGTGAGCTCGCCGATGCGGCCGCCGAGGAGGCGGCGCAGGAAGCCGCCCGCGACATCGCCAAGACCGACGGCTCGTAGGCCTACCGACGCGTCGCGGCGACGGTCTCCAGGATGCGCCAGTCATCCTCGACGGTGCGGCGGACGTCGGGGGAGATGTACGTGTCGAGGATGACGTACTCGGCGCCCAGCTCGGCCAGGCCGTCGAGGTCGGCGCGGATCTGGTCCAGAGTGCCCTCGCCGAGCACCCGGGCGTCGTCGTCAAGCCTGGTATCGGTCGGGTTGGCCCGGATCCGCGGGCACAGCGGTGGTACCGGGACGCCTGCGTCGGCGGCCGCGGCGCGGAGTGCGGGCATGCCCTTGTCCTGCAGCCAGGACGGGTGTGGGTTGATCGGGTGCCAGGCGTCGCCGTACCGCAGCAGCCGCCGGATCGCCGCGCGACTCGCCCCGCCGACCCAGACCGGCGGGTGCGGACGGCGTACCGGTCGCGGTCCGGTGTGGATCCCGCGGTACGGCGCGAAATGGCCGTCGGCGGAGGCGACATCGCTGGTCCACAGCTGCATGATCGCGGCCAGGTACTCGTCGGTGATCGCGCCCCGGCGCTCGAACGGCACGCCGAGCGCGGCGTACTCCTGCTCCGACCAGCCCGACCCCACGCCGAGCACGAACCGGCCGCTGCTGAACCGGTCGAGGTTCGCGGTGATCCGTGCGGTCTGCAGCGGGTGGCGGTACGGCAGCACGGCGACCGAGCTGCCCAGCTCGAGCCGGTCCGTGTGGGCGGCCAGCCACGCGATCGTGGTGAACACGTCGTAGAACGGCACCGGGTACAGCGCCTGGACCTCGGGTGTCACCGCGACGTGGTCGGAGATCATCGCGATCGCGAACCCGGACTGCTCGGCGAACCGGGCCCACCCGAGCAGCACCTCCGGCGTCGTGTCCGGGCCGTAGTTGAGCAGGTTCAGCCCGAGCTTCACGAGCTGCGCTCGACGTACGCGGTGAAGGGGTCGCGTGCGGCCGGCGTGGGGACGTACGTGATCCGGCCCGGGTCGAGCTCGCGGGCCGCGGCCTGGACGTCGATCAGCACCTGCGGGAACGGCGGTCCGCCAAGGTCAGGCACCCACTCCTTGGGCGCCGCGTACAGGATCCGGTCGATCTCCGCGGCGACCGCCACGGTGTGGCAGATCGGGCACGGCTCGCAGCTGGAGTACAGGGTGATGCCGGCCAGGCTGAGCGTGCCCAGGTCGCGACACGCGGCACGGACCGCGGCGACCTCGGCGTGCGCGGTCGGGTCGTGGTCGCGCAGCGCGGTGTTCACCCCGGTGGCGACGATGTCGTCGCCGCGGGCGACGATCGCTCCGAACGGCAGCTGGCCGACGGTGACGTTGCCGAGAGCCAGGTCGACGGCCTGGCGAAGGAGCAGGATGTCGCGGTCCTCAGTGGCCATGCCCAGACGGTACCGATCTCAGGCCAGTCCGCGGCGGGAGACGGCCGGTTGGCGGACACCCTTGACCGAGGCGATCATGTCGAGCGCCTGCCGGGTTTCGGCGACGTTGTGGGCGCGGAACACGCGCGCGCCGAGCCAGGCCGACACCGCGGTGGCGGCCAGCGTGCCTGGCAGCCGCTCGGCGGCCGGCAGGTCCAGCGTCTCGCCGACGAAGTCCTTGTTGCTGAGTGCAACCAGCACCGGCCATCCGGTGGCGACCAGCTCGTCCAGCCGGCGGGTCAGCTCGAGCGAGTGCCGGGTGTTCTTGCCGAAGTCGTGGGTCGGGTCGACCAGGATCCCGTCCCGCCGTACGCCGGCCCCTACGGCACGCTCGGCCAGCTCGGTGACGCTGCGGACCACGTCGGCCATCACGTCGTCGTACCCGATCCGGTGCGGGTCGGTCCGCGGCCCGAGCCCGCCGGTGTGGCTGCAGACCAGTCCGGCGCCGTGCTCGGCGGCGACCGCAAGCAGCTCCGGATCCGCACCGGCCCAGGTGTCGTTGACCATGTCCGCACCGGCCCGGCACAGCTCGGCGGCGACCTCGGCCCGCCAGGTGTCCACGCTGATCACCAGGTCCGGATAGCGCTCACGGACCGCGGCGACGAAGTCCAGGGTCCGGTCCAGCTCCTCGGCGACGGTCACCTCCGCGCCGTACCCGGCCTTGACCCCTCCGATGTCGACGATCTCGGCGCCCTGCCCCACCACGTCGGCCACCCGGCTCAGCGCTGCCTCGTCGGAGAACGTCGCGCCGCGGTCGTAGAACGAGTCCGGGGTCCGGTTGACGATCGCCATCACGACAGCGCGGTCGTCGCCGAACCGGGCCGATCCGAGCCGCAGCGGCACATCTCCTCCTCGTCGGCAGCGGGGTTCACCGCACGGTCATTGTGCGAGTGGACGGTCAAGCGTGGCACGATCAGGGCGTGATGTGGTTCTTTACGCTCGTCGTCGTGCTGCTGATCGGCGCGGTCGCCGTGGTGGCGTCCGGCCGCTGGGGCGGCATGAACGAGGCGTACGACGACCGGCCGGACATGCGCGTGCCCACGAACCGGCTGCTGGATGCCGGGGACATCGAGTCGTCGCGGTTCGGCGTCGGCGTCCGCGGCTACCGGATGGACGAGGTGGACAGCCTGCTCGAGCGGTTGGCGCGCGAGGTCGCCGAGCGTGACCGGCGGATCGCCGACCTGGAGCGGGCGATGCGGCCGTTCGTGCAGGGCGTGGGCGGCACCGGGTTCAACCCGGTCGTCCCAGAGGGCACGCAAGAGGGCCTGCAGGAGGACACTGCCGAGGAGGGTCATGTGGGCCGGCACGCCGCCCGGATGCCCATCCACAGCGGGCCGGACCGGAGTCCGGATTCAGTCGGCCGGAGTGCGGACGACCCGGCGGAGGACCACGATCTCGACGCCGAGGACGAGGCGCCGATCGAGCGGCGCGCCTGAGTGGCGACCTGTCACGCCGAGGCGTCGGTCGAGCTGCCGCTGACGGTCGACCAGGCCTGGGCGGCCGTCGTCGACTGGGACTCGCAGTCGCGGTGGATGCTGCTCACCACCGTCCGCGGTACCGAGCAACGCGGCGTGGGGGTCGGTGGCGGGGTCTCGGCGCGGACGGCTGTCGGACCCGTCGGGTTCACTGACGACATGGTGATCACCGAATGGGACCCGCCGTCGGTGTGCCGGGTCCGGCACCTCGGCCGGCTGGTGCGCGGCGAGGGCGGTTTCGTGGTGTCGGAGGCACCGGGTGGCAGCCGGTTCACCTGGTCCGAGGACGTGGTGCCGCCGCTGGGCCGGCTGGGCGCGTTGGCCGGGTTGCTCGCATGGCGGCTTGTCCGGCCGGGGATCGAGCTGATGATGCGGGTGTCCCTGCGCCGGCTGGCGCGTGAGGTGTCGCGGTGAGCGTGCTCGCCCCGGACGGCCGGCCGCGATGCGACTGGGCGGTGTCGACTCCGGACTACCTGAGCTACCACGACGAGGAGTGGGGCCGGCCGATCCGGGACGACCGCGGGCTGTTCGAGCGGATGACACTGGAGTCGTTCCAGTCCGGGCTGTCCTGGCTGACCATCCTGCGCAAGCGGCCCGCGTTCCGGACGGCGTTCGCGGAGTTCGAACCGGCCGCAGTGGCCGCGTACGGCGATGACGACTTCGCCCGGCTGATGGCCGACGCCGGCATCGTCCGGAACCGGGCCAAGATCACCGCTGCGATCGCCAACGCCCGCGCCCTGCTGGATCTCGGCGACGGCCGGCTGACCGAGCTGCTCTGGTCCTTCTCGCCCGGCCCGGACCGGCCGGCGCCGCGCACACTCGCCGACGTACCGGCCACGACGCCGGAGTCGGTCGCGATGTCCAAGGCGCTCAAGCGCAGCGGGTTCGTCTTCGTCGGGCCGACCACCTGCTACGCGCTGATGCAGGCCACCGGCATGGTGAACGACCACCTGGCCGACTGTGCGGCCAGATGACCGTGCGCCGGCTCAGCGGCCGGTGAAGGTGGGTGTCTCCTTCGCGACGAAGGACTTCACAGCGTTCACGTGGTCCTCTGTGGCGCCGGTGTGCCGCATCTGCCCGGCCTCGAACTCCAGTGCCTCGGCGAACGTGTGTGACGCGGCGTAGGCCACGGACCGGCGTACGCCGGCGTACGCCTGGGTCGGACCCACGGCCAGCGTCCCGGCCAGCTCAGCGGTGGCGGCGGCCAGCTCGTCGGCCGGTACGACGCGGCTGGCCAGGCCGAGCTCGAGCGCCTCGGCGGCGCGCACGGTGCGCGGGAAGTACAGCAGCTCGGTGGCCTTCGCGGACC
This sequence comes from Kribbellaceae bacterium, assembly GCA_035650275.1. Taxonomy (GTDB): domain Bacteria; phylum Actinomycetota; class Actinomycetes; order Propionibacteriales; family Kribbellaceae; genus DASRHY01. The sequence goes on along the minus strand of DASRHY010000234.1, from coordinate 16,941 downwards.
CGATCAGCCGCGGCAAGGTCCAGGACATGCCGGTGTCGCAGGACAGCGCCACACCGGTGAAGGCCAGGTTGAACCCGGCGCTGTCCGCGAGGATCCGGAAGTCGCACGCGAACGCGATCGACGCGCCGGCCCCGGCGGCGACACCGTTGACCGCGGCAACGACCGGCTTCGGCATCTCGGCCAGCCCACGGGCGATCGGCGTGTAGTGCTCCAGCACCGTGTTCCACAAGGCGTCGCGCTGGTCGGCCGCCAGCAGCTCGATGTGCTCCTTGAGATCCTGCCCGACGCAGAACGCCCGGCCGGTCCCGGTGATCACGACGCACCGCACGGCGTCATCCCCGGCTGCCTGCGCGACGACCGCCTTCAGCCGTTCCTTGGTCGCGATGTCGAGCGAGTTCATCGCGTCCGGGCGGTCAAGCGTGATCGTGCCGATGCCGTCGGCAACGTCGTACCGGACGGGGTCATCGCTCATGGGTGTGCCCTCTCGCTGGTTGATCTGAGGCATCGCTCGACGAACCGCCGCGCAGCCGGGCCGAGTCGGTCCGCGTGGTGGTCGAAGAACTCGGCCGCGCGGGTCCCCGCCCAGTCCGGCGGCAGCAGCTCGGCCGGCAGGCCAGGGTCGCGGAACAGGAACTTCCGCCACTCGTGGACCAGCAGGGACCGGACCGCGAAGGCCTGCTCGTCCGAGTCCGGCCCGTCCGCCTCGTCGACCAGCGCCTTCGCGTCGACCAGCCACTCGTCGTACGACGCGCCGAGCTCGTCGAGCTGCCAGACCCGCCGGGCGAACCCGTCGGCATCCGCCTCGATCGGCGCGCGGAACCGGTCGGCGGTGAGCTGCTCGGCGGCGAGCACCGCGTCCACCTCCGCGTCGTCGCGGAGCCCGACCCAGGCGCTGTCCGACAGTGGTGCCCAGCCGAGGAAGCTGAGCTGGGACCCGAGCCGGTCGCGGTGCCGGCGGTCCGGGACGTGCTGCAGCACGATCAGGTGCCAGTGCCGGTCCCAGCCGTCCGGGCCGCCGTCGGTGCGGTAGATCCGGACCGCGGCGTCGTCGAGGCGGCGGCGCGCCCGGGCCGTCAGCGCGTACCCGGGCTGTCCCTCGATCCGGACCGGGTCCAGCCAGCCCTGCCGGACCATTCGGGAGACCGCGGTACGGACCGCGGGGGGTTGGACGCCGAGCGGGGCGAGCAGCTGGACCAGGGCGGCCACGGGTGCTCGCCCACCGCGGTCGCGCAGGTGGTCGCCGTACAGATCGAAGAGGGCAGAACGGGCATGCACGACGCCGAGTCTGCCGCATGTTGCCGCGCCAGTTACATGGTGCTGGCCCGCGATCAGGGATAATAGGGCCAACCAACACTGCGATACGCGCCGACGGCGCATCACCGCAACGCGCTTCCGGAGGAGGAGCCGTGGCGCGGTGTCGTCGCTCAACCGATGAGGCTGTATCGACGGAGAAAGGGGTGCGCACATGGCGGCGATGAAGCCGCGGACGGGCGATGGTCCGCTCGAGGTCACCAAGGAAGGTCGGGGGATCGTGATGCGGGTCCCGCTCGAGGGCGGCGGCCGTCTCGTCGTGGAGCTGAACGCGGACGAGGCGACCGAGCTCGGGAACGCGCTCAAGGCCGTCGTCGGCTGACGTCCGATCGATCCAGCTTCCGGTGGGTCACCACCCGATGTGATGCGTGACGGCCCCGGTGGGATGCCAGACATCCTCCGGGGCCGTTAGCGTGTCCTCCTGTTCCGGAAACCTTCCGGTCCGGAAGCAGCCCGTCGCAGATCTGTGAGGAACCCGTGGCACGTACCACCCTCCGTAGTCCCGGCCCGGCCGTCCGCTGGGCCGGTGAGCCGCCCGCGGACGGCCCGACGCTCTGGGCCGTCACCGTCGGCGACGACGGTCCCGCGGCAGCGGCCGATGCGGTCGCCGACCGGCTCGGGGTGGACCTCACCCGGCTGCTCGACGTCGTCAGCGGGACGGGTTTCACTCCGGCTGCGGGCACCACGGCGTCGTACCCGCTGCTGTCGGGGGACGCGCGTGAGCTGCTGCTGGTCGGCACCGGCGCGGGCTCGGCGGCCGACCTGCGCAAGGCCGGCGGCGCGGTCGCCCGGCGCGGCAGGGGCCACCAGCAGGTCGCCGCGGTCGTTGCCGAGGGCACCGATGCGGGCGTGCAGGCGTTCGCCGAGGGCCTGGTGCTGGGGTCGTTCACCTTCCACCGCAAGAGCGAGGACGAGACCCCGCCGGTGGCCGGCCGGGTCACCGTCACCGACGGGTCCGGCGCCGACCGCGGCGCGGCCGTGGACCGCGGGCTGGTGATCGGCCGGGCCGGCTGGCTGGCCCGTGAGCTCGCGATCACGCCATCGAACGAGAAGGACCCGAAGTGGCTCGCCGCCCGGGCCAAGGAGGCCGCCCGCAGCGCCGGCCTGGAGCTGACGGTCTGGGACGAGAAGAAGCTGGCCGCCGACGGGTTCGGCGGGCTGGTCGCGGTCGGCGGCGGCTCGGAGCGACCGCCCCGGCTGATCCGGCTGGACTACACGCCGGACGGCGCCGCGGACGACATGCCGTACGTGGTGCTGGTCGGCAAGGGCATCACGTTCGACACCGGCGGGCTCTCGCTGAAGTCGCGCGAGTCGATGATGACGATGAAGCGCGACATGACCGGCGGCGGCTCGGTGATCGCGACGCTGGCTGCGCTGCCGGCGCTCGGCGCCAAGGTCCGCGTCACCGGGCTGGTGTGCGCGGCCGAGAACATGCCGTCCGGCACCGCGTACCGCCCCGACGATGTGGTGCGGCACTACGGCGGCCGCACCACCGAGGTGAAGAACACCGACGCCGAGGGCCGGATGGTGCTGGCCGACGGGTTGGCGTACGCCGCGCAGGAGCTGAAGCCGGACGTGATCGTGGACGTGGCCACGCTGACCGGTGCGATCAAGGTGTCGCTCGGCGCGATGCTGTACGGCGGCCTGTACGCGACCGACGACGCGCTCGCCGACAACCTGGCCGAGGCAGGCGAGGTGTCCGGCGAACGGCTGTGGCGGATGCCGCTGCCGAGCGAGTACGCCGAGCTGATCTCGACCCCGGTCGCGGACGCGGTGAACAGCAGCGGCGGGCCCGGTTCGATCACCGCGGCGCTGTTCCTGAAGCCGTTCGCCGGCGACGTCCCGTGGGCGCATCTGGACCTGTCCAGCATCGCCGAGTCGCAGGCGGACCAGTACGAGTACAGCCTCGGTGCCACCGGTGCCGGAGCCCGTCTGCTCGCCACCTGGCTGAGCTCCGAGCACCCGACGGCGGGCATCGGGAGCTGAGGGCCCAATAGGCCCAATCGGGGTGTGGCAAGGGTGGTTGGTTCAGGTGAGGGACTGGTAGAGGGCGGTGGTGCGTTGGGCCACGGCGTCCCAGCCGAACGCGGAGACGGCGCGTTCGCGGCCGGCCTTACCCATCGCCTGGGCCCGGGCGGGGTCCGCGACCAGGGCGTTGATGGCGTCGGTCAGCCCGCGTTCGAACGCGACCGGGTCGTGCTCGTCGTACGGGACCAGCGTGCCGGTGACGCCGTCGTCGACCACCTCGGGGATGCCGCCGACCGCGCTGGCGACAACCGCGGTCTCGCACGCCATCGCCTCCAGGTTGACGATGCCGAGCGGTTCGTACACCGACGGGCAGACGAATGCGAGTGCGTGCGTCAGCACCTGCCGGACCTGCTCGCGCGGCAGCATCTCCGACACAACCTGCACGCCCTCCCGGGTCGCCTTCAGCTCGTCGATCAGCGCGTCGGTCTCGGCCTTCAGCTCGGCGGTGTCGGCGGCGCCGGCGAGCAGCACCAGCTGCACCGACGGGTCCAGCCCGCGCGCGGCGCGGAGCAGGTGCGGCACGCCCTTCTGCCGGGTGATCCGGCCGACGAACGTCACGTACGGGCGGTCCAGGTCGACCCCCATCCGCTCCAGCACGTGCGTGTGCGGGTCGGGGTGGTAGAACTCCGCGTCGATCCCGTTGTGGATCACGTGCAGCTTCGCCGGGTCGATCTCCGGGTAGCAGGCCAGCACGTCGTCGCGCATCCCGTGGCTGACCGCGACTACGGCGTCGGCGGCCTCGTAGGCGGTCTGCTCGGCCCAGGACGACAGCCGGTAGCCACCGCCGAGCTGCTCGGCCTTCCACGGCCGGCGCGGCTCCAGGGAGTGCGCGGTCACCACGTGCGGGACGTCGTACAGCAGCTTGGCCCAGTGGCCGGCCATGTTCGCGTACCAGGTGTGCGAGTGCACCAGCTCGGCGGCCTCGACCGCGTCGGTCATGGTCAGGTCGGTGGACAGGATCCGCAGCGCGGCGTTCGCGTCCGGCAGCCGTGGGTCGTCCTCGGAGTGCGCGGTGGCACCGAGCCGTGGCTCGCCCATGCAGTGCACGTCCACGTCGAGCAGCCGGCGCAGCTCCCGGACCAGGAAGTCGACGTGCACCCCGGCCCCGCCGTACACGTCGGGCGGATACTCCCGGGTCAAGATCGCCACGCGCATACCCCGCACCCTACTGCCGATCGTCACCGCCAGGGACGGGGAACGCGATGGTCGTCATCAGGGCGTTGGCCGCCTGCCGGGAGTCCAGCCGGGTGTGCTGTACGACGACCGGCCGGTCGGCGCGCACCACCACCGAGTAGTCGGTGCCGGCCGGTATCGGCTCGGGGTCGGTGAGGTCGTTGAACCGCTGATGGTGCACCCGCCGGCCGGGGATCGTGATCACGTACGGACCGGCCGGCTCCCGGTCGGCGAAGTAGACGGTGATCTCGATCCGCGCGGGTTCGGCATTGGCGTTCAGCATGCAGGCGCTGTCGTGGCTGGTCATGGCGGGGTGCGGGCCGGTGCTGGCGGGCGGGATGTACCCGTCGCCGATCACCCAGGTCGTGGTGCCGATCACGGCGATCCTTCCGGGACGTCAGTGGTCAGAAGGTGTTCGCGCTGCGGGCGGTCAGGCCGCCGTCGCAGACGAGGTGCGAGCCGGTGACGTACGACGCATCGTCGGACAGCAGCCAGGTCACCGCGGCGGCGATCTCCTCCGGCCGGGCCAGCCGACCGAGCGGGATCTGGTGCTCGGCAGCGCGGCGCAGCTCGTCGCGTACCCGGGCCCGGTCGCCGTCCGGGGCTCCGACCAGCAGCAGGGGAGTGTCGGTCGCGCCCGGGACCACCGCGTTGACCCGGATGCCGAGCGGTGCGTAGTCGATCGCCAGCGAGCGTACCAACGCCGAGACGCCGCCCTTGGAAGCGCCGTACGCGCCATTGCCGCCGCCCGCGAAACCGACGAATGCCGACGGGGACGACGTGCAGACGACCGACCCGCCGCGTCCGCCGGCCAGCATCGCGCGGATCGCTGCCGTGCAGCACAGGAAGATGCCGGTGAGGTTGACCTGCAGCACCCGCTGCCAGTCGGCGAGCGACGTCTCATGGGCCGGGTGGTTGATCTCGATGCCGGCGTTGGCGTGCAGGCCGGTCGGCGGACCCAGCCGCTCGGCGCAGCGGGCGAAAGCGCCGGCGACGTCCCGTTCGTCGCCGACGTCGCAGGCGACCGGCAGAGCGTCGCGCGCACCGCGTCGCCGCGCTTCATCGGCGACCTGACTGGCCGCGACCGCGTCGATGTCCAGTACGCCGATCCGCGCCCCGCGGTCTGCGCAGGCGAGCGCAACGGCACGGCCGATACCCGAGCCGGCGCCCGTCACGATGACGGTCTGGCCGGCCACCGCGTCAGCCATCGGCCGGGTCCTGGGAGGTAGCAGGAGCGTCGAGGAGGTCGACGGCGGTGCCGATGATGTGTTCCTCGAGCGCCTTGCGCAGGGTGTCCTCGTCCTGCGCGCGGATCGCGTCGAGCAGCTGCCGGTGCTCCTGCGGTATCTCGGCCAGCTCGGTGTGTCGCGGCGCCAGCCGGTAGATCAGGGCCCGGATGCGGGGCTGGACACTGCGCCACAGCTGCAGGGCGTGCAGCGAGCCGGCCGCCTCGACGGTGATCTCGTGGAACCGGACGTCCAGGTCGTTGATCAGCGCGAGGTCGTTGTTCCGGACGCCGGCGTCCATCTGGTCGACCAGGCGTTCCAGGTCGTGCAGCCGGCCCGAGCGCAGGGTCTGCGCCGCGAGCGGGACGGCGTACGTCTCGATGGCGAGACGGACCGGGAGCAGCAGGCGCATCAGCTCGCCCGGGTTGATGTCGGCGACGTACACGCCGTAGTTCGGCACGTGCTCGACGAGGCCCTCGCTCTCCAGGTGACGCAACGCCTCCCGGACCGGACCGGGGCTGACGCCGAACTCGCCGGCGAGCACGTCCTGCTTGAGCTGCTCGCCGGGCTTGCGCTTGCCGGTGACGACCTCCTCGCGGAGTACGTCGAGGACTTGCTGGCGCCGGGACGCCGCCGGCAGTACCCCGGGCCTGCCGTTGGTGGTCGGACGGGACATCGACGAATTCTCCCCATGCTCGAACGGGTGTTGTCACGGTATCGGCCTGTGACCGAAGTTCGTGACCCTTGACAGATTATCTACTATCTATAATCTATTCAAGCATGGCCCCCGACAGACCAGCCCGCTCCGTCCCGCAGACCCTCTGGTGGCAGGGCGCGGTGATCTACGAGAACCACCTGCCCACGTTCCGCGACGGCGACGGAGACGGGGTCGGCGACCTGCGGGGTCTGGTCGACTCGCTGGACTACCTGGCCGAGGTGCTGCGCGTCGACGCGATCTGGGTCGGGCCCTTCTACCGCTCGCCGCTGCTGGACCAGGGTTTCGACATCAGCGACCACTACGACGTCGAGCCGGTCTTCGGCAGCCTGGCCACGGTCGACAAGCTCCTCGCCGAGGCGCATGCGCGAGGGCTGAAGGTCATCGCCGACTACGTTCCGAACCACACGTCGGACCAGCATCCGTGGTTCGTGGAGTCCCGCTCGTCCAGGGACGACCCACGGCGGGACTGGTACGTCTGGGCCGATCCGCACCCGGACGGGTCCGCGCCGAACAACTGGATCAGCGAGTCCGGCGGGCCGGCGTGGGAGCTCGACGCCGCGACCGGGCAGTACTACCTGCATTCGCACCTGTTGGAGCAGCCGGACCTGAACTGGCGCAACCCCCAGGTGCGGTCCGCAATGCTGGACGTGCTGCGCTTCTGGCTGGACCGCGGCGTGGACGGCGTCCGCATCGACGTTGCCCACATGCTGATGAAGGACCCGCTGCTGCGGGACAACCCGACGAACCCCTCCGGCGAACCCAATCCGTGGGACATTCAGCACCCGGACTTCACGTCGCAGCTGCACGTCCACGACCGGCTCCATCCCGACGTGCACGAGGTGCTGCGGGAGATCCGCGGCGTGCTGGACTCGTACGACGACCGGGTCGCCATCGCCGAGATCGAGGCGCTGTCCTGGGAGCCCTGGGCCGAGTTCTTCGGTGCCGAGCTCGACGGGATCCACCTGCCGTTCGCGTTCCGGCTGATCGAGACGGCGTGGCAGGCCGACGCGCTGGCCGCCGAGCTGCGCGAGCTGCAGTCCGCGCTGCCGCCGGCGGCCTGGCCCTGCCTGGCGCTGGGCAACCACGACCGGCCGCGGCTCGCCACCCGGCTCGGCCGGCGGCAGGCCAGGGTGGCCGCGATGCTGCAGCTGACGCTGCGCGGTGCCGTGTCGCTGTTCTACGGCGACGAGCTGGGTCTGCTGGACCAGCCGGTGCCGGTGGAGCGGCAACGCGACTACTTCGGGCTGTTCTCCGGCGGCGTGTCCCGGGACCCGTCACGGACCCCGATGGCGTGGGACGACGGCCCGAACGGCGGCTTCTCCACCGCGCCGGAGGATCGCCTGTGGCTCCCGGTCTCCACCGAGGTGGCCACGGTCAACGTCCGGACGCAGCTCGCCGACCCGGGCTCGATGCTCAACCTGTACCGGTCGTTGCTTGCCCTGCGCAACGACAGTCCGGCGCTGCGAGCGGGTGCGCTCGAGATCGACTCGGCCGACGACGGGGTACTGGTTTACCGCCGCCGGTCCGGACGCGATCACAAGCTCGTCGCGCTGAACCTCACCTCGTCGCCGCACGAGATCGCGATCCCGGCGGCCGGCACCGTCGTACTGTCGACCAGGTCCGACCAGGCGGAGGGACCGCTGGACGGCGTACTGCGGCTCGGGCCTGACGAGGGCGTGGTCGTCGACGTGATCGGCGCGTGGCCGTCGTGAGAACGGTGACCCGCGAGCCGGAACCACCTCGGCTGCTCCGCGCGGAGGAGGCGCCGGCGCGACCTCCGGTGAGCACCGGGCGCCGGCGGCACTCGGACGCACCGGTGGCCGCCGCGATGGTGCTGCCGGCGACCGCGTTCATCGCGCTCGTCGCCGTCTTCCCGGTGCTGTACTCGATCTACCTCAGCTTCCGCAGCGCGACGGTCACGGACTCCGGCCACTGGACCGGGCTGCGCAACTACCTCGACCTGCTGGCCGACCCGGACTTCCGCACCGCACTGCTGAACACGACGGTTTTCACCGTCGTCAGCGTCGGGCTCGAGTTCGCCGTCGGGATGGCGATGGCGCTGGCCCTGCACCGCCGGTTCCGGTTCCGCGGCCTCGCCCGTACCGCCGCGCTGATCCCGTGGGCGTTCCCGGTGGTGGTCTCGGCGATGATGTGGCGGCTGATGCTGCAGGACCAGGTCGGCGTCGTCTCCTGGCTCGTCCGGACCACCGGCATCAGCGACCGGCCGATCCTGTCCGACCACACCTCGCTGCTGGTCGCCGCGATCGGCGTGGACGTCTGGAAGACGACCCCGTTCGTCGCGCTGCTGCTGCTGGCCGGGCTGCAGACCGTGCCGCGCGAGCTGACCGAGGCCGCGCTGGTGGACGGCGCCACCGCGGTCCAGCGGTTCGTCGCGGTCACGCTGCCGATGCTGCGGCCGGCCATCCTGGTCGCACTGCTGTTCCGCACGCTGGAGGCCTGGAGCGTCTACGACCTGTTCTGGGTGATGAGCGACCGGCAGCTGCCGTCGCTGTCGACCTACGTCTACTCCGGCGTCCGGGTCAGCCAGCTCGACTTCGCCCGCGGGGACGCCGCCGCCGTCGTCGTGTTCGCCACCTCGCTCGCGATCGCGCTCGGCTACCTGCTGATCTTCCGGACCCGGACCGCAGAGGAGGGCTGAGCATGCGCCGCTGGGGAGGATGGTCCACCGTCCTGGTCGTCTCGCTCGTCGCCTGGAGCACGCTGCCGGTGCTGTGGGTGTTCAAGATGAGCATCAGCGACAAGGTCGACCTGTTCCGGTCCCGGCCGGTGCTGGTGCCGCGGCACCCGACCGGGACGCACTACGCCACCGTGCTCGGCGACCCGGTCTTCCGGGCCGGGCTGGCCAACAGCCTGCTGATCGCCGGTACGACGACGCTGCTGTGCCTCGTCCTGGGCAGTCTGGCGGCCTATCCGCTGGCCCGGCTGCGGTTCCCGGGGCGGCCCGCGCTGATGCTCGGGTTCCTGGCGATGGCCTACTTCCCGACGGTGGCGATCATCGCGCCGCTGTTCAAGCAGCTGCGGTCCGCCGGGTTGCTCGACACCTATCCGGCGGTGATCGCGGTCGACACGGTTTTCGCACTGCCGCTCAGCGTCTGGATCATGGTCGCCTTCTTCCGGAAGCTGCCCGCCGAGCTGGAGGAGGCGGCCAGAGTCGACGGCGCGAGCGTGCTGCAGACGTTCGGCCAGGTGATCGTGCCGCTGGCCGTGCCTGGGGTCGTCACCGCAGGGATCCTCACGTTCGTGTTCGCCTGGAACGAGTTCCTGTTCGCCAACACGTTCCTCTTCGACCAGGCCCGCTGGCCGGTCACCGTCGTGATCCCGAGCTACGCCAGCGTGCACTCGGTCGACTACGGGGCTCAGGCGGCGGCCACCATCCTGGTCACCGTTCCGCTCGCCGCGGCCGTGCTGATCTTCCAGCGCCGGCTGGTCGAAGGACTGACCGCCGGCGCCCTCAAGGGCTGACCGCCACCCACCGCTCGCAACCTCCGAGGAGTCCACGTGTCCCCGACAACCCACACACCATCGTCCATCTCACGCAGGCAGCTGTTCCGCCTGGCCGGAGCGGGGGCGGCCGGCCTGGCCGCCCCGAGCCTGGTCAGCGGCTGCGGCTCCTCGAACGACAGCTCGGAGCTCGTGCTGGCCGTCACCCCGGACATCGCCAAGGCGATCGAGGGCTCCATCGCGCGGTTCAACGAGAGCAAGGCCGCCAGCCTGCCGGTCCGCGTCCGCGCGATGCCGGCGGACAGCTCGCAGTTCCTGGACCAGATGCGCACCCAGCTGCAGGCCGGGTCCGCCGACATCGACGTGTTCCAGGGCGACATCTCCTGGGCCGCGCAGTTCGCCCCGAACGGCTGGCTGGCCGACCTGTCCGACCGGCTCGCACCGGACCAGCGCGCGGAGCACCTTCAGGCCGCGGTCGACGCCAACGTCGTGGACGGCAAGATGTACGGCGTGCCGTGGTACTGGGACGCCGGGCTGCTGTACTACCGCAAGGACCTGCTGGAGCGCAGCGGGTTCAGCGCACCGCCGGCAACCTGGGACGAGTTGCGCGAGATGGCGCTGAAGGTGGTCAAGGACTCCAAGGCCGCGAACGGCTTCATCTTCCAGGGCGCCAACTACGAGGGCGGCACCGTCAACGGGATCGAGTACATCCGTGGTGCTGGCGGCGACATCCTCACCGACGGCAAGGTGACCGCCGGCTCGCCGGCCGCCGTACAGGGTCTGTCGATCGAACGGGGCATGGTCACCAGTGGCGCCGCGCCGGCCGCCGTCGCCAGCTACAAGGAGGACGAGTGTGCCGGCCTGTTCCTCGGCGGCAACGCGGTGTTCGCCCGCACTTGGGTCTACCTGTACGGCCTGCTGCCGGACAAGACGCAGTCGGTGCTCGATCCTGCGCGGGTCGGCGTGGCCGAGCTGCCGGTGGCCCGCGCGGGACTGCCCGCCGTGAACGTCGGTGGCGGCTGGAACTGCCTGGTGAACGCGAACTCGCGCAACACCGAAGACGCGTGGAAGCTCGTCACCCACCTCACCGCAACGGCCCAGCAGAAGGCCCTCGCCACCGAGCTGGCCTACCTGCCGACCCGGCCGGCCCTGTACGACGACCAGGACATCCTCAAGGCGATGCCCGTCATCGGTCTGGCCAAGCAGGCGATCCAGCACACCACGGTGCCGCCGGTGACGGCGTACTACTCGGACATGTCGCTGGCGATGGCGAAGACCTTCAACGCCTCGCTCCGCGGGGCCGTGACGCCGGCCCAGGGCGCCGAGGAGCTGCAGGGCACCCTCGAGCAGATCGTCGACAAGGCCAGGTGACCATGACGGAGCAGCCTACCCTGGTCGCGGGCGATCCGGATGGCGAGCTGTGCGTGCGGCTCGATCCCGGATCCGGCCTCCCCGTCGCGATCGTACTGCCCACCGGGGCAGTACCACTGTTGCTGTCGGCAACCTTGGTCACGGAGGGCGAGGAGGTGCACGGGTCGCCCCGTGGCCTCGGGTACGCCCGCACCGTCGAGCTCGCGGACATCAAGCTCGTCGACGACCTCGTACGCCGCCGGGCCGACGGGTCAGCCGACGTGTACACGGTCGTCACCAGCACCGGCGACTGGGCGGCGACCTGGGAGTACACGATCCGCAGCAGCCACCCGCGGCTGCGGATCGCCGTCGAGCTGACGCCTCACCCGGGCGGCCCGCGGACGCTACGCGACCTGAGGCTGGACCTGTCCGTCGGGCTCCCGGACGCCGCCGGCTGGCAGCTCGAGGCCCCGGGCAACGAGCTGCGACCGGGCCTGCGGCTGGACGCACTGAGCGAGCCGGCGCCAGTGTCGACGGCCGGCGGTTTCATGGGTTCGACCGGCCTGGTCGCCGTGCACAACCCACGGGTACCGAGGACCGTGGTGGTCTGGCCGATCTGCCGGACCGAGATCGGCGCCTGCACCGTGCGTGGCGGCGCCGGCGGCCTCGACGTCCACCTCGACACCGGCGTCGCCGGACGGCTCACGGCCGGCGAGTCGCTGCGGTACGAAGGGATCCACATGGACGTCCTGGACGCGACCTGGGAGCAGACCCGCGGCCTGGTCCCGTCCTGGTACCGCGGCATCGGGATCGCTACACCACCCGACCGTCCCGGCTGGGTGGAGACGGCCAGCATCTTCGAGGTGCAGCTCGGGTACGCGCCCTTCAGCGGTGGCCACCGGTACGAGCCGTACCCCGATCTCGCGGCATTGCGTGCCGATCTCGACCGGATCCAGCGCCTCGGCTACGACGCGCTGCAGCTCATGCCGCGCCAGCCCTACCCGAGCTACAACGTGCACGACTACGCCGACATCACCACGACGTACGGCGACGAGGACACGCTGCGAGAGCTGGTCGGCGCCTGCCACGAGCGGGGTCTGCGCGTCATCCTCGACGTGCTGATGCACGGCGTGATCGACCAGGAGGTGATCGCCCGGACCGCGCAACGGGTGCGCCACAGCGATCTGGTCGCGCGGCTCGGCGAGAGCACCACCCGGTCGCAGGGCACCAGCCCGGCCGCGAAGTCTGCCGGTGAGATCTCGTGGGCCCGGCACATCCTCGACTTCGAGCCGTTCTGGTCGGCGTCGTCGCCGACGCGCCACCCGCTGGTGGACGAGCACCCCGAGTGGTTCATGCGCGACTCCGGACAGCAGGTGATCGGCGTCTACACCAAGGCGTTCGACGTGGCCAACCCCTCCTGGCAGGAGTACTTCTGCGCGGCGATGGAGGACCTCGTCCGCCGCCTCGACGTCGACGGCTTCCGGATCGACGCACCCACCTACAACGACCTGCCCAACTGGTCGACGGCGACGCAGCGGCGTGCCAGCTACTCGCCGCTGGGCTGCCTGGAGCTGTTCGACCGGCTCCGGCCACGACTGAAGCGAATCAAGGAGTCGGTGATGCTCTACACCGAACCGACCGGCGTGCTCTTCCGGCAGGCGGTGGACGTCACCTACAACTACGACGAGCAGTGGCTGATCCCCGCCGTACTGGGCACCGCCGGCCCCAACGGGGTCCGCAACGGCAAGGAGCTCGTGGCGTGGCTCCGGGAGCGCGACGCGGTGCTCCCGCCCGGCTCGTTGATCGCGCACCACGTCGACTCGCACGACACCTTCTGGTGGCCGCTGCCGGGCGAGAAGTGGCGGCGCGAGCAGCACGGCCTAGACGCGACCCGCGCCCTGCTCGCCGTCTTCGCCCTGAGCGGTGGCGCGTATATGACCTTCGTCGGCGGCGAGAAGGGCCTCGAGCCAGAGGTACGCCGGGTCCACCGGCTCCGCGCGGAGCTCCCGGAGCTGAGCCACGGTGTCGCCGACTACGACGCCGTCGCAGTCGACCACGACGCCGTTTACGCGCTCGTACGCCGGATCGGCGGCCACGCGAGTGCGGTCCTGGTCAACCTGTCGGACGTACCGGTCGCCACGACCTGCCTGCTCGACACCGGCGGACTCGGAGTGGCCGGCCCCATCACGACGTACGACGTGTGGAACGACTCGCCGGTCGAGCTGCGGAAGCTGGAGCTGGACCCGTACCAGGTCGCCGTGGTCACGGTCCGGACCGACGCGAACCAGGGGGAGCGATGAAGATCAGCGAGATCAGCGCCGTCGGGCTCACCGGCGCGACCCCGGCCGGGGGATGGCAGGACGAGCTGCGGCCAGACGACGCGGTGCACACCCTCCTCACCGTCCACACCGACGAGGGGCTGACCGGTGTCGGCAGCGTGTTCACCAACCACCGGCTGGTCCGGGCCGCACTGGACGTGCTGGTGCCGCTGTACGCCGGGGAGTCGGCGCTCGAGCCGGAGCGCCTCAGCGAGAAGCTCCACCAGAGCACGTTCTGGCTCGGGCGCGGCGGATCGGTCACGCACACCATCAGCGGCATCGACGTCGCCCTCTGGGACCTGTTCGGCCAGGCCACCGGGCAACCCGTCGGCCGGTTGCTGGGCGGGCGGTACCGGGACCGGGTCCGGCCGTACGCGTCGTTGCTGATGGACCAGCCGGACGTTCTCGGCGAGCACCTGCAGGCGGTGCGGGACCTGGGCTTCCGCGCCTTCAAGATCGGCTGGGGACCGTTCGGACGCGACAGCGACGCGCTCGACGAGCGCATCGTGGCCGCCGCCCGCGAGGCCGTCGGCGACGACGCGCTGCTGATGGTGGACGCCGGCGGCAGCGACGCGTTCTGGCCGCACGGCTACACCTGGGCGCTGCGCACCGCGGACATGCTCGGTGCGTACGGCGTGCACTGGTTCGAGGAGCCGCTGCGCCCGGACGCCCTGGAGGACTACACGGCGCTGCGTCGGGCGACGCGGGTCCAGATCTCGGCCGGCGAGGTGCTCACCCGGCGGCAGAGCTACCTGCCCTGGCTGCAGCGGCAGGCGGTCGACATCATCCAGCCCGACACGACCAAGGTCGGCGGCCTCAGCGAGCAGCGCCGGATCGGCTGGACGGCGTACGACAACGGCATCCGGCTGATCCCGCACGGCTGGAACACCGCCGTCGGCCTCGCCGCCGACCTGCAGCTCGCCTCCGCGCTGCCGGGCACCGACCTGGTCGAGTACATTGCCGGCTCGCCCTACGTCGACGACCTCACTACAGAGGGCTGGAAGCTGGACGACGACGGAATGCTGGCCGTACCCGACACGCCCGGGCTCGGTGTGCAGCTCGACACCGATCGGCTCGCCCGGTACACCGCAGCCGACTAGGGTCGTCTCAGTCGAAGCTGGTGGCGACCCAGTAGCGGAGCTTGCCGTGGCGCTCGTCCTCGAGCTCGCCGCCGCACGCCTCGATCACCTTCCGGGACGGCTCGTTGTCGGTGTCGCAGGTGACCAGCACCGGGTCGATCCCGAGCCCGGCCGCGATCGGCAGCGACTCGGTCAGCATCCGCGTCGCATAGCCTCGGCGCCGGGCCGACGGGCGGACGACGTACCCGATGTGGCCGCCGATCTCGCGCAGGAACCGGGTCAGCTCGTGCCGGATCGAGAGCCGGCCGAGCCACTCGTCGCCCTCGACGTACCAGAGCATGGTGGCGGCCACCCAGTCCGGCGGCCGTGGCGCCTCCGGCAGCGCGTCGCGCTTCAGGTCATCGACCAGCCGGGCGAACTCGCCGGCGTCCGCGACCTGCTCGCGGGTCCGCTCCTCGTCGGCGGCGAAGGCGCCCATCCAGCGTTCCTCGCCGTCGGCCAGCTCGTCCCACGCCTGCAGGAACGACCAGTGAACGCTGGTCGTCGGCGATACCAGCTCAGGCATGCCTACAGTGTCGCGACACCCGCAAGGCGTTATGCCAGCGGGCTCCAATGGTTAGTGTCAGGACATGGCGAAGGCACCGAGGGTTCTGGGGATCGTGCTCGCCGGGGGCGAGGGGAAGCGGCTGATGCCGCTCACGGCGGACCGGGCGAAACCGGCCGTCCCGTTCGGAGGCAGCTACCGGCTGATCGACTTCGTACTGTCCAACCTGGCGAACGCCGGGTACCTACACATCTGCGTGCTGACCCAGTACAAGTCGCACTCGCTGGACCGGCACGTCACGTTGACCTGGCGGATGTCGACGCTGCTCGGCAACTACGTGACCGCGGTGCCGGCACAGCAGCGACTCGGACCGCAGTGGTACCAGGGCAGCGCGGACGCGATCTACCAGTCGATGAACCTGATCAACGACGAGAAGGCGGACATCATCGTGGTGTTCGGCGCCGACCACGTGTACCGGATGGACGCCGCCCAGATGGTGCAGGCACACCTCGAGTTCGGCGCCGGGGTGACCGTGGCCGGGATCCGGGTGCCACGGGCGGGCGCCTCGGAGTTCGGGGTGATCAAGACTGCCGCGGACGGCGTGCGGATCGAGGAGTTCCTGGAGAAACCGGCCGACCCGCCCGGTTTACCGGACTCGCCGGACGAGACGTTCGCGTCGATGGGGAACTATGTGTTCAGCGCCGACGTGTTGGTGGAGGCGCTGCGCAAGGACGCGGAGAACCCGAGCTCGCGGCATGACATGGGCGGCGACATCGTGCCGATGCTGGTCGCCGAGGGCAAGGCGAACGTGTACGACTTCGCCGACAACCACGTACCGGGCGCACTCGACCGGGACCGGTCGTACTGGCGCGACGTCGGGTCGCTGGACTCGTACCACGAGGCGCACATGGACCTGGTCTCGATCCAGCCGGTGTTCAACCTGTACAACTCCGACTGGCCGATCTTCACCTCGCACCCGCAGCTGCCCGGTGCCAAGTTCACCGACGACGCGACCGTCGGCGAGTCGATCGTGTGCGCCGGGTCGATCGTGTCCGGCGCGACCGTCGAGCACTCGGTGCTCGGCGCGAACGTGACCGTGCTGCCCGGCGCGAACCTGGACCGCTGCGTGATCATGGACAACTGCCGGATCGGTGCCGGTGCGGTGCTGAAGAACGTGATCCTGGACAAGAACATCGTGGTTCCGGACGGCGCCGAGATCGGCGTCGACCCCGACGACGACCGGGACCGCGGCTTCGTGGTCAGCAAGGGCGGGATCACCGTGCTCGGCAAGGACCAGGTGGTGCCCCCTCCCGAACCTGAACCCGAGCCAGAAGCATCCGACGCGCCAGAAGCGCCCGAAACACCCGAACCACCCCCAAAGAGTCCGCAGAGTGAGTGACGAGGCCGACGCGCGGTCCCGGGACGCCGCCGACCCTGGGCACCGGGACCTGTTCGACATCCCGCCGGCCACCGGTGGCGCGTACGACGATGTCGCCTACTTCGCCGGGAACTCGCTCGGGCTGCAGCCGAAGACGACCCAGGGGGAGCTGCTCGCCGACCTCGAGGCATGGTCCCGACTCGGGGTGGAGGGTCATCTGGAGGGCGTCCGGCCCTGGCTGCCGTACCACGAGCTGCTCACCGGTCCGGCCGCCAGGCTGGTCGGCGCGCTGCCCAGCGAGACCGTGGTGATGAACTCACTGACGGTGAACCTGCACCTGCTGATGGTCTCGTT
>DASRHY010000233.1:0-44144 GCA_035650275.1 Kribbellaceae bacterium | reverse complement strand
TGCTGATCGAGCGGTACCGAGCGGCCAGACAACCGGCCGAGCAGCCCGTGCCGCCGCTGGTCGAGGCGGACTCCGGCCGGTGACGGTGCGCTGCGCGGTCCTCGACGACTACCAGGGCGCCCTGTACGGCGCGCAGCTCGGCCTGCTCGGTCTCGGCAAGATCGGCAGCCGGCCGGATCGGCCAGGCGTTTGGCGTGCAGGTGGTGGCGTGGAGCGCGAACCTCACCGATGAGCGGGCATCGCCGCGTACCTGGCCGGTGCCCCGATCCGCCGGCTGACCTGAGCGGCGGGCGCGTCGTCGTACCGGGCATACGCTGGCACCATGCCGGACACGAGCCGGAAGGCGTAGGCGGCGATGCGTGCGTGGCGGGTCCGCGACCCGGGGCCGATCGCGACCCGGCCGCTGGAGGTCGTGGACGACACGGTGCCGGAGCCGGGACCGGACGAGCTGCTGGTGCGGGTGCTGGCCTGCGGGGTCTGCCGGACCGACCTGCACGTGGTCGAGGGTGACCTGCCGGTGCACCGGAAGGGCGTCGTACCGGGGCACGAGGTGGTCGGCGAGGCGGTGACCGCCGCGGGGTCGTTCACGCCGGGGGACCGGGTCGGGATCGCGTGGCTGCGCGGCACCTGCGGACGGTGCCGGTACTGCCTGCGCGGCGCCGAGAACCTCTGCCCGGAGTCGGTTTACACCGGCTGGGACGCCGATGGCGGGTACGCCGAGTACGCGACCGTGCCGGCGGCGTACGCGCACCGGCTGCCGGACGGGTATGACGACGTCGAGCTGGCGCCGCTGCTGTGCGCGGGCATCATCGGGTACCGCGCGCTGAGCCGGGCCGAGCTGCCGGCCGGCGGACGGCTCGGGCTGTACGGCTTCGGCGGCAGCGCACACCTGACCGCGCAGGTCGCGATCGCGCACGGCGCCACCGTGCACGTGGTCACCCGGGGAACCGCGGCCCGGGAGCTGGCGCTCGAGCTCGGTGCCGCCTCGGCGACGGCGGACCGGCCTCCGGAACCGCTGGACGCGGCGATCCTGTTCGCGCCGGTAGGCGACCTGGTGCCGCCTGCGCTGGAGGCGCTGGACCGTGGCGGCACGCTGGCGATCGCCGGGATCCACCTGTCCGATATCCCGTCGCTGAACTACCAGCGGCACCTGTTCCAGGAGCGGCAGGTCCGGTCGGTGACCTCGAACCGGCGCGCCGACGCGACCGCGTTCCTGCGGTTCGCGGGCACGCACCGGTTGCACGTCAGCACCTCGTTGTATCCGCTCGACCTGGCCGGACGGGCGCTGGCGGACCTCGCCGGAGGACGGGTCACCGGAGCGGCTGTGCTGGTGCCGTAGCGGTCCCTTGATTGCGCGTGTAATCGTGTAATCAGGAGGCGGTCATGGACGGTATCGACAGCGGCGGCACCGACCGCGAGGACGACGTCCTGGACGCGTACTCACGGGTCGTCTCCGGCGTGGCGGAGCGGCTGATCCCGCGGGTCGCCAGCCTGCGGATGCGCGGCGGGCGGCGCGGTGAGTCGTCCGGGTCCGGCGTGGTACTGACCAGTGACGGGCACCTGCTCACCAACGCGCACGTGGTCGGCGACGGCAACGCGGTGTCCGGTACCGCGGAGTTCGAGGACGGTACGACGGCGCAGCTGCAGCTGATCGGCTCCGACCCGCTGTCCGACCTGGCGGTGCTCCGTGCCGACCGGGCGATCCCGGACCCGCCGGAGTACGGCGACGCCGACCAGCTCCGGGTCGGCACCCTGGTCGTTGCCGTCGGCAACCCACTGGGCCTGGCGGGCAGTGTCACCGCCGGTGTCGTGAGCGCGCTGGGTCGGTCGCTGCCGACCCGGTCCGGCGCCGCGAGCCGGATCGTCGAGGACGTGATCCAGACCGATGCCGCGCTGAACCCGGGCAACTCCGGCGGCGCACTCGCCGACGGCCGCGGCCGGGTGGTGGGGATCAACACCGCGGTCGCCGGGATCGGTGTCGGGCTGGCGGTGCCGGTCAACTCGACCACCCGGCGGATCATCTACGCGCTGCTGCACGACGGCCGGGTCCGGCGGGCCTACCTCGGGCTGGTCAGTACACCGGCACCGCTGCGGCCGCAGCTGTCCGAACGGTTCGGGCAGCGGACGGCGCTGCGGGTGGTCGAGGTGATCGGCGGCAGCCCCGCGAGCAAGGCCGGGCTGCAACCGGGTGACCTGGTGCTGGCCGTGGACGGCAAACCGCTGCGGGACGCGCAGTCGTTGCAGCGGCTGATGTTCGCCGACGCGATCGGCCGTCGTACCGAGATCACCGCGATCCGCAACGGCGCCTTGGTCGACGTGGTCGCGGTGCCCGCCGAACTGGACGGCTGACCGTCCGGAGCGCACGCTGGAGGCACAACGGCACAGTGTCTGGGAGGTGCGTCATGGACGCACGTGAACACGTGATCGTGTGTGGGATCGACGGTTCTCCCGCCGGTCAGCGCGCCCTCGAGTGGGCCCTCGACGAAGCCCGCCGCCGGAGCTGCCGGCTGCGTGCCGTGACCGCCTGGTCGTGGGACGGTCTGGAGTCGGGTACGGCGTTCAGCAGCCCGCGGGAGGCCCGGGTCCATGCCGAGGAGGTGCAGCGCCGGGTACTGGACCAGTCGCCCGCCGAGGGGATCGAGGTCGAGCCGCTCGTGGTCGAGGGGCGGCCCAGCACCATCCTGTGCACAGCCGCACTGGACGCCGAGCTGCTCGTGCTCGGCAGCCACGGGCACGGCGCCGTGCACGACGCCTTGGTCGGGTCGACCAGCCAGCACGTGATCCGGCACGCGACCTGCCCGGTGGTGATCCTGCCGGACCCGCGGCACGCGGACCGCGAGGTCAGGCGCTCGCGGGGCAGGCACCGAGCGGTACCGCCGCAGGGCGCGACGCCGATGTTCTAGACCTGCAGCGCGGTCCGGGCGGTGCTGAGGTCGTCCGCCGCCAGCACCAACCGGTTGCTGGTGGCGAGGTAGACGAGCGTGATGTTCACCCCGGCGTCGCCGAGCCTGCGGGCGATCTCCCCGAGCTCGCCCGGCCGGTCCTCGACGTCGACGACCACCACCTCCTGCTCGTTCACCACGTCGATCTCCGCCGCGGTCAGGGCGTCGAAGGCGGCGGTCATGTCGTCGACCAGCAGGTGGACCTCGGCCTGCCCGCCGCCACTGACCACGGCGCATACGCCGCTGACGTTCACACCGGCGCTGCCCAGCAGCTCGCCGACCCGGGCCAGCTCACCGGGATGGTCGTCCAGATGGACGGTGAAATCGGTCGCCATGACGGCTCCAGACTGCCTTCAGGACACACGCTGTCCTGCTGGCACGATTCTGCCGCCGCGATGCCTCGAGGGCCAGACCCGGGTTGACTCTATCGAACATGTGTTCGAACATGGACGGGTGACGGGAACCAACGGGGCAGCTCGGGTCACCGTGCTGGACGAGGCGCGGTCGGCCACCCGCGCCAAGCTGCAACAGGCCTTGGACACCGCGCACGCGGACCGTTCGCTGCCCACCGCACCGGCCCTGTCCGCGGTGCTGCCGGGCGGTGCGCTGCGCGCCGGTTCGTCGTACTCGGTGCAGGGCTCGACCGCCCTGGCCATGCTGATGATGGCAGGTCCCTCCGACCACGGCGCCTGGTGCGGTGCGGTCGGGCTGCCCGCGTTCGGGGCGGAGGCGGCCGCGGGCCTCGGTGTCGCGCTGGACCGGCTGGTGCTGGTGCCCTCGCCGGGCCAGGAGTGGCTCGGGGTGGTCGCGACCCTGCTCGACGTACTGACCGTGGTGGTGGTGCAGCCGCCGCGCGAGGTCACCGCGGCGGAGGCGTCCCGGCTGTCGGCCAGGATGCGCGACCGGGGTGCGGTGCTGGTCGCGATCGGTTCCTGGCCGGGGTCCGCGGCCCGGCTGCAGGCCGGCGAGCAGCTCTGGTCCGGGCTGGGCGAGGGGTTCGGTCACCTGACCGCCCGGGAGATCACGGTCACGGTGACCGGGCGACGGACCGCGACCCGGCCACGGCAGCACCGGCTCTGGCTGCCCGACGCCACCGGGACCGTCCGGTCCGCCGAGCGGGCGCCGGTGGTGGAGAGCGTGCCGGCCTGGCAGCGCGAGGCGGTGGGCTGACGTGCAGCAGACCCGCACCATGGTGGTCTGGTGCCCGGACTGGCCGGTGACCGCGGCGGCCGGCGCCGTCGGCTGCCCGCCGGACGCGCCGGTGGCGGTGCTGGACCACGGCCGGGTGCTGGCCTCGTCGGCCGCCGCCCGGGCCGAGGGAGTACGACGCGGGCTGCGCACCCGGGACGCCCAGTCGCGTTGCCCGGAGCTGGTCGTGCTGGCGTACGACCCGGCTCTGGACAACCGGGCCTTCGAGCCGCTGGTCACCGCGATCGAGGCGCTCACGCCCGGCGTACAGGTGATCCGGCCGGGGGTCTGCGCGGTCCGGGCCCGTGGGCCGCGCCGGTTCTACGGCACCGAGACCGCCGCCGCCGAGAAGCTGCTCGACCGGATTGCGACGTACGACGTGCCGGATGCGCGGGTCGGGGTCGCGGACGGGCCGTTCGCGGCCGAGCAGGCGGCCCGGGTCACCTCCTTCCGGCAGCCGGTCCGGATCGTCGCGCCGGGGGAGTCGGCGGCGTTCCTCGCACCGCTGACCGTCGATGTGCTGGAGCGGCCCGAGCTCACCGACCTGCTCCGCCGGCTCGGGCTACGGCACCTGGGCTCGTTCGCGAAGCTGCCCGCGACCGAGGTGCTGACCCGGTTCGGGCCGGACGGGGCGCTGGCACACCGGCTGGCGAGCGGACTCGACGCGCGACCGGTGGTGGTACGACGCCCGCCGCCCGAGCTGGCCCGCGAGGTGCACCTGGAGCCCGCGGTGGACCGGGTCGACCAGGTCGCGTTCGCGGTCCGCGGGATCGCGGACACGTTCGCCGCCGAGCTGGCCGCGCTCGGCCTGGTCTGTACGACGGTCCGGGTGGAGGTCGGCACCGAGTCCGGCCGGGTGCACGAGCGGGAGTGGCTGCATCCGCGCTGGTTCACCGCGGCCGACCTGGTCGACCGGGTCCGGTGGCAGTTACAGGGCACTTCCACCGCGACCAGCGAGGTCACCTCCGCCGTCACCCGGGTCCGGCTGGTCCCCGAGCAGGTGGACCCGGTCGGCGCGCACGCGGACGGGCTGTGGGGTGGCGGCCCGGACGAGCAGATCCACCGGGCGCTGTCCCGGGTGCAGAGCATGCTCGGCCACGGCGCGGTGGTCAGTGTCGTGCTCGGCGGCGGCCGGAGTCCGGCCGAGCGGCAGACCCTGGTCCCGTGGGGCGACCCGCCGCTGCCGGCCAAGCCCGGTGAGCTGCCCTGGCCGGGCAGCCTGCCCGCACCGGCACCCGCCACCGTCTTCCCGGCCCCGCGACCCGCGGTGGTGGTGGCCGCCGACGGCCGTCAGGTCGGGGTGAACGGCCGCGGCGTGCTCACCGGCGAGCCGGCCCGGTTCAGCCCGGGCGACGACGCGGTGCAGCCGGTCACCGCCTGGGCCGGGCCCTGGCCGGTGGAGGAGCGTTGGTGGGATCCCGGGTCGGCCCGGCGGCTGGCCCGGTTCCAGATCGTCGGCGCGGACGGCAACGCCTGGCTGCTGCTGGTCGAGAACGGCCGCTGGTGGGCGGAGGCACGCTATGACTGAGGCCCGCTATGGCGACCGGAGCCCAGCACGAGACCCCCGGGACGTATACCGATATCGATATCTCTTACCGGAATCGATATGCGTCCAGGGGAGTGGTCTCTCAGGCCCCGGCTGCCCACCTGAACTTCGGCTCGACCGGCGAGGTTGAGGATGGGGTACAACAACCCGCCGATCCCGTGGTCGGAGCTGGAGCGGCGGCTGTCCGACCGGCACCGTCCGGGCGGACCGCCGGTGGACGCCGACGGCGGCGACAGCCCTGCCTGGTCCCGGTCCCGGCAGCCGTACGACCCGGACCCGTGGGGGCATGTCCGCCCGCCGGACGGGCCGGTTGTGCCGTACGCCGAGCTGCACTGCCACTCTTTCTACAGCTTCCTGGACGGCGCGGCCTCGCCGGAGGAGCTGGTCGAGGAGTCGGTCCGGCTCGGGCTGAACGCGCTCGCGCTCACCGACCACGACGGCTTCTACGGCGTGGTCCGGATGGCCGAGGCGGCCGAGGTGTACGACGGGCTGGACACGGTGTTCGGCGCGGAGCTGTCTCTCGGCCTGACGATGCCGCAGAACGGTGTCGCCGATCCCGAGGGCAGCCACCTGCTGGTGCTGGCCCGCGGGCAGCAGGGGTACCACAAGCTCGCCGGCGCGATCACCGAGGCACAGCTGCGCGGCGGCGAGAAGGGGAAGCCGGAGTACCACCTGGAGGAGCTGGCCGCGGACAGTGACGACTGGTTCGTGCTCACCGGCTGCCGCAAGGGTCTGGTCCGGCAAGCGCTGCAGAACGGCGGGCCCGCTACGGGCAGGGACGCGGCGGCGGCCGAGCTGGACCGGCTGGTGGCACTGTTCGGCGCCGACCGGGTCGCGGTCGAGCTGTTCGACCACGGGCACCCGCTGGACACGACGTACAACGACGTGCTGGCCGGTCTCGCCGCCGAGACCGGGCTCCAGGTCGTTGCCACCAACAACGTCCACTACGCGATCCCGTACCGGCGCCGGCTGGCGTCCGCGGTCGCCGCGGTCCGGGCCCGGCGCAGCCTGGCCGAGATGGACGGCTGGCTGCCCGCGTCCGGCGCCGCGCACCTGCGCTCCGGCGAGGAGATGGCCGCCCGGTTCCGCCGGTACGACGGCGCGGTGCCGAACACGGTCCGGATCGCCGCCGACCTGGCCTTCAACCTGCGCAAGGCCAAACCGCGGCTGCCACGGCTGGAGGTGCCGGACGAGTACGACGACCTGATGGACTGGCTGAGCGCGGAGTGCCGCAAGGGCGCCCGGGTGCGGTACGAGGGGAAGGACCATGCCGCGCAGGCGTACTGGCGGCTGGAGCGCGAGCTCGAGGTGATCGGGGATCTGGACTTCCCGGGCTACTTCCTGATCGTGCACGAGATCGTCGAGTTCGCGAAGTCCCAGGGAATCCTGTGTCAGGGGCGCGGCTCGGCCGCCAGCTCGGTGGTCTGCTATGCGCTCGGTATCACCGCTGTCGACCCGGTCAAGTACGACCTGCCGTTCGAGCGGTTCCTGTCCGCCACCCGCGAGGAGGAGCCGGACATCGACGTGGACTTCGACTCCGACCGGCGCGAGGAGGTGATCCAGCACGTGTACGAGCGGTACGGCCGGCGCAACGCGGCCCAGGTGGCGAACGTGATCACCTACCGGCCGAAGCTCGCGGTACGCGACATGGCCAAGGCGCTCGGGCACTCGACCGGCCAGCAGGACGCGTGGTCGAAGCAGGTCGACGCCTGGGGTGCCGCGGTGTCCTCGGCGGACCACGACATCCCGGGCCCGGTGGTGCAGCTGGCCGAGGAGCTGCTGAAGTTCCCGCGGCACCTCGGCATCCACTCCGGCGGCATGGTGCTGACCGACATCCCGGTCGGCACGGTGGTGCCGATCGAGCATGCCCGGATGGAGAACCGAACCGTGCTCCAGTGGGACAAGGACGACTGCGCCTGGATGGGGCTGGTCAAGTTCGACCTGCTCGGGCTTGGCATGCTCGCCGCGCTGCAGTACGCGATGGACACCGTCCACGAGAAGCTCGGGGAGAAGTGGGAGCTGCACACCATCCCGCAGGAGGAGCCGGGGGTGTACGACCAGCTCGGCCGGGCCGACTCGGTCGGAGTGTTCCAGGTGGAGAGCCGGGCCCAGATGGGCACCCTGCCGCGCTTGCGGCCGCGGTCCTTCTACGACCTGGCGATCGAAGTGGCGCTGATCCGGCCCGGGCCGATCCAGGGCGGCGCGGTGCACCCGTTCATCCGCCGCAAGCTGGGTGAGGAAACGGTCACCTACCTGCACCCGAAGCTCGAGCCGGTGCTTTCGCGCACACTCGGGGTCCCGTTGTTCCAGGAGCAGCTGATGCAGATCGCGATGACGGTCGGCGGCTGCTCCGGCGACGACGCCGACCTGCTGCGCCGGGCGATGGGGTCGAAGCGCGGCGTCGAGAAGATCTCGTCGCTGAAGCAGAAGCTGTACGACGGGATGGCCGAGAACGGCATCACCGGCGACCTCGCGGACGAGATCTACCTGAAGATCGAGGCGTTCGCGAACTTCGGGTTCGCCGAGTCGCACTCGATCAGCTTCGCGCTGCTGGTGTACGCCAGCACCTGGCTGCGCCTGCACTACCCGGCGGCGTTCCTGGCCGCGCTGCTGCGAGCCCAGCCGATGGGGTTCTACTCGCCGCAGTCGCTGGTCGCGGACGCCCGCCGGCACGGGGTCGAGGTGCGCCGCCCGGACCTGATGCTGTCCGACGCCCACCCCGTCCTCGAACAGGGCTGTCGCCAGGGCCTAGGACCGACCGGCAGCGACTCCTGCCTGGACCTTAACCAGCCACCGGTCGGGGAGTTCGACGAGAACAAGCCGTTCGACTCCGACCTGCACCGCCGCGACGGGGCCTTCGCGGTCCGGCTCGGCCTGGCCGGGGTGAAGTCGATCGGTACCGCGGTCGCCGAGCAGGTCGTCGCCGAGCGCGAGAAGAACGGCCCCTACACCGACCAGGCGGACCTGGTCCGGCGTACCGGGCTCGGTGTCGTCCAGGTGGAGGCACTGGCCACTGCCGGTGCGTTCGAGTGCTTCGGGCTCAGCCGCCGGCAGGCGTTGTGGGAGGCGGGCCGGGCGGCGGAGGTGCGACCCGGGCACCTGCTCGGCGTGACCAGTGCCGGACCGCCGCCGACGCTGCCCGGGATGTCCGACGTGGAGCTCACGATGGCCGACCTGTGGGCCACCGGCATCTCGCCCGAGGACCACCCGGTCCGGCACGTCCGGGATCAGCTCACCGCGGCCGGGGTGCTGTCCGCCGTACAGCTGCAGACCGCGGGGGCCGGACGGCGGGTCCGGGCTGCCGGGGTGGTCACGCACCGGCAGCGTCCGGCGACCGCCGGGGGAGTGACGTTCATGAACCTGGAGGACGAGACCGGGATGATCAACGTGGTCTGCTCCGAAGGCGTCTGGAACAGGTACCGCCGGGTCGCCCGCGAGTCCGGCGCGCTGGTCATCCGCGGCCGGGTGGAACGCGCCCAGGGCGTCACGAACCTGGTCGCGGACAAGATCGAGCGACTTCCGCTCGCCGCCCGCACGACCTCCCGGGACTTCCGGTGATCCCGGGCCCGCGCCAGTACAGTTGGCGCCGTGGCGGATGTCGAGGTGTCGGACCGGATCTGGACGATCCCGAACCTGCTCAGCTTCCTGCGGCTGCTCGGCGTCCCGCTGTTCCTGTGGCTGATCCTCGGGCCGGAGGAGGACGGCTGGGCGCTGCTGGTGCTCGCGGTGTCCGGCTTCACCGACTGGGCCGACGGCCAGATCGCCCGGCGGATGAACCAGACCAGCCACCTCGGCGAGCTGCTCGACCCGATCGCGGACCGGCTGTACATCTTCGCGACTGTGCTCGGCCTGGCCCTGCGCGACATCATCCCGTGGTGGCTGGTGATCGCGCTGGCGCTGCGCGATGTACTCCTCTCGCTGACGCTGCCGATCCTGCACCGCCGGGGGTACAACGCACTCCCGGTGCACTTCCTCGGCAAGGCAGCCACCTTCAACCTGCTGTACGCGTTCCCGCTGCTGCTGCTCGGCGACCAGGACAACACGCTCGGCACGCTGGCCCGGGTGTTCGGCTGGGCGTTCGCGATCTGGGGTACGGCGCTGTACTTCTGGGCCGGCGCGCTCTACATCGTGCAGCTCAAGCACCTGGTCGACACGGTGCCTCCGTTGGCGAAACAGGCAGCGCCCGGCTGATCGCGAACCAGTCCGCTGGCACTCACGCCGGATCCCGCCCGGGCTCGCGGGACCGGCGTGTGCCACATGCAAGGATGGTCCGGTGACAAGGACCCTTCCACCTGCACCGCCCAACGTGGGCCAGGGGCGGCCGGACGCGTCGATGTCCTTGCTGAACAACCTGATGGAGCACCCGCTCGACGAGGGCTACGAGGTCGCGTCCCGGGCCGCCGGTCCGGACGAACGGCCACCATCACGCTTCCGCCCGCTACCGACGATCGCCCTGGCCGCCGTCGGGTTCCTGCTCGCGGTCGCTGCCGTGCAGAACTACCGCAGCGCGCCAGAGCTGGAGAAGCAGCGCGATCAGCTGATCGCCCGGATCGACACCGCCGACGACCGGCTCGGCCAGCTGCGTGGCCAGCAGTCCGCGCTGGCCCGCGAGGTGCGCGCGCTGCAGGCCAGCGGGCTGGGCGCCGGCGGCGCGACCGCGCTGCAGCGCCAGCTCGACCAGCTGGAGCTGGGCACCGGCACCATCGACACCACCGGCCCGGGCCTGAAGATCGTCGTGGACGACGCGAAGGACACCAGCGACGAGCAGGGCAAGGTGCTCGACGTCGACCTGCAGCAGCTGGTGAACGGACTCTGGGTGGCCGGTGCCGAAGCGATCTCGGTGAACGGCCACCGGCTCACCTCGCTGACCGCGATCCGCGGCGCCGGCACGGCCATCACCGTCGACTACAGCTCGCTCACCCGGCCGTACGTGATTCACGCGATCGGTGACTACCGCACCCTGCCGGCCCGGTTCCTGCAGACAGGGGGCGGCCAGTGGATGCAGTACCTGGCGAGCAACTTCGGCGTCCGCATGACCCCTACTCCGGAGGAATCCTTGCTGGTGCCCGGCGACTCGTCGATCTCGCTCCGCTATGCGAAGGGGGTCGGCGAGCGATGATCGCGGTCCTCGGCCTGGTGCTCGGCGTCGTCATCGGGCTCGTGGTGGCGCCGTCGGTCCCGGAGTGGGCCCAGCCCTACCTGCCGATCGCGGTCGTCGCCGCGCTCGACGCCGTGTTCGGTGGCCTGCGGGCGTTCCTGGACGGCATTTTCAATGACAAGGTGTTCGTGGTCTCGTTCATCTCGAACGTGCTGATCGCGGCCCTTATCGTCTATCTCGGCGACCAGCTCGGAGTCGGTTCGCAGCTGTCCACCGGTGTGGTCGTCGTCCTCGGAATCCGGATCTTCACCAACATGGCCGCGATCCGGCGGCACATCTTCAGAGCATGAGCGAAACCAACCAGCCCGACGACCCGACACGACCGCTGACCCCGCCGGACGAGCGGCCGGAACCGGTGCTCGGCGAGCAGCCGCTGCCGGGCATGCCCGACGAGGTGGCGCCGGACGAGGTAGCGCCGGACGAGGTAGCGCCGGACGAGGTAGCGCCGGACGAGGTAGCGCCGGACGAGGCGATCGGTGAGGAGGAGCCGGACGCAGCCGCCGTACCCGAGGAGGCACCCGAGGCGGACCAGCCGGCCGCCAGGTCGACCGACGAGCCCGCGCTGCCGACACCGATGCCGGCCGCAGGTGGAGGGCAGGCCTGGAAGCGGATCCGCGCCGGGCTCCGTCCGTCCCGGGGTCAGGCGATCGTCGGCGCCGTACTCGGGCTGGTGGCCTTCCTTGCCGTCGTACAGGTCCGGCTCAACCTGGCCGACGACGGGTACGCGAACGCCCGGCGCGAGGACCTGATCGCGATCCTCGACGGGCTGGGCCAGTCCACCCGCCGGCTGGAGTCGGAGATCTCCGAGCTGCAGCAGCGCAAGAGCGCGCTGTCGTCCGGTGCGGACCGGGCCGAGAACGCCCGCAAGCAGGCCGAGGAGCAGATCAAGGTGCTCGGCATCCTGGCCGGCACGCTGCCCGCTCAGGGGCCCGGCGTACGGATCACGATGACCGACCCGGACGGCAAGGTCGAGTCCTCGAACCTGCTCGACGCGATCGAGGAGCTGCGGGACGCCGGCGCAGAGGCGATCCAGATCAACGACAAGGTCCGGGTGGTCGCCAGCACCGACTTCGTCGACGATCCGCCGGGAGTGCGGGTGGACGGCACGAAAGTCGAGTCACCGTACGTCATCGAGGCGATCGGCGACTCCCACAACCTGTCCGAGGCGGCCAACTTCCCGGGTGGCCTGGTGAGCGAGATCGAGGGCCCGCAGATCAACGGCGCGGCCGAGGTCGAGATGCTGCCGATGCTCAAGGTCACCGCCTTGCACACGCCTCAGGAGCATCGCTACGCTCGCCCGGCAGCAAGCCCCACGCGCTGACTGCGGCCAGATCCGCTCGCTTCCGACGCACCAGACCGAAAGAGGATGACGGTGTATCCCGAAGACCTGAAATACTCGGCCGAGCACGAATGGGTGAAGGCCGCCAACGGAACCGCGCGGGTGGGTATCACCGACTTCGCCCAGGACGCCCTCGGCGACATCGTCTACGTCCAGGTGCCCGAGGTCGGCACCGCGATCCGGGCGGGGGACACGTGTGGTGAGCTGGAGTCGACCAAGTCCGTGAGCGACCTCTACGCGCCGGTCACCGGCACCGTGTCCGCGGTGAACGAGGCGCTGGCCGACCAGCCCGACCTGGTCAACACCGACCCGTACGGCGAGGGCTGGCTGATCGACGTCCAGCTCGACGACGAGGCCGAGGTGGAGGCTCTGATGGACGCCGAGACCTACCAGGGCCAGCTCGACCAGAACTGATACGTTGGCCGTGCCGGTCTCAACCCGACATTGAGGGTTGGGACGGATGGGCCCCAGGCGATCGAGAGGATCACCATGCCGTTCTGCAACCGCTGTGGGCACGACAACCCGGAGGGCAGCCGGTTCTGCTCGCAGTGCGGCAGCATGCTGGCGCCCGCCGAACGCCCCGCCGGTGGTATCGGTGACACCGCGATGATCGGCGCGATCGGGGAGCCCGACACCGAGCGGATCGACACCGAGCAGCTGTCCGCGGAGGACGAGGCCGCGGTCAAGGCGCTGCCGGCCGGCTCGGCACTGCTGATCGTGCAGCGCGGCCCGAACGCGGGCAGCCGGTTCCTGCTCGACACCGACGTGGTGACCGCCGGGCGGCACCCGGACAGTGACATCTTCCTGGACGACGTGACGGTGTCGCGGCGGCACGCGGAGTTCCGCCGCGAGGGCGACCGGACCAAGGTCCGCGACGTCGGCAGCCTGAACGGCACCTACGTGAACCGGGACCGGATCGACGAGGTCGTCCTGGCCGGCGGCGACGAGGTCCAGATCGGCAAGTACCGGTTGGTGTACTACGCCAGCGGGCAGGGGTTCGAGGCTTGATCCAGGCGGCCTCCCCATCGGGTGCCGACGAACCGGTCGCCCGGTTCGGCATCGGGGAGGTCCTGGTAAGGCTCCGCGGCGAGTTCGCGGATGTGACCATCTCCAAGATCCGTTTCCTCGAGACCGAGGGCCTGGTGACGCCCGCGCGCGCACCGTCGGGGTACCGCAAGTTCTGCGAGGCCGATGTGGAGCGGCTGCGGTACGTGCTGGCAGCGCAGCGCGACCAGTACCTTCCGCTGAAGGTGATCAAGGAGCACCTGGCCGCGATCGACCGGGGCATGGCCCCGCCTGCCGCAGGTGGCCGCCCGATGCCGCCGGAGACACCGGACGCCGCGGTGCCGGCCGACTTCGCCGGTACGACGCGTGAGCTGCGGCTGACTCGGGACGAGCTGCTGGAGTCCGCCGGCGTCACCGCCGAGCAGCTGGACCAGCTGGAGACCCACGGGCTGGTCCGGTGCCGCGGCCGGCACTACGACGCGGACGCGCTGACGATCGCGCGGACGGCCGGCCAGATCGCGGCGTACGGCGTGGAGGCCAGGCACCTGCGGACGTTCCGGACCGCGGCGGACCGCGAGGCGGGTCTGGTCGAGCAGGTAACGGCCCCGCTGGCGCGGCAGCGTGGCGCCGAGGCCCGCGACCACGCCGACCAGGTCGCTGCGCAGCTGGCATCACTCACCGTGAAGCTGCACACCGCCCTGCTCCGCGCGTCCCTCAAGGACATCCAGAGGTGAGCCGGCCGTCAGCGGCGGAAATGCAGGCTACGCCGCGCGGGCGTGGGCCTTTGTGGGCTCCGAGTGCGGAGTAGGCTGAATCTGTGCGTGAAGTAGACGTTGTCGGAGTGCGGGTGGAGATGCCCTCCAGCCAGCCGATCGTGCTCCTCCGTGAGGTTGCGGGGGAGCGTTACCTGCCGATCTGGATCGGCGCTGCCGAGGCCAGTGCGATCGCGTTCGCGCAGCAGGGCATGGAGCCCCCGCGCCCGCTCACGCACGACCTTTTCGCCGAGGTCATCCGTACGCTGGGACACCGGCTCAGCCAGGTGCGGATCGTGAACCTGACCGACGGGGTGTTCGAGGCCGTGCTGGTGTTCGACGACAGCACCGAGATCTCGGCCCGGCCGTCGGACTCGATCGCGCTCGCGCTGCGGACCGGCACCCGGGTGTTCTGCGCCGAGGAGATCCTCGCCGAGGCCGGGATCCCGGTTCCGGACGGCGAGCTGGCCGACGGCGCCGAACCCGAGGTGCAGGCGGAGGCAGAGGTCGAGAAGTTCCGCGAGTTCCTCGACCAGGTCAGCCCTGAGGACTTCGACAAGTCCTGAGGTCCATCCGCGTCACTCATCATCGGCGCGCGGCGAGGGTCGTTGACCACCTGGGGGTCGACGCCTACGGTGAATGTGGATGTAACTCCACTGATGTGGTTCGGCACCGTCCGGGTCCAGGGCGGTTCCGCGGCCGCGTCACTTCCCAGGGAGGTCTCGGCGTGACCCGCACCGGCGACACCGACTCGACGGCACAGTCAGGGCAGTCGGCCGAACGCGCCGAGGCGGCGAAGCACGCCGGCGTACAGGGACTGCTGTTCGACGACGACCTCACCCCGATGCCCGACGACGTCGGTTTCCGCGGCCCGGTCGCGTGCGCCGCGGCGGGGATCACCTACCGTCAGCTCGACTACTGGGCGCGGACCGGGTTGATCGCACCGTCGGTGCGCCCGGCCAGCGGGTCCGGCACGCAGCGGCTGTACGGCTTCAGGGACATCTTGTTGCTCAAGGTGATCAAGCGGTTGCTCGACACCGGTATCTCGCTGCAGCAGATCCGCACCGCGGTCGCCAGCCTGCGCGAGCACGGCATCGAAGACCTGACCCAGATCACGCTGATGAGCGATGGTGCCAGCGTGTACATGTGCACCTCGCCGGACGAGGTGATCGACCTGCTGGCCGGCGGCCAGGGCGTGTTCGGGATCGCGCTGGGCGGTGTCTGGCGCGAGGTCGAGGGCAGCCTGTCCGATCTGCCCACCGAGAAGGCCGACAGCGACACCCACGACCACGCCGGCGATGAGCTCGCCGCAAGGCGCAAAGCACGTCTTACCGGCTAGCTCTGCGCGCCTGGTAACCTGCTTTACGCCGTTCACAGCACCTGGGAGAGATCCCGCTTGCACGACCTGGCGGTGGGACGCCGAAGGGGCAATTCCTCCCCGGAACCTCTCAGGCCCACGGACCGGGTGCCACAGGCAACTCTGAAGCACGCGGCGTACGACCGTGCCACCCACGGGAGTCGTCACGGGTGACAGAGGGGGAGGCCCAGCAGGTCGTGACCAGATGGAGCCTCCCGTGTCAGACGCACTCTCGCCCGAGAACCGCCCGTTGTCCGCCACCTTCGCCGACCGTCATATCGGTCCGCGCGCGGACGAGTACGAACGGATGGTCCGCGCCCTCGGGTACGACAGCCTGGACGCGCTGATCGACGCCGCGGTGCCGGACTCGATCCGCAGCACCGAGCCCCTCCGGCTGCCCGAGCCGGCCTCCGAGGTGGACGCGCTGGCCGAGCTGCGGGCGCTGGCGGGTCGCAACAGCGTCGCGACCTCGATGATCGGGCAGGGCTACTACGGCACCTTCACGCCGTCGGTGATCGTCCGCCGGCTGGTCGAGAACCCGGCCTGGTACACGGCGTACACGCCGTATCAGCCGGAGATCTCCCAGGGCCGGCTGGAGGCGCTGCTGAACTTCCAGACCGTGGTCTCCGACCTGACCGGTCTGCACACGGCGAACGCGTCGCTGCTGGACGAGGGGACCGCCGCCGCCGAGGCGATGACGCTGGCGCGCCGGTCGAACCGGAAGTCCGACTCGAACCGTTTCCTGGTCGACGGCGACACCTTCGCCCAGACGATCGCGGTGGTCCGCACCCGGGCCGAGGCACTCGGCATCGAGGTCGTCGTGGCCGACACGACCGACGGTCTGCCCGACGGCGACTTCTTCGGCGTCCTGCTGCAGTACCCGGGATCCAGCGGCGCGGTCCGGGACCTGAAGCCGTTGATCGAGGCGTCGCACGAGCGCGGTGCGCTGGTCAGCGTGGCCAGTGACCTGCTGGCCCTCACCATGCTCACGCCGCCGGGCGACAACGGCGCCGACATCGTGGTCGGGTCGTCGCAGCGGTTCGGCGTGCCGCTGTTCTACGGTGGCCCGCACGCCGGCTTCATGGCGGTGCGCGAAGGCCTGGAGCGGTCACTGCCGGGCCGGCTGGTCGGCGTGTCCCGCGACGTCGACGGCGCGCCGGCGTACCGGCTGGCGCTGCAGACCCGCGAGCAGCACATCCGGCGTGAGAAGGCCACCTCGAACATCTGTACGGCGCAGGTGCTGCTCGCCGTCGTCGCCTCGATGTACGCCGTGTACCACGGTCCGGACGGGCTGAAGGCGATCGCCGAGCGGGTGCACCGCGGTGCCGCGGACCTGGCGGCATCGCTGCGCGCCGGCGGCATCGACGTCGTGCACGACACCTTCTTCGACACGGTGCTGGCGCATGTCCCGGGACAGGCGGCCGCGGTCGTCGAGGCGGCCCGCGAGAACGGTGTCTGGCTGCGGCTCGCCGATGCCGACCACGTCGGCATCTCCTGCGATGAGAAGACCGACGCGACAGCGCTCGGCCGGGTCTGCCAGGCGTTCGGGGTCGCACTGGTCGCGGCCGAGGACGCCGCCCTGCCGGCGGACGTGGCCCGCACCTCGTCGTACCTGGGTCATCCGGTGTTCAACACGCACCGGTCGGAGACCGCGATGCTGCGGTATATGCGCAAGCTGTCGGACTACGACTACGCGCTGGACCGCGGGATGATCCCGCTCGGGTCCTGCACGATGAAACTGAACGCGACGACGGAGATGGAGCCGGTGACCTGGCCGGAGTTCTCCGACCTGCACCCGTTCGCGCCGATCGAGGACGCGGCCGGGTACACCCAGCTGATCGGGCAGCTCGAGCAGTGGCTGGCCGAGGTGACCGGGTACGCGAAGGTGTCGATCCAGCCGAACGCGGGCAGCCAGGGCGAGCTCGCCGGCCTGCTCGCGATCCGCGCGTACCACCGCGCGAACGGCGACGAGGCGCGGACCGTCTGCCTGATCCCGGCCAGCGCGCATGGCACCAACGCAGCGTCCGCCGTGATGGCCGGGATGCGCGTGGTCGTTGTCAAGGGCAACGAAGACGGTACGATCGACCTGGACGACCTGCGCGCAAAGGCCGCCGAGCACGCCGCCGAGCTGGCCGCGATCATGATCACGTACCCGTCCACGCACGGCGTGTACGAGGCGAGCGTCACCGAGGTCTGCCGGATCGTGCACGAGCACGGCGGCCAGGTGTACGTCGACGGCGCGAACCTGAACGCGCTGCTCGGGCTGGCCAAGCCGGGCGCGTTCGGCGGTGACGTCAGCCACCTGAACCTGCACAAGACGTTCTGTATCCCGCACGGTGGCGGTGGCCCGGGCGTCGGCCCGGTGGCGGTCGCCGCGCACCTGGCGCCGTACCTGCCGAACCACCCGCTGCTCACCCAGGCCGGGCCGAACTCCGGGGTCGGTCCGATCAGCGCGGCGCCGTTCGGCTCCGCGGGCGTGCTGGCGATCTCGTGGGCGTACATCCGGATGATGGGTGCCGACGGGCTGACCGACGCGACCAAGGCCGCGGTGCTGACCGCGAACTACGTGGCGAAGCGGCTCGGCGAGCACTTCCCGGTGCTGTACACCGGCGAGAACGGCCTGGTCGCGCACGAGTGCATCCTCGACGTCCGCCCGATCACCAAGGCGACGGGCATCAGCGTCGACGACGTCGCCAAGCGCCTGATCGACTATGGCTTCCACGCGCCGACGATGTCGTTCCCGGTCGCGGGCACGCTGATGGTGGAGCCGACCGAATCTGAAGATCTCGCGGAACTGGACAGATTCTGCGACGCGATGGTCGCGATCAAGCACGAGATCGAGCGGGTCGCGGCCGGGGAGTGGCCGGCCGACGACAACCCGCTGGTGAACGCGCCGCACACTGCGTCGTCGGTGATCAACGACAAGTGGGAGCACGCGTACACCCGTGAGGAGGCGGCGTTCCCGCAGTCGGTGGACCCGACGGCGAAGTACTGGCCGCCGGTGCGGCGGATCGACGGCGCGCACGGCGATCGCAACCTGGTCTGCTCCTGCCCGCCGCCGGAAGCCTTCGCCTGAGCGTTGACGGTCCGGACTGGGATCGCGCACGCCGACGCTCGCCGCAGCTGGCGTGGCTAACCACGCCAGCTGCGGGTTGACCACGGTTATGCGCGGGGCGAACCCGCAGTTCGCGTGGTTGACCACGCGAATGCGTCCCGCTACGAGGTGGTGACGTTCCGCACCTTCAGAGCTCTTTCACTGATACGACACCCAGTCCCGGTGCGCATCTGGGCCGGAGAGCACGTAGTCTGCTGCGGATCGACGGGCTACAGATCGGTAGGGCGCGCGGTCCGCCGGGGCACATCCACGGGGAGCAGCATGAGTACTGGCTACATCGACCTTGCGAGGGCGCAGCAGGAGTACTGGGATCGCAGCTACAGCGCGACCCCCCGGCTGCACGGGAGCGATCCGTCCGAGCCGGCTCGCTGGGCCGCGGAACGGTTCGCCGCCGGGGGCATCGACGACGTGCTGGAGCTCGGCTCCGGGCACGGCCGGGACGCGTTGTTCTTTGCCAGGCATGGGTTCAGCGTGCACGCGACCGACTTCAGCGAGGTCGCCCTGGACCAGCTC
The DNA here is from genome assembly GCA_035650275.1 of Kribbellaceae bacterium. Taxonomy (GTDB): domain Bacteria; phylum Actinomycetota; class Actinomycetes; order Propionibacteriales; family Kribbellaceae; genus DASRHY01. The sequence continues at coordinate 25,229 of DASRHY010000233.1, read as the reverse complement.
AGGCTCGATGCCCAGAGCAACGGCCTCGACGAGCAGGTGACGGCCACGCTGCACGACGTACGGGATCCGTTGCCGCCGGCGGACGCCAGTATCGGTGCGGTGTACGCGCACCTGCTACCGAGCATGGCGTTGTCGCTGGACGAGCTGCACGCACTGGTGCACGAGGTGCGCCGGGTACTGCGGCCGGGCGGTGTTTTCGTCTACACCGCGTTCCACGTGGCGGACTCCGAACGCGACAGCGGGACCGATCGGGGCGACGGGCTGGTCGACTTCGCCGGTCTCACGGTGCGGTTCCTGGACCGCGGCCTGGTCGACGCCCTGACCGCCGGCTGGTCGCTCGAGGACCTGTCCGAGCACGCCGAGCCGTCGTCACGGCGGCCCCTGTGGCGGGTCACGCAGAGCAAGTAGCGGCGCCGGTCAGCGGTGCCGAGTAGTGCCACACGCCCGCAGGGTCGTTGACGATGACCCGATCGATCCGAGAGGCTCTCCGGCGGGATACACACCTATTGCCCCTAGCAACGGAGAGCAGCATGGAGTGGTACACCGGCGTCCTGAGGAAGTATGTCGAGTTCAGCGGCAGGGCGCGGCGCAAAGAGTTCTGGATGTTCACCCTGATCAACACGCTGATCTCGATCGCGCTGAGCATCGTGGACCGGATCATCGGCACCGACTACGCCAACGGCACTGGCGGCCTGCTGAACAGCCTCTACGGCCTGGCCGTGCTGCTGCCCAGCCTCGCGGTGGGTGTTCGCCGGTTGCACGACACCGGCCGTAGCGGCTGGTGGCTGCTCATCGGCCTGATCCCGTGCATCGGCTGGATCGTGCTGATCGTGTTCTGGGTCCAGGATGGCGTGGTCGGCGACAACCAGCACGGCCCGGACCCGAAGGCCGCCGAGCGCGGCGGCTACCCCGGCGGCGAGCCGCCGTACCCGGGCCAGGCGGGATCGGCCTACCCGCCGCAGCAGTAGCGCTCGTCAGCTGCCGGTTCCGGGCTAGCTGGCCTGGCTGACGCTGGACATGTTGAAGTCCGGGACCAGCAGCGGCGGTGTCGCGGTACGCGGGAACTCGTCGCCCCACTCGCGGGAGAACGCCGGCACCGTCGCACCCGCGGCGGTGAACCGGCCGAGCAGGTCCAGCGGGCTCTCGTTGAAGCGGAAGTTGTTCGCCACACCGGTCACCTCGCCACCCTCGACCACGTACACACCGTCACGGGTCAGGCCGGTCAGCAGCAGGGTCTGCGGGTCGACCATCCGGATGTACCACAGGCAGGTCAGCAGCAGCCCGTCACCGAGACCGGCGACCAGGTCGTCCACCGAGCCGGTGGCGCCGTCCACCTCGAGCAGGTAGTTGTCGATCCACGGCGTCACCGCCAGCCCGGTCAGGTCCGCGGAGAACCGGGTCTGCAGCAGGCTCTCCAGGCGGCCGCCGCGGATCCAGTCGGTGGGTGTGAGCGTGAGGCCGTTGTCGAACACGCTGGACACCGCGGAGGACGCGTGCGCGACCGCGTACGGTGCGCACTCCAGCCCGGCGTACCGCGGGTCCGACCGCAGCGTCACCGGGTGCGGGGTGAGCTGCTCGCCGACCCGGGTGCCGCCCTCGGGGCTCGCGAACACGCTGCGGCCCTCGAACGCGTCGCGCGCCTCCATCGTCCAGTACAGGTACGTCGCCAGGTCGGCGACCGCGGCCGGCGGCAGCACCGTCGGGTACCGCCCGGCCGGGATCTCGACCTGCCGCTGCGACCAGCCGAGCCTCCGGGTCAGCTCGGTGTCGAGCGCGGTGACGTCGACGTCGGTGAAGTCGCGGGTGGCGCTGCCGACCCAGGCCGAGCGGGTCAGGTCGGCCGACTTCGCGGTCACCGTGACATGTCCGGCCGGCTGCTCGTGCCGCAGCCGGATCCCGGTCGAGGAGCCGAGGTACGTCGTGACCAGCCGGTGCTCGGCGTACCCGTAGAGCCGGCGGTTCTGCTTCGACGCCCGCCGCAGCGCCTCGCCGAGGGCGGGCGCGAACGCGTCGTATACCTGGATCGAGGTCTCGCCCGGCTCGTCGTCCCAGCCCGGTGCGACGCCGCCCTCGACCAGCGGGCGAGCGTCCTCGGCCGGCGCGGACGCCCGGGCCGCGGCGATCGCCGCGGTCACCAGGTCGCCGAGCGCGTCGTCGGTGACTGCCGTCCGGGAGACCACCCCCGCCGCGGTGCCCTCGCCGGCACCGACCGTGGCGATCACGGTCACCTGCGAGCTGTGCATGACGCCGTTGGTGGTGAGGGTGTTGTTCGCCCAGCGCAGGTTCGCGCTCGCCGACTCGTCCACCAGCACCGCGCAGCCGTCCGCGCCGGCCCCGGCGGCCAGCTCGAGCGCCTGCTCGACGGTGTCCTGGGCAGTGAGCTGCACGCCGACCGTCACTTGCCGCCCTCCTGGGTGGTGTTGAGGATCCGTACGGCGCGGAACAGCGCCGACGGGCAGCCGTGGCTGACCGCGGCGACCTGGCCAGGCTGGGCCTTGCCGCAGTTCAGCGCGCCGGCGAGCAGGTAGGTGTCCGGTCCGCCGACCGCTTCCAGCGACCCCCAGAACTCGGTCGTCGTCGACTGGTACGCGACATCGCGCAGCTGCCCGTCGAGCCGGCCGTCGGTGATCTTGAAGAACCGCTGCCCGGTGAACTGGAAGTTGTACCGCTGCATGTCGATCGACCAGGACCGGTCGCCGACGATGTAGATGCCGTTCCCGACCCGGGAGATCAGCTCCTCGGTCGAGGGGCCGTCCGCGGCCGGCTGCAACGACACGTTGGCCATCCGCTGGATCGGGATGTGGCCGGGCGAGTCGGCGTACGCGCACCCGTTCGACCGGCTCGTGCCGAGCACCTGCTCGTTCAGCTTCGCCATCCGGCGGTCGATCTGGTACCCGACCAGTACGCCGTCCTTGACCAGGTCCCACTGCTGCCCGGCGACACCCTCGTCGTCGTACCCGACAGTGGACAGTCCGTGCTCGGCGGTGCGGTCGCCGGTGACGTGCATGACCGGCGATCCGTACTGCAGCGTGCCGAGCTTGTCGATCGTGGCGAAGCTGGTGCCCGCGTAGTTCGCCTCGTAGCCGAGTGCGCGGTCCAGCTCGGTGGCGTGCCCGACCGACTCGTGGATCGTCAGCCACAGGTTCGTCGGGTCGATCACCAGGTCGTACGTCCCGGCCTCGACGCTCGGCGCGGCGACCTTGTCGGTGAGCCAGCCGGGGATCCGGGCCAGCTCGTCGTCCCAGTTCCAGCCGGTTCCGGTCAGGTACTCCCAGCCCCGGCCGGCGGGTGGCGCGCAGGACGCCATCGAGTCGAACCGGCCGCCGTCCACCGCGAACGCCTCCAGCGACGGCCCGACCCGGACCCGCTGCTGAGTGGTCGAGGTGCCTTCGGAGTTCGTGTAGTACTTGTTCTCCACGATCGACGCGACCCGGGCGTCGACGTGGTCGACCCCGTCGGCATCCAGCAGCCGGCGGCTGTAGTCGGTGAGCAGCTCGACCTTGTCGGCGACCGGGACCGCCAGCGGGTCGATCTCGTACGACGACACCCAGACCGCGTCCTCGTACACCGGCTCGTCGGCCAGCTCGACCGGCTCGGTGTTGATCGCACGGGACACCAGCGCGACGTTCACCGCCTCCTCGGCGATCCGCACCGCCTGGTCCTTGGTCAGCGCCACCCCCGCGGCGAAGCCCCAAGTGCCGCGGTGGATCACCCGCAGCGTGATCCCGGTGTCGGAGAAGTCCGCAGCGCCCTGCAGTACGCCGTCGCGCAGCGAGATCCATTCCGACCGGACCCGCTCCAGCCGGAACTCGGCGTACTCGGCACCAAGATCCTTGGCCCGTTGCAGGGCCGCGTCCGCGAGCTCGCGACGGGGCAGGGCGATGAAACTCTCGTCAACCGCAGGCACCCCTCGACCCTACCCACCGTCGCTCAGTCCCGCCCCCGCGTCCCCGCCCACTGGACCCAGGTTTCAGGGCGTGTCGCTGCCGACTGGACGCAAATGCCAGCGGCGCGGACGGTTGGCATCCACCGTCGGCCGATCCGGACAACGCCCGACTCTCTTCCTGAGCGACGTGGCGACGTCTCGGCCGTCGACAGCGTCATGTGACTCAGGAAGGCGGGATATCCGCGTCCGGTCACCTCGCACCGTCTGAAACTTGGGTCCAGTCGGCGACGACACACCCTGAAAGTTCGGTCCAGTCGGCGCTGGGATGGGAACCGGCGGCCGGGCGGCGGTGTACTGGGGGTATCAGTGCTGATGAGGACGGGCGGGTCGTGGCTCGCGTACGTGGCGGGGACGCCGACGCGTACGCCGAGCTGGTGCGCCGTCATGCCCCGATCGCGCGACGTACCGCGGTGCTGCTCGGTGCCGGGGCGGACGCGGACGACGTCGTCCAGGAAGGGTTCGTCAAGGCGTACCGGGCGCTCGGCACGTTCCGCGACGGCGCGGAGTTCCGGCCCTGGCTGTTGCGGATCGTTGCGAACGAGGCCCGCAACGCGCACCGTTCCGCGGTCCGCCGCGGCGCCCGGGAGGAGAACGCCGCAGTACTCGACGCTGACCTGCTGCACCGGGCCGGGGATGCCGCCGACCCGGCCCAGGCGGTGCTGCTGGCCGACCGCCGGGTCGGGCTGCTCGCCGCGCTCCGCGGGCTGCCCGAGCCGCACCGGCTGGTGGTGACCTGCCGTTACCTGCTGGACCTGGACGAGTCCGAGACCGCGACGGTGCTCGGCTGGCCCCGGGGCACGGTCAAGTCCCGGCTGCACCGAGCGCTGGGCCGGCTACGTGCCGAGCTGCGAACCGCTGAGGAGGTGACCGATGCCTGAGGCAACGAACAGCATGGAGGCCGAGCTGCGGGCACTGGCCGCCGAGCTCGACACCGGCACGCCCGCGGCCGACCTGGCCGGCGCGGTGCTGCTGCGGATCCGCACCGAACCGGTCCCGGCCACGCCGTCGGCCGCCGCGGAGAGGGTACGACGCGCGCGCAGCTGGCTGCGGGCCCGCTGGCGCGCCGTGCTGGCGGCACTCGTCGCACTGCTCGCAGGACTGAGCCTGGCTCCGCCGGTGCGGGCCACAGTCGCCGAGTGGTTCGGCTTCCACGGCGTGGTCGTCACCCAGCAGCCGGGCCCGGCCCCCACCAGCGCGCCGCCGCCACCCGTCGGTACCCGGCAGGTGACGCTCGCGCAGGCCCGCGTCCTGGTCGGGTTCCAGCCGCGGCTGCCCAGCGCGCTCGGAGCACCGACCGGGGTCGAGGTGTCGGCGGATCGCCGGGTGCTGTCGCTCACCTGGGGCGACGACCGCGGCGGTGTGGTCCGGATCGACCAGTTCAACGGCGAGGTGGAGCCGCGGTTCTGGAAGTCGGTCCGTGGCGAGGTGCAGTTCGCCGACGTGCGCCTCGACCCGGCGATCTGGTTCGCGGTGCCGCACGAGCTCGTCGTGCTGCTTCCGGACGGCACCCACCACCGGGAGCCGTCACGGCTGGTCGGGCCGACCCTGGTCTGGCAGTCCCGCGGGCTCACGATGCGGCTGGAGGGCAAGCAGATCCTGCCCGAGGCGCTGGCGATCGCCGAGTCGGTCGGCTGACGCGGAACCGGCCCGGCGGCGGCGGTGTAGCTGGGACAACGGCACCGAAGGAGACCCGTCATGCGCAAGCCAGCTCTGCTCGCCGTGCTCACCGGACTGCTGGTCCTGGCCGGCACCGGTCCCGCCTCGGCCGGCGGACCCACCAGCGTGATGCTGGTGCAGCCCGACACCGGCCGGTCCGCCGCACTCCACACCACCCAGCCGACGTACCAGGTGCTGTCCGACCTCGTACAGACCACGGCCGCGCTGACCGACCGCGACGCCGGGCCGGACACGCATACGTCAGGCACGGCCGTGCGGATCACCTGGCTGATCCACGACGTGCAGGTCTGGCGGGTCGACGAGGTGTTCATCGACGCGTCGGGCGGGCCGTGGATCGCGACCCGGGAGAACTGGGACGGCAACCCGCTCGAGGGTGACCGGGTCTGGCACCGCAGTGCCGCGCCGGGTCGTCTGCTCCAGCTGCTCGCCGACCTGAAGGTGCTGGACCCGAAGGCTCCGCTGGTGGACTACCACCCGAGCGTTCCGGCACCGCAGCCCGAAGCCGAGGCAGCGGCCGCGGCGGCGTCCGCTGAGGTGGCCGCCTCCGCCGACAACGACCGGCTCGCGCTGTCCGGGTGGCGTTGGGTGCTCCCGGGCCTGCTCGCCGGTGCGCTGCTGACCTACCTCGCGATCCGGCTCAGCCCTGCCTGGCAACGGCGTGGCACCGGCCCGCGCTGGGAGCTGATGGACGAGAGCGACAAGTCCTAGGTGCGGCCGTCGGACTCCTGCGCCTCGAACAGGGTCGGCTCGGAGTCGTCGTCGAGCGCCCAGTCGGCGCGCAGGACCGCGAACCCGGCCTTCTCCGCGGCCACGCAGACGGCGATGTCGTCATCGACCAGCACCGCGACCGTGCGCTCCTCCGCGAGCCGCTTGAGCCGGTAGAGCTTCATCGCGACCGACGGCCGCCGGTCGGAGTCGCGGCGCATCAGCAGCCGGCCCTTGGGCAGCCCGTGCTGCTCCAGCCAGCGCTGCGTGTCGCGGCGGATCCGCTCCGGCCGGCCGGTCAGGTAGACGATGTCGTGCTCCTGCGCCAGCGACTCGGCGACCAGCAGGCCGTCGGCGAGCGGCGCGTCGTGCTTGGCCGCTGCGAAGAAGGCGTCCCAGTTCTTCGGACGCCGCTCGACGTGGTGCAGCCGGTGCCGGACGTCCGACAGCGTCGCGTCGATGTCGAGTACGGCGTACGGCTTCTCGTCAGGCACGGGGCCTACCCTGCCACGCCCGGAGCTTGGGCCGGGCGGCGCGTTGGCGTGGATCTGTCGGCCCAGCGGGTTAGCGTCGCAGTGCGATGACCAGGGCCATGACCGGTGAGATCACCTTCCTGCACAGCGCCGACTGGCAGCTGGGCATGGTGCGGCGCTTCCTCGGTCCGGACGGCCAGGCCCGGTTCGCGCAGGCCCGGCTGGACGCCGTCGCCCGGATCGGGGAGGTGGCGTCGCAGACGGGTGCCGCGTTCGTGGTGGTGGCCGGCGACGTGTTCGAGCACAACCAGGTGGAGCGGCAGACGATCCTGCGCGCCGCAGAGGCGCTGAAGCGGATCGACGTACCGGTGCTGCTGGTGCCGGGCAACCACGACGCGCTGGAGCCGGGTTCGCTGTGGCTGTCGCCGCAGTGGCGCGCGCACGTGCCGGAGCACGTCACGGTGCTGACCGACAGCACGCCGCACGAGGTGGTGCCGGGGGTGCAGGTGGTGGCCGCGCCGTGGCGCTCGCGCCGGCCGCTGACCGACCCGGTCGCAGCAGCGTACGACGACCTCGCGCCGGCCGGCGACGTACTGCGGGTGCTGGTCGGGCACGGCCAGTTCGACGAGCTGAACGGCGGCCTCACCGACGTACCGCCGATCGACGTGACCGCGCTGGAGCGGGCCCTGGACGACGGCCGGCTGCACTTCGTCGCGCTCGGCGACCGGCACTCGGCGACCAGAGTCCGGGACCGGATCTGGTACGCGGGATCGCAGGAGGTCACCTCCACCGAGGAGAGCGACGCCGGCAACGTGCTCGCGGTGGCGCTGACCCCGGACAGCTGCGAGGTGACCAAGCATCGGGTCGGCACCTGGCACATGATCGAGTACCGCACCGAGGTGGATGGCGAGGAGTCGCTGCACGCGCTGGAGGACTGGTTCGCAGAGCTGCCGGACAAGGAGCGGACCTACATCCGGCTCGGCGTGTCCGGCTCGCTGTCGCTGCCGCTGCTGACCCGGCTGGACGCGATGGTCGACGCGCAGGGCGAGGTGTTCGCCAGCGTGGAGCGGTCCGCGAAGCAATGGCTGGTCCGGCCGATGCCGCAGGACGCGGACTTCGAGGACCTGGCGCTCAGCGGTCCGGCCCGGGCGGCGCTGGACGAGCTGCGCCAGGCGCTGGGCACGGGTGACGACGAGGCCGCGGCGGCGCTGGCACTGATGCATCGCCTAGCGCTCAACACATCGACAGGGGCCACGCCGCGGGAGACCGGATGAGGATCCACCGGCTCACGGTGCGGAACTTCCGCGCGATCACCGACCGTACCGTGGAGCTGCCGGAGACCGGTACCACGGTGATCGTCGGTGACAACGAGGTCGGCAAGTCGACCCTGGTCGAGGCGATGGTGCTGTTGTTCGACCTGGCCGACGACTCCAAGGCCGCCCGGGTCCGCAACGTGCAGCCGTTCGGCTCCGACGTCGCGCCCGAGGTGGAGGCCGAGCTGACACTGGGCGAGCACCGGCTGGTGTACGCGAAGCGCTGGCTGCGGACCCGGTCCACCGAGCTGACCGTGACCGGCCCGACCGGGACCAGGCGGTCGTTCACCGGACGGGAGGCGCACAACGAGGCCGACCGGCTGTTCCGGAAGTACGTCGACCCGGTGCTGTGGCAGACCCTGCTGGTCGGCCAGGGCCAGTCGCTGGTGCAGCCCGCGCCCGCGGACGCGGAGCCGCTGATCGCCGCGGTGACGGCCGAGTCCGGTGCGACCATCGACGGCGCCTCGATGCCGCTGGTGGCGGCGGTCGAGCAGGAGTACCTGCGCTACTGGACCAAGGGGGGTCGCCCGACGCTGGACTTCGCCCGCGCCGGCGAGGAGCTGGCCGCGGCCGAGGCGCAGGCGGAGGACGCGCGTCGCGCGATGGAGGCGGTCACGGCTGACATCCGGCGTGCGGAACGGCTCGGCCAGGACCTGGTCGACGTCCGCCGCCGACTGGACGAGCAGGCGATGGCGTTCGAGGAGCTCGAGCAGCGTGGCCGCCAGGGCGCCGCACTGCTGGCCCGCCGGGACGCCGCGCTGCAGAAGGCCGACACCGCGCGGGCGAAGCTTGAGAACCGCACCGCCGCGCGCGCCGAACGGGACCGGCTGGTCGCGGAGACCGCGCAGCGCGCCGACGTGGTCGCCGAGCTGCAGGACCGGCTGACCGAGACCGAGCCGGCGCTGACGGCGCGCCTGGCGGCGCTCGAGCATACCCAGGCCGCGTGGACGGCCGCGGTCGAGCAGCGCGACGAGCACCGCACCGCGCTGCACGACGCGGAGCAGCGGCTGGCCCGGCTACGCGACCGCACCGAGCTGGCCCGCCTCGCGGAGCAGCGGTCCGAGGTGGACGCGGTCCGGGAGCGGATCGCGGCCGCGCGGGCGACGATCGAGTCGTGCCGGGTCACCGACGAGCTGCTCGCCGCGCTCGAGGACGCCCGGGCCGCGGTGGTGCTGGCCGAGGCCGCGCTGGAGGCCGGTGCCCCCGAGGTGGTGATACGACGCCTCGGCGGCACGAAGCCCGTCCATATCACCGACGACGCCACCTTGTTCGGCTCGGAGCTGACCGGGTCCGAGCAGGTCGAGCAGCGGGTGTCCGGCGAGCTCCAGGTCGTCGTACCGGGTCAGCTGGAGGTCACCGTCCGGGCCGGGGGAGAGGTGGCGACCCTGCGGAAGGCGGTGGAGCAGGCGTTGCGGCGCGAACGGCAGCTGCTCGGCGACGCCGGGGCCCGCGACCTGGCCGCCACACGGGAGCTGGTCCGGCGCCGTGACGTTGCCGCGGCCGAGCTGGCCGAGGCCCGCCGGACCGAGGCGTCGCTGGTGTCCGCGGGCGACCCGGCCGAGCGGATCGCGGTCCTCACCGCCCGGCTCGGCTCCGGTGACGAGCCCGGGACCGACCTCGACACGGCGCAGGCCGTGGTCGACGAGCTGCGCTCCACGCTGGCAGCGGACGAGCTGGCGGTGGCCGACGCGGAGTTCGCCGCCACCCAGGCCCGGAAGGCGGCCGACGACGACCGGTCCGCCGCGGTCCGGGCCAGCGCCCGGCTCGAGGTCGAGCTGGACCGGCTGGCCGGCGCCGAACGATCGCTGGCCGACGCCCGCGCGACCATTCCCGACGACGCCGTGCTGGCCGCGGAGAGCGAGGCGGTCGCCGCGGTCGAGGCGATGATCACCGAGCTCGACACGCTGCAGACCGAGGTGCTCGACGCGGGCGCGGACGAGCTGCCGGTCCGGCTCGCCGACGCCCGCCAGGTGCTCGACCAGATCCGCGCCGAGCACGAGGAGCTGCGCGACGACCTGCGCCGGACCGAGGGCCGGCTCGAACAGTCCGGCACCGACGGGCTGGCCACCCGGCGCGACACCGCCGAGGTGGCGCTGGACCGGTGCCGGTTCGGCTACGAGCTGCTGCGCCGCCGCGCGGACGCGGCCCGCCGGGTGCGGGAGACACTCGGGCGGCACCGCACCGAGGCGCAGAACCGGTACGCCGAACCGTTGCGCAGCCGGATCGAGGCGCTCGGCCGCACCGTGTACGGGCCAGCCTTCTCGGTCACGCTGGACGACGACCTGGCGGTGTCCGAGCGGCAGCTGAACGGGATCCGGCTGCCGGTCGACCAGCTGTCCACCGGCGCCCGCGAGCAGCTCGCGATCATCACCCGGCTGGCGATCAGCCACCTGGTCGGCACTGGCGAGGGCAGCGTGCCGGCGATCTTCGACGACGCGCTCGGCTGGTCCGACAGGGGCCGGCTCCGGGAGATGGGCGCCCTGCTCGGCCGCGCCGGTGAGCAGGGCCAGGTGATCGTGCTGACCTGCGTCCCGGAGCGGTACGACTACGTGCCCGGCCGGACCGTGATCCGGCTCGCGGGCTGACCCGTCACGCCATCGGCAGCACGGTCAGCGGCTTCGTGGTCGGTGCCGCCGAGCCGCCCTCGGGTTCGACGGTGAGTCCGAACGCGGCCGCGTCCGCGATACCGCTGGCCGTCACCGTGCTGGTACGGCGCGGCGCCCGGCCGATCAGCCCGATCGAACGGGCCTGCTGCTCGTCGTCCAGGAACCACAGCTGGTACTCGTGGTCGGTCGGCGCCTCCGGCAGCCGGTCCAGGATGACCATCGCGGTGTCCTGGCTGCGCGACGACACCACGGTCGCGCGACCGCCGCCGGTCACCGGTCCGCGGACTGTCTGCGCATCCGGTTCGGCGAGCAGTGCCGCGAGCTGATCGCTGTCGCGGCGAGCACGGGACGCATCCCGGTACTGGTCCACCGCGAGCCCGCCGGCGCCCGCGACCGCGAGGCCGGCCGCGGCCAGCGTGAGCAGGTTGCGCCGGGTGTAGCGCCGCTCGGGGATCTCGTCCTCCTCAGCCGGTGCGCGGTGCCGCGGTTGTGGCGGCAGCTGGCGGGTGCTGCCGATCGTCGCCATCACCCGGCCCTTGAGCCGGTCCGGCGGATCCGCCGCCGCGGCGCTGCCGAGCCGGACGGCGACCTCGGTCAGCTCGGCCACCTCCTGCCGGCAGGCCGCGCAGTCCGCGAGGTGCGCCTCGAACCCGGCGCGCTCGTCCTCGGGCAGCGCGTTGAGCACGTACGGGCCGGTCAGCGCGTGCACCTCTGGTGCCATGTCAGTCATGCTCACTCACCCCGTCACCACACCCAGGCAGTCACGCATCCGGATCAGCCCGTCGCGCATCCGCGCCTTGATCGTCGCCAGGTTGGCGTCCAGCAGCTCGGCCACCTCTCGATAGGAGTATCCGCCGTAGTAGGCCAGTGTCACGGACTCCCGCTGCAGCTCGGTCAGGCTGGACAGGCAGCGGCGTACCTGCTCGGACTCAAGCCGGGTGGTGGCTGCCTCGCTCACCGCGTCGTACGCCACGTCGGCGGATGTCGCCGCGACGGCCTGCTCGCGGTCGGTCGCGGCCTGTTCGGAGCGGACCCTGTCGATGGCCCGGCGGTGCGCCATCGTCAGTACCCAGGACGACACCGAGCCGCGCTTCGGGTCGAAGCGGGTGGCGGTCCGCCACACCTCGACCAGAACCTCCTGGGTCACCTCCTCGGACTGGGCGGGGTTCCGCAGCACCCGGCGCACCATTCCGTAGACCCGGGGCGTCAGCTCGTCGTACAGCTCGGAGAACGCGGCGGTGTCGCCGCGCGCGACCCTGGCCATCAGGTCGCCGGTGGCATCGGTACCGTCGCCCCGGCCCGCCGGTGCCGGCCAGGGCGACGACGCTCCGCCGGTCACGGCACCATCGTTCAGGTCCACAGCCTCACTTCACCAGCCCTCGCGCTAGGAGACATCCCCGGACACGGGTGATTCGTAGCCACCCGGCATCCGGATGGGTCAGTGCACGATCCGGTCCGGGCGGTTGTAGACCACACAGCGCTCGCCACGCACGAACCCGGCCACGGTCACCTCGAACCGGCGGGCCAGGTCAACCGCCAGGCTGGACGGCGCCCCGACCGCCACCACCAGCCCGACACCAGCGGCGACGGCCTTCTGGACGATCTCGTACCCGGCCCGGCCGCTGACGACCAGCGCCAGACCGGCCCGGGACCGGCCGTTCAGCAGGGTCCAGCCGACGGCCTTGTCGACCGCGTTGTGCCGGCCGATGTCCTCGCGCACCACCGCCGCGGTCCCGGCGGCGTCGAACAGCCCGGCGGCGTGCAGCCCGCCGGTCCGGCTGAAAGCGGGCTGTGCTTCCCGGAGCAGGTCCGGCAGCCGCCGTACCAGGTCCACGTCGACGGTCAGCGACTCGTCCACCGGCGGGTAGTCGCGCTCCGCGAGCTCGTCAAGGCTCTGCTGCCCGCACACCCCGCAGGCCGCGGACGTCACGCCGTACCGGGGTGCCGGGTCGCGCGGCGGAGGACCGGCGAGCGTCACGGTTACGGTGTTGTACCGCTGCTCCAGGGTGAGCACGGCGTCGGTGCAGTACGCCACGGTGTCCAGGCCGTCGAGTCCGACCAGACCCTCGGCGTGGCAGAACCCGGCGGCGAGCTCGAAGTCCGAGCCCGGCGTGCGCATCGTCACCGCCAGCGGCTCGGCCCGCCGGCCGGGCCAGGCCAGGCGCAGCTCCATCGGCTCCTCGGTGGCCAGCGCATCCTCGCGCCGGGACACCTTGTCGCCGTCGAGTACCTCGACCCTCGTCCTGGTGGTCGGCCCGTTGCTGCTCATGCCTCCAACGTATGTGAGCTCGATCAGAGTCCGAAGACCTGACGGACGGCGACGGTTCTGCGCAGGTCGTCGGCTGCGTCGCTGACGGCGCGCCGGATCCCGGCGCCGACCGTCTGGTCCGCGGCCAGCGCGTCGGCCTTCGCGACCACTGCCTGGTCCACGAACACGCCCGGGAAGGCCAGGCCCGCCGCGGCACTCACCACCCAGCCGGACCGCAGCTTCTCGGTGCCGGCGATCTCAGCGAAGTAGCGGTCCACGTACGGCGCGGTGACCTCGGTCTGGGCAGGGTGCCAGAAACCCTCGCAGGCGGCGTACAGCTGGTAGTTCGCGACCTCGCCGTCGCTGACGATCTGCGCCCACGCGCGTTCCTTCGCCGCGGCGGTCGGCTGCGCCGCGCGGCAGCGGGTGGCGTGCACGATGCCCTCGGAGGACTTGTCCCGAGCCAGCTCGGCGTCGATCTCGTCATCGCCGATCGCGCCCAGCCGGGCGAGCCGGAGCGTGATCAGCCAGCGCAGGTCCGCGTCGACGGCCAGCCCCTCCGGAACGGCGCGTCCCTCGAGCCAGCCGCGCAGCGGGCCGGCGTCGGCCGTGGTCGCGATCATGCCGCGGGTGACCGCGAGCTGCAGGCTGCTGCCGGCCGGGGTCCGCGGCAGTCGCTCGGTCAGCACCTCGGCCAGCCGCGACGTGTACGGCTCCGCGGGCAAGAAGCCGCCGAGCACCCTGGTCCGGGTCCAGCTCGCCAGCGAGCCGAGTGCGATGTCGGAGTCCTCGCGCGCGAGTGCCGCGCACAGCACGTCGAACGCGAGCCGCGGGTCCAGCTCGGCGTTCTCCACGGCGTCCCGCACGCTGTTCCAGACCACCGCCCGGGTGACCGGGTCGGTCAGCTTCGGCAGTACGGCGGCGAGGTTCGCCAGGCTCTGCTCGTCCAGCCGGACCTTGGCCCAGGTGTCGTCGCCGGCGTCGGGGATCACCAGCGCGGCACCCGGGTCCAGCTCGACCTCGACGGCGTCGGCGTCCAGCAGCACCTCGACCCGCTGGCCCGCTCCGTTCTCGTCGTACCCGCCGACGCTGAACCGGTGCGGCCGTTGCGCCGGGAAGGCCTCTGGCGCGGTCCGGCTCAGCCGGACCCCGGTCGCGGTCCGTTCGGCGCGGACGGTGTCCAGTCCGGGAGTGCGCAGCCAGGCCTGCGCCCAGCGGTCCAGATCCACGGCGCCCGCGTCGGTCCAGGCACGCAGCAGGTCCGCCAGGGTGGCGTTGCCGAACTCGTGACCGGTGATGTGCGCCCTGACCCCGGTAAGGAACACGTCGTCGCCGAGGTACGACACCAGCTGCTTGAGCACCGCCGCGCCCTTGGCGTACGAGATGCCGTCGAAGTCGTCCAGTGCCGCCCGGGCATCCTTCACCGGGTCGCTGGCCACCGGGTGCGTCGAGGCTCGCTGGTCCGCCTTCATGCCCCACCACTTGCGCGCGAACGCGAAGTCGATCCAGTTGTCGGTGTACCGGGTCGCGGTGGTGGAGACCCGGTGGGCCATGTACTCGGCGAACGACTCGTTCAGCCACAGGTCGTTCCACCACCGCATCGTCACGGTGTCGCCGAACCACTGGTGCGCCATCTCGTGCACCACGGTCCGGGCCCGGGTGCTGCGCTCGCCCTCGGTCACCGCGGACCGGAACACCATCTCGTCCCGGAACGTCACGCAGCCCGGGTTCTCCATCGCGCCGGCGTTGAACTCGGGCACGAACGCCTGGTGGTACTCGCCGAACGGGTAGCGGTACCCGAACAACCGGTGGAACTCGTCGAAGGCCTGCCGGGTGACGGTGAACAGGTCGTCGGCCTCGCGGTCCAGGTGCTCACCGAGCGACCGCCGGCAGGCCAGACCGAGCGCGATGCCGTCGTGCTCGGACCGCACCACGTGGTACGGCCCGGCGACCAGGGTGACGAAGTACGTCGACAGCGGCCGGGTCTCGGCCAGCTCCCAGCGTCCCGGCGCGACCTGCGTGGCGGCGCCGTTGCCGAGCACCTCCCAGTCCTGCGGCGCGGTGACCCGGATCCGGTACGGCGCCTTCAGGTCCGGCTGGTCGAAGCAGGCGAAAATCCGTGGCGCGGCATCCAGGAACGACATCGCGTACAGGTACGCCTGGCCGTCCGCTGCGTCCACGCTGCGGTGCAGCCCTTCGCCGTCGTGCGAGTACGCCATCGTTGCGGTGACGATCAGCTCGTTCTCGTCGGCCAGCCCGGTCAGTGCCAGCCGTCCGTCCTCCAACCCGGTGACGTCGACCGCGCGGCCGTTCAGCGTGACCTCGATCAAGGTCTCCGGCTGCACGTCGAGGAAGGTCGCGTCCGCGGTCGCGGTGAAGCGGATCCGGCTGATGGAGGCGAAGGTCCGTTCGCCGGTGGTCAGGTCGAGGTCGAGGTCGTACGAGGTGACGTCGACCGCGGCTGCCCGGGTACGGGCTTCGTCAGGGGAAAGGCTCGGCATAGAGCGCATGCTACGTGCAGTAACCCGCCCGCAGGCCGGATGCTACGGACGCACGGTGAATCCTTCGTACGCCGCCGCGCGACCGAGCCCGGCGTCATACGTGAACAGCGTGCCGCAGTCCGGTTCGACCCGGCGGACGCTGATCGCGCAGGACAGCTGGACCGCGTCGTACGCCCGCAGCGGGTGCCGCGCGACGAGATCGGCAGCCTCGCGCAGCACGACACCCGTGGTGGCGACCACGACGAATCGCGGGTCGTCGGTCGTGGTCCCGAACAGGTCCGCGCGGAACTCGGCGCTGAGCACCTGCGCGTCCTGCGCGTCGAGCTCGCCAATCCGGTGCTTGCGCCAGAACGCCGACGGCACCTCGACCCCGGCCAGCTCGGCGATCACCAGGTCGCGCTGCCGGCGCATCGCGGTGTGGCCGTCCTCGTCGACGTACAGCTTGACCAGTGCCGACGAGTCCGCGAACGCGGTCACCCACGCTCCGAGGCGACCACGTCGGACACCGCCGTACCGCGGCCGGCTGCCTTGGCGGCACGACGCACCGCCGACCGTGGCGGACGCTCGGCCGACGGGCCGCTGTCCGCGAGCAGTCCGGCGCGGGCGAGTCGCTCGCGCAGCCGTTCGGTGCCGGACGGCGCGTTGTCCGGATCGCTGGCGGCGTCCAGAACCTTGGTGACGTAGAGGTTCAGGCTCCAGCCGTGCTCGCGCGCGGCCTGCCGGACCCGCTCGAGCAGCTCGTCGTCGACTCGCCAGCTCATCTGACCCATGCCTGCATGCTAGCACTCATGCTGTCACTCATCCCGCCGACCTGGCGACACTGTCGTTCCCGGCGCTGACCGCGACGCGCCGTGCCGTCCTGGAGGCGCTCGCCAAGGTGAGTGCCAGCGCAGACGCGTACGACGTGCTGGGCGTCGGCCCGTCCCTGACCGCCGAGGTGGAACGCAACACCCGGTGGGAGAGTGAGCCGGCGGTGCCGGTGTCGGAGCTGTACTCCGGCGTGCTGTACGACGCACTGTCCTACCGCACCCTGACGCCCGGGGCGAAGCGCCGCCGAACAACCGGCTGGTGGTGGTCTCGGCCGTGTGGGGCGCGCTCCGCATGGCCGACCGGGTACCGCCGTACCGGCTGTCCGGTGCCGTATCGCTACCCGGGCTCGGACCCGTCGCCGCGGTCTGGCGTGGCGTGCTCGACTCCGAGCTCAGCGACGCGGCCGGTGACGGCCTGATCGTGGACTGCCGGTCGTCCACGTGCGTCGCGGCCTGGCGCCCGGCCGGTCCGCTCGCCGACCGCCGGGTCGCGGTCGCGGTGGTCCGCGAGCCGGACGGCCGCCGGACCGTGGCGTCGCACATGGCCAAGCACACCAGGGGACTGGCCGCCCGGCACCTGCTGGAGAGCGCGAAGGACCCGCGCACGCGCCGAAGGGCCTGCGCGACGTGGTCGGCGCCCGCTGGCAGTGCGAGCTGGCCCGGTCCGGGCACGGCTGGATGCTGACCGTGGTCGACCGCGACTGACATTCACGACCGATTCACGGACGAGGTGGCACGCCGGAATCCGGTGCCTCTCCCACTCGACTGTGGTGCACTGCAACCAGGCGTGTGTGCCGAGTAACCGCCTCACCGCACTGGAGGCCGCCATGACTGTGGAGAAGACCGAGGAGCGGGTCGCGCTCAAACGAGTGATGGGCCCAGGCCTGTTGCTGCTGTTCGTCGTCGGGGACATCCTCGGAACCGGCGTGTACGCCCTGACCGGCAAGGTCGGGAACGAGGTCGGCGGCGCGGTCTGGCTTCCGTTCCTGTGTGCGTTCGTGGTGGCTCTGCTGACCGCGACCAGCTATCTCGAGCTGGTGACGAAGTACCCGCAGGCCGGAGGCGCCGCGGTGTACACGCACAAGGCGTTCGGCATCCACTTCCTGACGTTCCTGCTGACGTTCGCGGTGATGTGCTCCGGCCTCACCTCGGCGTCCAGCGCCTCCAAGGCGTTCGCGGCGAACCTCTTCACGGCGATCGAGGTGGACAAGCCGACCGGGTCGGCGCTGATGATCGGCGCACTCGGGTTCATGACACTCGTTGCCCTGGTCAACCTCCGCGGTGTGGGGGAGAGCGTCAAGGCGAACGTGGTGCTGACGGTCATCGAGCTGAGCGGTCTGCTGATCATCATCCTGATCGGCGTCTGGGCGCTGCTGAACGGCGACGGCGACACCTCCCGGCTGACCGACTTCAGGACGCCCGAGGGCGACAACGCGTTCGGCGCTGTGACGGCCGCGACGGCGCTCGCGTTCTTCGCGATGGTCGGGTTCGAGGACTCGGTGAACATGGCCGAGGAGACCAAGGACCCGGTCCGGATCTTCCCGAAGGTCATGCTCACCGGTCTGTGCATCACCGGCGTGATCTACGTACTGGTGGCGATCTCGGCGATCACGCTGGTCGCACCGGACGACCTCGGTGAGGGTGATGCGCCGCTGCTGAAGGTGGTCGAGGCCGGCGCGGACTGGTTCCCGCTGCAGGTGTTCGCCTGGATCACGATGTTCGCGGTCGCCAACTCGGCACTGATCAACATGCTGATGGCGAGCCGGCTGCTGTACGGCATGGCGAACGAGGAGGTGCTGCCCAGCCCGCTCGGCAAGGTGCTGCGTGGCCGTCGTACGCCGTGGATCGCGATCATCTTCACCTCGCTGCTGGCCTTCGTGCTGATCGGGTTCGCGGACCTCGCCGCACTCGGTGGCACCACCGCGTTCCTGCTGCTGTGCGTGTTCACGCTGGTCAACGTCGCCGTCCTGGTGCTGCGCCGCGACAAGGTCGAGCACAAGCACTTCAAGGCGCCGACGGTGATGCCGATGCTCGGCGTGGTGATGTGCGCGTACCTGGCCAGTCCGCTGTCCGGCCGGGCCAGCGCCGACTACCGGATCGCCGGCTGGCTGATGCTGGTCGGCGTCGGACTGTGGGGCCTGACCTGGTACCTGAACACCTACGTGTTCAAGAAGGAGAAGAAGGAGTTCGACCCGAGCCACATCGACCCCGGCGGCCCGGTCAACTGAGGTACCCGGTTTGCGCGGATAGTGCATCGTGGAGCCATGAGCACGAACTGGCCCGCGCGCCCGTCCGCGCGGTCCGGCCTGGACCGGCGCAAGGTGGCCGGCGGCTGGCAGCTGCTCGCGGTCCTGGTCGGGCTGATGTGGGTGAGCGAGATCGTCGACACCGCGCTGAACAACCGGCTGGACGAGTACGGCATCCTCTCCCGGTCCGCCGACGGACTGCCGGGAGTCGTGGCGGCGCCGTTCCTGCACCTCGGCTTCGGCCACCTGATCGCGAACACGCTGCCGCTGATCATGCTGGGCGGGTTGATCGCGTTCAGCGGCGCGCGCCGACTGCTGTCGGTCACAGTGATCGTGGTGCTGGTCGGCGGCATCGGCACCTGGCTGGTGTCGCCGCCGAACACGATCACGATCGGCGCCAGCGGCCTGGTCTTCGGGTACGCCGGATACCTGATCTCGCTCGGTCTGTTCACCCGCCGGATTGGCCAGATCCTGGTCGGTGTGGTCGTCGTGCTGGTCTGGGGCGGCGGGCTGCTCACCGGCCTGGTGCCGCAGGACGGCGTGTCCTGGCAGGGCCACCTGTTCGGCGCGATCGCCGGTGTGCTCGCGGCCTGGGTGCTCAAGGACAAGGGGTGAGCGAGCCGTACCTGTCCTGCACGACCGCCTTCATGCGCTCCCTCCTAGAGGTCTGACGGGTCCGTGTTGGCACCGCACACGACGACCACGACCCGCTCGTCGTGCTCCGGCTTGTACGGGCCGGCCGTCAATGCGGCGTACGCGGTCGCGGCACCGTGCTCGGCCACCAGCCGGTAGCGCTGCCACAGCTCGCGCCGCGCGGCCAGGATCGCGTCCTCGCCGACCAACACCGACAGGACCCCGTACGACGACGCCGCCGCGAACGCGATCTCGCCGAGCCGCCGGGCGCCGAGCGAGTCCGCCGCGGAGCCCGACACCGGCACGTCCACCGGCACTCCCGCCTGGAGCGCCTGGTGCATCGTCGGGCACAGCTCCGGCTCGACCCCGACCACCCGCGCCCGGCCGTCGAGCGCGGTCACGATCCCGGCCATCAGTCCGCCGCCGCCGACGGCGACCAGCACGGTGTCGGCGCCATCGACCTGGTCGGTGAGCTCGAGCCCGAGCGTGCCCTGCCCGGCGACCACCTCCGGCTGGTCGTACGCGTGCACCAGCAGCGCACCGCGCTCGGTCGCCGCCGTGGCCGCGGCAGCGGACGCCTCGGCGTACTCGGTCCCGGTCTGCACCACGTCGGCGCCGAGCTCACGCAGCCGCCGGACCTTGGGCTCCGGCGCGTTCTCCGGAACGAACACGTGGGCCGGCACGCCGAGGTCGCGGGCGGCGTACGCAACCGCCAGACCGGCGTTGCCACCGGACGCGGCCACCACACCCTGGTCGCCGAGCTCACCGGCGGCCCGCGCGGACAGCAGCCGGTTGAAGGCGCCGCGCGGCTTGAACGAGCCGGTGTGCTGCAGCAGCTCGAGCTTCAGCGTGAGCGTCGGCGACACCTCGAGCACCGGGGTACGGCGAACCCGGCCGCGGATGCGTTCCGCGGCCGCGAGCACGTCGTCGCGGGTGACGATGGGCACGGTGAGGTCTGTCATCCGCTCGTCTGGTCGGTGACGAGATCGAAGCCTTCGTCGAGCCAGCCGGTCACGCCGCCGATCATCTTCTTAACCGGCCGGCCCAGGTTCGCCAGCCGCAACGCCGCCTTGTCCGCGCCGTTGCAGTGCGGGCCTGCGCAGTACACGACGAACAGCGTGTCGTCGGGGTACCCGGCGAGGTTGCGCTCGACGATCCGGCCGTGCGGGAGGCTGACCGCGGCGGGCAGATGCCCGGCGTCGTACAGCTCTGGACTGCGCACGTCGAGCAGCACGAAGTCCTGTGCGCCGGTCGTGATCGCGTGGTGGGTGTCCCAGCAGTCGGTCTCGAACGCCAGCAGGGCCGCGAAGTGCAGGGCGGCATCCTCGGAGGCGGCGGCAGGTGTCGCCGCCACGACGCTGGTACGGGTCGGTGAGATCGTCATGGGCGCCACGCTAGGAGCCGGGCGCCGGGCCGCGAAAGCCGGATCCCGGCCAATCCGCGGCAAGCCTCGGCCAGCCCTGTCCGGTCACCTGTCTGGTCACCGCTCTGGCGACCGTGAGTAGGCTCGTCGTATGGACGTGGTGATCGCCGGGGGACACGGAAAGATCGCATTGCTGCTGACCAGACTGCTGTCCGATCGCGGTGACCGCGTCACCGGCATCGTGCGCAACCCCGCGCACCCGGCCGACGTCGAGGCCGCCGGCGGAAAGGCGTTCGTACTCGATCTCGAACAGGCGGATCCGATCGCCATAGCCGACGTACTGGCCGGTGCGGACGCGGGTGTGTTCGCAGCCGGCGCGGGTCCCGGCAGCGGCGCGGCCCGTAAGGAGACGGTCGATCGTGGCGCGGCGGTCAAGTTCGCCGAGGCCGCGGAGCGGACCGGTGTCCGCCGGCACCTGCAGGTCAGCGCGATGGGGCTGCACCGAGCCGACGATCCGAGTGTCGACGAGGTGTTCCGGGCCTACCTGCGGGCGAAGGCTGCGGCGGAGGAAGACCTGCGCTCGCGCGATCTGGACTGGACGATCCTGCGCCCGGGCCGGCTCACCGACGCACCCGGTACCGGCCTGGTCGAGGTCGGCCCGTCGGTGCGCCCCGGCTCGGTCAGCCGGGCCGACGTGGCCGCCGTCCTCGCGGCGCTGCTCGACCACCCCGGCACGAGCGGCAAGAACCTCGAGGTGGTCGAAGGGAAGACCACGGTCGCCGAGGCGGTCTCGGCGGTGGAGCAGTCGTAACGTTGCCATCGGCAACAGATTGGGTGGTGCGATGAGCGGCGACACGCTGCGTACGGTGTCCATGGAGCGCACTGAGCTGGGCCGGTACGAGGTCCGGAACGTCCGCGGCGGCAAGCTGTCGATCGGCGAGGGCAAGGACTCCGACTTCACGCCGGTGGAGCTGCTGCTGGTCGCGCTGGGCGGGTGCACGGCGATCGACGTCGACTACATCACCAGCAAGCGCGCCGAGCCGGTCTCGTTCTCGATCACTGTGAACGGCGACAAACTGCGCGACGCCGAGAAGGGAAACCACCTGGAGAACCTCGAGGTGCGGCTCTCGGTGACGTTCCCGGCGGGGGAGCAGGGTGACGCCGCCCGCGGGGCACTGCCGATGGCGCTGCAGCGGTCGCACGACCGGCTTTGCACCGTCGGACGCACGGTCGAGACCGGCACCCCGATCCGTACGACGCTGCAATAACCGGCGAGTAACCGCGAGCGACGAAAGTCGGTCGAAAACTGTCGGACGACCTCCCTAGGCTGGGTGCCATGGCACAAGACATCGCCGTCGAGGCGATCGACCTGGTTAAACACTTCGGAGAGACCCGAGCCGTCGACGGCGTCAGTTTCGCCGTCCCGCAGGGCTCGGTGCTGGGCCTGCTCGGGCCGAACGGCGCGGGCAAGACGACGACCGTGCGGATGCTGACCACCCTGAGCACTCCCACCAGCGGTACCGGCCGGGTGAACGGCCATGACGTGGTCAAGGAGCCGGACGCGGTGCGACGCAGCATGGGCCTCACCGGCCAGGCCGCGACCGTGGACGAGCTGCTCACCGGCCGGGAGAACATCCGCCTGATCGGCCGGCTATACGGGCTGCCGATGCAGCACATCAAGACTGTCGCCGACGAGCTGCTGGAGCGGTTCCTGCTCACCGACGCGGCGGACCGGATCGCGAAGACCTACTCGGGTGGCATGCGGCGCCGGCTCGACCTCGCGGTCAGCCTGGTGGCATCGCCGCCGGTGCTGTTCCTGGACGAGCCGACCACCGGGCTCGACCCGCGCAGCCGCGCGGACCTGTGGGAGGTGCTGCGCGGCCTGGTTCGCGACGGCACCACACTCCTGCTGACGACGCAGTATCTGGAGGAGGCCGACCAGCTGGCCGACCAGATCGTGGTGATCGACAAGGGCAAGGTGATCGCAGCCGGGACGCCGACCCAGCTGAAGGACGAGGCCGGCCGCGCCAGCGTGGTGGTGACCGTGACCGATCCCGGCGACCTGCCCAAGGCCGAGGCACTGCTGCGGCAGTGCTCGCCGGAGGTGTACGTCGAGCACTCCGCCCGCCGGCTGACCTGTCCCGCGAGCGGGCTGGAGGACATGACCCGGATCGCGTCGTCGTTCGCCGACAGCGGGATCGGCGTCGACGACCTCGGCCTGCAGCGGCCGAGCCTTGACGACGTCTTCCTGCACCTGACCGGCCACCGCGCCGAAGACGTGGACGAGAACGCCGAGCTCGAGGAGCTCGTCGCCGAATCGACGAAGCAGGAGGCGCTCCGATGACCGCGGCCGTCGCCACCCCACTGCCGGTGCAGCGCCGCAACGTGCTGCAGCAGTCGCTCACCGTGGTCTGGCGAAATCTGCTCCACATCCGGCGGATGCCGGAGATGCTGCTGGACGTCACCATCCAGCCGGTCATGTTCGTGCTGCTGTTCGCGTTCGTGTTCGGCGGCTCGATCCAGATCCCGGGTTCGAACTACCGGGAGTTCCTGCTGCCGGGGATCATGGCGCAGACGATCGTGTTCTCGTCGGCGATCGTCGCGATCGGCCTGACCAGCGACCTGGAGAAGGGCATCGTCGACCGGATGAAGTCGCTGCCGATCTCCCGGTCGTCGGTCCTGATCGGCCGGAGCATCTCGAGCCTGATCCACTCCAGTATCGGCATCGTGGTGATGGGTCTCACCGGCCTGATCGTCGGCTGGCGGATCCGCGAGGGCCTGCTGAACGCGGTGCTCGCGTACCTGCTGATCCTGCTGTTCGGTTTCTCGATGATCTGGCTCGGCATCTGGGTCGGTTCGATGATGCGGTCGGTCGAGGCCGTGCAGGGCTTCATGTTCACCGTGATGTTCCCGCTCACCTTCGTCGCGAACACGTTCGCGCCGCCGGAGGACATGCCGTCGTGGCTTCAGTTCATCGCCGAGTGGAACCCGGTGTCCGCGCTGACGGCGGCGCTGCGTGACCTCTGGGGCAACGGGCCGGGTCCGATGCCGGACGCCGCCTGGCCGATGCAGCACCCGGTGGTCGCGTCAGTCGGCTGGTCGATCGTGTTCACCGCGATCTTCGCGCCGCTCGCATTGAAGGCGTTCAAGCGCCGTTCGCAGGACTGACCTCTGGTGCACGACCGCCGGCGTCCTCAGCGACGCCGGCGGTCGCGCCAGGCCTGCAGCACGTCGTCCACGTCGAAGGTCCGCACCACGACGGGCGGGCCGTCGACCGGACGTCGGCGCGCCTCCAGCACCTGCGCGTTGAGCGCCTCGACGTGGTCGCGCACCGCCGCCTCGGTCCGCAGCTCCAGCACGTCGTCCATCAACGCCTGGGCCTGCTTGCGCAACGAGAGCGAGGTCGGCAGCGGCATCGGCAGCTGCTCGCGCTCGATCCAGCTCTTCACCCACCAGTCCGGATCGTTCGGGTTCCGGATCCGCAGGGGCTTACCCGCCCCCGGCAGATTGTCGAACTCGCCGCGCTCCTGTGCCTCCCGGACCAGCCGGTCCGCCGCTGACTCGTACCGCTCCGCCATGCCGCACTCTATCGCGAGCGTGACGCTCAGTGATCGCGGGGGAGAGGGGAGAGCTCAGGTCGGACCGCTCGACAACACCTGGTGCTCCGCGACGTCGGCGCTCACGACGTCCGCCGACAGATCATCACCAGGACCCTCGCCGCGGAAACGCCGCCAGCTGCTCGGCGGAGTCCCAGGCCTCGTACACGTTGACCCGGTCGGGCTCGAGGGGGTCCGCGGCGACGACGAAGTCACGGCATCCGGGCGCCACTCGCGCCATCCGTACAGCCTCCAGCGATGCCGTCACGAACGCATCTCTGCGCCCGTCGGCCAGGTAGATGCGTCCCGACACGATGATCATGGCCCAGACCGTAACCGGTGCCGCCGCATGACAGCGGTTCCGCCGGACTCAGCGTTCGGCATGTCTGGATACTCCGAGGTGCAACCGATGGTTGCGCAATACATGGCCTTCCGGGTAACCTGATACGCAACCAAAGGTTGCACGAGAGCGATATGGAAAATCAAGGAGAGTCGAGATGGTGGACATTTTGCACAGGGTCGGGGTCAAGACCCTGTCACCGCAGAAGGTGTACGACGCGCTGACGACGGTCGAGGGCCTGGCCGGCTGGTGGACCGACGACACGAAGGGGAGTGGCGACGTCGGCGGTGTTCTGGAGTTCCGTTTCCCGGTCGGTGGCTTCGACATGGAGGTCCTCGAGCTACGGCCGTCCGAGCGGGTGGCGTGGCGGGTGGTCGGCGGCCCCGAGGAATGGATCGGGACGACGGTCGAGTGGGACCTTCGCCAGGACGGCGACTACACGATCGTGCTGTTCAAGCACCAGGGCTGGAAGGAGCCGGTGGAGTTCATGAACCACTGCAGCACCAAGTGGGGCTCGTACCTAATGAGCCTGAAGTCCCTGGTGGAGACCGGCGAGGGCGCGCCGGCGCCGCGGGACGTACAGATCAGCGACTGGCACTGAGGCCGCGCTCTGGCTGCCGCGGCTGCGGCTGCCGGTGTCATCGGTCCCCGAACTCCCGGTACGACGGTCGCCGTCGTACCGGGAGTTCGCAACTGCCGGCGGGGGATCGTCCTCCGGGCCGTTTGCAGTACGAAGGCTGGCAGTTGACATAATGTTCGTTATCGGCGCTGAA
>DASRHY010000232.1:0-35753 GCA_035650275.1 Kribbellaceae bacterium | reverse complement strand
CGTCCCCGCCGTTGATGCGGTACTTCGCCGTCACGGCGCCTAGGCTCCGCTTAGCGATCACGGCGACCGGCTGCGGATCACCGTACGACCTGGTGAAGCTCAGGTGGACGCCCGGGTTGCCGCGCTTATAGGGGTCCTCGCTTTGGATGTAGAAAGGCTTGGTCTGGATCCCCGTGACCGTCTTCGGGTCGTCGGGGTCAACCGCCGAGTTCGCCACCGATTGGGCGAACGGCAGGTTGCGTACGAACTCCGCCTGCACCAAGGCCTCGTCGTCTGGGAATACGAAGCCACAGCCGGGGCATCCCGCAGACAGCTCCGGTGTCCACGCCAATGCGCCGCTCACAGCGTGCGCGTAGTCGGTGGTCTCGCCGTTGGTGACGTAGAGGACGTCCGAGCTCAGACCCGGGTGGAACTGGGCGATCGCCGGGTTGTCCAGGTTGCCGGACATGGCGAAGTAGATCGGGTCGTCCGCGGTGGGCGTGCCGGTCTGCCAGCCCTCGGCGTAGAGCAGCCACTGGCCGTTGGAGTGCCAGTTGACCTGGAACGCGAACCCGATCCGGTCGAGCAGGCCGACCATTGCCTGGGTCTCCGGCTCCGACAACGGCGCCGGGCCTCGGTAGGTGTCGCTGGACTCGATGGACGACGAGCCCTCCTCGTCGTAACCCCAGTGGTTAGGGAAGTTGCGGTTGGGGTCGACGCCGTCACCGACCTGGGTCTGTCCGTCTCCGTTGTTGTCGCGGAGGTTCTTCCGCCACAGCCGCTCGTGGTCGAACGTGTACTGGTAGCCGTCGGGGTTGGCCACGAGGATGAACCAGAGTTCGGTCGTTTGCAGAAGCTTGCGGACCTCACGATCGTTGGCCCGCCACCGCTCGATGTAGTGGTTCATCAGCCGCCGGTTGACCTCGGTGGAGATCCATTCACGCGCGTGCTGGGTGGAACTGTAGAGGACGGCCGGACGCCTGCCGTCCGGTTGCTCCAGAGCGCCCTGGGTCAGCTTGACCGCGATGATCTCGCGACCCTGGCCGGTGTGGCCGAGGACCCTGAGCTTCACCAGCTGGGGGTTGTTGCGCGCCGCGGCGTAGAGCTGGTCACGGATGCCGCCGGCCTCGTCGTACGAGCGCCAGACGTTGAAGCCGTTGGCGGCCTGTTCCGCCGCGAACTCCTGGACGGTCAAGCCGCCCTTGACCCGGGTCAGCTTCAGGTCGACTCCCTTGCCCCGTAGCTGGTCCGCCTGTGCCTGGTCGAGGACCATCTCGAGCTCGATGCCGTTCGCGACCCGCCGCTGACCGCTCACGTCGATGCCCTGCTGCGCTATCGCGGGCATATCGGCGGCTTGGACCACTGCGGTATAGGCGTCCAGTCGATCCGGAGCTCTACCTGCGCTCTGTGCGGCAGACGCCGTCGTGAGCCCGGCGCAGAGTGCGGCGACGACCGCCGCGACCAGTGAAATGACCAGCGATCGACGCATGCTCCACCTCCGCGTAGGCCCAACCTTGGTCACTCTTGCACCCCGCGCCCCACGTGGCAACGGGTTGTTGCGTGCCGCTCCCCGAGGCGGGAGCGCGTGCATCAGCGGGCGCGCCACGACCGGTCACGGCTAGCCCGGTCAGCGGAGCGGCCGCCGCGCCCACACGATCGCACTGCACCGTGATGAACTAACCTCGCACGGTGATCCTTGAAGACGTCCGGGCAGACAACTGGCGAGCCTGCACGGCGTTGGAGGTCGAGGAGCCGCAGCAGCACTTCGTTTCGCCCGTGGCCAACTACCTGGCTCTGTGCGCCTACGGGAGCCTCCCAGGGCGCCCTCTCGCCGTTCGGGTCGGCGAGGAGGTCGTCGGCTTCGTGATGTGGGGCGTCGAGCCCGGTCGCTCTACGCAAGTATGGGTTCGTCGAGACCGGCGAGCTCGAGGGTGACGAGACCGTAGCTCGCAAGCGACTGGAGTAGCCTTCCCGTCCACCCTGTGGCGGCCGTTCCTGCGAGACCTGGCCCGACCCTACGATGGGTCGTCGACTTGGCTTGCCAGCGTCCTCAGAGGAGCCGATCGAGGCCCCAGAACCTCCGCTGCATCCATCGATGAGTCGCTCCGTACTCCTCCTGGACCCGCTCAGCGGTGTGCGCCTGAGCACCCAGCGCCTGAGCCACCTCAGCCCAGCTGTATCCAGCAGCGATCGCCGCCTGAACCGACTCACCCAATGCCTTCTCCACCGCGGTCGATGCGCGGCAGCACTCGTGCACCGTGGCAAGCAGATCCGGACTGGAGGTGAGTCGCAGTCGAAGGTGCTCGCCGGAGCCCCTGAGCCGCAGGGCCGGCTTGGTCGTCCCGAGCATTCGTTCCTCCTACTACGTGCAGTCCCACAAATCATGGCTCGACGACGGCGCCGGGACGAAGAGGTCGCAGGTTCAGATCCTGTCAACCTAAAGTCATCGGTTCGCCTCCGCCGGAGGGCACAGGGTCTGGTATGCGCCTCATGCGGAACGAGTTCCCCAGCCCGACGAGTGCGGCGCCGAACGGGATGAGCAGCGCAACCTGGAGGGCGATCGGTCGGGCGTCGGTGTTGATGCGGATGATCTCGTCCTGGATGTTCTTCGGCTCGCCGGCGAGCACTTCGAGGAGCTGGGTGTTGCTCATGACCTCGGCGTCGTCCTCGAGCGCCTGGGCGACCTGCTGCTGGTCGGAGACTGGCAGCACGCTGCTGTCCTCCGCCATCTTCGTGAACGTGAACGAGAGCGTCGCGAGCATGATCGCGCCTGCGAAGGCCAGACCGAACGAGAGGCCGAACGAGCCGGCCGCTGAGTTCACACCCGCTGCTTCGCTGACGCGCTCCTCTGAGATCGGACTCAGCGTGTAGTTGTTCAGTTGGGACACGAGGAGACCAAGCCCTGAGCCTGCGACGATCAACGGGGCGACGAAGTACCAGCCGGAGTCGGCTCGCGGCACGAGCGGGAGCAGCACCACCAGTCCTGCGGCGAGCAGCGCGAAGCCCGCCCGGATGATACTGCTGGGCCGTCGGTCGCCCGACTTCTTGCCGGCCAGTAGTGCGACCGCGAACATGCTCAACGACAACGGGGCGAGGGACAGGCCCGCCTGCATGGCGTTGTACTCCAGCACCATCTGCAGATAGATCGGCAGTGCGATCATCGCCCCGCCGAGGGCGATCTGCTGGAGCATCTGGTCGGAGATGCCGAACCTGAACGTCTTGATCTTGAACAGATCCGGATCGATCAGCGTCGGCTGCCCGGCCCGCTTGCGCCGCACCAGCCAGTAGGCCAGCGCTGCCAGCGCGACGGCTCCGCACGCGATCAGCAGGCCGACGTACTTTCCGCCTTCCTGCCACACCAGGATGCCCAGAACGACGCCACCCATGCCCAGCACCGAGAGGATCGCCCCGACGAGGTCAACACTGCGTGGACCCGTGTACGGCGCATCGCGCACCAACCCGATACCGGACAGGACGACAGCGATGATGACAGCCTCGAGCAGGAAACCGACTCGCCAGGACATGTACGTCGTGATGAAGCCACCCAGCAGCGGGCCGACCGCCGCGGCGATCGCGGCAGAGGCTCCGACCAGGGCGTAGGCCTTCTTCTGCTCGGTTCCCTCGAAGTTTCCATGGATGAGCGACTGCATAGCGGGCAGCAGCAGCGCCGCGCCCACTCCGCCTATCAGGGCCCAGAACACGAGGATCGCCGTCAGCCCCTGGGCCAACGTCATCGCCACCGCGCCGACGGCGTAGCCGAGCAGGCCGAGTACGTAGGCCCGCTTGCGGCCGAAGAGATCCCCGATCTTGCTGCCGATCAGGATGAACGCGGCCGACACCAGCGCCTCGAGCGCGATCGCGGACTGAACACTGCTGACCGTGGTGTCAAGATCTCTCACCACCGCGGAGATCGACACATTCATCAGCGAGGTATCCACGACCAGCACGAACATCGCCATCGCCAGCAGGAGCGCCAGCCGTCGGTTACCCGCGCGCTCGCTGCCTACGCCCGCAGCGGCATCCCCCATCACACGGCATCCCTCCCCACTCGGCCGTCGGCTCTTCGATACCCCCTGGGACACAAGTGAGGCCGGGTCTGGACTTCATCGTGACAGAGCGCCGCTGTCCTGGCTATGGAGCCAACGCCACAGCCCCACCGACTCCTACCTCAGCAGCAGCACTGCCCGTGGTGGTGCTTCTCATGACACGAACAGTCCGCGGGACAGCGGGAGTCGGCGTCACAGCAGACCTGGTCCGGTAGCAGGATCGGCCCGACTCCGGGGATGGCCTGACGGCGCGCGAATCGCAGTAGCGCCTCCGCTGCTCGCGGCGCGTTCTCGCCGGTCGCAGACATCCTGGCGGCGATCATGCCCGCGACGAGTGGTGTCGAGAACGAGGTACCGCTCCATTTGGCCATGCCATCGAAATTCCGGCGTTCTCCCTTGTGCGGGTGCTCGATGCACCGGTATGGGCCGGAGGCGAAGGCGTTGACGAGGTCTTCACCCGGCGCGTACACGTCGACCCAGCCTCCGTAGTTGCTGAAGTCTGCCCGGGCGCGCCCGTTGGCCGTGAGCGCGCCAACGGCAATGACCCAGTCGTGCGCGGCGGGGAACGTCGGGGCACGTGTCTCGTCGTTTCCGGCGGGCGCTAGAACAACGACACCCTTGAGTGGACGGATTCGTGACTCGTACAGAACATCGAGCGCCGTCAACGGGATGTGCAGGCGCGACTCGCCGTCGTATTCGCAAACGATGATGTCGGGGCCCAGGTCCAGCAGCTCACTCATCTTCTGGGCGATCACGTGCTCGTACGCGACTCCCGCGTCCGGCTTTCCCTGGATCAGCGGTGCGCGTTTGACGATGACATCAGCTTTCGGCGCTGTGCAGCGAACGCAGCCCGCGACGAATGTCCCGTGACAGGCGGTGTTCTTGATGAATCCGTTCGCCTTGAACGGGTTCTCCGGCTCACCCTCGACGCCGGCAAGCCAGGGGTGCATGGCAACGGCGGCAGGCAGGAGCCCGTTGTCAACGATGCCGACGAGAACACCCTCGCCGTCCCAGCCTCGCTCTGGTGAACAGTCGTCCGCACAGCAGACGCCCGAACTCACCGCGGGGACAGGATTGACGGTCCGACTCGGCACCTCCTCCGGCTCGCTCGCCGGACACGGGTGACCATTGGGGCACAGGGCAAGTACGTGATCGGGCGTCGCCACACCGACGCCGAGCATTGCGTCGAGCTGCTCCAACACGTTCGGCGTCATCGGCAGATCCGGCGGCTGGTTCGAGGGTGGTGGGCCTTGCCTCTCCGGCGGACTCTGGTCAGCCGATCCCCCTTCGGCTCCAACCGCCTCGCTTTCCGGGGCTTCCTCGTTTTCCGGCGCCGACTCCCAACTCCACATCACGCCGGTGACGCCACCGATCACAGAGAACGTGTCGACACCTACGTTCAACGGCAGGATCCGGCGTTCATCGTCCGGGTTGGTCCCGAGCAGCGCGAGCTTCACCTGATCCCATGCAGGCGTGCGGACCAGGATCGTGTGCTCACGATAGAGATAGTCGACCTTTCCGGTCTCCATCCAGTTGTCCGGATACGCGGCGACCCAGCTCGACCCTCGCACCGTTTCATCGGGGCTGCTGTCAGCGTCCGGTCCGAGAATCACGTCGAGCGCGTCCCTCAGTCGCTGGTCTGCTGGTGGCATTTCGTTTCCCCTCCTAAATGACAGGTGGCGCGGTCGTGCGCCGTATTACGATCTGAAGGTGTCTGGGCAGGGGGAGGGCAGGTTGGCGCCGTGGACCCTGACAAACTGCTTGCGCTCGCACTCTCCCGGCCCACTGATGCCCTGGCGATTGCGCGGGAGGTACTCGCCGGCAGACCGTCCGCAGCCGAGGCGGCGGTAGCTCACCAGGCCGCGGGTGTCGTTCTGCGCGACTTCGGGGACATCCGACGTGCCGTCTTCGAGCTCCGCGCGGCGTACCGGCACGCCCGGAAGGCGGCCGATCCCGATCGAGAGGCCGACATCGCCGCCAGCCTGGGAGTGGCGCTCGTGATGGCGGGCCATACCGAGCAGGGCCTGGCAGCTCTGGACGCAGCAGGGCCGGGCCGGACAGGTGTCCTCGCCGGCCGGATCCTGATCCGCCGTGTCTGGGTCATGTGGCTGCTGGGCCGCAATGCCGAGGCGTTGGCCGACGCGGAACGAGCCGTCGAGCTGCTCAGCGACACGGGCGATCTCGTCTGGGAGGCCCGCGCGCTGACCCACCGCGCGATGGTGCTCCACGCGATGGGGGCGATCGACCGCGCCGATCGGGACTACGCCCGCAGTGAAGAGCTGTTCGTCACGTGCGGCCAGCAGCTCGAGTACGCCGACACCCGGCAGGAGCGCGGCGCTGCCGCGTTCGCCCGCGGCGATCTGCCGACAGCGCTCGCCCATTTCGACGAGGCGCAGCGCGTGGTCGACGAGCTGGGCGTCCTCGAGCCCGAGCTGTTCGTGAACAAGTGCACGGTGCTCCTCGCCGCCGGTCTGTCCCATGACGCTCTGGTGGAGGTCAACGGTGCGCTCGACCGGATCGAGCAGCAGCGCGGCTCCACGACCAGGCGCGCGGAGCTGCTGTACAGCGCCGGTCTGGCCGCGCATGCCGCCGGTGAGCTCGCGCTCGCGCAACGCCGGACCGGCGACGCACTGCGGCTCTTCCGCCGCCAGCAGCGCCCGTGGTGGACGGCGCGCGCCGAGCTCGCCCTCGCGCAGTCCCGGTACGCCGACGGTGACCGCACGGCGCGCCTGTTGCAAACCGGCCGGCGGGTCAGCACCGAGCTCGACGACCTCGACGCGGAACGGGCCGCAGAGGCGCACCTGCTGACCGGCCGGCTGGCACTCGCCCGGGCGGACGTCGAGGATGCCCGGCACCACCTCCGAACCGCCGCCCAGGCACGTCGAGGCGGGCTGCAGGCCGGCGGTGCGGGCTGGCTCGCCCAGGCCACGCTCTGCGAAGGGGAAGGGCGCTCCCGCGCGATGCTGGCCGCCTGCCGCCAGGGGCTGGGCTCGCTCGAGATCTACCTGCGCACGCTGGGCGCCACCGAGCTGCGGGTACTGGCCACCGCCCAGGGCGCGGAGCTCGCGGCCATCGCCCTGCGGCACGCGGTCGAGCGGAAGGATGCCCGGCAGGTTCTGGAGTGGAGCGAGCGGTGGCGCGCCACGGTGCTCGCGATCCCGCCGGTGCGACCGCAGGCCGACGACGAGCTGGTCGCCGACCTTGCCGCACTGCGCACCTTGACCCGCCGACTGGACAGCGGCGATAACGGCCAGCACCGCGGGTCCGGCCCGCTGCATCGCGAGCGCCGCCGGCTCGAGTCCGCCGTGCGCCGACGCGTCCTGCGGACTCCGGGCGCCGCTGGTGGCCGGGCCCAGCCGTTCCGCTCCGCGGAGCTGCTCGGGCAGCTCGGGGACGAGGTCATGATCGAGCTCGCCGACGTCGACGGCGACCTGTACGCGGTCGTCGCACGAGACGGCCGCGTCCAGCTGCAGCGGGTCGGCCCGACCGCGGCGGCGACTCATTCGCTGTCCCACGCACTGTTCGCGCTTCGTCGCGAGGCGACCGGGCGTGGGACGCACCGGCTCGACCTCGACAGCATCGGTGCGCGACTGGAGACCGATCTGCTCGGCGACTCGGTGCGGTTCCTCGGCAGCGGACCTGTCGTGATCGTGCCGACGGGTCGGCTGCACGCCGTGCCGTGGAGCCTGCTGCCCTCGCTGCGTGAGCGACCGACGTCCGTCACCCCGTCCGCGGCCGCCTGGTTGCGGGCTCGCAGCGCCGTACGACCCGCCGACGCGCGCGTCGTACTGGTCGGCGGACCGCACCTGTCGACCGGCGCGGAGGAGGTGAGCCGCCTCGCGCAGCAGTACCCGGACGCCGTCGTACTGGCGCATGGCAGGGCGACCGCGGACGCCGTACTGGCCGCGATGGACGGGGCGTGGCTGGTGCACGTCGCCGCGCACGGCACCTTCCGGGCGGACAGCCCGTTGTTCTCGGCGCTCGAGCTGGATGACGGGCCACTGACTGTGTACGACCTCGAGCGGCTAGGCCGGGCCCCGCATCGCGTGGTGCTGTCGAGCTGCAGCTCGGGCGTCGGCGGACCCAGTGGCGCGGACGAGCTGCTGGGGCTGGTCAGCGCCCTCGTCGCACTCGGCTCGGCCGGGGTGGTGGCGAGCGTCGTACCGGTGAACGACCCGGCGACGCTTCCGTTCATGCTCGGACTGCACCGGCACCTTCGCGACGGGTCCAGCCTCGCCGAGGCGCTGATGCGGGCCCGCGGTTCGGCCGGCGCCGATCCGGTGGCCCGGACGGCGGCGCAGTCGTTCATCGCGCTAGGAGCGTGAGCGACCTGCTCACAGCCGCACCCAGTCGGTGACGACGCGGCCGGTGGCGGTGTCGCACCGCAGCCGCACCGGACCGTCGGGCAGCGACGGGAGCTCGAAGAAGCCCAAGTCGTCGGCATCGACCCGGTACTCCGCCCCGTCCGAGGTCTCGATCACGATCTCGCCCGCGGCCGGCGGCAGGATCTGGCCGACGACCTGGTCGCTCAGCACCTCCAGCTCCACCGACAGCGGTGACGACGTGAAGACGAGGACCCGGGCCTCGCCCGGATCGGCACGGGACTCGAGCACCGGCTCCAGCGAGGAGTCGAAGGTGAGACTGGCCAGCTCTTCGTCGATGGTGCGCCAGGACAGCGCACCCTCGGCATGGTCGGCAACCGTCCGGGCCAGCGGGGCCGTAGCGCGGACGGCCTGCGCGAGGTCTTGCAGGAGACGCTCGTCGTCATCCCAGTTTGGCCGCGTCATGGCGATCGCCTCCTGACGATTCCGAATCCGCCGCACAGGCTCTGATCGGCGGGGTCCTGCGCAGACGCTCGAGCGCCCGCGCACGGGTCGGCCCGATGGCTCCGACGGGAATGCCCGTCCGCTCGCTGATCTCGGCGTACGACGGTGGTGGGTCTTTGACGAGCAGCAGCAACAGCTCCCGCTGCCGGGCCGGCAGCTCGGCCAGGCCGGCCAGCAGCGCCTCGTGACGTTCGAGCCGGAATAGCTCCTCATCGGGATCCTCACCGCCGGCCGCCACGGACTGGTACTCCGCGTTCATCGGATCGCTGGGCCGGAACCTGTGCTCCGTGGACAAGTAGCGAATCGACTCCCGACGACCAGTGGTGATGATCCATCGGGGAATCGCCCGCGGTTCTCGCAGGTCGCCCAGATACTCCACGAGCCGCAGCCACACGGTCTGCGCGACATCCTCGGTCTCGCTCGGCGAGAGCCGGAACCGGCGAATCACGGTCACCAGCAGCGGCGAGTAGCGATCGACCAGCTCCCGCCAGGCCTGCTGGTCCCCGGCGGCCGCCGCGGCTACCAGGGAGGCTATCGGCGACGCGTCGTCATCCATGGCCGGCTCCTGGGCTGCTCGGTGCTGCCAGAATCCCGTGTTCCAGGCTCTGTTGTCCACAGTGCCGTGGACCGGCGGCGACGCGGCGATCGAAGGCCGCATCGCCGCCGGAAGGCGCCGACGCACACGATTCGGCCCCTCCTCCGATCGTGTGTATCTGCGCGCTCGGGCAGTACATGGTGCGAGGGCCTGCTCACGGCTCCGTCATCTGCCGTTTCTCCCCCTGGTGTGGCCGCTGCTGATCAGGGCCTTCATCTGGACGGACCGAAGCCGGACCCTGAGTGATACATGGACTTCTTCGAGGTCGCGCGGCCACGAACAGTGACACAGGGCGGACCCAGTGCCGGACCCATCGCCGGACCCAGGGGCGGACACGGGGGTAGGCTGCCGCGATGGGCGACGACGACAGGCCCCGCGACCCCGACGAGCTGCTCCCTGAGGAAGCGTCCACCGTTCCCGAGCGCGACGCGCCGCCGTTGCCGGAGGCGGTGAGTGTGGCCATGACCGGGGTGCTGTGCGGGTTCGTCATCGTCGGGTTCGTCTGGCTCGCCGAACGCAGCTGCGACGTCGCCCGCGGTACTCCGAACTGCGGTGGCTGGGGCCTCCCGCTGCTCGTCCTCGCCGTGGTCACGACGATCGTCGCCGGCGTGGTCATGCTGCGCCGCCTGCGTCACCCGAACGCGGGCCTGACCGCATTCCTCGGCGTCTGCTTCATGCTCATTGCCGTGCTCGGCGCCTTCTCGAACCGCCTCTTCACCCCATGGACTGTCCTGGTCGTCCCGACACTGACCGCGGTGACCTTCCTGCTGGCCCGCGCCGTCGTCGCGCGCCTCAAGGAGAACGCCTGACCAGCGGTCGGTTGATCCGGGACAGGGGCCGCCGGTTCGCGCTCCTCGACTCAGCCATTCGGCCGTGAGCGTGCTGTCGGCCGGCCACACCACGGAGACCGCTCCGGTGGTGCGGTGCACTGTACGTAGTTCTGGACGCCCTGGTTACCATCGGCGCGTACCCGTCCCCAGCAACGGAGCTGCCTGATGGACAAGACCTTCGGATCGCCCGCGGAAGCGGTCGCGGACATCGGCGACGGCGCGAGCCTCGCGGTCGGTGGATTCGGGTTGTGCGGCAACCCGATGGAGCTGATCCGTGCCGTCCACGACATGGGCGTCACCGGCCTGAACGTGGTGTCGAACAACTGCGGCGTGGACGACTGGGGCCTGGGCATCCTGCTCGCGGACAGGCGACTGGCCAAGATGACCTCGTCGTACGTCGGGGAGAACAAGGAGTTCGCCCGGCAGTTCCTGTCCGGTGAGCTGGAGGTCGAGCTGACGCCGCAGGGCACGCTGGCGGAGAAGCTGCGGGCGGGCGGCTGCGGGATCGCGGCGTTCTTCACGCTCGCGGGTGTCGGAACCCAGGTCGCGGACGGCGGGCTGCCGCGCATGTACAACGCCGACGGCTCGGTCGCCAAGGCCTCGGAGCCCAAGGAGACCCGCGAGATCGCCGGCAAGAGGTACGTGCTGGAGGACTCGATCACCACCGACTTCGGCCTGGTGCACGCGGTCAAGGGCGACACGCACGGCAACCTGGTCTTCGACCGGAGCGCGCGCAACTTCAACCCGCTCTGCGCGATGGCCGGGAGGGTGACGATCGCCGAGGTCGAGGAGCTGGTCCAGCCCGGCGAGCTTGACCCGGACGACGTCCACCTGCCCGGGGTATTCGTCCAGCGAGTGGTTGCCGTCGGCAAAGACATTGAGAAGCGGATCGAGAGGCGGACAGTCCAGCCGAAGGCCGCGTACGACGCGCAGCGCGAGAAGATGGAGGCGTGACCATGCCGCTCACCCGCGAACAGATGGCCGCCCGCGCAGCCGCCGAGCTCGAGGACGGCTCGTACGTGAACCTCGGCATCGGCCTGCCGACACTCGTCCCGAACTACATCCCGGACGGCGTCACCGTCGTCCTGCAGTCCGAGAACGGGATCCTCGGCGTCGGCCCGTACCCGATCGAGGGTGACGAGGATCCGGACCTGATCAACGCAGGCAAGGAGACCGTCACCACGTTGCCGGGGGCAAGCTTCTTCGACTCGTCGCTGTCGTTCGGGATGATCCGTGGCGGCGCGATCGACGCGGCCATCCTCGGCGCCATGCAGGTGTCGGAGAAAGGCGACCTGTCGAACTGGATGATCCCCGGCAAGATGGTCAAGGGTATGGGCGGCGCGATGGACCTGGTGCACGGCGCCAAGAAGGTGATCGTGCTGATGGAGCACGTCGCCAAGGACGGCTCGCACAAGATCCTGACCGAGTGCGACCTGCCCTACACCGGCCGCGGCGTGGTGAACCGGATCATCACCGACCTGGCCGTCATCGACGTCACCGAGGACGGGCTCAAGGTGGTGGAGCTCGCCGAAGACGTCACCTTCGACGAGCTCCAGAGCAAGACCGGCGCCAAGCTCAGTCAGTAGCCACGCCTGCTTGGCAGAATCGCTCGGCATGGAGCGCTACGACGTCTATGTCATCGGCGGGGTCGGCATCGACACGATCGTCCGGGTGCCGGAGCTGCCGCTGCCGGACGTGGACTCGGTGGCGGTGCCGCCGATCGAGTCGTACGTCGGCCACACCGGCCACGGCGTCACGCTCGGCTGTCACCGGCTCGGCCTGCGCACCGGGCTGGCGGACGTGATCGGCGACGACCCCGAAGGGGCGCGGATCCTGCAGCTGTACGGCGAGATCGGACTGCCGCTGCACGTCACCACCCATCCGGCCGGCACCCGCCGCGCGGTGAACCTGGTGACCCCGGACGGCCGCCGCCTCTCCCTCTACGATGGCCGGCTGCCGGCCGGTGTCGACCTGGACCCGGAGCTCTGGCGCCCCGGGATCGGTGCCGCGCGGCACGTACATGTCTCGATCATGGACTTCGCCCGGCACGCGCTCGCGGACGCGGTTGCCGCCGGGGTGCCGACCTCCACCGACCTGCACGACTGGGACGGTCACTCCGACTACCACCGCGACTTCGCGCAGGGTGCCGACATCGTGTTCCTGTCCGCCAGTGCGCTGACCGAACCGTTCGCCGAGGTCGCGGCCCGGATCTTCGCCGGCGGTCGCGCGCAGGCCGTGGTCGCGATGTCCGGCGCGGACGGCAGCCGCCTGGTGGTTCGCGGTGCCGAACCGCAGCACCTGCCCGCCGTACAGCTGCCGGACCGTCCGGCCGTGGACAGCAACGGCGCCGGAGACGCCTACGTCGCCGCCTTCCTCGCCACGCGCCTGGCCGGCGGCTCCTGGTCCGAGGCCGCCCGGGCCGGCTCGATCGCCGGCGCGTGGGCCTGCGGATCCCCCGGCACCCACACCGACCTGATCACCGCCGACCAGCTCCACACCCTCCAGGCCACCACCTAGCCCCGGCCACGCCGCCACACAATTCGCGTGGTTAACCACACGGAGTGCGGGTTCGCCCCGGCAACAACAGGGGCGAACCCTCCGTCGGCGTGGTTAGCCACGCGAATGGAGGTCGGCTCTCGCCGCTCTGCTCGGCTGACCGCGCAACACGGGCAGCGCTTGCCGCGCCCATGGGCCGGACTTACTGTTCGGAGGCGCCGTGAACCGGCGCACGTGCCTGTCCCGCCCGAACAGGAGTCCGCCCATGCATCGCAGCATGCTCCGCCGACGGCTCGTCGCCTTCCTCGCCGCCGCCACCACCGTGGTCGCCGGCGCCGTCACGCTCAGCCCGGCCACCGCCGCACCAGCCGTCCCCGCACCAGCCGTCCCCGCACCAGCCGTCCCCGCACCGGCCGTCCCCGCACCGGATGCCCGCCCGTTCGTGTCCGGCGCGCAGACCACCGCCGCGTACGACTACGACAACGCGATCCGCGAGCGGGTGGCTGTCGAGGTACCGCTCGACGCCGACGCCAACGGCGTCCGCGACCGGGTGATGGTCGATATCATCCGCCCTGGCGAGGCCGCCCAGGCCGGGATCGACGTGCCAGTGATCATCCAGGCCTCGCCGTACTACGCCTCGAACCCGGCGTCGTACTTCGACGCGAGCGGCACCCGGACCGTGTTCAACACCTGGCTGGACAACTACTTCGTGCCGCGCGGGTACGCGGTGGCGTTCGTGGACCTGATCGGCACGTTCCGGTCCAGCGGTTGCGACGACGTGGGCGGTGACTTCGAGGTCGCGGGCGGCAAGGCCGTGATCGACTGGCTCAACGGCCGCGCCGCCGGGTTCACCCCGGCCGGGGCGCCGGCAACCGCCGACTGGTCCACCGGCAAGGCCGGCATGATCGGCGTCTCCTGGAACGGCACCATCGCGAACTCCGTCGCCAGCACCGGCGTCGACGGGCTGGAGACGATCGTGCCGATCGCGGCGATCTCCAGCTGGTACGACTACACCCGCGGCTTCGGCGTGCCGTTCTACGGCAGGTACGTCGGCTACCTGCAGGACTACGTGAGCAACGACGCCAGCCCGCGCTGCCAACAGCTGAACAAGGAGCTCGAGCTGGCCTCGGATAGCGTGACCGGCAGCTACAGCTCCTGGTGGGACCCGCGCAACTACCGGCTCGACGCGTCGCAGGTGAAGGCCAGCGTGTACGTCGTGCACGGCCTGAACGACGAGAACGTGAAGACCCGGCACTTCGGTGAGTGGTGGGACGAGCTGGCCCGGTACGGCGTACCGCGCAAGATCTTCCTGCACCAGGACGTGCACATCGACTCGTTCTCGTACCGCGACACCTGGGTGCAGCGACTGCACCCGTGGTTCGACCACTGGCTGCAGGGCCTGGACAACGGCGTGATGGACACGCCGATGGCGACTGTGCAGCGCGAGGACGGCACGTTCACCACCGAGCCGGTCTGGCCGGCGGCCGGTGCCACCCCGACCAAGCTGTCGCTCGCGAAGCCGCTCGACCGGATGGCAGGCACGCTGACGCTGGCGAGCGCCGGCCAGCCTGCGACCGGGACGGTGACCGTGGCCGGCCGCGGCGAGTCCGACGACGACTGGGTGGTGGACCCGACGTCCACCCGGTCCGACCGCGCGGTGTTCCTCAGCAGTGAGCTGGCCGAACCGCTGAGGATCTCCGGCACCGCGTCGATCACTGTCCGGGTGCAGTCTGACAAGCCGGCCGCGGCGATCAAGGCGCGGCTGGTGGACTATGGCCGCGCCACCCGGTACAGCAGCTACGTCAACCAGGCCGGCAGCACCTGCTGGGGTGACGGCAACGCCACCGACACCGGCTGCTATGCCAACACCGGGATCGCGACGAAGGCCTCCGACCTCAACATCATCACCCGGACGATCGCGAACATCGGCCACTACCGGTCTCTCAACCAGCTCGAGCCGCTGCAGCGCGGCGTCTGGTACGACCTCACCTTCGAGCTGAATGCCGACGACGCGATCCTTGCCGCCGGGCACCGCCTCGGCCTGGTGCTGACCGTCGAGCAGAGCAACCCGGACAGCGACCTGGAGCGGATCAAGCTGACCATCGACCCGGCCGGCTCGTCGCTGACGTTGCCGCTCGGCGGCAGTACGACGAGCCTGCGCACGCCCGGCCCGGCCGAGACCGTGACAGCACGGGTGAAGGCACATCCGGAGCCGGCGAAGGACCCGGCCGAGCTGATGCGCCAGTTCGTCGAAGCATCCCGCTGACGCCCATGACCCGGCTTGCCGGCCGACCGGCGGGCCGGGTCAGCGGACGAGCGGTGGGTGGAGCGCCCGCGCCGTGCCGGGACGGAAGAGCTGGGCGGGGCGGCCGCCGTCGCGGGTGGTGGTCTCGCCGGTGGGGAAGACGAAGTCGGGGGTCTTGGTGACCTTGCGGTGGAAGTTGCGCGGGTCGAGCGCCGTACCCCAGACGGCCTCGTAGACGGCCCGCAGCTCGGAGATCGTGAACGCCGGCGGACAGAACGCGGTCGCCAGCGGCGAGTACTCGAGCTTCGCCCGGGCGCGTTCGACGGCGTCGGCGAGGATCCGATCGTGGTCGAACGCGAGCCGGCCCGGGTCCACGTCCGCGACCGGGTGCCAGCCGGCGGAGGCGGCGTCGGTACCGGCGACCGGAGACGGCGGGTCCGGGACCAGTGCCAGGTAGGCGACGCTGACGACCCGGCCGCGCGGGTCGCGGCGGGGCGAGCCGTACGTCGCGACCTGCTCGAGGTGGATCCGCTCGCCGGCGAGCCCGGTCTCCTCGCGCAGCTCGCGCAGGGCCGCGTCGGCGAGGTCCTCCGCCGGCCGGACGAAGCCACCCGGCAGCGCGAGCCGGCCCTTGTACGGCGGTATGCCGCGGCGGACCAGCAAGACCTCGAGCCGGCCTGACCGGACCGTGAGGATCACCAGATCGGTGGCAACGCCGATCGGCTCGAAGTCCATACCCACACCTTAATCGTCAACTTGACGATAAGCCAATCTTAGCGTTATCGTCAGAATGACATTAAGGAGACCGACAGTGGCAGACATCAGCAGGTTCTGGCCGTTCAGCCATCTGCGCGCCAACCCGACCACCCACGTCCTGCACCTGCGGAACGGGACGCTCAGGCACGACGGACCGGGCCAGGCATTCTGGTTCCGCCCGATCAACTCCGCGCTCAGCGAGGTGCCGATCGACGACCGTGAGCAGCCGCTGCTGTTCCACGGCCGGACGGTCGACTTCCAGGACGTCGCTGTGCAGGCGACGGTGACCTATCGAGTGGTCGACCCGGCACTGGCGGCACAGCGGCTGGACTTCGGCATCGACCCGCGGCACGGCCAGTGGCGCTCGACGCCGCTGGAGCAGCTCGGTGGGTTGCTCACCGAGCTCGCCCAGCAGACCGCCCTGGACCTGCTGGCCCGGATGACCCTCACCGAGGCGCTGTCGAACGGGATGACCGCGGTGCGCGAGCGGATCGGCTCCGGGCTACGCGACGACCGCCGGCTGACCGACATCGGGCTGACCGTCGTGGACGTCCGGGTGGTCGCGGTCCGGGCCGAGAGCGACGTCGAGCGCGCACTGCAGACGCCGACCCGCGAGCAGGTGCAGACCGACGCGGACAAGGCGACGTACGAGCGCAGGGCGCTGGCCGTCGAGCGCGAGCGGTCGATCGCGGAGAACGAGCTGCAGAACCAGATCGAGCTGGCCCGGCGGGAGGAGCAGCTGGTCGCGCAGCGCGGCCAGAACGAGCGCCGCCGGGCGACCGAGGAGGCGGCCGCGGGGCGGATCAACACCGCGGCCAAGGCCGAGCGGGAGCGGGTGCTGCACCAGGTCGACGCGGACGCGAAGCGCCTGGTCGGCGAGGCCCGGGCCGACGCGGAACGCGCCTGGCTGGCGGCGTACGCGGACCTCGAACCGCGGCTGGTGCTCGCGCTGGCGGTCAAGGAGCTGGCCGAGTCGCTGCCGACCATCGGCACGCTGAACGTCACCCCGGACGTGCTCACTCCGGTGCTCAGCAAGCTGGGTGCCGCGTGAGCCTGACCCCGCGGGCGGTCGTGGTGCACCGGGCGACCGAGCTCACCGAGCTGGTCGCCCGGCACGGCACCCGGCAGCAGGCCGGGTTCTTCCTGGCCGGCCGCGGCCGCTCGCTGGACGAGCTGGCGGACCGGCACGACGCGCAGCAGGCGGCACTGGCCGCGGTGTCGGCGGCGGTGCCGCTGGACTGGCGGCGTGCCACCGTGGAGCGGGCGGACCTGGACCGGTTCGTGTTCGGACCCGAGGACGTCGTGGTCGCGGTCGGCCAGGACGGGCTGGTCGCCAACGTCGCGAAGTACCTG
This sequence comes from Kribbellaceae bacterium, assembly GCA_035650275.1. Classification (GTDB taxonomy): domain Bacteria; phylum Actinomycetota; class Actinomycetes; order Propionibacteriales; family Kribbellaceae; genus DASRHY01. The sequence goes on along the minus strand of DASRHY010000232.1, from coordinate 18,627 downwards.
TCCGGCCAGCCGGTGCTCGGGCTGAACCCGGACCCGGCCCGCAACCCCGGCGTGCTGGTCCGGCACCCACCCCCGGCGGCGAAGGACCTGTTGCCGCGGGCAACCAGTGCGGCGGTCGAGCCGCGCACCATGGTGCGCGCCACCGTCGATGACGGGCAGACGCTGCTCGCACTCAACGAGGTGTACGCCGGGCATGCGAGCCACCAGTCCGCCCGCTACAAACTGACCGCGGACGACGGCACGACCGAGCGGCAGTCATCTTCCGGACTGCTGGTCGGCACCGGTACCGGCTCGACCGGCTGGTGCCGCTCCGCCCACCTGGAGCGGCACAGCCCGCTGGTGCTGCCGGCACCCGCGGACCGTGCACTGTGCTGGTTCGTGCGCGAGGCCTGGCCGTCGCCGGCGACCGGGACGACGCTGACCGAGGGGCTGCTGTCCGGCGAGGAGACGCTGACGGTCACGGCCGAGTCCGACCTGGTGGTGTTCGGTGACGGCATCGAGGCCGACCAGCTACGGCTCGGCTGGGGCCAGCGGCTCACCATCGGCGTCGCGGCCGAGGTACTGAACCTGCTCTAACCGCTGTCGGTCACGCGCGCGCAGGCCCGCGCCGCCGGGGTCCGGCTGGTACCGAGCACCCGCAGCGCCTCGGCGAGCTCCGGGTGCTCGCCCGCGAGCAGATCCGACGCCGCCTCGAGCTCGGACGCCGACGCCGCCGCTCGCAACTCGCCGCGCACCAGCGCCGCTGGCGCCGGTCCCAGGCACGCCAGACCGTCCCGGTCCCACCGGTGCCGATTGGGTCGAGCAGCTCGAACCGCCCGGCGAACACGTCCGGCACCACGCCGACTCCTCTAGCCGCTGCACGACAAGGTACGGCAGGGCGGGGCCCTGGCGACCACCTGATCGCCCGGGCCCTGGTGTCACCTGCGGTAGGACGCCTACAGGCTCAGACTCCAGCTGTCGATGTACCCGGTGTCGGCCGAGTACACGTCACGAACCTGGAGCTTCCAGCTGCCGTTGCGCACCTCGCTGGAGGCGTCCACGGTGTACGTCGCGTCGACGTTGTCCGCCGAGTCGCTGCCGGAAGAGTTCTTCAACCGGTACGCCGTACCGTCCGGCGCGACCAGGTCGATCACCAGGTCGCCGCGGTAGGTGTGCTTGATGTGCACCTCCACCTTGCTGGCGGTCGACGCGTTCCCGGTGCAGCCTGCTGCCGCGACCGGGCTGGTGACGGCCGAGCCGGCGTCCGGGATGTTCACGTTGGTGGCGTTCGTGAACGGCCCGCACGCGGGTGTGCCGCCACCACCGCCGAGTGACTGTGCCGCGGCGGCGATGGCGCTCGCGAACGAGCTCACCTGCGTGTAGACGCCCGGCGCGCTCGGCCGGGCACAGCCGAGACCGTGGCTGACGATGCCGACCTGGATCCAGGCGTTGCCGGCGTCCGGGCGGAACATCGGGCCGCCGGAGTCACCCTGACAGGTGTCCACGCCGCCGGTGTCCATGAAGCCGGCGCAGATCTCGGCGTTGAAGATCAGGTCGCTGTAGTACGGGTCGGCGTCGCGGCAGGTGATGTCGTCCACGAACGGGACCTGGGCCTTGAGCAGGTAGCGCTGCTGCGCCCCGCCCTCGGCCGCCGCACCCCAGCCGGCCACCGTGAAGGTGCCGGAGTTGTACGACGTGGTGGTCGCGATCGGCAGCGTGGCGGCGCCGCTGATCGGGGACTGCAGCTTGATCAGCGCCCAGTCTCCGCCGGTACTCGTTCCGTAGGTCGGGGACCGGTGCACGTACGACGACCTGACCTTCACGGCGGTGGGGTCCTGAAGGTCGACCACGCCGTACGTCGCGGTGATCGAGGTGTTGTTCCCGGTCGCGCTGACGCAGTGGGCGGCCGTCAGCACGATCTGGTTGGTGTACATCGCCCCACCGCAGCCCATGGACAGCCGCACCATCCACGGGAACTCGCCCTGGGCCGCGCGGATTCCGCCGACCACGTTGGGAGTGGGGTCATCGGTGGGAGCCTGGGGCCCGGCGGTGGCCAGGTTCCCCGGTATGACGGCCAGCGCTGCCACGATGAGGGCGGCTCCAGCTGCCTTGAGCAGCATGAAACATCGACGGCGCATGGGCATCCTCCTCAAGAGCCATACGACTGATGCACAGGTTGTACACCTTCCTGCACACTTAGTAGTGGCACTGCTGTGCGGCGGCACCGATACGTCGTCATGTGGTCGCGCTAGGTGATCGGCCCAGGCATGGAACAGCGGCCTCGCGCCGCTCAGGTGGTCCGGCGCGAGGCCGCTGGACTTCTAGTGTCACCCAGAATCACGCGCAGTGGTGGCGCACTGGTGACAAGGCACAATTATGCGGACAAAAGGCTACTGTGTGTCACCGATTGATCAGTTTCTGGTCAGGCCGAAGAGTTCGTCCTAGTCTCTACTTTCGGGTAGCCGCCCCACCCCCGGAACGGAGTCGCATGAACCCGCCCCCGTCCGACAACACGGAGCACCTCCGGGTGCTCGGGCTGGGCGCCGACGAGATCGGTGTGTACCAGCACCTGCTGCGCTGCGGCCCGGCCTCCATCTCGGAGCTGACCGAGTCCGCCGGGGAGCACATCGGCGGGATCGACGACGCCCTCCGCGGCCTGGTCGAGGCCGGTCTGGCCCGCCGGTCCGGGAACGACCCCAGCCGGTTCCTCCCGGTGCCGCCCGACGCCGGCCTGGAGGCCCTCACCCTGCGCCGCGAGTCCGAGCTGAAGCAGGCCCGGATCGAGGTGCTGAACGCGTACGACGAGTTCCGCCGTACCGTGCACAACGAATCGACCACGCACCTGGTCGAGGTGGTCACCGGCAGCGCCATCGTGGAACGGATCCAGCAGATCGAGCACGGCGTACAGCGCGAGATCATGGCGATCGACTCGCCGCCGTACTACCGCACCATGGTCGCGAATCCGACCGAGATCGAGCACCTGCGCCGCGGTATCGCCTACCGGGTGGTGTACTCGCCGGAGTCGGTGGAGATGCCCGACTACCTGGAAGGCAACATCCTCCCGGCGGTCGAGGCCGGTGAGCAGGCCCGGGTGCTGCCCGACGTACCGGCCAAACTGACCATCATCGACTCCTCGATCGCGCTGGTCTCGATGGTGGTCCGCGACACCGCGGTGAACCGGCAGCTGCTGATCGTCCGGCCGAGCAGCCTGCTGACCGCGATGATCGGCATGTTCGAGCTGTGCTGGCGCAACGCGCTCCCGCTGCACACGTCCGCGGGCTCCGACGACGAGCGGTTGGAACCGATCGAGCGCCGCCTGCTGGCCCTGCTCGCAACCGGCGCCGCCGACGACACCATCGCGCGCACCCTCGGCATCAGCCGCCGCACCTTCTTCCGCTATCTGGAACGCCTGATGACCCGCACCGGGGCGGGCACCCGCTTCCAGCTAGCCCTACACGCCACCCGAGAAGGCTGGCTCTGATCATTCGGACCGCTGGTCGGGAAGCGGGTCGTTGGTGATCCGCAAACCCGGAAACCGCCGCGCCATCGCGGCCGCATACCGCTCGGCCAGATCCGCCTCGGCCCGGTAGTCGGTGATCGCATGGCGCCCGAACCACACCCGCACCCGCCGTCGTGACGTATCCACCTGTACGTCGCTCATCCGTCTGCCCACCTGCCTGCATGTCAAGGTCAGCAGGTGTTCGGCCCCCTCGCGACAGCGGATGGGTCCGCCGGTGGCTAAGGCTGAGCCGTCAGGTCGCGGGCTACCAGCTCGGCGATCTGGGCGGTGTTCAACGCGGCGCCCTTGCGGAGGTTGTCGCCGCAGACGAACAGCTCCAGGGCTTGCGGGTCGTCGAGGGACTTGCGCAGCCGGCCGACCCAGGTCGGGTCGGTGCCGACCACGTCCGCGGGCGTCGGGAACTCGCCCTCGGCCGGGTTGTCGAACAGCAACACGCCGGGCGCGTCGCGCAGAACCTCGCGGGCCTCGTCGACGTCCACCTCGCGGTTGAACCGGGCGTGGACCGCGAGCGAGTGGGTGGTGATCACCGGCACCCGGACGCAGGTCGCGGACACCCGGAGCCGCGGCAGGTTCAGGATCTTGCGGGACTCATTGCGGACCTTGAGCTCCTCGGACGACCAGCCGCCGGTCTTGAGCGAGCCGGCCCACGGCACCACGTTCAGCGCCAGCGGCGCCGGGAACGGGCCGAGATCGTCGCCGACCACGCGGCGCACGTCGCCCGGCGTACTGCCGAGCTCCCGGTTGCTGGCGACCTTGGTGAGCTGGTCGTACAGCGTGTCCACGCCGGTCTGCCCGGCCCCGGACGCCGCCTGGTACGACGCCACCGTGAGCTCTTCCAGCTCGTACCGGTGATGCAGCGCGCCCATCGCCACGATCATCGACATCGTGGTGCAGTTCGGGTTCGAGATGATGCCGAGCGGGCGGTAGCGGGCGGCCTCCGCGTTCACCTCGGGCACGACCAGCGGCACGTCCTCGTCCATCCGGAACGCGCCGGAGTTGTCCACCACGACCGCACCGCGGGACACCGCGACCGGCGCCCACTCCATCGAGACCTCGTCGGGTACGTCGAACATCGCGACGTCGACGCCGTCGAAGGCCTCCGGGCTGATCGCGACGACCTCGACCTCCTCGCCACGGACCCTGAGCCGCTTGCCGGCCGATCGCGCGGACGCGATCAGCCGGATCTCGCCCCAGACGTTCTGCCGGGTGCTGAGCAGGTGCAGCATCACGGAGCCGACCGCGCCGGTGGCGCCGACGACGGCGAGGGTCGGCAGCCCCTCGCGTTCCTGATCCACCGCCAGCGCGACGTCGGTGAGGTCCGTCATCGTCCTGTGCCTCCGTACACGACCGCCTCGGTCTGCTCGTCGTCCAGACCGAACGCGGTGTGCGCAGCCTGCACGGCGGCGTCCACGGCGCCCTCGTCCACGATCACCGAGATCCGGATCTCCGACGTCGAGATCATCTCGATGTTCACCCCCGCGTCTGCCAGTGCGGAGAAGAACTTCGCCGAGACCCCCGGGTGCGAGCGCATCCCGGCGCCGATCACCGAGACCTTGCCGATCTGGTCGTCGTACAGCAGCTGCTCGTACCCGACCTCGTCCTTCAGCCGCGCGAGCGCCGTCATCGCGGTGGCGCCATCGGTCCGCGGCAGCGTGAACGAGATGTCGGTACGGTTGGTCGCGACCGCCGAGATGTTCTGCACGATCATGTCGATGTTGGTCTCCGCACTGGCCACGGTCTCGAAGATCCGGGCCGCCTCACCCGGTTTGTCGGGCACCCCGACCACCGTGATCTTGGCCTCGCTGCGGTCGTGCGCAACACCAGAGATGATCGCCTGTTCCATGCTGTCCGACTCCCCAAGTTCCTTCGCATCGACAACCCACGTGCCCTCGTTCTGTGAGAACGAGGAACGTACCTGGACGGGCACGTTGTAGCGCCGCGCGTACTCCACGCAGCGCAGGTGCAGCACCTTCGCACCGCAGGCGGCCATCTCGAGCATCTCCTCGTAGGAGATCCGCGGGATCTGCCGCGCCGCACCGACGATCCGCGGGTCGGCGGTGTACACGCCGTCCACGTCGGTGTAGATCTCGCACTGGTCGGCCTTGATCGCGGCGGCCAGTGCCACCGCGGTGGTGTCCGAGGCACCGCGGCCGAGCGTAGTGACGTCCTTGGTGTCCTGGGCGACGCCCTGGAACCCTGCCACGATCGCGACGTGCCCGTCGTCGAGCGCGCTCTCGATCCGGCTCGGGGTGATGTCGATGATCCGCGCGTCACCGTGCCGGGCGGTGGTGATGACACCGGCCTGGCTGCCGGTGAAGGACCGGGCGCTGTAGCCGAGGTTCGCGATCGCCATCGCCAGCAGCGCGGCCGAGATCCGCTCGCCGGAGGTCAGCAGCATGTCCAGCTCGCGCGGTGGCGGCAGCGGGGAGACCTGCTGGGCGAGATCCATCAGCTCGTCGGTGGTGTCGCCCATCGCGGAGATGACGACGACCACGTCGTTACCGGCCTTCTTGGTGGCGACGATGCGTTGCGCGACGCGCTTGATGCAGTCGGCGTCCGCGACGGACGATCCGCCGTACTTGTGCACGACGCGGCCCACGGGCGGTCTCCTTACAGCTCGACTCCCGACACCCGCCGGGCTCCTACGCGCGTTGCCACACTGCAACCTGAGCGCTTGTTCTTACCTGGACGGGGGTCAAGTCTAACGGTGGTCCGGCGGCTACGGACGGCGCCCGACCACGTAGCGGGCAGGGATCATTGCCGGGTTATGGTCATGGGTTCGAGTGCCGCGCGGAGCCGGTCAGCGAAATCGTCCGGGTAGTCGTGGCCCAGACCAGGCACCAGATCCAGCTCGACCCGGAGGCCCGCCCCGCTCAGATGCCGGTACGACGCGGTCGCGTCCTCGCCCACGTCGTCGTCCTGCTCGCCGAGCACGACCAGCCCGCGGACACCCCGCCCGGCGGCACCCGACGGCTCCGGCAGCACCCCGGGATCCGCGGCCGGCGCGACCACGACGAAGCCCACCGGGTCACCGGGCTCGCCGGTCAGCGCCCAGCGCAGCGCCTGCCGCCCGCCGGCGGAGAACCCGCCGACCACCAGCGGGAGCGAGCGGTACGACGCCGGCAGCCCGTCGTACGCTCGGGTCACGTCCCGGTCCGCGACCACCGGGTCCGGCCAAGAGCGGTAGTACGGCGTGTTGCGCTGGGTCGACTCGACCGCGACCAGCACGAACCCGGCGCCGACCGCCGCACGCCACGCGGCCAGCGCGTGCGCGGCGGTCTGGTCGGCACCGTGCAACACCACCAGCACCCCGCGCGGATCGCCGTCGGGCGCCTCGACCAGGACCGCGGCCGGCTCCGACTGCGAGGCGTCGGCCCGCGCGGCACTGCGTTCCAGCAGCCCGGCGAACCCGTCCAGCTCGCGCAGCGGGACCAGGTCGTCGTCCTCCTCGAGCAACCGGCGGTGCCACCAGTCGCCGCGAGCCTCGGCGGCGACCAGCCGGTCCAGAGCCTCACCGGGACGGCCGGCCGCGGCGAGCACGCAGGCGGCGCTGTACACCAGGTCAGCGGACCGGTCCGGGATCCGGCCGAGCGCCTGGTCGACCAGGCCGAGCGCCTCGTCATACCGGCCGGCGAGGTACAGCTCGAGGACTGTGTCGTTGACCTGCTCGTAGTCGTCGCGCACCGGATCAGTGTGCCGCCGGCTCGCGGGCCACGTCGGGCGCGGGCTCGAGCGCGTCGGTGCGGGGCGCCGGGTACTCGTCGGGGTACTCCTCGGGCACGTGCGGCGGTACGCCGATCAGCACCAGGGCGGCAGCGAGCGCCAGCACGGCCGCGGTGACGAACACATACGGCACCCCGAGGGACTCGACCACCACGCCGGCCAGCGCCGACCCGCTCGCCGCGCCGAGCATCGCGCCGCTGTTCATCCACCCGAACACCTCGGTCCGCACCGACTCCGGCGTGAACGCGCCGAGCCGCTCGTACATCGCACCGACGGTGGGCGCCAGCACGGTGCCGGCCAGGAACAGCGCGGCGCCGAGCGTCCACGGCGACCAGGTGGCGAACGCGCAGAGTAGCAGCCCGAGCGAGATCACCAGCGCACGGCGCCAGACGTACGACGGTTTCCGGCCCGGCAGGGCGCCGGCGACCAGGCCGCCGGTCAGGCTGCCCAACGCCCACACGGTCTCCAGCCAGCCGGCGATCATCCGGTCGCCGCGCTCGTCCGCGTACGCCGCGATCGCCAGCGACGTCGCCGCGAACGCGGTCACCGCGAGCACAAAGGACACGATGATCGCCAGCCGGTGACGGTGCCAGAGCATCTGCCGCGCGGTCAGCGGCCGGTCGTGCTCCCCCCGTACGACGGGTGCCGGCTGCTGCTGGGCGAACCACCACACCGTCGCCGCGGCGAACCCGGCCGCGGTGAGCAGACCCGTCCGCGGGCTCGCGAACGTCACCATCACCGCGCCCAGCATCGGCCCGACCGCGAACAGCACCTCGACCGCGGTCGCGTCCACGGCGTACGCGGTCCGCAGCCGGCGCCCCGAGACCATCCTCGGCCACGCCGCCCGGGCGGTCGACGAGATCGGCGGCATCACGAAGCCGGCCAGCAGCGAAAGCACCGGCATCGTCCGGTACTGGTCCGCCGGCAGCAGTGCCAGGACCGCGATCGCCGCACTCCACGCCAGCCCGGTGAAGACCAGCACGCGCTTCGCACCCCGGCGGTCGGCCCGCCGGGACCACAGCGGCGCGCCGATCGCCGTACCGATCGAGTACGCGCCCGCGACCACGCCCGCCCAGCCGAACCCGCCGCTGGCATCCTTGGCGAGGAAGGCCATCGGGATCATGATCGCGACCGTCGGGAGCCGGGCCAGCAGCGACCCGATCAGCATCGACGGAACTCCGAGGGTCCTCCACAGCGCGCGATACGACGACAGGTCCATACTGTGCATTCTCTCCTGACCCACCGACACTCCGCCCCTGGTTTTCCACCCGCCGGACAATCCATTCATCGGGCCCTTGTGCCTCGGCGTGTCGGCGATCATCGGGCCCTTGTGACCACTCGAAACTGTCGGCGGTAGATGCGAACATGTGTTCGTGGGCACGGGTGCAACGATCCTGCATGCCGACCTGGACGCCTTCTACGCGTCGGTCGAGCAGCGGGACGACCCGCGCCTGCGCGGCCGCCCGGTGATCGTCGGCGGCGGAGTGGTGCTCGCGGCCAGCTACGAGGCGAAGAGGCTGGGCGTGCGCACCGCGATGGGCGGTAAGCAGGCCCGGATGGTCTGCCCGCAGGCGATCGTGGTGCACCCGCGCTTCTCGGCATACACCGAGGCCAGCAAGGCGGTGTTCGAGATTTTCCGCGACACCACGCCGCTGGTGGAGGGGCTGTCGATCGACGAGGCGTTCCTCGACGTCGGCGGACTGCTCCGGATCTCGGGTACGCCCCCGGAGATCGCGGCGCGGCTGCGCCGCCGGGTGCTCGCGGAGGTCGGGCTGCCGATCACCGTTGGCGTGGCCCGGACCAAGTTCCTGGCGAAGGTCGCGAGCGGCGTCGGCAAGCCGGACGGGCTGCTCGTCGTACCACCCGACTGCGAGCTGGAGTTCCTGCACGCGCTCCCGGTGACCCGGCTGTGGGGTGTCGGCGAGGTGACCGCGGAGAAGCTGGAGAAGCGGGGCCTGACCACCGTCGGGGACGTCGCCCGGCTGGCGCCCGCAGCACTGATCGCGATGCTCGGCAAGGCGTCCGGCCGGCACCTGCACGCACTCGCGCACAACCGCGACCCGCGCCCGGTCCAGGTCGGCAAGCGCCGCGGCTCGATCGGCTCGCAGCACGCGCTCGGCCGGTCCCGCAAGACGCCGGAGGAGATCGACGCCGTGGTGATCGGCATCGTCGACCGGGTCACCCGGCGGATGCGCACCGCGGACCGGGTCGGACGCACGGTTGTGCTCAGGCTCCGGTACGACGACTTCCGCCGCGCCACCCGGTCGCACACGCTGCAGGAGCCGACCGCCCAGACCCAGGTCGTGCTGGCCACGGTCCGCGCGCTGGTCGAGCGGGAGCTGCCGGACATCGCCCGCCGCGGGCTGACCCTGGTCGGCGTCTCGGTCGCCAACCTGGAGAACTCCGGCAGCACCCAGCTGGCGCTCCCGTACGACCGGCACGACCTGATCGCGCTCGACGGCGCCGTCGACCACGTCCGGGACAAGTACGGCAGCAAGGCTCTGACCCGCGGCGTCCTGCTCGGCCGCGACACCGGCATGCAGATGCCGATGCTGCCTGACTAGGGGTGTCAGGCAGCGGTCGCCGTCGGGAGCGGGAAGTGTACGCCGGTGAGCTGCTCCGACAGGTCCCACAGCCGGCGGGCGGCATCGGCATCCTTCGCCCGGTCACTGCGGTCGACGAGCCGCGGCGCGCCGCGCAGCTCCCGGAAGCCACGTGGTCCGGCGTAGCTGTTGCCCGGAACGTCGGCGGTCGCGGCGTACAACGTGGGCAGTGCGCCAATCTCGTCGCTCTGCGCGATGAGCAGGTTGGCGAACCGCATCAAGCCGTTCTGGAGGCGGCTCCCGGTGTGCTGCTGCAGGTGCGTCGCCGACCAGCCGGGGTGTGCCGCGGTGGCGATCACCGCGGAGCCCGCCGCCTCCAGCCTGCGCTGCAGCTCGGCGGTGAAGAGCAGGTTGGCGAGCTTGGACTGGCCGTAGGCCCGCCACCGGTGATAGCTCCCGGGCCGCTCCCAGTTGACGTCGTCGAACCGGATCGCGCCCGCCCGGTGCGCGCCCGACGAGACGGTCACCACCCGACCGGTCACCCGCTCGAGCAACAGGTTGGTGAGCGCGAAGTGCCCGAGGTGGTTTGTCCCGATCTGCATCTCGAAACCGTCGGCGGTGCGCGACTCCGGCACAGCCATCACGCCGGCGTTGTTGATCAGCAGATCGACGTCGGTGGTCACACCGTTGGCGAAGGCGCGTACCGAGGCGAGGTCGGCAAGGTCCAGCCGGCGTACCTCGGTGCTGCCGGGCATCGACGACGCGGCGGCCTCGCCCTTGGCGGTGGTACGTACGGCGAGGATCACGTGCGCACCGGCGGCTGCGAGCCGGCGGGCGGCGACGCGCCCGATCCCGCTGTTGGCGCCGGTGACGACGGCGGTTCGCCCGGTCAGGTCGGGGAGGTCCAGGGCGCTCGATGTAGGCCTCGATGTAGACATGGACAACAATGTAGGCGTCGACAACAATGTCGTCAATGACTACACCGATGCGTTAGCGTAGGCGCGATGAGCGAGGCCGTAGTCCGGCCGTACCACCACGGCAACCTCCGCGAGGAGCTGCTGGAACGGGCCGAGGAGATCGTCCGCACGCGAGGCGTGGCGGACTTGTCATTGCGTGAGCTCGCTCGCGAGGTCGGCGTGAGCCACGGTGCGCCGCGCCGGCACTTCCCCGACCGCCAGGCGCTGCTCGACGCACTCGCGTTGCGCGGCTTCGAGCGGCTCGAGCGGGAGATCGTCGCCGCGGCGAAGGGCCGCGCCAGCCACACGACCCGGATGGCGCGCACGGCTGTCGCGTACGTCCGCTTCGCGACCCGCGACTCCGCCCTGCTTGAGCTGATGTTCGCCGGCAAGCACCGCGATCCGGACGGACCGGTGCACGAGGCCGCCGACCGCGCGTTCACGGCGATGTCCGATCTGATCGCGGAGGGCCAGGCCTCCGGTCAGCTGGTGGGCGCGGACCCGGAGAAGCCGGGCATGCTGGTCTGGGCCACCCTGCAGGGCCTGGCCTCCCTGGCGAACGGCGCGATTGTCGACGAGGCGGCGCTCGACGGGGTCGTCACCGATGCGATGCACGGGTTGATGCTCGGCTTGCGACCGCGATAGCGGCTCAGCGGCGCGAGACCGCCTCGTCGGCGACCTCGACGAGCTCGCGGTCGACGGCCTCGGTCTGCGGGTCGTGCGCAGGCTCCAGCCGGTCGTGCGCGATCAGCGACTGGATTGCCCGCAGTACGGCACTCGCGGCCGCGCCCCAGGTGGACACGTACGAGAACTGCCACCACCACAGCGCCTCGTCCACCCGGCCGGCCTCGTAGTGCGCCAGGCCGTGCACCAGGTCGTTCGCGATCGCGGTCAGGTCGTCGGAGATCCGGAACACATTGATCTCCGGCGGGTTGCCGTACGGGTCGAACACCTCGGCGTACTCGTCCAGGCCCTCGAACAGCTCGGCCAGCCGGTCCCGCATCTCGTCCAGGTCCGGGTCCGGGCCGGCGTCGGTCTCGTAACGCTCCTCCGGCACGAAGTCGGCGAACGCCCCGAGTCGCCCGCCCGCGAGCAGCAGCTGGCTGACCTCGAGCAGCAGGTACGGCAGCGAGGCGAGCCCCTCGTCGACGTCCTCCTCGTCCGGTTGTGCAGCGATGTCGCGGACCGTGATCAGGAAGCTCCTGATCTGGTCCGCGATCTGTTCCGCGAACTCGGACAGGTCGTCCGCCTCGGTGGTCAACGCCCGTTCCGCTATATCCGTACCGCTATTGGTGTCAGTCATCGATCGATCGTCGCCCTTCAAACGCCCGTCCCAGAGTGACCTCATCCGCATACTCGAGGTCCCCGCCTACCGGAAGTCCACTAGCCAATCTCGTTACACGCAACCCCATGGGCCGCAACAACCTGCTCAGATACGTCGCGGTTGCCTCGCCCTCGAGGTTCGGATCGGTGGCCAGGATGATCTCGGTGACCTCCCCGTCCGCCAGCCGCTGCATCAGCTCCTTGATCCGTAGCTCGTCCGGCCCGATGCCCTCGATCGGCGAGATCGCGCCTCCCAGCACGTGGTACCGGCCGCGGAACTCGCGGGTCCGCTCGATAGCGACCACGTCCTTGGCCTCCTCGACCACGCAGATCAGCGACCGGTCGCGGCGCTCGTCCCGGCAGATCCGGCACTGCGTCTCCTCGGACACGTTGCCGCAGATCTCGCAGAACCTGACCTTCTCCTTGACCTGGACGAGCACGTGCGCCAGCCGTCGTACGTCGGTCGGGTCGGCCGCGAGCAGGTAGAACGCGATGCGCTGGGCGGACTTCGGTCCGACGCCCGGGAGCCGGCCGAGCTCGTCGATCAGGTCCTGGACGGCTCCTTCGTACACGTCAGTCCGGGTTCTGACCGGGCAGCCCGGTCATCCCGCCGGGCGCGTCACCGCCGGGCAGGCCGGGCAGTCCGCCGCCGAGGCCGGCGAGCGGGCCCATCGCCTGGGCGGCCAGCTCCTTGGCATTCTCGGACGCGTCCCGCACCGCGGCGACAATCAGGTCCGCGAGCGTCTCGGTGTCGTCCGGGTCCACGGCGGAACGGTTGATGGTCAGGCTGAGCAGCTCACCGGTCCCGGACACCAGCGCGGTCACCAGACCGCCGCCGGCACTGCCCTCGACCTCCTGCTTCTCCAGGTCGGCCTGCGCCTGCATCAGCTGGCTCTGCATCGCCTGCGCCTGAGCCAGCAGCCCCGACATGTCGAAGCTGCCCTGCGCCCCGCCTGAGGCGCCACCACCGTCGAACACCGTGATCTCCTGTCCCAGCAGTACCGTGATCCTGCCCAGAGCCTATCCGGTACGACGGACCGTCCCGCCGCTGCGTCGTACCGCTCACCCGCCGGCCCGCCGCGACCCCTCGACCCGCGCGCCCCGGTCCCGGTGATATTCGCGTGGTGAACCATGCGAGGTGAGGGTTCGCCCCGGTTATAGCCGTGGCGAACCCACCATTGGCGTGGTTCACCACGCGAATATCGCCAGGCTCGGCGGCGCGGGTGGGTCCAGCGGTGGGCCGGCGGGTGGTCGGCTGGCAGGTGTGGTCAGGCGTGGAGAGGTCAGGCGTCGGGAGAGGTCAGGAGTTGGGTTGTTCGGCTATGACCTGGGCGCCGAGGGTCTGGCGGAGCAGCTCGGTGTGGTCGCGAGCGTCGTCCTCGAGTACCGCGTCGTCCTCGCCGACCACATCCGCCTCGTCCAGCGGTTCCTCATCCGGGTCGGGTGGCGGGGTCCGGGCGGCGCACTGCGCCTGCTCGGCCGCGGCCGCTGCCTCGGCGGCACGGCGCTTGCTCGCGGCCTGCGCCTTCCGGTCCGCGGCCTGCTTGTTCCGGTCGGCGGGCTGTGGCTTCCGGTCGGCGGCCTGCTTCGTCCGGTCCGCGGGCTGTGTCTTCAGGTCCGCGGCCGGGTCGGCTGTCGCCGCGTGACCGCCGCCGACGACGGCTGGGCCTGGCTCGACCGATGTCGCCTCGCCTCGGACTGTCGCGGACCCAGCCGCGTCGGCACCCGGGGCGTCGACCGGGCCGGCCGTGTCGGCGCGGGCTGCTGGACCGGTTGCGCCGGCCCCGCCAGGTGCCGAGCCGGACTGACCGGGCGCGGGCGAACCGGTGTCCCAGCCGGACGACGGCGGTGGGCCGCTGGGACCGGGGTTGTCGGCAGGCTGACCGCCGCCACCGCCGGAGCCGGTGGACGGGTCGACGACGGCCTCGATCCGGCGGTCCACCAGCAGCTCGGCCTTCATCGCCTCGCGCAGGATCTCGTCATGGCCGGAACGGACGAAGTTCTCCCGCACCCCGGCATGCGTCAGGCCGATGGTCAGCACCTTGTCGTCCATCGCCAGCACCTGGGCGTTCTGGCTGAGCATCACCCAGGTGACCTTCTTGCGCTCCTTCACCCGCTGCAGGATGTCCGGCCAGAGCCGCCGGACGTCCGCCAGGCCGATCTCACCCGCCGCCGCCGACTGCCCGCCGCTCGCGGCGGACGTGTCGGCGGGTTCCTCATCGCGTGCCGGACGACTGGTGGCCGGCGGTTCCGCGGAATCGGCGGAGGCGCCGGTCGACTCCTTCGCTGCGCGTGCCGGTGCCTCCGCGCCGTCACCGCGAGAGGTCGGGGACGCTGGACCGGACGACCCGGCCGGAGAAGACGACGAATCGGCCGGGGCAGGCGCCGGACCGCCGAGGGTCATCCGGCGCTCGATCCGGTCCAGCCGCGCGTGCACGCCCTGGGTGGAGTCGTCCGCGCCGGGGAGCAGCACCTTGGCGCAGATCAGCTCGAGCTGCAGCCGGGGAGCGGTCGCGCCACGCATCTCGAGCAGGCCGGCCGCGACCGTGTCGGCGGCCCTGGTCAGCTCGGCCGGGCCGAGAGCGGAGGCCTGGGACTGCAGCCGATCGCCCTGGTCCTCGGCGACGTCGATCAGCCCGGAAGAGATCGCCGTCGGCACTGCAGCCACGATCACGAGATCGCGCAGTCGGCGAAGCAGGTCCTCGGCGAACCGCTTCGGGTCCTGGCCGGTCTCGATCACCTTGTCGATCACGCCGAACACTGCTGCACTGTCGTGTGCCGCGAAGCCGTCGACGACCGCGTCCAGCAGCGAGTCGGGCGTGAACCCGAGCAGCGCCACGGCCAGCGCATAGGTCACGCCCTCCGGCCCGGCGCCGCCGATCAGCTGGTCCAGCACGCTGAGCGAGTCCCGCACCGAGCCGGCTCCGGCCCGGACCACCAGCGGCAGCGCGGCCGGCTCGATCGCAACCCCCTCGGCCTCGCAGAGCTGCGCCAGGTACGACGCGAGCACCTTCGGCGGCACCAGTCGGAACGGGTAGTGGTGCGTGCGGGACCGGATCGTCCCGATCACCTTGTCCGGCTCGGTGGTGGCGAAGATGAACTTGAGGTGCGGCGGCGGCTCCTCGACCAGCTTCAGCAAGGCGTTGAAGCCCTGCGTGGTCACCATGTGCGCCTCGTCGATGATGTAGATCTTGAACCGCGACTGCACCGGCGCGAAGAAGGCCCGCTCGCGCAGGTCCCGGGCGTCGTCCACACCTCCGTGCGAGGCGGCGTCGATCTCGATCACGTCGATGCTGCCGGGCCCGCCGCGGGCCAGGTCCTGGCAGGACTGGCACTCGCCGCACGGCTCCGGGAGCGGGCCCTTCTCGCAGTTGATCGCGCGGGCCAGGATCCGGGCGCTGGTGGTCTTCCCGCAGCCGCGCGGACCGGAGAACAGGTACGCGTGGTTGACCCGGTTGTTCGACAGCGCGTTCCGCAGCGGCTCGGTGACGTGGTCCTGCCCGATCACCTCGGCGAACGTGTCCGGCCGGTACCGGCGATACAGGGCGAGGGGCGCTTCCACGCCCGCCACCCTAACGCCGTACGCCGACAGGGCGCGCGGGCCTGGTCACGGATGCTCGAGCAGGCTCAGCAGGTAGTCGCCGTACCCGGACTTGGCCAGCCGCTCGGCCCGGACCCGCAGGCCGTCGTCGTCGATGAAGCCGCGCCGCCAGGCGATCTCCTCCGGGCAGCCGATCTTCAGGCCCTGCCGTTCCTCGACCGCGCGGACGAACTCGGCGGCCGACATCAGCGAGTCGAAGGTGCCGGTGTCGAGCCAGGCGGTACCGCGCGGCAGCACCTCGACCTGCAGCCGCTTGTCGTGCAGGTACACGTCATTCACCGCGGTGATCTCCAGCTCGCCGCGCGCGGACGGCCTGATCGACTTGCTGATCTCGACCACGTCGCTGGAGTAGAAGTACAGCCCGGGAACCGCGTAGTTGCTCTTCGGCTGCTTCGGCTTCTCCTCGATCGACAGCGCCTTGCCGTCCGCGCCGAACTCCACCACGCCGTACGCCGTGGGGTCGGCGACCCGGTACGCGAAGACGACGCCGCCGTCGACGTCGTTGAACCGGGACAGGTGCAGACCGAGACCGGGCCCGTAGAAGATGTTGTCGCCGAGCGCCAGCGCGACCGACTGGTCGCCGACGAAGTCGGCACCGATGTGGAACGCCTGGGCCAGGCCCTCCGGCTTCGGCTGCACGGCGTACGAGATGGCCATCCCGAACTGCGACCCGTCACCGAGCAGCCGCTGGAACTGGCCGGCGTCCTCCGGCGTGGTGATCACAAGCACCTCGCGGATGTTCGCCAGCAGCAGCGTCGACAGCGGGTAGTAGATCATCGGCTTGTCGTACACCGGGAGCAGCTGCTTGCTTGCCGCCAGCGTGAGCGGATGCAGCCGGGTGCCGGAACCGCCGGCCAGGATGATGCCTCGCATGCCTCGCAACCATACCCATGTCGGTGCTCAGGTCGGGACCCGACAGCATGTCGTTGATTCCGGACACAGTGTCGACCAGAATCGACACATGGCCGCGGGAACGACGCCAGGGGTGCGCAGGCGCAAGCCGAGCAAGGGCGACCTGACGTCGCAGGCGATCCTGGACACCGCCGAGAAGCTGCTCGCGGAGCGCGACCTGACCGCGATCACGATCGACGACCTCGCCTCCGGCGCCGGCATCAAGCGGTCCGCGTTCTACTTCCACTTCGAGTCCCGCGAGGCCGTGCTGTACCTGCTCGCGGAGCGGGTGCTCTCCCAGCTGTACGACGCGGCGACGCTGTGGACCGAGCGGACCGAGGGGTCCCCGGATGACGCGGTGCGCCGTTCGATCGCGGGCAACGTCGCGGTGTGGCGTGCGAACGGCCCAGTGCTGCGCGCCGCTGTACGGGCCCGGGACACCGACGAGAACATGCGGCAGTTCTGGGCCGACGTCGCGCGCCGCTTCATCACCGCGGTCGCGGACCGGATCGACGCGGATCGCGCCGCAGGCCTCGCCGTACCCGGGCCACCCTCGGCCAAGTCCCTCGCCACGGTCCTGGTCTCGATGAACGACGAGGTCTTCTACCACCACTCCCGCACCCGGCGTTCCCCCGCCGCCGACCGCGAAGTGGTCGACACCCTCACCACCGTCTGGCTCCGCTCCATCTACGCCCGCTGACGCTCGACGTGACCGAGCGACAGCAACCACTCCCTAGCAAAGTAGTTGACACGACATGTATGTCGTGTAATCTAATTCGCATGACCACTACCTCAGACCCCATCGCTCGTGTCTCCGTACTGAGCACCGGCACCGTCCGGATCCGCCCCGAGCACGTCGGACCGACCCGCAAGAACCTCTATGTCTGGCTCGCCACCGCACGGAGCTGGACAGCGCCCCGCCCGATCAACGCGTACGTGATCGAGCACCGCGACGGCCTGGTGCTGTTCGACACCGGCCAGGACCGGGCCTCGGTGACGGACCCGGGCTACTTCCCGGGCGGACCGACCCGGCTCGTGTACGACCGCCTGGCGCAGTTCGCGATCGAGCCCGACCAGACCCTGACCCACGGGCTCGGCGCGCTCGGGCACCGGCCGTCCGACGTACACACCGCGGTGATCTCACACCTGCACCAGGACCACATCGGCGGCCTACCCGAGCTGTCCGGCGTCGAGATCGTGATCAGCGAGCAGGAGTGGCAGTCGATGCTCCGCCCGCTGGCCGAACCGCGCGGGTACCTGCGCGAGCACATCGAGCTGCCCGGGCTGCGGTGGCGGCGGGTGACGCCCGAGCCGCTCGGCGATCCCGCCCTGGCGCCGTTCGAGACCGGCCATGACCTGTTCGGCGACGGCAGTCTGGTGCTGCTCCCGACCCCTGGTCACACCCCTGGCTCGCTGTCGATGCTGGTACGCCGCCCCGGCCGGACCCCGCTGCTGCTGGTCGGTGACCTCACCTACGACGCCGACCTGCTCGCGGCCGGTGTCGTCCCCGGCGTCGGGAACAAACGCCAGATGCGGCGTGCCGCGGCCGGCGTCAGCGCGCTGCGCGAACGGTTCGGCGACCTCACCGTGCTGGCGGCGCACGACCCGAACGCGGCCGCGCTGCTCACGGCGACCGAGGCGGTGCGGGCATGAAGCCGGCCGAGGAGCTGCGGTACCTGATCCTCGCGATCCAGCGCGAAGGCAACCGGATGTTCGCCGCCGAGCTCCGGCCGCTGGGCATCACCCCGTCGCAGGCCGAGGTGCTCCGGGTGCTGCGCGACCACGGTCCGCTCACGCTGACCGCGCTCGGTGAGCTGCTGGTCTGCGAGACAGGGACCAGCCCGAGCCGGCTGGTGGAGCGGCTGGTCGCACAGGGCCTGGTGGAGCGCGACACCGACCCGGATGACCGCCGGTTCCTGGTACTCGGCCTCACCGCCGAGGGCCGCAAGCTGAGCCGCCGGGTCGTCACCGCCGAGGAGCAGCTGCACCGGGCGATCGCGGACGCGGTCGCCGGCCATCCGGTCGGGCCGACGCTCGACACGCTGCGCGCGCTGGCCGGAATCTTCCCGGCCGGCGCCGCTGTCGCGCGCC
>DASRHY010000231.1:0-5615 GCA_035650275.1 Kribbellaceae bacterium | reverse complement strand
CACCTCGTCGGGGCTCAACCGTCGCTGCCCCCGCAGGGTGAACGTGATCCCGTACTCGTTCTCGAGCCCGAAGATCCGCCGCTCCATCACCGCAACCTACCGCCGCCCACGGCACTCCCGCCGGGCCGGGCAAGTGCGGTGTCCGACGGGCCTCGGTGCGGTCTCGCCCGCCGAGCGCCGCAACCAGGCACGCCGCCACCGCTTTGCGGGACCGAGTGTCCGGGGCGACACGACAGGGGGTCGTCGTTGAAACCGTTCTCGTCGCCCCTCAGCGCTTGCGCAGGGCGGACGGCTCAGAGCGTACGGCTCGGTTCACGACGATTCGGGCCGGGCGGTGACGTTGGCTCTCTCGCCAGCCCGGCGACCGGTCGGGTGACCGTCGACTGACAGACGCAGCTGACTATGCGGACTCCGGGTCGCGGCCTTGCCACGTGGTGATGCAGGCTTCGTTGCCTTCGATGTCGGCCAACACCCAGAAGGCGGGAGCGTGGGCGTCAGACACCAGCCGGCCACCGGCCGCCAGCGCCGCGTCGATGCGGTGCCTGGACTCGTCATGGGGAACGGACACGTCGACATGGATGCGGTTGCGCTGCGGCCTTGGCGCGTCCATCTGTTGGAACCAGACGGCAGGGCCCTGACCGACGGGATCGACGATCGGATCGGTCGGGCCATGGCGGTCTGCCTCGTCGGCGTAGCCCAGCACGGCTTTCCAGAACGGTCTCACTGCGGGGATGTCGAGCGCGTCAATGGCGAGTTCGAGGATTTGGTCGGACCGCTGTGGGTCCCGCTCGACGACGGGATCGGGGCGCAGCCCCAGTTCGGTCAGCTCTTGGGTCACGGTGCGTGCGAGGGCGATGTCCGCCTCCGTGATCTCGGCGACCGCCAGGGTCTGGATCGACAGCACCACACGGTGGCGTCGCAGGTCGATCCATAGCCGCTCGTCGGCGTCGCGCCCGGCCACCGTCGTCGCTGCCGCGGCGACGGTCACCGCCCGAGCCAGTGAGTCGACCTCGACGCTGGCGCGCAGGACACCGAGCACGTACCGCCACCCGAGCGGTCCGACGGCATCGGAGATCTGTTGGCGGGTCAGCATGGCGGTTCAGCTTGTCGCACGAAGGGGTCGGCGGGCCACGTGGGTCTCCAGGCCTCTATGAGTGTGCGCCTGCACCGGCGACCGGTCCTCGGGACCGATGAATCGACTGGCGAACGAGCGAACACCGGTGAACCAAGTCACGCGACAAACGCCGGCGGGGTGCAAGAGTGGCCTGGTGCGTGGGATCCGGACTGTCGTGTATGCCGCGGCCGTGGGGGGTGTGGGCTCTCGCCTCTTGGCCGGCGGCCAGCTCACGCTCGACACCGGAGTCGGGCGGACGCTACGGCCCCTGGGGCCGATCACCGTCGCTATGGCAGCACCCCGCGACACGGTGTTCGACGTGATCGCCGCGCCTTACCTGGGGCGGACGCCGCGGGCGATGGCCGACGAGATCGAGGTCTTGGAACGAGGCAGCGACATGGTGCTCGCCGCTCATCGGACGCCGGTTGGCGGCAGGATCGTCACCACGACGGTTGAGACGGTCCGGTTCGATCGTCCCGAGACGATCGATTTCCGGTTGGTGCGCGGCCCGGTTCCTCATGTGGTCGAGCGGTTCACGCTCCACCCGGAACAGGGCACGACTCGACTGGAGTACGCCGGCGAGCTGGGTGCGGACTTCTGGGGGCTGGGCCGCTGGTGGGCTGACCAGGTTGCGTCCAAGTGGGAGGCGACCGTCAGCGCATCGCTCGATCGCATCAGGAAAGAAGCCGAACGACGCGCGAGCTGACGGCGGGTGGCACAGTCGTTCCGCGCATGTCGTTGTCGCGTGTGCTCGGCGACCGGGGGCGGGGACGGAGCGAATTCGCCGGTGCCGGGGCTTACGCTGCTGCTCCGTGCGCCATACCCCAGGCTCGTATGTCATCGGTCCGTACCTACTGCTGCATCAGCGCGCCTACCGGTTCACGCGGGGCGCTGTCGGCCGCCACGTCGCCGGCCGTCCTGCCCTGTTGCTCCACACGGTGGGCCGCAAGACCGGCCAGCCCCGGACGACGGCTCTCGTCTACGCCCGGGACGGCGACGACTATGTGGTCGTGGCCTCCTACGGCGGGGCGCCCCGGCACCCGGCCTGGTTCCTCAACCTAGAGGCCAACCCCGAGGTGCAGGTGCAGGTCGGTCGGCGGCACCGACCAGCCCATGCCCGGGTGGCCGATGCCGAGGAACGGGAGCGCCTCTGGGAGCTCGTCAACGAGGAGAACCGCGGCCTCGCTCGTCTGTTCCACCGCGGTGTCGTCGGCCGCTACGACGTGTACCAGCGCCACACCCGACGGGAGATCCCGGTCGTGATCCTGGAGCCCAGCGACCACGAGTGACGACCATCTGACGAAGCCGGCCCGGACTGGGCTAGGTGTCGACCAGGTTGCCGGTCAGGCCTCGGCGGCCACCGACTTGACGCGGGCCATGCGGGCGTCGAGCTCGTCGCCGGCCGCTTCGTCCTCGGCCATGGCGGCGTCGATGTCGGCGTCGGCGAAGGCCATAACCCCCATGTCGGCGAACGCCTGCTGCACCTTGTTGCCCCACAGGCCGATGTCGCGCAGGATCGGCACGATCCGCACGAACAGGAAACCGCGGAACTGGCGCAGCACCTCGCTGCTGTCGACGTACTCGGTGACCTCCCGGGGCAGGTCCAGGCTCGACCAGACCTCCTCGCCGAGGAAGCGGTCGCGCATCCGATAGCACGCGTCCACGCAGAACTCCTCGCGTTCGTCGCGCTCGGGCTGGGTGAGCTGCGGGTAGTAGTCGCGCAGCGCCAGCCGGCCGAACATCACGTGGCGAGCCTCGTCCTGCATGACATAGGTGTTGATGGCCCGGGCCAGAGGATCGGTCGCCTGTTGGCGGATGAGGCCGAAGGCGGCCAGTGCCAAACCCTCGATGAGCACCTGCATCCCCAGGTAGGTCAGGTCCCAGCGGCTGTCGGCGATGACGTCGTCGAGCAGAGACCGCAGGTTCTGGTTGAGCGGGTAGACCAGCCCGATCTTGTCGTGCAGGTAGCGGCCGTAGACCTCGACATGCCGGGCCTCGTCGATGGTCTGGGTGGCGGCGTAGAACTTCGAGTCGAGATCCGGCACCGTCTGCACGATCTTGGCTGCGCACATCAGCGCGCCCTGCTCGCCGTGCATGAACTGGCTGAACCGCCAGGCCTCGAAATGCCGCCGCAGCTCGCCCTTCTCAGCCTCGTTCATCTTGTCCCACCACGGCGTGCCGTAGATGGCGATGAACTCGTCGGGCAGGCCCGTCGGGTTGTCCGGGTCGATCTCGGTCGACCAGTCGATCCGCTCGGAGCCGATCCATTGCTTGCGGGTGCCCTTGTCGTAGAGCCGCAGGAGCTGGTCTCGCCCCGCTTCGTAGTCGAAGTCGAACAAGGTGGTGACAGCGCTGTCGACGCCCCACTCGTGCTCGCCGGTGTCAATGGCGTGGGTCGTCATCGCACACCCCCTGATGCCGAATCTCGGCGGGACCGAGGCCAGGCCTTTGGCGCACCGATCGGATTTGCATCTGCACTCGCCATCGTGATCCCTTTCCGCCGTAGGTGTCACTCACTGAGGCGTGCCGTGGCTGTGCCACTCCGTGGCACACGCCCACCAGTTTAGGGACCAGTGTCCCCGGTCAGCCCGGGCCACGAAGCGGACGGCGACCACGGCTCGAGCACCTCGGCGGCACATTCGGTGATCTGTCACCAGCAGCGGTGTGCCGACACGGATCGCCGGGCCATCTTGCTGAGTCTTGTGGGGACGCCGAATGCCCGGATGGGGGTGCTCCCTGTCCACTCGGCTGCGAGCACAGAACGTCGGTGCGCGAGATCCGCAGATCTGTTGCGGTCTGTGCTCTCCTCGATCGGCGCATCGGTGAAGCGGTCTCCGGTTCGAATCCGGCCGGCTCCACTGGTCCGGACTCCCCGTGCCAGTTACTTCGGTAGGGTCGGGTTGATTGTCACTCGATCGGAGGGGGTTCGTCATGGCGTCAGCTTCCGAGCGGGAGAACCGGGAGATCGAGGCGGCCAACGCCTCTGGCAATACCCCAGTCGTGTTCATCCACGGCCTCTGGCTGCTGCCGAACAGCTGGGCCAACTGGGCGGACTTCTTCAAAGAGGCCGGCTACGCGCCGCTGACGCCGGACTGGCCAGACGATCCGCAAACGGTTGAAGGGGCTCGGGCAGAGCCGGAAGTCCTCGCCAAGAAGACCCTGGAGCAGGTCGCCGACCACACCACCGAAGTCATCAATGCGTTGGGCAAGAAGCCAGCGGTGATGGGGCACTCGACCGGGGGCTTGCTGGCGCAGATGCTCGCGGGCCGGGGCCTCTCGGCGGCCACGGTGGCGATCGACCCCGGAATCTTCCGCGGCGTTCTGCCCCTGCCTGCGTCCGTGCTCAAGGCGGTGGGCCCGTTCCTGATCAACCCGCTCACGCGCGGCCGCGCGATCACGCTCACGTTCGACCAGTTCAAGTACAGCTGGGCCAACGCGCTCGACGACAAGGAGGCGAAGGAGCTCTACGACACGTACCACGTCGCCGCCTCCGGGATCTCTCTCGCGCAGATGGGCAACGCGAACCTCAATCCGTGGACCGAAGCGAAGGTGAACACGACGAACCCCGACCGCGGTCCCCTGCTGATCATCGACGGTGAGAAGGATCACACGGTGCCGTGGGCGATCGCGAACGCCGCCTACAAGCGGCAGAGGCGCAACCCCGCCGTGACGGAGATCGTGAAGATGCCGAACCGGGGCCACTCCCTCACGATCGACCACGGCTGGCGCGAGGTCGCCCAGACGGCGCTCGACTTCGTCAAGCGGTTCGCCTAGGAGGAGGTTTCCGGGCGCCGACGGTCGGCCAAGCCTCCCTGCACGCGAGTCACGGGTCCTTCGCTCGCGGCAATCTCCTCTAGCGGCGTCCGCCAGGCGCACCGCGGTACGCACGCCCCTGGTCGACTCGTTGCGCAGCCCGTCGATTCGTGACACGGGGCTGGCGGTTGACAGGACCCGACCGCCGGGAGAAGCCTCACAGTGTATGGATTTGGACGGGACCGAGCTTCGTGAGGGCTACGCCGACGTCGGCGACGTGAGCTTGCATTACGTCGAGGTGGGTGAAGGGCCGCTGATCGTTCTGCTGCACGGCTTCCCGGAGTTCTGGTTCGGCTGGCGGCTGCAGATCAAGCCACTCGCGGACGCCGGCTTTCGCGTCGTCGCACCCGACATGCGCGGCTACAACCTGTCGTCGCGGCCGGCCGACGTGAAGGCCTACGACAGCGACCATCTGACCGCCGACATCCGCGCACTCGTTCAAGAACGCGGTGCCGAGTCAGCGTTCCTGGTGGGCCACGACTGGGGCGGAAGCGTCGCCTGGGCCACCGCGATGAGCAACCCAGAGATCGTGGACCGGATTGCCATCCTCAATGCAGCCCATCCGCGAAAGCTCTCGCAGGGACTGCACCGCCCGGGCCAGCTCCGAAAGTCCTGGTATTTCTTCTTCTTTGACCTTCCGAAGCTGCCCGAAGGCGTCGTGCACGCGAACAACTGGCACTTCTTCCGG
>DASRHY010000230.1:0-29683 GCA_035650275.1 Kribbellaceae bacterium | reverse complement strand
CGCGCTGGCCGGGGTGATCCCGGACGAGGCGTTCGGGCTGCGCGGCAACTCGCTGCGGATCGTGTTGCTGGTGTTCATCATCGGGTTCTTCAACTGGCCCTATATCGGCCGGATCATCCGCGGCCAGGCGCTGTCGCTACGCCAGCGGGAGTTCGTCGACGCGGCCCGTAGCCTCGGTGCGCGCCGCCCGTACCTGCTGATGACCGAGATGCTGCCGAACCTGGTGGCGCCGATCCTGGTGTACGCCACGCTGTTGATCCCGACCAACATCATCTTCGAGGCAGGACTGTCCTTCCTCGGCGTCGGCATCCGGCCGCCGACCGCGACCTGGGGCGGCATGCTCTCCGACGCGGTGGCCTTCTACACGATGCCGCACTTCCTCCTGGCGCCCGGCCTGGCCATCTTCGTGACCGTGCTCGCCTTCAACCTGTTCGGGGACGGCCTACGCGACGCGCTCGACCCCCGAAGTCGGTAGGTTCGCGAGCGTATCGCCAGGGGCCTAGCCCGCCGGCCCGGCCGGGCCGCGCAGGGGCAGCGTCTCGCTGTACACCACGTTCGTGGTGGTGCTGCCGAACTGCGCCAGCTCGTCGACCAGCTGCTCGAGATGGACCATCGAGGTCGCGGCGAGCTTGAGCGTGTAGCAGTCGTCGCCGGTGGTGCGCAGGCACTCGAGGATCTCGGTACGGCGTTCCAGCAGCTTGTGCAGCGGCTGGTGCTTGTTCCCCGGGTACTTGAGCCGCACCATCGCGAGCACGGTGTAGCCGACCTTCACCAGGTCCACGGCGGCCCGGTAGCCGGTGATGACGCCGACCGACTCCAGCCGCTTGACCCGCTCGGTGGTCGCGGACGCGCTCAGGTTGACCCGCCGCCCGAGCTCGGTGAGCGGGATCCGGCCGTCGCGCTGCAGCTCGGCGAGGATCGCCCAGTCGGTCAGATCGAGAGCCTCGGCCATCCGGCCAAGATACCGGCAGATCCACGGCCAGGGCCGTCGTACGCCGGGAGGAGTCTCTTCGGAGCACCGTTCCGCCTGGATAGCCTTGATCGTCATGCAGCTCGGCGTGAACGTCCCCAACTTCGGACCCGGTACCGACCCGGCCGTGCTGCGGCAGTGGGCCCGCACGGTGGAGGGTCTCGGGTACGACCTGCTGATGGTGTCGGACCACGTGGTGATCACGCCGGATGTTGCCGAGCAGTACCCGGCGCCGTTCTACGAGCCGTTCACTACGCTGTCCTGGCTGGCCGGGGTGACGGAGCGGATCCGGCTCGGCACCACGGTCCTGATCGCGCCGTACCGGCATCCGCTGCTGGTCGCCCGGATGGCGGCGAACCTGAACCAGCTCAGCGGCGGCCGGCTGGTGCTCGGGGTGGCGTCCGGCTGGGCCCGGCAGGAGTTCGAGGCCCTCGGGGTGCCGTTCGAGCGGCGCGGCCGGCTGACCGACGAGCTGCTGCGCACGGTCCGCGCCGCCTGGCGGGACGACGCCGACTACCGCGCCGGGGACATCCCGCTGTGGATCGGCGGCAACAGCGAGGCCGGGATGCGCCGCGCGGTCCGGCTCGGCGACGCCTGGCACCCGCTGCGGCTCACGCCGGCGGGCTACCGATCGGGCGCGGACCGGTTGAAAGCGATCGCGGGCGAGCTGGGGCGGCCGGTACCGGCGTTCGCCCCGCGGATCGTGCTGCGGCTCACCGAGTCGCCGGTCACCACTTCCGAACGGCGGGCCGGAGAGGGCACGATCGAGCAGGTCGCGGATGACCTGGAGGAGCTACGGCTGCTCGGCGCCGGCACCGTCGTGCTCGACCCCTTCGACATCGACCCAGACGAGACCCGGCACCCCGAGGTGGCGTGGCATGCGCTGGCGGCGGTGGCCGCCCGCCGGAACCGAATGGAGCAACAGTGACACCTGACGACGAACGCTTCCTGCGCCGGGCGATCGAGCTCGCCGCGGCCGGGCGAGCCGCGGGCGACGCGCCGTACGGATCGCTGCTGGTGAGCCCGGAGGGCGAGGTGCTCGCCGAGGCGTACAACACGGTGCACTCAGACAACGACATCAGCGCCCACCCCGAGCTGAAGATGGCCCGCTGGGCGGCCAGCGAGCTGGACCCCGGCACCGCGGCCGCGACCACGATGTACACCAGCTGTCAGCCGTGCCAGATGTGCACCGGCGCGATCGCACGCTCCGGTCTCGGCCGGGTCGTGTACGCACTGTCCACCGAGCAGCACGACGCGCTCAAGCCGTCCGGCTCGTGGCCCGAGGTACCGCTCGAAGGACCTGCCCTGTACGACGAGGCGCGCGTCCCGATCGACGGCTTCTACACCTGACCGGCCGACCGCCGTACTGGATCGGGTCCGTAGTGGGCACAGGGAGAGCGGCACAATGCCCCTGAACGGAGGACCATCATGACCAGCGAGCGGTACGAGCCGATCACGCCCGCCCGGCACGAGCAGGCCGAGGTCACCGACAGCGAGGTCAACGAGGCCCTGGAGAAGGGTGACCTGGACACGGCCGAACTCGCCCGCAAGAACATCCGGCACGACGAGGGCGAGCAGCCCGACTCCGGTCGCGACGACGCGCCACAGCCGCCGCCCGAGGAGAGCCGCTAGGGTCAGCGTGCGCAGCCGGGGTCGGCGCAGCAGTTGTTGCCCTTCCACGCCTCGACGCCTTCGCGCACCGCGACACCTGCGATGACCAGAGCCGCGATCGGGTCCGCCCAGCCCCAGCCGAGGGTCGCGTTCAGCAGTAGGCCGGCGAGCAGGACCGCGGACAGGTAGCTGCACAGCAGTGTCTGGGTGCTGTCGGCGACGACTGCCCGGGAGCCGAGCGCCTTGCCGGTACGACGCTGGGCCCGCGACAGCAGCGGCATCACGATCAGCGAGGCGATCGCGAGCCCGATCCCGACCGGCGAGCTGTCCGGGTCGTTGCCGGTAGCAAGCACCCGGACCGACTCGAAGCCCACGTAGCCGGCCAGCGCGAAGAACGAGACGGCCAGCATCCGCAGCGCCTGTCGTTCCCTGGTCTCCGGGAGCCGGTGCCGGAACTGCCACAGGATGATCAGCCCGCTGGACACTTCCACCACCGAGTCCAGTCCGAACCCGACCAGCGCCACCGACCCGGCGACCAGGCCGGCCGTGACGGCGATGACCGCCTCGACCAGGTTGTAGCCGACCGAGGCCGCCGCGAGCAGCTGGGCGCGACGGCCCAGCCTGGCCCGCTCATCGGGATCGACGACCCAGGCCGGTCGCGCGGCCGGCGGCTGCAGCCGGTCGCCGCTCACGCTGTCGCGTCCTTGCCGTGGACCGGGCAGAGCACGACCCCGTCGCCGGTCACGCGCGCTTCCCGGTGGACAGCAGCCGGCCGAACAGCTCGATGCCGAGCGCTTCGGCCTCGGCCTGTCCGAGGATCCGGCCCGGCACCCCCGGATGCGCCGCGGACCAGGCCTGCGCGGCGCCACGGTCGGCGAAGAAGTTCAGGTAGTCGCAGCAGCAGTCCGCGGACGGCCCGCCACACGGATCGGCGCCGACGAACACCACGGCACCGGCGGGGTCCCAGGTCGTGCGACCCGCGACGGTGACGACGCGGACCGGCGCACCGGTCGACCCGTCCACCGACTCGACCACGGTGTCCGCGCCGAGCATTGCGGAGATGCCGAGCGCGTCGATCGCGCACATCGCGTGGACGTCGGTCCGGTCGGAGATCCGGACCCGGTGCGGCGTCGGGGTCGCGGAGAATGGATACGCCACCACAATCTCGCCGTCGGCACCGAGCCGGATCGCGTCTGATTCGTGCAACGCGCGCAGCACCGCGGGCGACGCGACCCCGGCCGCGACCGGTGGCCGGCCGGTGGCCGCGAACGCACGCAGGATCGCCCGGTGCGCGGCGCGCTCGGCGTCGTCCGGCGATACGGCGCGGGTCCGCCACGCACTGGGCACCAGCGCCGGCGCCAGCACCGCCCGCAGCCGCTCGACCGAGGGGCCGCCGTCGATCCGGCACGACAGCCCGGCCGCGCCGGACCCGGCGAACGGGTCCGCGCTGTTGACCAGCAGCGTCGGCGAACCGGACATCCCGCGCGCCACCGCCTCGGCCTCACTGCCGACGAGCCTCGTCGTCACCGGCACGTCCGTGACCTCGCGCACTCGTTCCAGTAGGCCGTCGACGTGCGGACAGCTTTCGACGTACAGGATCTCCAGCGTCATCGCGCCGCCCCCGCATCTCCGAGTGTCGCCAGCAAGGTGCGCATACGGACATGGTCAACCCTGCAGCGCCGTACAGGGTCAAGTGGTCAGCGCGCCGAGCCGACCGGACCCGAGCCGACCTGGATCCGGCCGTTCTCGACCAGCCAGCCGACGGCGTCAAGCACCGTCCCGAGCGCGGAGAACTGCGGCCGGAAGCCCAGCAGCCGGGCTGCCTTCTCCATCGAGCAGTGCGGGCTGTGCGCGATGTGGTCCCAGGTGATCTCGGCGTCCCGCTCGGTCACGGTCTCGCGCCACCGCTCCCAGGGCAGGAACACGAGGTTCGCCTCCCGGCCGAACCAGCGGGCCACGCCCTCGGCGTACCCGCGCAGCGTCAGCGCACCGTCGGCCACGGCATGGAAACTCTCCCCCAGCGCCGTGGACCGGTTCGCCATCGCGGCGAGGAACACGCCGGCCACGTCCGCAGCGTGCACATGCTGCACGGTCTCCAGTCCGAGGTTCGGCAACGCGAGCTCGTCGCCGCGGGCCAGCGTCTCGAACACCGCGAGGTCGAGGTGCCCGGCCGGGTTCACCGGTGGCCAGCCAGGTCCGCTGATGTGGCCCGGATGCACGAGGGTGACGGGCAGTCCGTGCCGGCGTGCCCGGTCCAGCAGGTAGCGCTCGATCGCGGCCTTCTGCACGCCGTACTCGCCGAACGGGCGGCGTGGCGCGTCCTCCCGGGTCGGTACCGACGTACTCGGTCCGTGCACCCAGACGGTGCCGCAGTGCAGCAGGTGCTGGACCTGGCCGCGCAGCGCCTCGGCGAGCTGGCAGGCGCTGTCCTCGGTGAAGCAGATCAGGTCGACCACCACGTCCGGGCGCAGGTCCCGGACCCGGCCGCCGAACGTTCCGGACGCGTCCTCCGCGTCCCGGTCGGCGGTCAGCACCTCGACCTCCTGCCAAGCGCGTTCCGCGCGGTACGGCGCTCGCCGGCCGCGGCTGAGCACGACCACCTGGTGCCCGCGCTGCACCAGCTCGGGCACCAGGTAGCTGCCGATGTGTCCGGTACCTCCGATGACGACTACGCGCATGGCCCAATTCTTACGGCCGCAGGTCGGCTCTCGCCTCACCCGTCTCGCGGTCGTACGGGATCGACAGGTGCTGGTGCACCATCTGCCAGCTGCCGTCGCGCCGGGCGAACACCCTGGTGCCGCGCGACCAGCTGTCGATCTCCTGCCCGTCGTCGAGCGCGACCTGCACGTGGACCAGGCCCCACGCGACCGCAAGGTGGTCCTCGACCCGGACGGTGAGGTCCGGGTGGTCCAGCGTGACCTGGCCGGGCACGTGCAGGTTGCGCGCGCAGACCTCGCGGACCGCGTCCCGGCCGACGTACTGCAGCGGCTGCTCGTGCTCGTACGAGACGACATCGTCGGCGATCGGCGTCATCAGCCCGTCGAGGTCCTGCGCGGCGGTGCTCTCCGACCACTGCCGGAGCACGTCGCGCACCTCACCCTCACCGGCCGCCGCCCGGTCGAAGAGCGGGAACGAGTGATGCTCGTGTGCGACGATCCAGCGGCCGTCCTCCTTGCGCAGGCCCAGCGTGAGCCGCAGCCGGTTGTCCGGGTTGTCCGCGAACTCCTCCGCGGTGCCGCAGCGCAGCAGCGCGTAGGCGAACGCGACGTCGTCACCGGCGACGACGTCCAGCGACTCGATCTCGAACGACGCGCCCATGCGCTGCCACTCGAAGAAGCCCGGCCAGGTGTCCCGGTACGCGTCGATCCCGTGGACGCCTTGGTGCGGCGGGGGCACGTCGTACATGACGATGTCGTCGGCGTGGTTCGCGACGACGATCGGGAGGTCGCCGGCGTGAACCGCCTCGGCCCAGCGCTCGATCAGGTTTCGGATCTGCTCTTCATTGCTCGGCACGGTGTCTCCTCCGGGTCTCCTCTGGGTCTCCTCTGGTTGTCCGTCTCACCAGGTACAACCCCGGCCCGTGCGCTAACTCATCGCGGCTGTTCTCCCGGCAGCTCGGCCGGCAGCCCGAACTCGGTGAAGTCGGCCTCGAGGAACGACACCACCTCGGCGATCTCCGGGCCACGCAGCACGAGCAGGTCCAGCCCCGCCGCAACGTACCTGCCCTTGACGTCGTCCCACGCATACGTGCCGAACGCGAGCTGTCCGTTCGCCGCGGCGGGCAGGAACCGCCACCGGTCGGCCAGCGGTCCGCGGACCAGGAACGCCCGGATCGCGTCGTGGCCCTGGTACCACTCCGGCAGCGGCGGCATCGAGTACCTCGCGTCATCGGCCAGCATCGCCACGATCGCGTCGACGTCGCCGGCCTCCCAGGCGGCCAGGTACCGCTGCGCCACCTCGCGCCTGGTCCGGTCGTCCCGGTCAGGCCGTGTGCCACGGAGCTCGCCGACGACCTTGCGGGCCCGCTGCAGGGCACTGTTGACGGCAGCGACCGTGGTCTCCAGCAGGTCGGCCACCTCCCGGGCCGCGAACCCGAGGACGTCGCGGAGCAGCAGCACCGCCCGCTGCAGCCCGGACAGGTACTGCAGCGACGCGACGAAGGCGAGCTCGACGCTCTCCAGTGCCAGCACCCGCTCCTCCGGGCTGAGCCGCTCGGTGCCCAGCCACTGGTCCGGGTACGGCTCCAGCCAGACCGTCTCGGTGAGTGGTGCGGACGCCGGGCTCAGGTCGGCGGGCAGCTCGCGCCGACCCCGGCGCTCGATCAGGGTCAGGCAGCGGTTGGTCGCGATCTTGTACAGCCAGGACCGGATCGACCCGCGGTCCTGGTAGCGGTCCAGGCTGCGCCACGCGCGGACCAGCGTCTCCTGTACGGCGTCCTCAGCGTCGTGAGCCGACCCGAGCATCCGGTAGCAATGCGCGCGCAGCTCGTCGCGCAGCGGCCCGACCAGCTGCCCGAAAGCCTCGTCGTCACCAGCCCGGGCCGCGGCCAGCAGATCTGCCGACATGCAGGCAGCGTAGCCTCCGATGACTTTGCGGAGCCGCCGGAGTCTGAGTCCCGAACCCGCACATTGGAGGACATGAGATGACGCCAACCTCGACCGTTCCCGTCCGTACCGGCTCCCTCGAGGTCCCGGACGGGCGGCTGTACTACGAGCTCCGCGGCGAGGGCCCGCTCGTCGTACTCGTCGGCGCCCCGATGGACGCGAACTCGTTCGCGCCGCTGGCCGACCTGCTCGCCACCGACCACACCGTGCTCACCACCGACCCGCGCGGCATCAACCGCAGCACGCTGCACAACCCGTTGCAGGACTCGACCCCGGCCCTGCGCGGTGACGACCTGTACCGGCTGCTGACCCACGTCGACGCCGGCCGGGCCACCATCCTCGGCTCCAGCGGCGGCGCGATCACCGCCCTCGCCCTGGCGCAGACCCATCCCGAGCTGCTCGCGACCGTGATCGCACACGAACCGCCCATCGCCGAACTGCTCGACGACCGGGACGAGATCCACGCGCAGACCGACGACGTCATCATCAGCTACCTCGGCGGCGACGTGCTCGGCGCCTGGACCAAGTTCTTCGAGCAGGCCGACATCAAGCTGCCGCCCGGCGCCGTGGAGTACATGTTCGGCGGCGACCGTGACCCGCAGGCGGTCGCGGACGAGCGGCGCTGGTTCGCCCACGAGCTGCGCGGGACCACGCACTGGCAGCCCGACCTGGATGCGCTGCGCGCGGTCGCCGACCGGATCGTGATCGGCATCGGCGAGGAGTCGACCGGCCAGGAGTGCGACCGTACGTCGCGTGCGCTCGGCGCGGAGCTCGGCATCGAGCCGACGTTGTTCCCCGGCGATCACACCGGCTTCGCCGAGGACCCGGCTGCGTTCGAGCCGCGGCTTCGCGAGGTGCTGGCGCGCTGATCGATCCGCGGCTGGCCGAGGCTGGCACAGCAGCCGCGGTCAGCTCAGCGACCGGGCCTGCTGCTGGATGAACTCGGTCGCCGACCGGGCCTTGATCCCGCGCTCCTGGAGCGCGGTGTCGTCCCAGTCGCACTCGACCAGGTCCTGCAGCAGGCCCGTGCCGAGGATCGACGCCATCGCGTCGTTCGGCCGGGCCAGCACGCGCATGCCGAGCCGTGCGACGGGCAACGGCAACCGCTGCCGCCGCATGGGCCGGCCGGTCGCCTGCTCGGCGACCGCGATCGCCTCGTTCCGGCTCAGCGCCTCCGGCCCGCCGAACTCGAGCATCACCGGAGGCTCCGGCTCGACGGCAACCTCGGCGATCAGTGCCGCAACGTCGTCGGTGCCGACCCACCGCTTCTTGGTGTTCCCCTTGCCGAACACGGCGACCTTGCCGTTCCTCAGGTCGAACCGGCCGAGCGGCCCGAGGTGGATCTCCTGGAAGGCGTCCGGCCGGACGACCACCCGCCGCATCGAGGACTCCTTCAGCCGCTGCTCGGTCGCGAGCTTGGCGTGCTCCAGCGGCGACCCGAATGACGAGTCGGCGCCGGCGAACGACACGTACACGAAGCGCTCGACGCCGGCCTGCTCCGCGGTCTGAACCAGAGCGGCCATGCCCGCTTCGTCGACCTCGCGGATCGACGGCCCGTGCCGGTTCACCAGCCGCCGCCCGATCGCGGTCGCGCTCGCGACGACAGTGCTCACGCCGTCACAGATCTTCGCAAGGCTGAGCGGAGCCGTCAGGTCGCCGCTCACGACCTGTACGCCGAGCTGCCGCAAGGCTGCGTCATTGCTCCCGGGCCGGACCAGGCACCGCACCTGCTGCCCGTGCTCGGCAAGGAGCCGGACAACTCGTCCCCCGAGGTCCCCGGTCCCACCGACTACGAGAATCATGGCCGCCCCTTACGTAGCCGCCCTGCATCCAGGATGTGCACCACGGTTCGCGCACGTCAACGCGTGGATCACCCCGCCCGGATGATCTCTTCTCCGGCTCGGCGTCCGCATCCTCGAAGTCATGGCGGGTGTACGCGCAATCGTCCTGGCCCGCCTCGTGAGTTCCAGGGGGTGGCGTGATGACAGACAAGCAAGCGATCCCGGCCGAGGTCGAGATCCGGTACGAACCGAGGCAACCGGTCAGCGATCCCACGCTGGGCATCCCGGTCGCGGCCGGAAAGCCCAAGAAGGCGAAGCACCGGCTGGTGACGATCGGTGACTCGCTGACGCACGGGTTCATGAGTGGCGCGGTCTTCCGCACCGACCTGTCCTGGCCGGCCATCACCGCCTACGAGCTGGGGCTGAAGTTCGACGAGTTCAGGTTCCCGGTGTACGAGTGGCCGACCGGGCCCGGCGGGTTGCCGTTCGACCTGGAGCGGTTCGTGCGTGCCTTCGAGAAGCGGTACGGCGACCGTCTCGACTTCTGGGAGATCGTCGGTGCGGCGCTGTGGATCCAGCGGTACATGGACGACATCGAGGACCGCTGGGAAGACTACAAGGCGCCGGCGTCCGGACCGCCGTTCCACAACATGGGCGTCTACGGATGGGATGTGCTCGACACGGTGCAGCTGACCGCGACGACCATCGCCGAGCGCCTCAGGCAAGCGCCGAAGGACGACCCGTTCAAGCAGTTCGTCGAGCATCACCAGGACGTGGCCTCGTGGCCCGTCCTGCAGCGGGCGCGCCGGGGGAACCGCGGGCAGAGCGTGCTCGACGCGGTGGGGGCCATGAGCAAGACCGACGGCGTGGAGACACTCGTCGTCATCCTCGGCGCCAACAACGCACTCGGCACCGTCGTCAACCTGGAGCTCGCCTGGACCCCTGCCGACTACGCCAAGTTGTCGCCGGAGCAACGCATGTCGGCCAAGCGCGGCTGTACCGTATTCCGCCCGAGCGCCTTCGCCGCCGACTGGAAGCTGCTCGTCGACAAGCTCCGCACGGTCACGGCCCAGCACGTACTGATCGCAACGGTCCCATCGGTTACGATCGCCCCGATCGCCCGCGGCACGCACCGGAAGGTCAACCCGCAGTCGCGCTACTTCCCGCACTACACGCGGCCGTGGATCACCGACGACGACTTCGACCCCAGTCGCGATCCGTGCCTCACCGAGGACGAGGCCCGGGCCGTCGACTCCACCATCGACGCCTTCAACGAGATCATCATCGACTCGGTGAAGGCCGCACGCACCGACGGTCACGACTGGTACCTGTTCGACATGGGCGGCGTCCTGGACAGCCTCGCGTCCCGGCGCTACATCGAGAGTCCCTGGGCCCGGCCGTCCTGGTGGAAGCCGTACGACCTGCCGCCCGCGCTGCAGGCGCTCGACCCGGTGCCGAGCACCCGGTTCTTCCGGTCCGGACGCGAGGGGCGCACCGACGGAGGCCTGATCTCGCTCGACGGTGTCCACCCGACCACGATCGGTTACGGCATCCTCGCCCAGGAGGTCATCAGGATCATGCGGCTGGCCGGCGTCGAGTTCCGCGGCCAGGACGGCCAGGTACGTCCGGACCCGGTTCAGATCGACTTCGACCGGCTACTGCTGGCCGACACCCTGGTCAGCCGACCGCCAGCGGCGATCACCAACACCCTCAGCCTGCTGGGGTGGCTGGACCAACGGCTCGACTGGGTCAGGAAGCTCCTCCCGTTCGTGCCGTCCCCGCTCTGACACGAAGGCCGGCCGCCGCCCGATCGCGGTCTCGTCGGTCATGGTGCCAGCGTGACCAACGGATTAGCCGTGGATTAGCCGTCGTCGCCGGATCGGCGGCGGCCCGCGCGCACCAGGGCTCCGAGGTCGCCCAACCGATCGACGTGCCGCAGCTTGTCGGGATTGGCGATGGAGTGGATCGTCTGGATTTGACCGTCGGCGATGTCGAGCCCCATGACCCCGACCAGCCGGTCCTGCGCGTCGATCGCCATCGCGCCGGGCTGGCCGTTGACCTCGGTGACCTGGATCCGCACGCCGTAGCGTGCCAGCGCGGACATTCCGGCCGACAAGGTCCGTGCCACGCGCTCCCGGCCGTTGACCGGCCGCGCCAGCGCCGGAACCTTGCCGCCGCCGTCAGCGTGCAGCGCCACATCCTGCGCCAGTAGCGTCTCCAGCGCCCGCACGTCGCCCTGCTCGGCGGCGGCGAAGAACCGCTGAGCCAGGTCTTCTCGCTGCCGCCGAGAGGCGTAGTAGCGCGGCCGGCGCTCCCGGACGTGGTGGCGAGCCCGCGCGACCAGATGCCGGGTACTGTCCACATCGGTTCCGATGAACTCGGCGACCTCCGCGTACGGATACTCGAACACCTCACGCAGCAGGAACGCGGCCCGCTGCTGCGGCGACAAGCTTTCCAGCAGCACCAGGAACGCCAGCGACAGCGAGTCGACGGTCTCGGCGTGCTCGGCCGGGGTCGGATCGGTAACCAGCGGCTCCGGCAGCCACTCCCCGACGTACCGCTCCCGCCGCACCCGCGCCGAGCGGAGCTGGTCGATGGCCAGCCGGGTGGCCAACGTGGCGATGTACGCGCGCGGCGAGGCGATCGGCTCGCCCCGTTGCAGGGTCTGGTGCAGCCGCAGGAACGCCTCCTGCACCACGTCCTCGGCTTCGCTGACGCTGCCGAGCATCTGGTAGGCGATGGCAAACGCCCGCGGCCGCAGCTCGCCGTACAGATCCGCCGACCCGAGCATGTCGAGGTCAGCCCAATCCCTCGGTGAAACCCGTGCGCCAGCTCGGGTACTGCAGCGTCCAGCCCAGTTCGCGTTTGGCCTTCTCGCTGGAGATTCCACGGACCCGCGTCATCGTGTCCACCGCGGCCCTGCCAGCCAGCAAGCGGGCCACCCAGGCCGGTACCCGGCGCGGCGGCTTCGCACCAAGCGCGCGGGCCAGGACCGGCAGGAAGTCGCGCACCGGCGCCGGCTCGTCATCGGCGACGTGGTAGATCCCCGGCTTGCCGCGCTCGATGGCCGCGACCGTGGCCGACGCGGCATCGACGATATGCACCATCGACCACACCCCACCACCGCCGCCGACGATCGGGAACCTTCGCTTCCGGATCAGCCCGGCCATGACCGCGTCCGGCGCCGCCTCGATGCCGGTCCCCGGGCCATAGAAACCACCGTAGCGAAGCACGATGCCGTCGGCCCAGGTGATGCCGGTGACCGCCTCCTCCAGGTGGCGCATCGCGTCCGCCGCCTCCTTGCCGTCCGCAGGCGGGTTCGGCTCGATCCGGCCGCTCTCGTCGGCGACCGGCCCACCAGCGCGTTCCAGCATGGCGAAGTTGCTCTGCGCCACGAACCTGCCGACGCCGACAGCGCGCCCGGCGGCCAGCAGGTGATCGGTGCCCTCGCTGCGCAGCCGGTTGGTGGCGGCCGCCATCCGCTTGACGTTCCGCATACTCAGCGGTCCGGCCAGTGCGGTGGCCTGATGGACGATCACCTCGGGCTCGGCCTTGGCCACCACATCGGCCACCGCATCGGGGTCGATCACATCGACAATGACCGGCTCAGCACCCAGCGCCCGCAGTGTCCCGGTCTTGGCAGCCGAGCGGGTCGTGCCAACGACCTCGTGGCCGCGCGCCACGAGTTGAGGAACGAGTTGGCTGCCGATCGCGCCGGACGCTCCGGCAATGAAGATCTTCATGACGTCTCCGTTCGTTGTGCTCACCAACAACAGACGAGACGCCCCGGCACCCCATGACCGGCAGTGACCTACCTCACAGCATGGCGCGGCTAGACAACCGGGCACCGCGAAATCCTCGGCATCGCCCGGGGCGCTCGGCTCGCGCGGGCCAGCCTGACCTGGGAGGGCCTTGTCCCGCGTTGGCGCGTTACGGTCAGCTGTGGCCGAATCCGATCCCCCGTCCCCGTCCTCGACCGGTCGGGGGTTCTCCGACGAGGCTGCCTTGCATGCTCTCGCCGCGCTACCCGGGCCATACCTGCCATGGGACTCGGGCGCGATGCGGCCGGCCGGGCTCGCGACCGTCTGCAACGACATAGTCCTCAACGGGCGGCGCCGGGTCGTCGAGCTCGGCAGCGGAATCAGCACGGTGCTCCTCGCCCGGCTGCTCTGCCAGCGCTCGCCGGTGGGGGGCTTCCGCATCGCGGCCGTCGAGCACGACGCCCGCTGGGCGCAGTGGGTGACCGAGCAGCTCGACCGCGAGGGCACGGGGTCCGACGTTGTGGTGGTCCAC
The DNA here is from genome assembly GCA_035650275.1 of Kribbellaceae bacterium. Lineage (GTDB taxonomy): Bacteria > Actinomycetota > Actinomycetes > Propionibacteriales > Kribbellaceae > DASRHY01. The sequence continues at coordinate 16,424 of DASRHY010000230.1, read as the reverse complement.
GCGCCCCTGGCCCCGCACCCACGCGCCGAGCGGGGCCTGAGCTGGTACGACGACGCCGCCCTCACCGGGGGTTTGCGCACTGCGCTGCGGGGCGACCCTATCGACCTGCTCCTGGTGGACGGCCCACCCGCGTACGCCGCCGGCCACGGGCTGGCGCGCTATCCCGCACTGCCGGTCCTGTGTGACTTGCTGGCCCCTGGCGCGACCGTCGTCCTCGACGACGCTGAACGGCCCGGGGAGCAGGAGGTCCTGCGACGCTGGGAGCACGAGACCGGGCTCGACTTCGACCGTCGGGCCGACCGGGCCGGCGTGGCCGTGGCCAAGATTGGCGGCGAGGGCCCGGGTCACGGGGCCTCGCCACGGCTGAGGAGCGCGGAGTGATGCGAGAGGGGCTGCGGCGCCGGAGGTCGCTCGGCCGAGTCATCTCACCCAACCCGGTGTTCGTGGATCACACCGCGGTATACGGCGGCGTACTGCGCGGCGACATGTCCGGCCTCGAAGCGCGCGGCGTACGCACGGCCACCGTCGAGGTCTGTGCGCTCATCGCCGCGCAATATGCCGGCGATGCCGGCCGCGAGCGCGCGGGGGTCCTCGGGGGCCACGAGTAGGCCGCGACCGTCGGCCAACGTCAACGGCAATCCCTCCACGGCAGTGCCGACGACCGGCACGCCCAGTCCCATTGCGACGACCGCCGACTGCGACCACGCTTCCTCGCGGGACGGTATGACGTGCACCGCCGCTCCGGCCACGTAGCGAGCTGGTTCGTAGATCCAGCCGGTGAATCGGACTCGCTCGGCCAGTCCGAGTTCGTGGGTGCGGCGCTCCAGCCACGGTCGCATCGGTCCGTCGCCGACGAGGTAGCAGTGGGGCAGCTCGCCCAGTTCTCTCGCGAGCAGCGGCAACGCCTCGACGAGTACGTCCGGTCCCTTGTCCTCGCGAAACCTGCCGGTGAAGGTCAGACGGGGAGTCGCTAGATCGGGCAGCGGCGACGCATCGAGGCCTTCGACGGCCGAGCATCCCTCGTGCACCGAACGAGGATCGAGGCCGAGGGCTGCGGCGAAGGCCCTTGCCGCAGGACCGTGCGCGAAGAACGCGGCCAGCCTGAGCGCGGCGGTCTTCGCCGCCGCGCTGTGATCGCCGTGCGGCCAGGTCACCGCGTTGTGCTCACTGGCCACCAGCGGCGTACCGACACCCTCCAGCGCTACCGCGGCCGCCCACCACGCGCCGAACATGTGTGCGTGGACCAGGTCCGCACCGACGAGCCGGGGGCGCAGCCAATCGACGAAAGCACCGTCCGGCGTCCACTGCAGCCGCCGCTGCTCCCCGCGGGAGAAGACATCGATCGCGACGCCGTAGCGGCCGGCGACGCCGACGCCCGCCTCGGTGGCGTCCCCGGCCAACAGCAGCGACGAGTCGATCCCGAAACCTGCCAGGGCCCGCGACAGCCGCAGCGCGGACAGCTGAGCGCCACCCGGTTCCAGCACGCCGATGACCCGAACAATGCGCATCACAGCCACAGCCTTCCCACGTTCAATGCAAAGCCGCCGACCGGGCTCGCGCCACCTTCAAGCCGGACACCACCTGACGCACCACGTACGCCTTTCCCCAACGCTCACCACGACGGGCAGTCCGCAAGGGCGATAAGACCGCCTTCGCGGAGCTGGTCGACCGTGGATCCGAAGATGATCATCGCGTGGCTACCCCCGATGTTCCAGCCACAGCGCACAGAGGCCCGAGAGCTGCAACATCTCGGAGCGTCGGACGCCGCAGACCTCCGCGCGCACTCCGCGCCGTCAGCCGTTGAGTGCCGGCGTCAGCCGGATACGGCCGGGCAGCGCAGATCGGGCCCCTGAGCCGCGTTTCCGCAGGTCAGGGGCCGACTCGAGGGTGGTGGCAGGTGCAGGGTTCGAACCTGCGTAGGCTAACGCCGACAGATTTACAGTCTGCTCCCTTTGGCCGCTCGGGCAACCTGCCAGGGTTTGCTGCTCCGTAGAGTAGCCGGAGAGACGATACAACAGACTGCAGTCTCGATCCCAATCGTGCAGTCCGACCGAAAGGAGCCGCGAGAGATGGCCTCTGAGTCCTCCTTCGACATCGTGAACAAGGTCGACCGCCAGGAGGTGGACAACGCGGTGAACCAGACCGCGAAGGAGATCAACCAGCGGTTCGACTTCAAGAACGTGGACGCCGGGATCAAGTGGTCCGGCGAGACGATCGACATCCAGGCGAACACCGAGGAGCGGGCCAACGCCGTACTCGATGTGTTCAAGGACAAGCTGATCAAGCGGCACATCTCGCTGAAGAGCCTGGAGGCGGACGAGCCGAAGCTGTCCGGCAAGCTCTACAAGATCAACGCGTCGCTGAGTGCCGGCATCACCCAGGAGAACGCGAAGAAACTGTCCAAGCTGATCCGCGACGAAGGCCCGAAGGGCGTCAAGGCACAGATCCAGGGCGACGAGCTCCGGGTGTCCAGCAAGAGCCGGGACGACCTGCAGTCGGTGCAGAAGCTGGTCAAGGAGCAGGACTACGACTTCGCCGTCCAGTTCGTGAACTACCGCTGACGCGGTGTCACCCGCCGCGGATGGTCCGCGGCGGTGCACCTAGCTCGCGGCAGCAGGTCTTGTTGAAGGCTTGTAGGTTCGGGATGCCGAGCAGCAGGGACGACAGCGCCGGTCGTTGCCGCACGCAACTTCCAGCCGCACGGCGATAGCGACGACCCGCCGTACGAGGCCGCGTCCTAGACGTGCCGCATCCAGATGTTCGGCTCGTGGTAGGTCCCGGTATCGGTCTCGCGGTCGATCTCGAGCGTGCTGAGGCCGCCCGGGATCACGTACCGGCCCGATGACGGCAGCGCCAGACCGGTCCAGCTCTCCCAGTCCGCGACCGACCCGGTGATGGTCTGGCTGCGCGGTGCCGCGGCCAGCACGGTCGCGCCGAGCCGGACATGGGTGCGGACCCACGGGTCGAGCGGTGCGCCGTCGGGCCGGGTCCAGGTCATGAACGTCTCGATCGGCGTCAGCGGGTAGCTGCTCTTCAGCGTCGGCCGGACCGGCGCGATCACCCGCGCCAGGCCGGCCTCGGCGGCCGCGGAGCGCAGGCCGGTGAGCGCGATCCCGGCCAGCCCGCGGCCCCGCTCGCCGGACCGGATCGCGGCCGCCATCACGACCAGGGTGTCCGGTACGACGCCGGCCTCGTGTCCCTCGACCGAGCGTGCCAGCGCGTCGGTGTACCCGCTCGGCAGGTCGTACACGGTCCCGTCCCAGCCGACCGGGACCGCCCAGCAGCCGCCGACCAGCCGGTCGCCGTCGAGCAGGTAGAAGTCGAGGTCGGCGAAGTACTCGGCCCGGCGCTCGACGTACGGCGACACGCCGGCGTCGTGGAAGATGAACTCCGGCCAGCCTTCGGACAGCACCACCGCGGCCTCGTCGTCGTACTCCGGCGTCGACCCGACCGGCACCAGCCGGGGGCTCACACTGGCAGGATGCAGACCGGCTTCGGCCAGGACAGGTCCTTGCCGGTCCGGGTCAGCCGCCCGTCGGCCGGGTCGACCGCGAACGAGGTGACCAGGTCTGCGCGCTCGTTGGTCGCGTACAGCTCCGAGCCGTCGGCGGACAGCGCCAGGTCCCGCGGCCAGGAACCGCCGGACGGGATCACCTGGACCTGCTCGACCCGGCGGCCTTCCTCGTGCGTCGCGAACACGGCGATCGTGTCGTCGCCGCGGTTCGACGTGTAGATGAAGCGGCCGTCGTCGGAGATCCGGATCGCGGCCGGGAAGTTCTCGCCCTCGGCGCCGTCCGCCCGCGACGACATGGTCTCCAGCGCGGTCAGCTCGGCCTTCTCCGGGTCCCAGTCGCAGACCACCAGGGTGGAGTCCAGCTCGGTGAGCACGTACGCCGTCAGCCAGTCCGGCTGGAACGCAATGTGCCGCGGCCCGGCCCCCGGCGCGAGAGCCAGCCGGCTGCGTTCGGTCAGCTGCCCGGTGCCGAGGTCGAAGGTGTAGACGTACACCGAGTCGGTACCGAGATCGACCGCGAAGACGAACTCCTCGACCGGGTCGCACGCCACCATGTGTGCCTTCGGCCCGTCCTGCCGCTCCTTGTTCGGGCCGGAGCCGGAGTGCTGGACAACCTGTACGGCCTCGCCGAGCGAGCCGTCCGCCGCGATCGGGTGCACCGCGATCGAGCCCGAGCTGTAGTTGGCGCTCAGCAGGAACTCGCCGCGCGGGTGGACCGCAAGGTGGCACGGGTGCTCGCCGTGCGAGGACTGCCGGCCGAGCGGTTCGAGCGTGCCGTCGTCCTGCATCGCGTACGCGCCGACCTTCCCCTCGGAGGTCTCGTGGCACTCGTACAGGAACCGGCCGTCCGAGGACAGCGCCAGGTATGACGGGTCCGGCACCTCGGCCACGGTACGTGCCGTGCAGGCCTCGAGATCGGCCAGGGCGATGCCGTCGCCGCCGCCGTGCTGACTGGTGTACCCGCCCAGGTATGCGCTCATGGCCCTACCCTGCCAGGCTCGTGAGCTCGTAGCGCCACAACTCCTCGGCGCTGTCCACCCGGGCGAACCCCGCCCGCTCCATCACCCGCTGCGATGCCACGTTCTCCTCCTCCGTCCGCGCCACCACGACATCCACCTCCGCCTGCTCCAGAGCCCATCCGCACAGCGCTCGCAGCGCCTCGGACGCGTAGCCGTGGCCGCGCGCCGACTCACTCAGGTCGTAGCCGACCTCGGCGATGCCACCGTCCGGCCGACCGTGCCAGCCGATACCGCCGACGGCGATGTCGTCGGCGGTCCGCACCAGCACGTACATCCCCCACTGGGGGTGCCAGGCGTCCGCGTCCGCGGCGGCGGCGATCATCCCGGCAGCCACCTGGGTGCCCTCGAACGGCGCGCCGTCGATCCACGTCCAGCCGCTCGGCTCACCGAGCGCCAGCTGCTTCGCGGCCTCCGGCCGGACGAGCCGGAACGCCAGACGTTCGGTCGGCGCGGGCTGGCTCATCAGGCGGCTCCAGGCTCAAGAAGGGCGGACTTGCATCCCATCACACCGGCGCGAGCTTCAACCAGCCAGGGCGAACACGGCGGCCGGCAGCACCGAGAGCACCACGGCCGCGCCGGCACAGGTACCGATCACCGCGACCGCCGGAGTCTCGACGTCGACGCTGAACGGCTCGTCCACCGGCAGCCGGAACAGCTCCGCCACCCAGCGCAGGTAGACCGCGAGCCCGATCATCACGTTCACCGCCATCACCCCGGCCAGCCAGCCGAGGTCGGCGTCGACCACCGCCTGGAACGCGGCGAACTTCGTGAACAGCCCGACCAGCCCGGGCGGCAGCCCGGCGAGCACCACCAGGAAGAACACCAGCGCCGCACCCACCCCCGGCTCGGTCCGCACCATGCCGCGGTAGTCGGACAGCAGCCCGCCCGGCCGGTGCCGCTGCACCACCGCGACCACCCCGAACGCGCCGAGCGTCACCACCGCGTACGCCGCCAGGTACGCGACCACCGCGCGAACGTCGTTCGCGGCCAGCGGCGCAAGCAGGAAGCCGAGCTGCCCGATCGACGACCAGGCCAGCAGCCGGACCGCCTCGACCTGCCGCAGCGCGGCGAGGTTGCCGACCGTCATCGTCACGGCGGCCACCACCGCGATCGCGATCCGCAGGTCCAGGGCCTGGGTGGACAGCCCCTGAGTGGTCACCACGACGAGACCCGCGACACCGGCGGACTTCGACACCACCGCGAGGAACGCGGTCACCTCGACCGGCGCCCCGACGTACGTGTCCGGCAGCCAGGCATGGAACGGCACCGCGGCGATCTTGAACCCGAACCCGACGAGCACGAACAGTCCCGCCGCCAGCGCGACCCGCTGCTCGTCCGCGTCGATCGCGGCCAGCCGCGCGGTCACGGTGCTGAGGTGCAGCGAGCCGGTCAGGCCGTACAGGTACGAGATCCCGAACAGCATCACCGCGGTGGACAGCACCGACACCAGGAACGCCTTCACCGCCGCTTCGGAACCGCGCCGGTCGCGCCGCAGCGCCACCATCGCGAACGACGGCAGCGACACCAGCTCCAGTGCGATCACCATCGTGGCCAGGTCCCGCCCCCCGGCCAGCACGGTGCCGCCGCAGAGTGCGCAGAGCAGCAGGAAGTGGTACTCGCCCGGCGGCACCCTGCCGTCCAGCAGCCCGTACGCCGACAGCAGCACCACCCCGAGTCCGCCGGCCACGATCACTGCCCACAGGCCGATCGTCAGCGGCTCGACCACCAGACTGCACTCCGGCGGACCCTCGACCGCCTCCCGGCAGAACGCGACCAGCTGCTCGTCCCGCAGCAGCACCGTCCCCACCAGTGCGGCCACGATCCCCGCGGCCGACAGCACCGTGGCCACCAGGTGCGCCCGCCGCCGCCCTGGTGCGTCCGCCGGGGTGTCGTCATCCTGGCTCGGCTTCGGCGGACGCAGGCTGTCGGCGATCAGCACCGCGATCGCGGTGAGCGCGAGGATCAGCGGTACGGCGGCCGCCTGCCATTCGGTCGAGGTGATGTTCACAGCAGCACCCACCGGTCGATCAGCAGCGCCGGCCACAACCCGAGCAGCACCGTGAGCACGATGAGCGGGGTCCAGGTCACCAGCTCGATCCGGCTCAGGTCGACCGCGAACGTGGTCGACGGGTACTGCGCCGGGTCGCCCTGGCACAGGTTGCGGACCAGCCGGAGGAAGTACGCCGCGGTGAGCACGGTCCCGACGCCTGCGATCACCATCAGCGTGAGGAAGGTTGCCCGGGGCAACGCTTCGTTCGGCTCGTAGGCGCCGAGCAGAGCCAGCATCTCGCCCCAGAAGCCGGCCAGGCCAGGCAGCCCGAGACTGGCCAGGCAGGCGAAGGTCAGCAGCGCGCCGATCCGGGGCAGCCGGGCGTACAGCGCCCGGCCGATCAGGCGCAGGTCGCTGGTGTCGTGCCGGTCCTTGATCGCGCCGGCCAGGAAGAACAGCAGCCCGGTGATCACACCGTGCGCGATGTTCGCGAACAGCGCGCCGGTGACACCGACCGCAGACATGGTGGCGATGCCGAGCCCGATGAAGCCCATGTGGCCGACGCTCGAGTACGCGATCAGCCGTTTCACGTCGGTCTGCGCCAGGCAGGCCAGCGAGCCGAGGACGATCGCGATCACGGAGAACCCGGCCAGGTACGGCGCGATCTCGACCATCGCGTCCGGCAGTACCGGGAGCAGGATCCGGACCATGCCGTACGAGCCGAGCTTCAGCAGCAGCCCGGCCAGCAGGACCGACCCGACCGTCGGGGCCTTCGCGTGCGCATCCGGGAGCCAGATGTGCAGCGGCCAGATCGGCATCTTCACCGCCAGCCCGACCGCGATCAGGATCGCGGCGGTGAGCGGTACGCCGGTTCCGCCCGGCACCGGGTTCGCGGCCAGCGCCACCAGGTCGAAGGTGCCGGACTCGGCGTGCACCAGCAGGAACCCGATCAGCATCACGGCCGAGCCGAGCACCGTCATCAGCACGAACCGGTTCGCCGCGAGCCGCCGCCCGGCGCGATCGTGGTGGTCGCCCCAGATGTCGATCACCAACCACATCGGGATCAGCACGACCTCGAAAAAGATGAAGAACAGCACCAGGTCGAGCGCGCTGAAGGTCCCGATCACGCCGGTCTCGATGATCAGCAGCAGCGCGACCAGCGACCGCATCCGGCCCGCCTGCGGTGTGATCCGCAGCGAGTACACGCAGCACAGGAGCACCAGCAATCCGCTCAGCACGATCAGCGGCAGCGAGACCGCATCCACCCCGACGTGGAACCGCACGTCCAGCGCCGGCAACCACGGCACATTGGTGTCGCCGAGCATTGCGGCCGCTCGGCCGGGGCCGTCGTAGACCGGCAGATCGGTCGCCGGCACAGAGTCGGCCTGCTGCGTGCCGGCCGGCGACCCGGGATTGAGCCAGCGGTAGCCGAGCACTGCCGAGCCGACCAGCACGAGGCCCGACACGACGGTCCCGACCAGGGCGGCGATCCGGTCTCCGAGGACGACCGGCAGCAGCCACAGCAGCGCGGCGCCGGCCAGCGGCAGCCCGAGCAGGACCAGCAGCAGCGCGCTCACGACGCGATCACCCCCGCCAGCACGGCCAGCGCGACCACGCCGAGCACAGCCGCGGTCAGGTAGGTCTGCACGTTCCCCGTCTGCAGCCGTCGGAACCCGTCCGACGCGAGCGTCCCTGCCTTCCCGAACCCGCGGACCCAGCCGTCGATCACGTCCCGGTCACCGGTGACGACCAGTCCGGCCGCGAAACGTACCGGCCGCACCACCGCGAGCTGGTAGAAGGCGTCGAACCCGAACTCGCGCTCCAGCACGGCGGGCCGCGGGTCCGCTCCGCGCTTCCACAGCGAGTACGCCGGCACGGCGCCGAACATCAGAGCGAGCGTCGTCACACCCGCCACCGCGGGGTCAAGCTGCGACGCCTCGGCGTACCCGAGGACGAGGGTGGCCAGGGCGAGCAGCACCATCGGCGCGAGCATCCAGGGCGACCCGTCGCGGAGCGGATGATACGGCTGCTCCTGCGCATCGACGGCAGAACTGTCGCCTAGGTCCTCTTCCTCGAACGCGCCCAGCCCGCCGAGCGGGGCCGGCGAACCGAAGAACACCCACAGCCACAGCCGGGTGCAGTAGAACGCGGTCAGCATGCCGGTGACCAGCACCGCGACCAGCACCAGCCATGCGGGCCAGCTGGTGTCGCCGCGACCGTCTCGCGCTGCGTGCCAGGCCGCCTCGACCACCGAGTCCTTGGAGAAGAACCCGGACAGCCCGGGTACGCCGGCCAGCGCCGCCAGCCCGATCGTCATGGTGCCGAAAGTCACCGGCATCAGCTTGCGCAGCACACCGCGGCGGGCCCGCCGGCGCAGCACCGCAAACGTGGCGGACCCGACCTGGTGGAGCAGTACGCCGGCGCACAGGAACAGCAGCGCCTTGAAGGCTGCGTGCGTGAGCAGGTGGAACAGCCCGGCGTGCCGGCCGTCGTCGGTACCGAGCGCGAGGCCGCCGAACATGACCGCCAGCTGGCTGACCGTGGACCAGGCGAGTATCCGCTTCACCTCGACCGCGGCGGTCGCGCACAGCGCCGCGACCACCATGGTCAGCGCGGCGATCACCGCGAGGACCGAGAGTGTGCCCGGGGCGGCGACGAACACGTCGAACATCCGGGCGACCAGGAAGACGCCAGCGGCAACCATCGTCGCCGCATGGATCAGCGCACTGACCGGGGCAGGACCGGGCATCGCGTCCGGGAGCCAGGTCTGCAGCGGGATCTGCGCGGACTTGCCGACCACGCCGCAGAGCAGCAGCAGGGTGCCCACGGTCGCGAGACCACTGCCGGACGGTTCCAGCTCGCTGATCCGGAACGACCCACCGGCCACGCCGAGCACGAAGATCCCGAACAGGAACCCGACATCGCCGAACCGGGTCATCAGGAACGCCTTCACCGCACCCGCGCGGGCGTCCCGGCGCTCCCAGTACTGGCCGATCAGCAGGTATGAGCAGACGCCCATCACCTCCCACCCGATCAGCAGCAGGAACAGGCTGTCCGCGACCACCACGGTGACCATCGCAGCGGTGAAGAGCGTGACGATCGCCGTGTACGACGCGGTGCGCGGCTCGCCGTGCAGGTACCCGATCGAGTAGACCTGCACGCAGCTGGCGACCACTCCGACGATCGCCAGCATCAGCACGGTCAGGTCGTCTGTCCGGACCGCGTAGAGGGTGCCGGAGAAGCCGGACAGATCCGGCGCCCAGGTCTGCGGCTCGACCTGCCATAGCAGCGCGGCGGCCGCGGCGACGGCGAGCGAGAACGCGATCCCGAGGACGCGCCAGGCGAGCGTGATCACTCGGCCTCCACGAGATCGCGCGCTCTGTCGGTGTCGGCGTGGCCGTGGCCGCGGAAGAGCAGCAGTACGATCGCCAGGCCCAGGCCGATCTCGGCGGCGGCGATCGTGATCACGAACACCGCGGCGGTCTGGCCGGTGGCGAGCTGGTCCACCCGCCAGGCGTCGAACGCGACCAGGTTCAGGTTGACCGCGTTCAGCATCAGCTCGACCGACATCAGCACCGTGATCGCGTTCCGCCGGGCCAGCACACCGTACACACCGAGGCAGAACAGCACGACCGCGAGCAGCAGCGGGACGATCAGCGGCATCAGGCCCTGTCCTCCGCCTTGTCCCCTGCCTTGTCCCGTGCCGTGTCCCCTGCCTTGTCCGCTGCGACAGCCTCCGTGTCGGCCTCCGCCGACGGGCCGGGCCGCTGGGAGAGCACGATGGCGCCGATCAACGCTGCCAGCAGCAGCACCGAGAGCACCTCGAACGGCAGTACCCAGGTCTGGAAGACCGCGGCACCGACGTCACTCGCGGCGCCCGCCGGAACCGGCTCGATCTTCTCGTTGCCGAAGGCAAGGACGACGCCGGCGCCGAGCACCAGTGCGAGAACCACGGCGACCGAGGCGGCGAACGGGCTGCGCTTCGTGGTCAGGTCCTTGAGCGGGTTGGTCGGCGCCTTGGTGAGCATCAGCGCGAACAGCACCAGCACCACGATCGCCCCGACGTACACGAGGATCTGCACCAGTGCGACGAACTCCGCGGCCAGCGCCCCGAAGCACCCCGCGACCGCGCCGAGCGCGACCACCAGCCACAGTGCCGCGTGCACGATCCGGCGTGAGGTGACGACCAGGACCCCCGCGACCACGGCCAGCAGCCCGGCCGCCACGAAACCCACGATCACTCTGCGTCTCCCGATGGGCCCCCGGGATCGATGGCCTGTGGTGGCGGCACCGTCCACATCCAGTCCCGCAGCCGGTCCTTCTCGTGCGTCAGGTTCCGGATGTCGGTCTCGGCGTACTCGAACTCCGGCGACCAGAACAGCGCGTCGAACGGGCAGGCCTCGATGCAGATCCCGCAGTACATGCACAGCGAGAAGTCGATCGCGAACCGGTCCAGCACGTTCCGGCTGCGCTCCCGCGCCTGCTCACCGACCGACGGCGCGGTCTCGGTGTGCGAGTCGATGTAGATGCACCAGCTCGGGCACTCGCGAGCGCACAGCATGCACGAGGTGCAGTTCTCCTCGAACAGCGCGATCACGCCCCGGCTGCGCGGCGGCAGCTCCGGCTGGACGTCCGGGTACTGCTCGGTGACCGCACGGCGGGCGAGCGTCTTGGCCGTGACCCTCAGGCCTTCGATCAGGCCCTTCCCGGGTAGTGCCACGCCTCCTCCTCCGCCGGCCGAGCACCAACACTCACGTCTGCAGGCCGACACTAGTCGTTTCCGCGTTCCCGCACACCCATGGCTCACGTGAGCACCCGAACTGTCACGTCGCTAGGGCTTGGTGGAGGGCGGTCAGGCCGTCCCGCGCCCGGCCCAGCTCGAACGAATCCTCGCTCTCCAGCGCCAGCTTCAACGCCCGGCGGAAGTGCTCCGTGGCCTCTTCGGGCTGGCCGGACGCGGTCAGCGCCAGCCCGAGGTCGTTGCAGATCTCGATCTGCATGTGCACGTTGTCGGCCTGCACGGCCAGGCTGAGCGCGGATCGCCCCAGCCGGACTCCCTCACGCGGACGACCGCTCCGGGTCCGGATCCGGCCGAGCTAGCACAACGCGTCGATCTCGCCGACCCGGTCCGCCCACGAGCCGGTTGCAGCAGCTCGACCGCCTCGGCCCGGCTGAACGCGGCGAGCGTGAGCCGCTCGCCCGGCAGCACCTCCAGCCGACGCCGGCAGGTCACCAGCGCGACACAGCCCGGTGCGGTTGGTAGCAGCGGTGCGACCTGCTCGGCACTCGCCGCGTTGTCGAGCGGTCAGCCGATCCGTTTGAGGAACAGGGACCGGCCGGGATCGGTGCGGGACGCCTCGACACCATCGCCGCGGGTGTAGTCGGCCCGCTCGTTCCCGGCCCAGTCCGCGATCGGCTGCCCACCCTGGGACAGCGGCCGGTACGAGGTGCCGTCCCAGCCGAACTGGTACACCCGGTGCTGGTCGGGCAGGTACCGCACGTACCGGCCGTTCTCGGTCAGCTGCTTGGCCAGGTCGTTGCCGAAGAACACGTTCTGCGGACCGGTCGCGCCGGACCACTTGACCGCCTTCCGGCCGGCACCCCACCAGACCGGGTACCAGGTCGAGTCGTCCTGGGCGCCCGTCGAGCCGCCCTCGTCACCGCAGTTCGACCGGCAGCTGCCTGGGCGGTGCTCGTACGGCAGCCGCACCGTGTTCAGCTCGAACAGGTTGCGGCGTTCCCAGCCGCCGTGCAGGTTCAGGTCGGCGTCCATGTCGTTGCCGATCACAACGTTCCCGGACGAGGACCACTGCAACGTGAGGTGCCGCAGCCCGCGCAGCACGTTGCCGGCGTACACCGAGTCCCAGACCCGGGAGCCGCGCAGGTATCCGTTGCCGCCCTTGCCCTTGTTCCAGGCCCCGTCCAGGTAGTTGCCCTGGATCTGGAGGTTCTTCGCCTCCTCGGTGACGATCGGGTGCGACCCGGTCATCGTGGTGCGGATCCCGCGCACCCAGCTGTCGACCGTCCACTTCAGCACGATGCCGTGCAACGCGTCGGCCGGCGCCAGGTTGCCGTAGTTGTGGGTGGCGTCCTGCTGGTTCGCGGCTGCCGGCTGAGTGAGCGAGAAGTACTCCAGCCCGACGCCGAGGACCGGGTCGACCAGCGGCGACGCCTTCGAGTCGTATTTCTTCTTGCCGATCTCGGCCGAGCCCTCGGACGTCGAGCTCACCGGTACGTCGAACTCGAGCGGCTTGTCCAGCGTGATCGTGTGCGCCTCCGGGTCGATCGCGATGATGCCGAAGATCTGCTGCCGCATGTGCAGGTTCTGCAGCTCGTGGTCGGTCGGGAGAGCCTGCTGCTGCTCGTAGAACCGCATCGTGTTGGCGGCCCGGATGTTCACGTACCCGCCGACCTTGAACGCCTTGAGCTCGGCGTCGTCGGCCAGGTACACCACCCGGTCGCCGGCCCGCGCGGCGAAACCGCCGGACTGGTCGCGCAGCTTCACCCCGGCCTTCCAGTGCACGTTCACGGTGCCCTCGAACAGGTCCTTGCGGTTCGCCGGCGCGTCGTCGTACGCGTCCTGGTAGTCCTCGTGCACCTGCCGGCTCTGCACCCGGAACAGCCCGCGGCCGGGCCAGATCCAGCCGCCCTCGCCGTCCTTGTAGCCCATCGCGTCCTCGTCCCAGTCCGAGCCGTCCGCGGTGAGGGCGTCGTACCGGGTGTTCTGGTCCGGACGGAACACGAACCGGGTGCCCTTGACGGGGTCGGAGCCGGCGCCGCGGATGACCAGGAAGTCCGCGTCGACGGCGAGCTGCCGGGACACGTCCAGCACGCCGGCGGGCAGCTCGATCAGCGACAGCCGCTCGTACGAGGCACTCGGCGTGCAACGTTCCCGGATCGTGTCGATCGCGTCCTGCAGGCCGGCCGAGTCGTCTGTACCGTCGCCCGGCCGCACGTCGTAGTCCTCGGCCAGCTGCTCCGGCTCGATCCGGCACTGGTCGTCCGGAGTCAGCAGGCTGTCGTCCGGCAACGGCTCGCCACCCCGGTACCCGGCACGGCTCCAGTCCGGCAGCCCCGGGATCGGCTCCCGGCGGTTCGCCTTGGACAGGTCCAGCCGGGGCAGCGCGACCCCGGCGCGCTTGACCGGTGTCGGGATCGGTGCGGTGGAGGGCGGCGGGCCGCTCGGGACCTGCTGCGTCGCGGCGGGCTCGCCGTCACCGGTGAGCCAGATGATCGCTGCCGATGCGACCAGTACGCCGGCCACGAACCCGGCCAGCACTGCGATCCGCCGACGCGGCATCGCGACCAATCCCCTCTCGACACCTCTGCTGAACCGCCACAGCCTAGGCTCAGGTCAGGTCACTGCGCAGTTGGTTTCTCTACGTGAGCACGACACCCACGCCGGTGATCGCCAGCTGCACCAGCGCCACCGGCACCAGGAGCTGCCAGGCCAACTTCTGCAGCTGGTCCGCACGCAGCCGCGGGAACGCGACACGGATCCAGATCACCAGCACCGACACCGCACCGACCTTGAGCAGCGTCCACAGCCAGCCCAGCTGGTCCGACCACGGGCCGGCCCAACCGCCCAGGAACAGCACCGTGGTCAGACCGGCGAGCACCACGATCCCGGCGTACTCGGCGAGCAGGAACAGCGCGAACCGCAGCCCGGTGTACTCGGTGTACGGGCCGAAGATGATCTCGGAGTCCGCCACCGGCATGTCGAACGGCGGCCGTTGCAGCTCCGCCAGTCCCGCGATGAAGAACACCAGCGCCGCCGGCAGCTGCCACAGCAGCCACCACGGGTTCCACGCCTCCACGATCCCGGTCAGGCTGAGCGTCCCGGCTGCGACCGCGACACTGGCCGCGCTGAGCACGAACGGCAACTCATAGCTCATCAGCTGCGCCGCGACCCGCAACCCGCCGAGCAGGCTGTACTTGTTGCCGCTGGCCCAGCCCGCCATCAGCGACCCGAGTACGGCGACGCTCATCGCCGCGAGTACGAAGAACAACCCCGACTCCAGATCCGCCCCGACCAGCTCCGGCGCGATCGGGATCGCCGCCAGTGCCGCCATGTACGGGATCACAGCGACGATCGGAGCCCACTCGAACACCCGCTTGTCCGCGGCCGCCGGTGTCACCGACTCCTTCTGCACGAACTTCACACCGTCCGCGACCAGCTGCGCCCAGCCGTGGAAGCCGCCCGCGTACATCGGCCCGAGCCGCGCCTGCATGTGCGCCATCACCTTGTGCTCGGTCTGACCGACAACCAGCGGCAGCACCAGGAACCCGGCCAGCACACCAGCCACCTTGAGCAGGAACTCAACCATCGGCGCCTCGGCTCATACGCGGCAGCCTAGCGACTACGGCTCGAGGCGCGGGCCACCTTCCTGAGCGACAAAACGCTGATACGCCGTTCGGAGCCGTTCTGTGACTCAGGAAGCCGTCCACAGATGACGACAAGTGCCCCACGGCCGGCGCTCAGAGCGTCAGGATCGGAGGATGATGCGACTGCCGGCCGAGGTCAGGGCGCGGCTCGAGCAAGCGTTGGTCGTGCCGCATGCCAAGCGCGAGCTGCTGGCGCTCGGCCTGGCTCGACGAGATCTCCGGCGACTACGCGAGAACGGGGCCCTGCAGTGCCACCACCGTCGCTACATCGGCTCGCACCTGCGGCCCGATCTCGCCAGGATGGCCTGCGCGCAGTCGGCATACGCCGGCAGCGCGCTCAGTCACCTCACCGCCGCGAGTCTCGCGGAGCTGCGGACCTGGGTCGACAAGAAGCGCGACGAGGCGCCGCCCAGCGACGCGATCTGGCTGACCCGGCCGGCGGGACTCGGCCGCAACGAGGCCACGGACCAGATCGTGCTGCGACTCGCCGGGCTGACGGCGGCCGACATCCGCCCACACAATCGCCTCAGCATCACCCGTGAGGCCCGGACCATCGTCGACCTCGCCCGCGAGCTGCCTCTCCGGGAGGCGATCGTCACGATCGACCATGCGCTTGCCGTGGCTGTCCTTCGCACTGACGTCGATGCGGTTCTGGCCCGGCAGGCCGGCTGGCCCGGTATCAGCAGCGCCCGCGACGCGATCGCCTTCGCGGATCCGCGCAGCGAGTCGGCGCTGGAGTCGATAGCGCGAGCGGCGTTCGCGGAGCACGGCCTGCCGGCGCCGGTGCTGCAGGCTAGCTTCTGGCGTGGCTCGGGCTGGACGTCTGAGCGGGTGGACTTCTGGTGGCCGCAGTTCCGCACGTTCGCGGAGGCCGACGGCCTGGCCAAGTACGAGGCGGCCACCCCGAAGCAGCGCCGCCAGCAAATGCGCGCCGTGTTCGTGCGCGAGCAGCGCCTCGCCGACCTGGGGTTGGAGATGGTCCGCTTCGGCTGGGAGGACGCCGTCGACGACGCGAAGGGCTTATGCGGGCGACTGCGGAGCGCGTTCGACCGCGGCGCCGCACGGCCGGGTGAGGCTCCGCGCTGGCGATCCGATGATCCGTACGACGTGATGCTGTGGCCGCGGATCCCGCCGCCGGACGAGATCTGGGAGACGGCTTCCTGAGGAAGTGGCCCTGAAGACGACTGGTCAGAGGACGACGTCGGCGAGCCGGTCGACCTGGTCCAGCTCAGGCGTGGTCGGGTCCAGGTAGAGCTCGGTGACGCCGGCATCGGCGAACTTGCGCACCGCTTCACTGATCGCCTGCTCGGTGCGCAGCGCGCCCTCGGCGATCATGTCCGCGTACTCGCCCAGGTTCGCGTAGTAGTGCCGTAGGTAGCCGCGCGAGTCCGAGTCCGCCTCGGCGCCGAGCGAGTAGTAGGCCAGTGCCGCGATCCGCGGTTCACCGTCGCGGCCGGCCTCGGTCCACGCGTCCCGCACCTGCTCGACCACGCCGGCGGCCTGTTCGGCCGGCCCG
>DASRHY010000229.1:0-36305 GCA_035650275.1 Kribbellaceae bacterium | reverse complement strand
CGCGCTGGCCGGGGTGATCCCGGACGAGGCGTTCGGGCTGCGCGGCAACTCGCTGCGGATCGTGTTGCTGGTGTTCATCATCGGGTTCTTCAACTGGCCCTATATCGGCCGGATCATCCGCGGCCAGGCGCTGTCGCTACGGGAGCGCGAGTTTGTCGACGCGGCCCGTAGCCTCGGTGCGCGCCGCCCGTATCTGCTGATGACCGAGATGCTGCCGAACCTGGTGGCGCCGATCCTGGTGTACGCCACGCTGCTGATCCCGACCAACATCCTGTTCGAGGCGGCACTGTCCTTCCTCGGCGTCGGCATCCGGCCGCCGACCGCGACCTGGGGCGGCATGCTCTCCGACGCGGTGGCCTTCTACACGATGCCGCACTTCCTCCTGGCGCCCGGTATCGCGATC
Source organism: Kribbellaceae bacterium (assembly GCA_035650275.1). Classification (GTDB taxonomy): domain Bacteria; phylum Actinomycetota; class Actinomycetes; order Propionibacteriales; family Kribbellaceae; genus DASRHY01. The sequence continues at coordinate 35,902 of DASRHY010000229.1, read as the reverse complement.
TTCGTGACCGTGCTCGCCTTCAACCTGTTCGGGGACGGGCTGCGTGACGCGCTCGACCCCCGGGCCCGATAACCCACTGCGCGATGTTCGCTTCCGGCTGGCATCAGAACAAGAAGGGGTGTACTCGCACGATGAGAAGCAAACGACTGAGAGTGGCGATCGCCGCGTCCGCGGCGCTCGCACTGGGACTGTCGGCCTGTGGCGGGGGAGCGGACGACGAGGCGGACGGTGATACCGGCACCACCACCGCCGAGTTCAACGCCGCGCTGACGCAGCCCTTCAACCCCAGTGACAAGAAGGGCGGCATCATCAAGATGGCGCACTCCGACGACTGGGACACCGTCGACCCGGGTGAGACCTACTACGGCCTGTCCTGGGACTTCTTGCGCACCTACGCCCGGGCGCTGCTGATGTACAAGCCGGCTCCCGGCACCGCGAGCAACGAGCTGGTTCCCGACCTGGCCGAGGGTCTCGGCACCACCGACGACGGCGGCAAGACCTGGACCTACAAGATCCGCAAGGGCGTCAAGTACGAGGACGGCACCGAGGTCAAGGCCAAGGACGTCAAGTACGCGGTGCTGCGCTCGATCGACAAGGAGACGTTCCCGAACGGCCCGGCGTACTTCGAGGGCTACCTGAACCTGCCGGCCGGCTACAAGGGCCCGTACAAGTCCAAAGGCGTGAACACCGACTCGGCGATCACGACCCCGGACGACTACACGGTCGTCTTCCACCTGAAGCAGGCCTTCGGCGGCTTCGACAACATGGCCGCGCTGTCGCAGACCGCTCCGGTTCCTGAGGCCAAGGACACCGGCGCGAAGTACCGCGAGCACGTGATCTCCACCGGGCCGTACATGTTCGACGTCGTGGAGACCGGCAAGCGGTACACGCTGAAGCGCAACCCGCAGTGGGATCAGGCGACCGACCCGATCCGCAAGGCGCTGCCGGACGGCTACGAGATCACGCTCAAGGTCGAGCAGAACGACCTGGACAACCGGCTGATCTCGGGTGACCTGGACATGGACATCCAGGGCATCGGTGTTGCGGCGGCCGCGCAGGGGAAGGTCCTCAGCGACCCGGAGCTGAAGAAGCGGGCCGACAACCCGACCATCCCGCGGCTGCAGTACATGTCGATCCTCCCGAGCGTGAAGCCGCTGGACAACATCGACTGCCGCAAGGCGATCATGTACGCGGTCGACCAGGTCGGCTACCAGACCGCCTACGGCGGCGAGTTCGCCGGTGGCGCGCTGGCCAGCACGCTGATGCCGCCGAGCGTCGAGGGTCACGAGAAGTTCGACCTGTACCCGAACGGCGCCGACCACAAGGGAGACGTCAACAAGGCCAAGGAGCACCTGACCGCGTGCGGGCAGCCGAACGGCTTCTCCACCAGTATGGCGTACCGGGCCGACCGGCCGAAGGAGAAGGCCGCTGCGGAGTCGGTCCAGCAGTCGCTGGCGCGGGTCGGCATCAAGCTGACGCTGCGCGGCTTCCCGTCCGGTGACTACTTCTCCCAGTACGCCGGCAACCCGCCGTACATGCGGAAGAACGGCATCGGCCTGGCCACGAACAGCTGGGGCGCGGACTGGAACGACGGCTTCGGCTTCCTGTCGCAGATCGTCGACGGCCGGGTGATCCGGGAGACCGGCGGCTCGTCGAACCTGAGCAGCAATATCCCCGAGGTCAGCCAGCAGCTCGACACGGCGGTCGCCGAGGTCGACAAGGGCAAGCGCGATCAGATGTACCGCGACATCGACAAGCGCGTGATGGAGGAGGCGGTCATCTACCCGGCGCTGTACGCCAAGACCCTGATGCTGCGCGGTGAACGCGTGACGAACGTCTTCTACAGCGACGCGTACGGTATGTACGACTACCTGTCGATGGGTCTGCAGTAGTAACCGATCCATGAACCGTCACCAACCGATAGGCAGGTGAAGGCCGCAGGCGCCCGGTCCGGGTGAGAACCCGGTCCGGGCGCCGGTGCCGCCCAACAGTGCTCGCATACATCGTCCGCCGGCTGCTCGCAGCCGTCGGCCTGCTCTTCATCGTGAGCGTCCTCACGTTCGCGATCTTCTACCTCGTCCCGCGGTTCGCCGGCGCCACACCCGAGACGCTGGCCACCCGGTACGTCGGGCGGGCGGCGACCCCCGAGACGGTGAAGACCACCGCCGAGAACCTCGGCTTCTACGACCCGGTCCCGGTGCAGTACTGGAACTGGGCGAAGGGTGTCGTCCTCGGCGCCGACTACGACTACGGCGCCGGCGTGGAGCACTGCCCGGCGCCGTGCCTGGGGTACTCGTTCCTGAAGAAGCAGCCGGTCTGGCCGGACATCCTCGAGGCGATACCGGTGACGCTGTCGCTCGCGGTCGGTGCGGCGGTGATCTGGGTGGTGTTCGGGGTCTCGATCGGGGTGCTGTCCGCGCTCAGACGCGGCTCCTTCGTCGACCGCGCCTCGATGGGCGTCGCACTCGCCGGGGTGTCGCTGCCGATCTTCTTCACCGGTCTGCTCTGCCTGAGCATCTTCAGCTACAAGCTGGACATCACCAGACCCGGCGGGTCCTACACGCCCATCACCGAGAACCCGGTGGTCTGGGCCCAGTCGCTGATCCTGCCCTGGATCACGCTCGCGTTCCTGTTCTCCGCGCAGTACGCCCGGCTCACCAGGGCCGGCATGCTCGAGACGATGAACGAGGACTACATCCGCACCGCCCGGGCGAAGGGTCTGCCGGAGCGGACCGTGGTGGTCAACCACGGGCTGCGCGGTGCGCTCACCCCGATCGTGACCATCTTCGGCCTCGATGTCGGCCTGCTGCTGGGTGGCGCGGTGCTCACCGAGAAGACGTTCTCGCTGAACGGCCTGGGCAAGTACGCGGTCGACGGCATCCAACAGAACGACCTGCCGAAGATCCTCGGCGTGGTGCTGGTCGCGGCATTCTTCATCGTGATCGCGAACCTGATCGTCGACCTGTTGTACGCCGTGGTGGACCCGAGGGTGAGGAACAAGTGAGCGAACCGTTCCTGGAGGTCCGCGACCTGCGCGTGCACTTCCCCACCGATGACGGCGTGGTGAAGTCCGTCGACGGGCTGTCGTTCGCGGTGACGCGCGGTAAGACGCTCGGCATAGTCGGCGAGTCCGGCTCCGGCAAGAGTGTCACCAGCCTGTCGGTCATGGGGCTGCACAAGCGCGGCACAGCGAAGATCACCGGCGAGATCCTGCTCGACGGCACCGACCTGGTCGGCGCCACCGCGGAGGAGGTGCGGCTGCTGCGTGGCAAGCGGATGGCGATGATCTTCCAGGACCCGCTGTCGGCGATGCACCCCTACTACACCGTCGGGCACCAGATCATCGAGGCCTACCGGGTGCACAACAAGGTCAGCAAGGAGGTCGCGCGCAAGCACGCGATCGACATGCTGGACCGCGTCGGTATCCCGCAGCCGGACAAGCGGGTGGACGCCTACCCGCACCAGTTCTCCGGCGGCATGCGGCAGCGCGCGATGATAGCGATGGCGCTGTCCTGCGACCCCGAGCTGCTGATCGCCGACGAGCCGACCACCGCGCTCGACGTCACCGTCCAGGCACAGATCCTGGACCTGATCCGGGACCTGCAGAGCGAGTTCAACTCCGCTGTCGTCATCATCACCCATGACCTCGGCGTGGTCGCCGAGCTGGCCGACGACATCCTGGTCATGTACGCCGGACGCGCGGCCGAGAACGGCACCGCGGAGGACATCTTCGAGCGGCCGCAGCACCCCTACACCTGGGGGCTGCTCGGGTCGATGCCGCGGATCGACCGGGAGCGTTCCGAGCGGCTGCTGCCGATCAAGGGCACCCCGCCGAGCCTGATCAACGTCCCGCAGGGCTGCGCCTTCAACCCGCGGTGCGCGTACGCGGCGCTGACGGACGGGGCCGCCACCACCGAGCGCCCGGAGCTGCTCGATGTCGGCAGTGGCCACAAGGTCGCGTGCCACCTGCCGCCCGCGAAGCGGGAGCAGATCTGGACCGACGAGATCAAGCCGAAGCTGTGAGGACCCTTTGACCACCATCGATCCCGCACCGGAAACCCCGGAGATCCGCGAGGGCGAGGAACTGCTCAAGGTCACCGGCCTGGTGAAGCACTTCGCGATCCGTCGTGGCCTGCTGCAGCGGCAGGTCGGCGCCGTCCAGGCCGTCGACGGGCTCGACTTCATGGTCCGCAAGGGCGAAACGCTGTCGCTGGTCGGCGAGTCCGGCTGCGGCAAGACCACCACCGGACGGCTGCTCACGCGGCTGGAGGAGCCGACCGCCGGCGAGATCATCTTCGAGGGCCACGACATCACGCACATGTCCGAGGGCCGGATGCGGCCGCTACGGCGCGACGTGCAGATGATCTTCCAGGACCCCTACTCGTCGCTGAACCCGCGGCACACCGTCGGCAAGATCGTCGGCGCCCCGTACCGGCTGCAGAACGTCAAGACCAAGGGTGGCACCAAGAAGGCCGTCCAGGCGCTGCTCGAGCTGGTCGGTCTCAGCCCGGAGCACTACAACCGGTACCCGCACGAGTTCTCCGGCGGTCAGCGGCAGCGGATCGGGATCGCGCGGACCCTCGCGCTGCGGCCGAAGCTGATCGTCGCGGACGAGCCGGTGTCCGCGCTGGACGTGTCGATCCAGGCGCAGGTGGTGAACCTGCTTGAGGACCTGCAGGACGAGTTCGACCTGACGTACGTGATGATCGCGCACGACCTGTCGGTGGTGCGGCACGTGTCGGACCGGGTCGCGGTGATGTACCTGGGCAAGATCGTCGAGATCGGCGACCGGGTCCACATCTACGAGCGGCCGATGCACCCGTACACGGTGGCGCTGCTGTCCGCGGTGCCGATCCCGGACACCAAGCGGAGGACCAAGCGGGAGCGGATCCGGCTGACCGGCGACGTGCCGAGCCCGATCAACCCGCCACCGGCGTGCCGGTTCCACACCCGCTGCTGGAAGGCGCAGGAGATCTGCCGGCAGACCGAGCCGCCGCTGCTCGAGCTGGCGCCGGGCCAGCGGGTCGCGTGCCACTTCCCGGAGAACAAGCCGGCCGACAGCGCCGTACCGGTCACGGTGCAGGACAGGCCGGTCGACGCGGAGTAGCCACGCGCGGGCGAAGTCGCTGCTCGCCGCCGTCAGTAGATCGTCTGGCCGTCGGCGAGCATCTGCACGAACTTGTCGATCCGGCGGGCTCGGGTCTCGGGCTTCTTGGCGTCGGAGATCCGGAGCAGGATGGCGAACCGGTTCCGTGACGAGAGCGTGCCGAACATCGTCAGCGCGGCCGGGTTGGCGTCCAGCGCGGCCTGCAGGTCGTCCGGGACGGTCGCGTTCGCCGGGCTGTCGTACGCGGCATCCCAGCGCCCGTCGGCCTTGGCCCGCTGCACCTCGGCGATCCCGCGTGGCCGCATCCGCCCGGCGGCGGTGAGCTCGGCGATCTTGCCGACGTTCCGCTTCGACCATTTGCTGCGTGCGGTCCGCGGGGTGAACTTCTGCAGGTACCAGGTGTCGTCGATCGAGCGGGTCTGGCCGTCGATCCAGCCGTGGCACAGCGCCACGTCGAGCGCCTCGGCGTACGTGACGCTGGCGATGCCGCTGCCCTTCTTCGCCAGCTTGATCCAGACACCGGGCGAGCTCTCGTCGTGCTCGGCGAGCCACGCGGCGAAGTCGGACTGGGACGCGAACGGCACCTCCGGGAGGTCAATCATGCGGCTCATAGTGTCAGCCGGCACCGACATCCGGACCGGCCACACGTCGCGGCCGGTGCCCGCTCGCCTCCGCACCGTCGGCACCGGCGTCCGGATCCCGGCGCGGCGGATCGGGGTTCGACAATGTCGAACGCGGTCCATTGCTCCTCCCGGTGATCACTCCTAGATTCCGAGCACCGTGTTCGGTGACGTTCGGAGAGGGGAGCGATCAGTATGGCTACACGTGAGGAAGTCAAACCCAGGACGCTGCTCGGGGAGATGGCGGCCGAGTTCGCGGGCACGATGATCCTGATCCTGTTCGGCGTCGGCGTGGTCGCCCAGGTGGTGGTCGGCGGCGGCCTGTACGACGGCGGGCTCGGCGACCACGACTCGATCACCTGGGCCTGGGGCATCGGCGTCACGATGGGCGTCTACGTCGCCGGCCGGATGAGCGGTGCGCACATCAACCCAGCCGTCACGCTGGCGATGGCGGTCTTCCGCGGGTTCGCCTGGCGCAAGGTCCTGCCCTACGTCGCGGCGCAGTTCCTCGGCGCCTTCGTCGCGGCGATGCTCGTGCGCTGGAACTACGACAAGGGCCTGACGAAGGTCGACCCGGACCTCGGCATCAACAGCCAGGGCGTCTTCTCGACGCTGCCCGGCAACGGCAACCCGGACCTCGGTGTCGGGATGTGGGGCGGCTTCCTGGACCAGATCATCGGTACCGCGATCCTGCTGTTCGTCATCCTCGCGATCGTGGACCTGCGCAACACCTCGCCGGGTATGAACCTCGCGCCGCTCATCATCGGCCTGCTGGTCGTCGGCATCGGTATGGCGTGGGGCACGCTCGCCGGTTATGCGATCAACCCGGCCCGTGACTTCGGCCCGCGGGTGGCCTCGTCGCTGACCGGTTATGGCGGCCAGGCGTTCAAGGACCAGTACGGCGATCCCTATTTCTGGGTGCCGATCGTAGGACCGCTGATCGGTGGCCTGATCGGCGCGTTCCTGTACGACCTGCTGATCGGGCGCTTCCTGCCAGTCTCCGACGCGGACGAAGAACCCGGCCGGCTGCCCGAGGACGAGGACACCGCCAAGGCTTGACCGTTACCTACACAAGAAGGGGAGCAGCCCATGGCTGATTTCGTCGGCGCTGTCGACCAGGGCACGACCAGCACGAGATTCATGATCTTCGACCACTCCGGCAACGAGGTGGCCATCCACCAGCTGGAGCACGAGCAGATCCTGCCGCAGGCGGGCTGGGTCGAGCACAATCCGGTGGAGATCTGGGAGCGCACCGGCTCGGTGGTCCAGACCGCGCTGAACTCCAAGGGGCTGCAGGCCTCCGACCTGGCCGCGCTGGGCATCACCAACCAGCGCGAGACCACGGTGGTGTGGAACCCCAAGACCGGCCGGCCGTACTACAACGCGATCGTGTGGCAGGACACCCGCACCGATCGGATCGCCTCCGCGCTGGAGCGTGAGGGCAAGGGCGACGTGATCCGGCAGAAGGCCGGCCTGCCGCCGGCGACGTACTTCTCGGGCGGGAAGATCCAGTGGATCCTCGAGAACGTCGACGGCGTACGGCAAGCCGCCGAGAACGGTGAGGCCGTGTTCGGCAACACCGACACCTGGGTGCTGTGGAACCTGACGGGCGGCGCGGACGGCGGGGTCCACATCACCGACGTCACCAATGCCAGCCGGACCATGCTGATGAACCTGGAGACGCTGGACTGGGACGACGAGCTGCTCGGGTTCTTCAACATCCCGCGGCAGATGCTGCCCGAGATCCGGCCCTCGTCGGACCCGAACAAGTACGGCGTGACCCGGGCGAACGGGCCACTGGGCGGCGAGGTGGCGCTGACCGGCGACCTCGGCGACCAGCAGGCCGCGACCGTCGGCCAGGTCTGCTTCTCGCCCGGCGAGGCGAAGAACACCTATGGCACCGGCAACTTCCTGCTGCTCAACACCGGCACCGAGGTCGTCCGGTCCAAGTCGGGACTGCTGACCACGGTGTGCTACAAGCTCGGCGACGCGGACGCGGTCTACGCCCTGGAGGGCTCGATGGCCGTCACCGGTTCGGCCGTCCAGTGGCTGCGCGACCAGCTCGGCATCATCTCCGGCGCCGCCGAGGTCGAGACGCTGGCCCGGCAGGTCGAGGACAACGGTGGCATCTACTTCGTGCCGGCGTTCTCCGGGCTGTTCGCGCCGTACTGGCGGTCCGACGCGCGCGGCGCGATCGTCGGGCTTTCGAGGTTCAACACCAACGCTCACCTGGCACGTGCGACGCTGGAAGCGATCTGTTACCAGAGCAAGGACGTGGCCGACGCGATGGAGAAGGACTCCGGCGTCAAACTCGACGTACTGAAGGTGGACGGCGGCGTGACCGCGAACGACCTGTGCATGCAGATGCAGGCCGACACCCTCGGCGTACCGGTGAGCAAGCCGGTCGTCGCGGAGACCACCGCGCTCGGTGCGGCGTACGCCGCGGGGCTCGCGGTCGGGTTCTGGAACTCGACCGAGGACATGAAGCAGAACTGGAACGAGGACAAGCGCTGGGAGCCGCAGTGGAGCGACGAGCAGCGCGAGAAGGGGTACGCCGGCTGGCAGAAGGCGGTCCAGCGCACGCTGGACTGGGTTGATGTGGAGTAGAGCTCCTCGACTAGGAGGTCACTGTGACGGTAGCGCTGTCACCGGAGAACCGGGCCGCGGCCATCGAACGGCTGGAGAGCGGTCCTGAGCTGGACGTGCTGGTGGTCGGCGGCGGCGTGGTCGGTTCCGGCTCGGCACTGGACGCGGTGACCCGCGGCCTGACCACCGGTCTGCTCGAGGCACGCGACTTCGCCAGCGGAACGTCGAGCCGGTCCAGCAAGCTGGTGCACGGCGGGCTGCGCTACCTGGAGATGCTGGACTTCCGGCTGGTGCACGAGGCGTTGCATGAGCGCGGTCTGCTGCTGCAACGCCTGGCACCGCACCTGGTCAAGCCGGTGCCGTTCCTCTACCCGCTGCAGCACCGCGGGTGGGAACGGTTCTATGCCGGCGCCGGAGTCCTGCTGTACGACGCGATGGCCACGTCCGGGATGGGTGCCGGAATGCCCCGGCACCGGCACCTCACCCGGCGCGGCGCGCTGCGCAAGGTGCCGTCGCTGAAGAAGTCGGCGCTCGTCGGGGCGCTGCAGTACTACGACGCGCAGGTCGACGACGCCCGCTACACGATGGAGCTGGCCCGCACCGCCGCGTCGTACGGGGCCCTGGTGGCGTCCCGGGTCAAGGTGACCGGGTTCCTGCGCCAGGGCGAGCGGGTCACCGGGGTGCGGGCGAAGGACCTGGAGACCGGCGACGAGTTCGAGGTGCGGGCCAAGCAGGTCGTGAACGCGACCGGGGTCTGGACCGACGACACCCAGGCGATGGTGGGGGAGCGCGGCCAGTTCCACGTCCGGGCGTCGAAGGGCATCCACCTGGTGGTGCCGAAGGACCGGATCCAGTCCAGCACCGGGATGATCCTGCGCACGGAGAAGTCGGTACTGTTCGTGATCCCGTGGGGCCGGCACTGGATCATCGGCACCACCGACACCGACTGGAACCTGGACAAGGCACACCCGGCCGCGACCAGCGCGGACATCGAGTACCTGCTCGACCACGTCAACGCGGTGCTCACCACGCCGCTGACCCGCGAGGACGTCGAGGGCGTGTACGCCGGGCTGCGTCCGCTGCTGGCCGGCGAGTCCGAGAGTACCTCGAAGCTGTCCCGCGAGCACGTGGTGGCGCACACCGTGCCGGGCCTGGTGGTCGTTGCCGGCGGCAAGTACACGACGTACCGGGTGATGGCCAAGGATGCGATCGACGCGGCGGCGAACGCTCTGGACGGCCGGGTTCCCCGCTCGGTCACCAAGAACATCCCGCTGGTCGGCGGCGAGGGTTACCACGCGCTGTGGAACCAGCGCCAGCTGATCGCGCAGCGGTCCGGCCTGCATGTGGCCCGGATCGAACATCTGCTGAACCGGTACGGCGCGATGGTCACCGAGGTCCTCGAGCTGATCGAGAAGGACCCGGCGCTGGGCGAGCCGCTGGCGGGCACCCAGGACTACCTGCAGGTCGAGGTGGTCTACGCCGTGACGGCCGAGGGGGCACGGCACCTGGACGACGTGCTGGCCCGGCGGACCCGGATCTCGATCGAGGCGTGGGACCGCGGGGTGGAGGCCGCGGAGGCCGCGGCGCGGCTGATGGCACCGGTGCTGGGCTGGAACGAGGAGCAGATCGAGCGCGAGGTGGCGGTCTACCGGCGCCGGGTGCAGTCGGAACGTATCTCCCAGGACCAGCCCGACGACGAGTCCGCCGACCGGGCCCGGCTGGAGGCGCCGGAGGTCGTCCCCGGCGCCTAAGGCCTGCAGGAAACGCTCAACCGATCGGAGATCGGCCGGCAGCCGTCAGTCCGGCCGGATCCAGTTGAAGGTGCGCTGGACCGCGGCCTGCCAGTTGGCGTACTCCCGGGACCGGGTGGTGGCATCCATGTGCGGAAGCCACTGCCCGGCCCGGTGCCAGTTGCTGCGCAGGCCCTCAAGGTCCGGCCAGTACCCGACCGCCAGGCCCGCGGCGTACGCGCCGCCGAGCGACACCGTCTCGGTCACCATCGGCCGCACCACCGGGACGTCGAGCAGGTCCGCGAGGAACTGCATCAGCAGGTTGTTCGCGGTCATCCCGCCATCCACCTTGAGCGCCTTGAGCGCGATGCCGGAGTCCAGGTTCATCGCGTCGACCACCTCGAGGGTCTGGAACGCGGTCGCCTCCAGCACCGCGCGGGCCAGGTGCCCCTTGGTGATGTACGACGTGAGCCCGGCGATCACGCCACGTGCCTCGCTGCGCCAGTGCGGCGCGAACAGGCCGGAGAACGCCGGCACGATGTACGCCCCGCCGTTGTCGTCGACGGTCCGGGCCAGGGTCTCGATCTCGGCCGCGGTGTGGATCAGCCCGAGCCCGTCGCGGAACCACTGCACCAGCGAGCCGGTGACGGCCATCGAGCCCTCCAGCGCGTACGCCGCGGGGTCGTCGCCGATCTGGTACGCGACCGTGGTGAGCATGCCGTGCGTGGACCGGACGATCTCCTTACCGGTGTGCAGCAGCAGGAAGCTGCCGGTGCCGTAGGTGCACTTCGCCTCGCCGGGGGAGAAGCAGGTCTGGCCGAACAGTGCGGCCTGCTGGTCGCCCAGCGCCGCACCGATCCGGACTCCCGGCAGCACCTCGGTCGCGGTCGCGAAGACCCCCGACGACGGCCGGATCTCCGGCAGCATCGCCCGCGGTACGTCGAACGCGGCCAGCAGCGTGTCGTCCCAGTCCAGCGTCTCGATGTTCATCAGCATCGTGCGGCTGGCGTTGGTGACGTCGGTGGCGTGCAGCTGGCCGCGGGTGAAGTTCCAGATCAGCCAGCTCTCCATCGTGCCGAACAGCACCTCACCGGCCTCCGCGCGTGCCCGCAGCCCGGGGGTGTGGTCGAGCATCCAGCGCAGCCGCGGCGCGGAGAAGTACGTGGTCAGCGGCAGGCCGCAGCGGTCGACGAACCGGTCCACCCCGGCGTCCCCGGCGATCTCGGTGATCAGCCGGTCGGTCCGGGTGTCCTGCCAGGTCACCGCGTGCCCCACCGGCTCGCCGGTGCGCCGGTCCCACACGATGCTGGTCTCGCGCTGGTTGGTGATCCCGATCGCCGCGATCTGGCTCGGCGACGCGCCGGCCTTCTGCAGCGCCGCGGGTACCACCCGGGTGACGTTGCGCCAGATCTCGGCCGCGTCGTGCTCGACCCAGCCCGGCCGCGGGAAGTACGGCCGGTGCTCGCGCTGCGCCACCGAGACCAGCCGGCCGCGCCGGTCGAACAGGATGCAGCGGGTGGACGTGGTGCCCTGGTCCACCGCGACGACGTACTGGGTGTGGTTCTCAACCATGGCCGGTCACCGCGGTTCCTGGACGTCGTGGCCGATCTCCTCGGCGCACGCCCGCACCATCGACACCAGATCGGGCCGGAACCGGCCCTTGCTGTTGCAGATCCGCGGTACCGGACCGGTCAGCCCGACCGCGCCGACGACCAGCCCGCCGAGCCCGCGGATCGGCGCCGCGATCCCGGCCTGCTCCACCACGTGCTCCTCGAACTCGCTCGCCCACCCGGCGGACCGGATCGCGGCGAGCTGCTCGGCCAGCTCGGCCGGGTCCACCACGGTCCGGGTCGTGTACGCCTCCAGCTTCCCGCGCCTGGGTCGGGCCGTGCCGCCGGTGTCGTACGCGAGCACCGCCTTGCCGAGTGCGCAGGCGTGGGCCGGCAACGTGCTGCCGACGTCCAGGTCCTGCTCGCTGTCGTCCGGCCGGAAGACGTGATGGACGACGACCAGCTTGCCGGACACCAGCCGGCCGACCCGGACCACCTCACCGCTGCGCGCGGCCAGTGAGTCGGCCCAGTTGATCGCCCGGCTGCGCAGCTCGTTCAGATCCAGGTAGCTGTCACCGAGATGCGCCAGCGCATCGCTCAGGTGGTACCGCGCGGTCGCCTCGTCCTGCTCGATGAACCCGACCTGGTGCAACGTCCGCAGGATCCCGTGCACGGTGCCCTTCGGCAGCCCGAGCGAGTTGCCGAGATCAACCACCCCGAGTCCGTCCGACGCGGTCGCCAGCAGCCGCAGCACCGCGGCGGCTCGCTCGATCGACTGCACGCTGCCCGGCACATCCGAAGGCTACCGGCGCCCGCCCCCCTGAGCACCGCCAAAACCCGTTCATCGGGCCCTTGTGACCCGGCGTGTCGTCACTCATCGGTCCCTTGTGACCGCCGCGCACTCGTGGTCACAGGGCCTGACGAACGGCAACACGCCGTGGTCACAAAGGCCCGACGAACGGCGACACGCCGGGTCACAAGGGCCCGATGAACGGAAGTTACTCGGTGGTGATGGCGGTGAGGATGTCGAGGCGGGCGGCTCGGCGGGCGGGCCAGACGGCGGCGAGTACGCCGACGAGGGCGGCGGCGAGGACCGTGATCATGAGCTGGAGGACGGGGATGTCCAGTACGGCGATGCCGTCGTCGCGCATCACGTCCTGGATCGCGGCGGCGAACACCACGCCGATCAGCAGACCGAGGACCGCGCCCAGCAGCGCGATCGCGATCGACTCCACCCGGACCATCTCGCGGACCTGAGGGCGTTCCATCCCGATCGCGCGCAGCAGGCCGATCTCCCGCGTGCGTTCGATGACGCTGAGCAGCAGCGTGTTCACGATGCCGAGGACCGCGATCAGCACGGCGAGAGCGAGCAGCAGGTAGACCGCACCGGCCAGCATGTCTACCGGCCCGCGCTGCGACTCGGCGTACTCGGCCTGGTTCCGGACCTGCACCAGCGGGTTGCCGGCGACCGCCGCGGCCAGCTGCCGCCCGGCCTGGCCGGGGTCGACACCGTCGCGCAGCACGACGTACACGGTCGAGTCGGTGCTACCGCCGCCGATCCGGGTGAATGTGTCGACCGAGGTGACGATCGCGTCCAGCTGCCGGTTCGAGCCCAGTACGGCGCCGACCTCGAGCCGGTGCGTGCCGGACCGGGTGAGTACCGAGACCGTGTCGTCCAGCGACACGTCCAGGGTCCGGGCGATGTTGCTCGGCAGCGCCGCGGCGCCGGTGTCCAGCCGGTCCAGCGACCCCTGCTCCACCTCGGTGACGATCGGCCCGCGCAGTACCTCGGGGTCCACGCCGATCGCGCTCAGCCGGTGGTCGGCCACCTCGACCCCCATCGACCGCTGACGCCCGATCGACGCGACCCCGTCGACCGCGCGGACGGCCTCGGCGACGGATCCGGCGAACGGCTGACCGTCGGTGCCGGTGACCACTAGGTCCGCGGTGCCGAACGCCTCCGCGATGTCCTTGTCGATCGACGCCTTCGCCGAGCTCGCCAGCACGGCCAGTCCGCCGATCACCGCGAGCGCGATCATCAGTGCGGCCGCCGTCGCCGAGGTACGACGCGGGTTGCGCTCGGCGTTCTTCGCGCCGAGCAGCACGGTCGGGCGGCGGCGGGCCGGACCGGTCAGCGCGAGAACCGCGTAACGGGCGACCAGCGGGCAGACCAGCATGGTGCCGACCAGCGCGATCGCGCCGGACAGCCCGAGGATGACCGCACCGGGCAGGCCCGGGCTCTGGCGGCCGGCGTAGTACCCGCCGAACCCCGCGGCCAGCGCCACACCACCGGTCGCCAGCCGGAGCCACAGCGACCGCTGGCCCGGGCTGACGTCGTCGCGCAGCGCCTCGACCGGTGCCAGCCTGCCGGCCCGGCGCGCGGGCAGGTACGCCGAGACGATGGTGATCCCGATGCCGAGCAGGTAGCACCAGATCACCGTCCCTGCCGTCACCTGCACGCCGCCGTCGGGTAGATCGACGCCGGACGCGTCCAGGGCGGCCCGGAGCACGATCACCAGGCCGATCCCGATCAGCAGCCCGCCCGTCGACCCGACGGCACCGATCACAAGTGCCTCGGCCAGCACCGACCGGGTGACCTGCGACCTGGACGCGCCGACCGCGCGCAGCAGGCCGAGCTCGCGGACGCGCTGGGTGACGGTCACCGCGAACGTGTTGAAGATCAGGAACGCGCCGACGAACAGCGCCAGCCCGGCGAACAGGCCGAGCGCGGTGCCCGCCGCACCGAACGCGCTGTCCACCGCATCCTCGGCCTGCCGCACCACCTCTTGTGCGGTCTGCACCCGCAGGTCGTCGCCGCCCGCGGCCTGTACCCGGTCCCGCAGCTCGGACGCGTCCACCCCGTTGCCGGCCACCAGAGCGACCGAGGTCCAGCCGGACTCGCCGAGCAGGTGCAGCTGCGCGGTCGCCGGGTCGAACGCGACGAGCGGCGAACCGGCTGCCGGTCCGGTGGTCGCGGTCGTCGTCAGCGCGACCAGCCGGGCCTGGACCGTCCCGGTAGCGGTCACCAGCCGGACCTCGTCGCCCAGCTGGTACCCCGCCCGCCGCGCCGTGTTCCGGTCCAGGCTGAGCTCGCCGCGGCCCCACGGCGTGGTGCCCTCCAGCAGCGTGAACGTCGCGGTCCGCTGCTCGTGCGCCCAGCCGGCGCCGAACATCGGCCGTCCCGGGTCGTACGCCGTGCCGTCCTTGCCGACCAGGTGGACGCCGCCGACCGCGAGCTGGGCGTCGGCGAGCTGCACGCCCTGCACCTCCGAGACCCGCTCGACGGCCGGGTTGTCGAGCAGCGGCGGCCGCGCGTCGGAGTTGCCGAGGCTGTCGCCGGCGCTCTCCAGCGCGGACGCCGGTGTCACCGTGAGGTCGGCGACCGTGGACGCCATGGTCCGGCGCAGGCTGGACGCGAGGCTGTCGGTGAACACCATCGAGCCGGCCACGAACGCCACCCCGAGCAGCACCGCGACCGTGCACAGTACGAACCGCAGCCGGTGCGCGAGGACGTTGCGCAGCCCGAGCCTGAGCACCTCAGCTCGCCGCCGGGCGGTCGAGCGTCTTCACGATCTCCAGCACGCTGTCCGCCGTCGGGTCGACCAGCTCCGCGCGCAGCCGGCCGTCGGCGAGGAACAGCACCCGGTCGGCGTACGACGCCGCGGCCGGGTCGTGCGTCACCATCACCACGGTCTGGCCGAAGTCGCGCACCGAGCGGTGCAGGAACCCGAGCACGTCGGCCGACGACCGCGAGTCCAGGTTCCCGGTCGGCTCGTCGGCGAAGACCACGTCGGGCCGCGACGCCAGCGCGCGGGCACAGGCGACCCGCTGCTGCTGTCCGCCGGACAGCTCGGCCGGCCTGTGCTGCAGCCGGTCGCGCAGGCCGATCGTGTCGATCACGGTGTCCAGCCAGACCTGATCCGGCTTGCGGCCGGCCAGGCTGACCGGGAGCGTGATGTTCTCCAGCGTGGTCAGCGTCGGCACCAGGTTGAACGCCTGGAACACGAACCCGACCCGGTCCCGGCGCAACCGGGTCAGCGCCTTGTCCCCGAGCCGGGTCAGGTCGACGTCGCCGAGGAACACGGTCCCGGCGGTCGGCCGGTCCAGCCCGGCCAGGCAGTGCAGCAGCGTCGACTTGCCGGAGCCGGACGGCCCCATGATCGCGGTGTAGCGGCCGCGCTCGAAGTGCGCCGTGAGGTCAGCCAGGGCGTCGATCCGCGTCTCGCCGGTGCCGTAGGTCTTGGTGATCCCCTCGGTCCGCACCGCGGCAACCGTCCCCACCGTCGTCGTCATGCCGGACACGGTAACCGGGCAGCGGTTCGCGGCCGGCGTACGCCAGTGGTCGTACGCCGGGCACAGCCGCTGCGCCCGGCGTGGTACCCGGACTGACGCCACCGGGGCGACGCGCGCACCGGTCCGCGACCGCGACGATCGAGCTGTCAGGTCAGCCGGATCGGACGGAACGAGGGAGAGCGATGAAGAGCTCGAGGGAGGCACGCAGATGAGGGCCGCGTATCGGGTGCTGGCGACGCTGGTGATGGCCGGAGTCGGTCTCCAGGTCGCGCTGATCGCGTACGGCGCGTTCGGCACCGCGCATGATGCCGAGGACGGCGTCGCCGTGGACGGGGCGTACAGCAACACAGGGCTCGACCTGCACGGGATCGTCGGCATCGCGATCGGACTGGTGGTCCTGCTGCTCCTGATCATCTCGTTCTTCACCAAGGTGGAGCGCGGCCGGACACTCGCCGCGGTACTGGTCGGTCTGGTTGTGGTGCAATTCGTGCTGGCCACCGTGTCGTTCGGCGTACCGCTGCTCGGCACTCTGCACGGCCTCAACGCGCTCGCGATCGCCGCCATCGCCAGTACGGCGGCACGCCGGGCGGCGGGCGAGCCCGCGAGCACGAAGGCCGACGCGGCCGCACCCGCCGGAACACCCGCGGGAGCGTGAGGTGCGGCGACGGCGGGCGCTGATCGGTACCGGCGTTGCGCTGGCGGTGCTCGCACCGCTGGCGTGGTTCTGGACCGGCAGCCTGGTTCCGGACTCCTACGCGCCGATGGAGATGGGGTACGCCGACTACGGCGGCGGCCCGTCCTCGGTCGGCCACGGGGACGGCACCGGGCCGGGTGGTGCGGAGGGGCACCACCACGGCGCCGATGGCACCGCCGTCGCCGACCTCAGCGGACCCCGCGACGGCACCCCGGCCGTCGCGGTCACGCTGGTCGCTCGCAAACAGCCGGTCAGGCTGGCCAGTGGTGAACAGGTCGACGGCTACACGCTGAACGGCACCTCGCCGGGTCCACTGATCCGCGCCCGGCAGGGCGACCTGGTCCAGGTGACGCTGGTGAACGAGTCCGTCGAGGGCGGTACGACGCTGCACTGGCACGGCATCGACGTACCGAACGCGGAGGACGGTGTCGCCGGCGTGACCCAGAACGCGGTACCGGTCGGCGGCCGGCACGTGTACCGCTTCGTCGCGAAGCGGGCCGGCACGTACTGGTACCACTCGCACCAGATCTCGCACGAGCAGGTCCGCGACGGCCTCCTCGGCCCGATCGTGATCGAACCCCCGCGATCCGGTCCAGCCGGCCGGGAGGTCGTCGCACTGGTGCACACCTACGACGAGCGCCGTACGATCGACGGCCGCACCGGGCAGCACGCGGTCGACGTCCCGGCGGGAACCCGGGTCCGGGTCCGGGTGCTGAACACCGACAACGGGATCCTGCGCACCGGGCTGGTCGGCGCGCCGTACACGGTGGTGGCGGTCGACGGGCGGGACGTGAACGGCCCGACGCCGGTGAACGGCTCCGGCTACAAGCTGCCCGCGGGCGGCCGGGTGGACCTGGAGGCGACGGTGCCATCGGACGGCTCGGCGCTCCGGCTGGATGCCGGTAGTGCCGCCACGTCGCTGCTGATCGGGCCGCCTGGTGCGCGGGGCCCGGACGGCGCGCTCGGCACCGACGACGTGGACCTCCTCACGTACGGCGCGGCCAAGTCCGCCGCCGGCTTCGACCCGGAGCACGCCGACCGGAGCTTCGAGTACCGGATCGGCCGCCGGCCCGGGTTCCTCGACGGCCGGCCGGGACTGTGGTGGACGATCAACGGCAAGCAGTTCCCCGACGTGCCGATGTTCATGGTCGCCGAGGGTGACGTGGTCCGGATGCGGATCGAGAACGGCAGCGGCCAGGCGCACCCGATGCACCTGCACGGCCACCACGCACTGGTGCTCAGCCGCAACGGCGTCGCCGCCACCGGCAGCCCGTGGTGGACCGACTCGCTCGAGGTCGGCAACGACGAGACCTACGAGGTCGCGTTCGTCGCCGACAACCCCGGCGTATGGATGGACCACTGCCACAACCTGCCGCACGCCGCGCAGGGCCTGGTCACGCATCTGGGGTACCTGGGCGTGCACGACTCGTTCCGGATCGGCGACCACGAGAACGAACCCGAGTAAACCGAACCAGCCGGGCCCCGGCGCCGTACTGCCTTCGAGGAGGACACGATGACGACCACTGACCTGGTCACCGAGATGACCTCGCGCTGCGACCAGGTGATCGAGCTCGAGCTCGCCCGGCTCGGCCGGCGCCAGCCCCGGCTCACTCCGGCAGAGCTGGCCGCCGTCGAGCAGGTCCTCGCCGACGTGGCGGACAAGCTGCTGCTGGACGCGCTACGCCGCAAGCCGGCCCTGCTCGGCCGGGTGGAGCCGCTGTTCACGACCTGACACACCTCGTGTGTGTTCGCGAATCGCCATGGGGGAGCGCTCTCGCCTGGCGATTCGCGAACACACAGGAGATGCCCGGCCCCGCCGAGGTGTCAGCCGGCGGGTTTGGTGGCTTTGCCGTCGAGCCAGAGCGTGTCGGAGTCGTCGCGATGCACGCCGGTGGTGCCGACGTGCTTGGTCCCGATCCCGGGTCCGTTCTTGATGACGTGGACCAGGGCCATCGCGTGACCGCGGCCGAGGTCGTAGTCCTGCTTCAGCCAGTCGACGATCACGCCGGTCTTGACGCCCGGACGGTCGAACCCGCGCTCCCGGGCGAGGTCGATGAACTGCCGCGGGGTCAGGCCGGTCTTGTCCTCGATGTTGTCGAGGTACGCCTGGAAAGACATCGTGCAACCTCCTCGTGGGCCTGCGGCGGCCGGACGGCTGCCTCACCAACGCGTCGAACAGAGGTCCTCGCGATCGACATCCTGACACCGCCGGCTCCGGAGGCGCGCGCTAGCCGTCGACACTGACCAGGTCGACCTCGGTGGACGCCTCGGCGACCTCCTCGACCGAGCGGACCGGCAGCGGCGGGGGAGTGCCGCCCCAGGCCGGGCAGATCGCCTTGTGGTCGCACCAGTCGCAGAGCGGGCCGGGACTCGGCCGCCAGTCGCCGGACTCCAGTGCCCGGGTGATCGCCTGCCACAGCGCCGACACCTTGCGCTCGCACGCGATCAGGTCCCGCTCGTCAGGCACATACCGCACGATCTCGCCGTTGCCGAGGTACACCAGCTGCAGCATGGCCGGCACCACGCCGCGCAGCCGCCACAGCACGAGCGCGTAGAACTTCATCTGGAACAGCGCCTTCGCCTCGAAGAACTCCGACGGCGACCGGCCGGTCTTGTAGTCGACCACCCGGATCTCGCCGGACGCCGCCACGTCGAGCCGGTCGACGTACCCGCGCAGCTGCAACCCGGAGTCCAGCTCGGCCTCGACGTACAGCTCCCGCTCGGCGGGCTCCAGTGCGTTCGGATCCTCGAGCAGGAAGTACCGCCGTAGCAGCTCGTGCGCCTCCGCGAGCCAGCCCGCGAGCTCGTCGCCGCTGCTGTCCTCGGCGAACATCTCGGCCAGCTGCGGCTCGGCCTCGAGCAGCCGCTGCCACTGCGGCTCGACCAGCTCCGCGGCCCGCTCGAGTGTGCGCTGGCCCGCGGGCAGGTCGAAGAGCCGCTCCAGCACGGCATGCACCACGGTGCCGCGGGCGGCCGCCGGCGACGGCTTCTCCGGCAGCCGGTCGACGACCCGGAACCGGTACTTCAGCGGGCAGCTCATGAAGTCGGCCGCGCGCGACGGCGACAGCGCACCCGACGGGTGGGCGCCGTGCAGGTCCGCGTGCCGGTCGACGGGAGCTGTGCTCATGACCGCAACGCTAGGTCAGTGCGCCGACAGCGGCACGCCCCCGCGCCCACGCAGGTGGAATTCACAGCGGGCTCACAGCAACCTCGCGGCAGCCGTGCAGAAGCCACGAACACCATTGGAGACAGCTTGGAGACAACGACGTAGCGACCGATGGAGGACCACGATGGCCACCCCACCCGACGAGCACGACCGCGGGCTCGTCTACGACCTGGAGACCCTGCTGGCCCGCCGCCGGGTGCTCGGCCTGTTCGCCGGCGCCGGCCTGGCCGCGCTGGTCGGCTGCTCCTCCGACGAGACGCCGTCCGGGTCGTCGAGCCCGTCCGCCAGCCCGTCCCCGAGTGCGTCCTCCACTGCGTCCCCGAGCGCGTCCTCGAGTACGACGACCGGCACCAGCACCGAGGAGATCCCGGAGGAGACCGGTGGTCCGTACCCGGGTGACGGCTCGAACGGCCCGAACGTGCTCACCCAGTCCGGCATCGTCCGGCAGGACATCCGCAGCAGCTTCGGCTCCTCCTCGGGTGTCGCCGAGGGCGTACCGCTGACCGTCGAGCTCACCGTCACCGAGAACACCACCGGCGCGGCGCTGCCCGGCGCGGCGGTGTACCTGTGGCACTGCGACGCGCAGGGCCGGTACTCGCTGTACTCCGACGGCGTCACCGAGGAGAACTACCTGCGCGGCGTCCAGGCCGCCGACGCGAACGGCAAGGTCACCTTCACCACGATCTACCCCGCGGCGTACTCGGGCCGCTGGCCGCACATCCACTTCGAGGTGTACGCCAGCCTGAACGACGCGACCGCCGCCGGCCAGATCAGCGCGACCTCGCAGCTCGCGCTGCCCGAGGACGCGTCCGCGGCCGTGTACGGCACCGACGGCTACGACGGCAGCACCCGGAACCTGTCCCGTACCTCGCTCGAGTCCGACAACGTCTTCGGCGACGACGGCGGCGTCCGCCAGCTGGCAACCGTGACCGGCTCCACCACCTCCGGCTACACCGCCACCCTCACCGTCCCAGTCTGATGTGCGGGGGCGGGTGGGCGACCGTGTTCACACCTGGGGGCTGCCGGACAGTAGCGTGGGTGTGTGTCTGAGCACCGTGAGCCGTCGGCTCGGTCGGGCCCGCCGGTACGGCGGCCGCCGGGGACCTGGGTGCTGGGCCGGATCCGCGGGATCGACCTCACCATGCAGGTCACCTGGCTGCCGGTGGCGGTTCTGCTCGCGGTCGGGTTCTCGTCGCTGATCGGCCGGCAGTTCCCGTTCCTGGGCAGCTGGCGCTACATGGCGGCGTTCGCGTTCGTGGTCGCGTTCACGCTGTCGATCCTGGTGCACGAGCTGGCGCACGCGCTGGTCGCGCAGCGGTTCAAGATCCCGGTGCACGAGATCAACCTCGGCTTCTTCGCGGCCGGCACACACATCGAAGGGGAGCGAAAGACCCCGTTCGAGGAGTTCGCGATCTCGGTGGTCGGTCCGCTCGCCTCGCTCGCGGTCGGCGGTCTGGCGCTGGCCGGCACCCGCGGGATCGGTGACGGCGTCGCGGACGTGGCGCTGTTCGAGCTGGCGGTGGCGAACCTGATCGTCGGGGTGACGAACCTGCTGCCCGGGCTCCCGCTGGACGGCGGCTGGGTGCTGCGGGCGCTGGTCTGGAAGCTGACCGGCAACCCGCACACCGGCACCATCGCGGCCGGTTGGGCGGGCCGGATCCTCGCCCTCTGCGTGCTCGCCGCGCCGGTCGTGCTGGAGTCGGTCTGGGACCGCACGCCGAGCATCTTCGACTTCGTGATCGCGTTCGCGATCAGCTGGTTCCTGTGGGCCGGGTCGACCCGGGCGCTGATCCAGGCCAAGGTACGACGCCGGCTGCCGGCCCTGCAGGTGCGCAGCCTGGCCCGCCGGGCGATCGCCGTACACGCGTCGACACCGGTCTCCGAGGCCGTCCGGATGGCGACGCAGCAGCAGGCCGGCGCGGTCGTGGTGATCGACGGTGACGGGCGGCCGATCGCGATCGTGTCCGAGCGCGCGGTGAACGCGGTCGCCGCCGAGCAGCGTCCGTGGACCACCGCCGGCGAGGTCGCCACCTCGATCCGCAGCGGTCACATCCTCGGCATCAACGACACCGGCGAGGAGATACTCGCGAGCCTGCGGAACACGCCGGCGGGGGAGTACCTGGTGCTGGACCGCGAGGGCCAGGTGTACGGCGTGCTCGCCACCGAGGACGTCGAACGGGCCTTTCGCAGCCGCTGATTAGGCCCGGCTGTCACGATGAAGGTGACTTACTGTGACCGGGGGTGGCCGAGAGTGGACCACGCCATGCTCTGGGCAGTCGTGTCGGACTGAGGCGGCATCGCCGTAGGCTTGGCCTCCCATGTCCGACACCGAGCAGTATCCGTTCCCCGACCCGGCGTTCTCCGGGGTACGCCGCGGGCCGCTGCAGCCGGGCGAGTGGATCACCCTGTCCGACCCGAAGGGCCGTCGGCACTCGATCCGGCTGGAGCGCGGCAAGATCTTCCACACCACCAAGGGCGCGATCAGCCACGACGACCTGATCGACGGCCCGGACGGCGTGGTGGTGAAGTCCGCCGGGGGAGTGCAGTACCTCGCGCTGCGGCCGCTGATGACCGACTTCTCGGTCTCGATGCCGCGCGGTGCGGCGGTGATCTACCCGAAGGACACCGCGCAGATCGTCGCGATGGCCGACATCTTCCCGGGCGCCACCGTGCTCGAGGCCGGGGCCGGCTCCGGAGCGCTCACCTGCGCGTTGCTGCGCGCGGTGGGTACGCAGGGCCGGGTGATCTCCTACGAGCGCCGGGAGGACTTCGCCGAGGTGGCGCGACGCAACGTGACCACGTTCTTCGGCGGCGAGCATCCGGCGTGGGAGCTGCGGGTGGGCGACCTGGCTGAGGCCGAGATAAGCGCGGTCGACCGGATCGTGCTGGACATGCTGGCGCCGTGGGAGTGCGTCGAGCTCAGCGCGGACGCGTTGGTGCCGGGCGGGGTGTTCTGCGCGTACGTCGCGACCACCACTCAGCTGAGCCGCACGGTGGAAACCCTGCGGGTGCACGGCGGGTTCACCGAGCCGCGCGCCTGGGAGTCGCTGGTCCGGGACTGGCATGTCGAGGGTCTTGCGGTGCGGCCCAGCCACCGGATGCAGGGGCACACCGCGTTCCTGGTCACCGCCCGGCGGCTGGCGCCCGGCGTGACTGCTCCGGCGCGTAAGCGGCGGCCGGCGCCCGGCGCGTACGGCGACGACTACGCCGGCCCGCGGGTGGGCGATGGCCTTACCGTTTCCGACACCGAGGATTCAAGCCGCCGTTCCGCAACCGACACGTGATGGGAATCGCGCTTGCCGGAACTGCGTTGACGGGTAAGGTCCTAAGCGTCGACCCCACCACTCGGCGAGGTGATGATCGTGGCTGGAGACGGGAATCAGTCCGCGGCGGAGCTACGTAACCAGGTCCGATACCTCGAGGCTGAGGTCGGAGCCCTGCGCCGCCGGCTGCTCGAACACCCTGCGGAAGCGCGCTCCCTGGAGAGCCGGCTGGCCGAGACCCAGGCCCAGCTCGCCAGCGTGACCGCGCAGAACGAACGCCTTGCCGAGACGTTGCGTGAGGCACGCGAGAAGATCATCGCCCTCAAGGAGGAGGTCGACCGGCTGGCGCAGCCGCCGTCCGGTTTCGGCACCTTCCTGGGTCGTAACGACGACGACACGCTCGACGTGTTCACCGGTGGCCGCAAGCTGCGGGTCGCCGCCAGCCCGTCGGTTGAGCTGGACACGCTCAAGCTCGGTCAGGAGGTCATGCTCAACGAGGCGCTCAATGTCGTCCAGGCCTGCGAGTTCGAGGTCGTCGGCGACGTCGTGATGCTGAAGGAGCTGCTCGCTGACGGCGAGCGCGCGCTGGTGATCGCACAGGCCGACGAGGAGCGCGTGGTCCGCCTGGCGCAGCCGCTGATGGATCAGCCGCTGCGTGCGGGTGACTCACTGCTGCTGGAGCCCCGCTCGGGCTACGTGTACGAGCGGATCCCGAAGTCCGAGGTCGAGGAGCTGATCCTCGAGGAGGTCCCGGACATCGACTACACGCACATCGGTGGTCTGAGCGGTCAGATCGACCAGATCCGCGACGCTGTGGAGCTGCCGTACCTGTACGCCGACCTGTTCCTCGAGCACGAGCTGAAGCCGCCGAAGGGTGTGCTGCTGTACGGTCCGCCCGGCTGCGGCAAGACGTTGATCGCCAAGGCGGTCGCGAACTCGCTGTCGAAGAAGGTGGCGGAGAAGACCGGTGCCGAGGGCAAGTCGTACTTCCTCAACATCAAGGGCCCGGAGCTGCTCAACAAGTACGTCGGTGAGACCGAGCGGCACATCCGGCTGGTGTTCCAGCGGGCGCGTGAGAAGGCGTCCGAGGGGATGCCGGTGATCGTGTTCTTCGACGAGATGGACTCGCTGTTCCGGACCCGAGGATCGGGCGTGTCCTCCGACGTGGAGAACACGATCGTGCCGCAGCTGCTGAGCGAGATCGACGGCGTCGAGGGCCTGGAGAACGTGCTCGTGATCGGCGCATCGAATCGCGAGGACATGATCGACCCGGCTATCTTGCGACCCGGCCGGCTGGACGTGAAGATCAAGATCGAGCGCCCGGATGCCGAGGCGGCCCGCGACATCTTCTCGAAGTACCTGACCACCACGCTGCCACTGCACGCCGACGACCTGGCCGAGTTCGGCGGCAGCGTCGGCGACTGCATCGGCGCGATGATCCAGCGGGTCGTCGAGCGGATGTACACCGAGACCGACGAGAACCGCTTCCTCGAGGTCACCTACGCAAACGGTGACAAGGAGGTCCTGTACTTCAAGGACTTCAACTCCGGCGCGATGATCCAGAACATCGTCGACCGGGCGAAGAAGATGGCGATCAAGGACTACCTCGACCTGAACCAGAAGGGCCTGCGGGTGCAGCACCTGCTGCAGGCCTGCGTGGATGAGTTCAAGGAGAACGAGGACCTCCCGAACACCACCAACCCGGACGACTGGGCCCGCATCTCCGGCAAGAAGGGCGAGCGGATCGTCTTCATCCGTACGCTCATCTCCGGCAAGCAGGGCACCGAGCCCGGCCGTTCGATCGACACCGCCACCAACACCGGCCAGTACCTGTAGCCGCCGGCCTCCGAAGCAGCGGTGCGAATCCCGCGCCGCTGCTTCGGACGTGCCGCAGCCCGGCCGGACAGCCACAGACTCGCGGTCAGCCCCGCGCAGCCGCGGCCTCGCGCTGGTCTTTCGTAGCCCCGATGTACGACTTCAGGGGGATACGCCCGGGGCAGCGCCGACGTATCGTCGTAGGCATGGCTACGGACCACGTCACCTCGGGCGACGCCCGCAAGGAACTCCAGGCCGCACTCGGCGCCCGGCGCGACCTCGGGGAGGAGTACGAGAACGAGGTGCTGGACTCGTTCGTGGAGAAGATGGACGCGCGGATCGCGGAACGGGTCGACCAGGCGCTCGCCGTCCGGTCGCAGCAGCAGGCGGCCCAGCAGTACTACCCGTCGCAGCCGCCCCAGCCGGCCCAGCCGGCGAAGCAGAAGGGCGACTCGGCCAGCACCTGGGTCGCGATCGCATCGCTCGGGTGCGGTATCCCGATCACCGCGGTGGCCGCGAGTGAGAGCGGCATCATCGGGATGATGGTCGCCTGGGCCGGGATCGCGACCATCAACCTCGCGCACGCGGTCAGCCGCGCCGGCCGCTCCTGACAGCGCCGCCGGGGTTCATGCGGCCAGCTCGCGGACCAGGTCGGTGACCATCGCGGACGTGTCGGGGACGAACCGCCAGGCCGGGTCGGCAAGACGGTCCAGCAGCTCGGCCGGTGACATCCAGCCGCCCCACTCGACCTCTTCGGGCTGGTGCCGGATCGGCCCGTCCCAGACGCAGTAGTACAGGTAGGCGTGGTACGACGTGTGCTCGTCGGCGTAGTCGCCCTCGGGGAGCGCGACCAGCTCGGCGCCGCTGATCCCGAGCTCCTCGTACAGCTCGCGTTGCACCGCGTCGTACGGGTTCTCACCGGCCGCGATCACCCCGCCGGCCATGAAGTCGTAGCAGCCCGGGAACACGTCCTTGGTGCTTGTCCGGCGGTGCACGTAGATGTCGCCCGCGGAGTTCAGGACCAGCACACCGGTGGCCCCGTGCCGCAGGTTGTCCCTGCGGACAACGGACCGGGGCGCCGATCCGTACACCTTGCCATCTTCGTCCACCAGCGCCACCAGCTCGTCCACGCGCGCATTCTCACGTAGCGCTGTCACGGCACCGGGACCGGGTTGCCGTCCGTCTCGAACGCGCGGCCTGGCCCTGGGCGTCGTACGCGCGGAACTCCTGCTGCAGCGACGCGATCCCGCCTCGAGGTCGCCGCGTCCTACATTCGAGTCGTGACCGGCTCATCACCGCCAAGGCCGGGTACACCGCGTACGCTCGTTCGCATGAGTGTTCGGCGGATCATGGGTACCGAGACCGAGTTCGGGATCTCGGTGCCCGGCCAGCCAGGGGCCAACCCGATGCTGACCTCCAGCCAGGTGGTGAACGGGTACGCCCAGACCCAGCCACTGGCGCGCAAGACCCGCTGGGACTTCGACGAGGAGCACCCGCTGCGGGACGCCCGCGGCTTCGACCTGAGCCGCGACGTCGCGGACCCGAGCCAGCTCACCGACGAGGAGACCGGGCTCGCCAACGTCATCCTCACCAACGGCGCCCGGCTGTACGTCGACCACGCGCACCCGGAGTACTCGACGCCGGAGTGCACGAACCCGCGTGACGTGGTGATCTGGGACAAGGCCGGCGAACTCGTCATCATCGAGGGCGCCCGCCAGGCCCGGCAGATCCCCGGCTCGTCGCCGATCAACCTGTACAAGAACAACACCGACAACAAGGGCGCGTCGTACGGCTCGCACGAGAACTACCTGATGCGCCGGTCCACGCCGTTCGCGTCGATCGTGCGGCACCTGACGCCGTTCTTCGTCAGCCGCCAGGTCGTCACCGGCGCCGGCCGGGTCGGGCTCGGCCAGGACGGCAGCGCGCATGGCTTCCAGCTCAGCCAGCGGGCCGACTACTTCGAGGTGGAGGTCGGCCTGGAGACCACGCTGAAGCGGCCCATCATCAACACCCGGGACGAGCCGCACGCCAACCCCGACCGGTACCGCCGGTTGCACGTGATCATCGGCGACGCGAACCTGTCCGAGATCTCGACGTACCTGAAGGTCGGGACCACGTCGCTGGTGCTGGCGATGATCGAGGACGGCTGGCTGACCGACGACCTGAGCATCGACCGTGCGGTCGGCGCCCTGCACGAGGTCAGCCACGACCCGTCCTGCGCCCACATGATCACACTCAAGGACGGCCGCCGGCTGACCGCCGTACAGCTGCAGACCGAGTACCTGGAGCAGGCCCGCAAGTACGTCGAGGACCGGTACGGTGACGACGCGGACCGGCAGACCAAGGACGTGCTGTCGCGCTGGGAGTCGGTGCTGGACCAGCTCGCGACCGACCCGATGAAGCTGGCGGACCAGCTCGACTGGGTCGCGAAGCTGAAGATCCTGGAGTCGTACCGCAGCCGGGACGGGTTGGACTGGGACGCGCCGAAGCTGCACCTGGTCGACCTGCAGTACGCCGACCTGCGCCCGGACAAGGGTCTGTACCAGCGGCTGGTCTCCTCGGGCAGGATGCAGCGGCTGGTCACCGACGAGGAGATCGGTCGGGCGGTGACGCAGCCGCCGAGCGATACCCGGGCGTACTTCCGGGGCCGGTGCATGCAGCAGTACGCCGCCCAGGTCGCGGCGGCGTCCTGGGACTCGGTTATCTTCGACCTGCCCGGCCGGGAGTCGCTGCAGCGCATCCCGACGCTGGACCCGCTCCGCGGTACCAAGGCCCATGTCGGGCAGCTGCTGGACGAGTGCGACACCGCGAGTGACCTGGTTCGCACCATTACTGGTGGTGCCGCCGGGTAGGGTCGCCATATAGACCGAGAAGCAGTCGATTTGGGCGGCTGCCGAGGGTCTGTCGGAGGAGGTTGGCGATGGCGAAGGACGGCGGCCAGCAGCACAAGCAGCCGAAGCGTTCCAGCACCGAGGAAGAGGTCTCCGAGGTCGAGGCCTCCGAGGACGTCGCGGAGCGCAAGGAGCGGCTCGACGACGACGTGGACTCGATCCTCGACGAGATCGACGAGGTGCTGGAGGAGAACGCGGAGGAGTTCGTCCGCGGGTTCGTGCAGAAGGGCGGACAGTGACGGCGGAGGTCGGCGGACGGCTGCCGGAGGCGTTCCTGACGCCGGGCAACTCGTCGTTCGCGGACTTCCTCGCCTCGTACGCTCCGGACCTGTTGCCGGGGCGTCGCACGCTGCCCGCGTCCGACCTGGCGGACCAGGTGCCGCACGGGACGACGATCGTCGCGGCGACGTTCGCCGGCGGCGTCGTGATGGTCGGCGACCGGCGCGCGACGATGGGCAACATCATCGCTCAGCGCGACATCGAGAAGGTGTTCCCGGCCGACGAGTACTCCTGCGTGGGCATCGCCGGGAGTGCCGGCATCGCGGTCGAGATGGTCCGGCTGTTCCAGACCGAGCTGGAGCACTACGAGAAGTTCGAGGGCGCCACGCTCAGCCTGGACGGCAAGGCGAACCGGCTCAGCGCGCTGGTCCGCGGCAACCTGTCGATGGCGATGCAGGGTCTCGCGATGGTGCCGCTGTTCGCCGGGTTCGACCACGACCTGAGCGGCGGCCGGATCTTCTCCTACGACGTCACCGGCGGACGGTACGAGGAGCAGGCGTTCCACAGCGTCGGCTCGGGATCGATGTTCGCCCGTGGCGCGCTGAAGAAGCTGTACCGCGAGGAGATGGTCGCCACGGACTGCGTGACGGCCGTCGTCCAGGCCCTGTACGACGCGGCCGACGACGACTCCGCGACGGGCGGCCCGGACCTGACCCGGCGGATCTACCCGGTGGTCGCGATCGTCACCGCGGACGGGTACCGGAGGATGCCCGACGCGGAGGTCGGCGAGGTCGTCGACCGGATCGTCGCCGCGCGGATGGAACGACCAGACGGCCCGCCGGCCCCCCTGACATGAGCGCTAAGGAGATCTGCCACCGATGAGCATGCCGTTCTATGTGTCGCCCGAGCAGCAGATGCGCGACCGCGCGGACTATGCCCGCAAGGGCATCGCGAAGGGTCGCAGCGCGGTGGCGATGCAGTACGCCGACGGCATCCTGTTCGTCGCCGAGAACCGGTCCCCGGCGCTGCACAAGATCGCCGAGATCTATGACCGGATCGGGTTCGCCGCGGTCGGCCGCTACAACCAGTTCGAGAACCTGCGGATCGCCGGCGTCCGGCTGGCCGACACCCGCGGCTACTCCTACGACCGGCGCGACGTCACCGGCCGGGCGCTGGCGAACGCCTACGCCCAGACCCTCGGCTCGATCTTCTCGTCCCCGGCCGAGCTGCCGGTCGAGGTGGAGATCCTCGTCGCCGAGGTCGGCTCGTCCGCCGACGACGACCAGATCTACCGACTCACCTTCGACGGCTCGATCGCCGACGAGCGCGGGTACGCCGCGATGGGCGGCTCGGCCGACCAGGTCGCGGACTACATCACCGAGCACTACAACGAGGGCATCTCGCTGTCCGGTGCGCTCCGGCTCGCGGTCGACGCGCTCGGCCACGACGGCACCGAGCCGCGCCGGCTGGAGCCGGACCAGATCGAGGTCGCCGTACTCGACCGGACCAGGACCCAGCAGCGCAAGTTCAAGCGGATCACCGGCCAGGTGCTGGCCCGGCTGCTCGCCGAGTCAGCTCCTGCGGCTCCGGAGCCTTCAGAGGCTCCGGTAGCTCCAGCGGACGAGGCACCGGCCGAGGGTGGCGGGGCTGCGGAAGCTCCGGCGCAGGTGCCGCCGGCCGCGGAGGAGTCCGCTGCGGCACCCGCTGACGGGTCCCGGGCGACGCCGGCCGAGGACGACGTACCGGTCGCTCCGCCCGAGGAGCCCGACGACCGGCCCCTGTGACCCGCGCGAGCGATCCCGGGCCGGCGCCCACCCTCGACGCCAGCTACCTGGCGCTCGACCACGCCGGCTTGCTCTGACATCGCCGCGGGGCCTCGCCGCAATCCGGACGGCCCGCCCACATCATGGAACCCTGCCCTAGGGTTGCGTCCGAAGAACCTTGCGTCAGAGCGCAACCTTCTTCGGATGCGAACACAGAGGAGAGAAGGAACTGTGGCGGTACGCGCGGTGCGCGGCGCAACCCAGCTCGAGGTGGACGAGCGCGAGCACCTGCTCGAACGGGTGGCTGAGCTGATCACGGCTGTGCTGGAGGCGAACGACCTGTCGACGGACGACCTGATCAGTGTGCTGTTCACGGTCACGCCCGACCTCGGCTCGGAGTTCCCCGCAGTCGCCGGCCGCCAGGTCGGGCTGGTCGACGTACCGCTGATCTGCGCGCAGGAGATCGACATACCGGGCGCGCTGCCGCGCGTGGTCCGGATGATGCTGCACACCGAGACGCCGCGGTCCCGGGAGCAGGTCCAGCACGTCTACCTGCACGGTGCGGTGGCGCTGCGGCCCGACCTCACCGGCGCCCAATGACCCCGCACCCGCGGCTCACCGGCCCGGTGCGGGTGATCGGAACAGGCCTGGTCGGTACGTCGATCGGGCTCGCGCTGGCACGGCTCGGCGTCGCGGTGCAGCTCGTCGACGCCGACGCGGAGGCGGTGGCGATGGCCGAGCGGATCGGGGCCGGTGCCCGGCTGGCCGCGGGTGACCCCGAGCCGCAGGTCGTGGTGGTCGCGGTACCGCCGGACCACGTCGGCGCCGCTGTCGCCGCGCAGCTGGCGGCGACCCGTACCGCGGTGGTGACCGACGCGTGCAGCGTCAAGAGCAAGCCGCTCGCCGACGCGGCCGCGCTGACCGCGGCCGACGACCTGGCCCGGTACGTCGGCAGCCACCCGATGGCCGGCTCGGAACGCTCCGGTCCGCTGGCCGGCCGGGCGGACCTGTTCGACGGCGCGACCTGGGCGGTGACGCCACACCCGGCCAGCGACCCGGACGCGGTCGGCGTCGTACAGCTGCTGGCCGAGGCGTGCGGAGCCAAGCCGGTACGGCTGACCGCGGCCGACCACGACCTGGCGGTGGCCCGGGTGTCGCACCTGCCGCACCTGCTGTCCTCGCTGGCCGCCGGCACCCTGGTCGATGCCCCCTCCGAGCACCTGGAGCTGTCCGGCCAGGGGCTGCGCGACGTCACCCGGGTCGCCGGCGGCGACCCCGGCCTGTGGACCCAGATCGTGTCCGCGAACACCGGTGCGCTGACCGTGCTGCTGGAGCAGATCCGCGCCGAGCTGGACCGGGTACTGGTTGCCCTCGGCAAGGACAGCGGCAACGGCGACATCACCGCGGTGCTCGCGCACGGAGTCACGGGCGCGGCCCGGGTCCCGGGCAAGCACGGTGCGCCGCACACCGAGCACGCCACCGTCCAGGTGATCATCCCGGACCGCCCGGGCCAGCTCGCGAAGCTGTTCGCGGACGCCGCCGAGTCGGGTGCGAACGTCGAGGACCTGCGGATCGACCACAGCCCGGGCCGCCCGGTCGGTCACGTCGAGCTCGCGGTCAAGCCGGACTCGGTGGAGCAGCTGGTGGCGGTACTGACTGCGCGTGGCTGGGTGGTGCACAGGTAGCCTCTGCCGCATGATCATCGCGGTTGACGGCCCCAGCGGTTCCGGAAAGTCCAGCACGGCACGGGGTGTCGCCACCCAGCTCGGGATGCGCTACCTCGACACCGGCGCGATGTACCGGGCGGTGACCTGGTCGGCCCTGGACCGCGGGCTCGACCTCACCGACACCGAGGCGGTCGCCGAGCGCGCCCGTGACCTGAAGCTGGAGGTCAGCACCGACCCGGAGCACCAGTCGTTCGCCGCGGACGGTACCGACGTCACCGCCGCGGTGCGCGAGCCGCGGATCAGCGAGAGCGTCAGCAAGATCGCCACCAACCTCGGCGTCCGGGCCGAGCTGGTGCGCCGGCAGCAGGCGATCGTCGCCGACAGCCTGCGTGACGCCGGGATCGTGGTCGAGGGTCGCGACATCGCCACCGTGGTCGCGCCGGAGGCCGAGCTCAAGGTGCTGCTTACCGCGGACCCGGACGCCCGGATGGCGCGCCGCGGTGCCGAGCTGAACGGTGGCCTGTCCGACGCCGAGCTGCGCGACCAGATCGTCCGGCGCGACGCCGAGGACGCGACCGTGGCGCAGTTCGAGGTGGCCTCGGACGGCGCGGTGGAAATCGATTCGACGTCGATGACGTTGCAGCAGGTGATCGACACCATCTGCCGGCTGGCGGAACAGGTCCGGAAGGAGGCAGCCAGGAGTTGAAGCATCGCTCGAGCCACACGGACCTGCCGCGGTCCGACGACATCGCGCGGCTGCCGTTCCGGCTCACCGATACGCTGCGCCGGCCGGCCCGGCTGTACTTCAGCCGGCGCTACGACATCACCATCCACGACGACCATCTGCTGCCACACAGCGGCCCGGTGCTGCTCGCGGTCAACCACCTGGGAGTGCTGGACGGGCCGTTCCTGGTGGCGTACGCGCCGCGGATGGTGCACGCGCTGGTGAAGCGGGAGATGTTCGTCGGCACGATGTCGCGGGCTCTGCATGCTTTCGGGCAGATCCCGGTGGAGCGGACGGCGACCGACCCGCTCGCGGTGCGGACCGCGCTGCGCGTGCTGCGGGACGGCCGCGTGCTGGCCATCTACCCCGAAGGGACGCGCGGTGCGGGGGACTTCGCCCGGATCAAGAACGGTGTGGCCTACCTGGCGATGGTGACCGGCGCGCCCGTCGTACCGCTGGTGGCCCTGGGGACGCGGACGGCCGGTATCGGGATCGGCGACCTGCCGCCGAAGGGCACCCGGATCGACCTGGTGTACGGCGAGCCGGTCCAGGTGCAGCCGGTACCGTTCCCGCGCCGGCAGGGCGATGTCCGCGCCGTCGCGGACCAGCTGCACGCGACGCTGCGCACCCATGTCCAGAAAGCTGTCGTTGCCACCGGCAACCCGCTACCGGGTGAGCCGCTATCCGAGGAGCTCCAGTGAGCGATGTACCCACCGGGTACGCCGAGACCACGCACGACCGGGAGGACACCGGCCCGCTGCCGGTGCTCGCGATCGTCGGCCGCCCGAACGTCGGCAAGTCGACACTGGTGAACCGGATCCTGGGCCGCCGCGAGGCGGTCGTCGAGGACGTCCCCGGCGTCACCCGGGACCGCGTCTCGTACGACGCGTCCTGGGGCGGCCGGTCGTTCACCGTGGTGGACACCGGCGGCTGGGACCCGGACGCGGTCGGGATGGCGGCGCAGGTCGCTGCCCAGGCCGAGATCGCGATCGCGGCCGCGGACGCGGTGCTGTTCGTGGTGGACGCGACCGTCGGCATCACCGACGCGGACGAGGGCGTGGTCCGGGTACTGCGCAAGTCCGGAAAGCCGGTGGTGCTGGCGGCGAACAAGGTCGACGACCAGCGCGGCGAGTCCGAGGCGATGGTGCTGTGGAACCTCGGCATCGGCGAGCCGTACCCGGTGTCGGCGATGCATGGCCGGGGCAGCGGCGATCTGCTGGACGCCGTGCTGGGGGCGTTGCCGGAGGCACCGGCCGAAGGCGAGGACGCCACCGGCGGACCGCGCCGGGTCGCGATCGTCGGCAAGCCGAACGTGGGCAAGTCGTCGCTGCTGAACAAGGTGGCGCGCGAGGACCGGGTGGTCGTGCACGACGTGGCCGGTACCACGGTCGACCCGGTCGACGAGCTGATCAACCTGGGCGGCGAGATCTGGCGGTTCATCGACACCGCCGGCATCCGGCGCCGGGTCCGCACCGCCTCCGGGCACGAGTACTACGCCAGCCTGCGTACGCACGGCGCGATCGAGCGGGCCGAGGTGGTCGTTGTCGTGGTGGACGCGTCCGAGCCGATGTCGGAGCAGGACCTGCGGATCATGACCGCGGTCGAGGAGGCCGGCAAGGCGCTGGTGATCGCGTTCAACAAGTGGGACCTGGTGGACGAGGACCGTCGGTACTACCTGGAGCGCGAGATCGACCGCGACCTGGTCCAGTTCCGCTGGGCGCCGCGAGTCAACATCAGCGCCAGCACCGGCCGGCACGTGGAGAAGCTGGTACCCGCGATCCGGGCCGCGCTCGACGGCTGGCAGACCCGGGTCCCGACCGGCCAGCTGAACGCGTTCCTGGGCCGGCTGGTCGCGGCACACCCGCACCCGGTGCGCAGTGGTAAGCAGCCGAAGATCCTGTTCGGCACCCAGGCGTCGACGATGCCGCCGACGTTCATCGTGTTCACGTCCGGCCCGCTCGAGGCGTCGTACCAGCGGTTCATCGAACGCCGGCTGCGCGAGGACTTCGGCTTCGTCGGCAGTCCGGTCCACGTCACCGTGCGCCCTCGCAAGAAGCGGACCAAGTCCTGAGGTAAGGTTTCCTCGTTCGCCGATGTGAGCAACGGGCTGTGGCGCAGTTGGTAGCGCACTAGTCTGGGGGACTAGGGGCCGCGAGTTCGAGTCTCGCCAGCCCGACAACAGAGCCGGGGCGCCGAAACTGTCGGCGCCCCGCTCTAGTTTCCGGCCATGGCTGTCAACCGGGGGCGTCCACGCAGCTGGACCGATGAACAGTTGAAGAAGGCAGTTGCCAGCCAGCGTTCGTGGCATGGCGTCATGCGTGAGTTAGGGCTCAAGCCGACGTCGTCCAACTCACAGCGCAGGATCAAGCGAACGGCGCTGGAGCTGGGGTGCGACACCAGCCACTTCACCGGGCAACGCCGGTGGTCCGACCTGCAGCTGCGCGACGCGGTGACGCGGGCTACGTCCTGGGCCGAGGTACTGCGACTGCTCGACCTCGTGGACAACAGCGACGCACGAGCCACGGTGAAAGCGCACTCGCTGCGTCTCCGCCTCGACACCTCGCACCTGCAACCGGCACCGGTCGACGACCTGCCGGACGATATGTTCACCGAGGGCGCGCAGACCACCATGCTGCGAGTGGCCGCGAGTGCGATTGCGACGGCTTGGTTCATGCTCCGCGGCATGCCGGTCGCCGTACCGGCGGAGCCTCAGGTGTACGACCTTCTTGTCACCATGCCGGATGGGATCAGGCGGGTGCAGGTCAAGAGCACGACGTTCAGGACGAAGAGCGGATCCTGGGAGGTCGGCGTCGGTCGACGGCCGTACGTAATGGACAAGTCCGCGGGCAAGGTGCCGTACGATCCGGACTCGCTCGACTACTTCTTCATCATCGACGGAGAGGGCCGGATCTTCCTGATCCCGGTTCAGGTACTGGCCGGAAGGATCCGGATCTACATCGACAGCTATGCGTCGTACTGCGTCGGCGACGCGTCGAGCTTGCTGCGGTGAGGGCCGCGAGCAACGAAATGCCGGTGGCTTGGCGGAGGCCTAGACTTCGGAGCGTGGACCTACTGGGGTGGTTGAGTCCCGAGCAGATCGTGAACGGCGGGGGCTCCTGGGCGCTGTGGATCGCGGTCGCGATCATCTTCGCCGAGTGCGGTCTGCTGTTCGGCTTCTTCCTGCCCGGCGACACGCTGCTGTTCGCAGTCGGCGTATTCGCGGCGACCGGTGCGCTTGACCAGCCGATCTGGCTGATCTGCCTGGTGCTGTGCACCGCCGCCGTCCTCGGGAACGTGGTCGGGTACGAGATCGGGAACCGGCTCGGTGAGGCGTTCCTGCGCGGCGAGCGTCACAGGTTCCGGTTCGTCCACCAGCGCCACATCGAGCGCACCGAGCGGTTCTTCGACCGGTACGGCGCTCCCGCGATCGTGCTGGCCCGGTTCGTCGGCGTGGTCCGCACCCTGATCACGGTGGTCGCCGGAGCCGCCAGGATGAACCGGGCCCGCTACATCACCTACAGCACGATCGGCGCGCTGGTCTGGGCGGCGGGGCTCACCCTGCTCGGGTACTTCCTCGGCCGGATCCCGTTCGTCCAGCGGCACGTGCAGCCGCACCTCGACCTGTTCGTGCTGATCGCCGTCGGCTCCACCCTCGTCTCGGTCGCCGCCCACCTGCTGATCGAGCGGTACCGAGCGGCCAGACAACCGGCCGAGCAGCCCGTGCCGCCGCTGGTCGAGGCGGACTCCGGCCGGTGACGGTGCGCTGCGCGGTCCTCGACGACTACCAGGGCGCCCTGTACGGCGCGCAGCTCGG
>DASRHY010000228.1:0-77665 GCA_035650275.1 Kribbellaceae bacterium | reverse complement strand
TAGCCGGTCGAAGAGGTCGTTCTCGGTCAGGCCCTTCTCGCGCATAGCGAGCCCGGCGGCGACCGCGTGTTCCTTGATGGCCTCGTGGGCTGCCTCGCGCCCGACCCCGCGCCGGACGGCGCCGACGAGGATCCGGGTCGTGGCGAGGAATGGTAGGTACCGGTCGAGTTCCCGCGCGACGACCGCGGGGTAGGCGCCGAACTCATCGAGTACGGTCAGGAACGTCTCGAACAGCCCGTCCAGCGCGAAGAACGCGTCCGGCAACGCGACCCGCCGTACCACCGAGCAGAACACGTCGCCCTCGTTCCACTGCGCACCGGCCAGCTCACCGGCCATCGAGGCGTAGCCGCGCAGGATCACCGCGAGCCCGTTCACGCGTTCGCAGGACCGGCTGTTCATCTTGTGCGGCATCGCCGACGACCCGACCTGGCCCTCCTTGAACCCTTCGGTGACCAGTTCGTGCCCGGCCATCAGCCGGATCGTGGTCGCAAGGCTGGACGGGCCCGCGGCGAGCTGGACCAGCGCGCTCACCGCTTCGTAGTCCAGCGACCGCGGGTACACCTGGCCGACGCTGGTCAGCACGCGTGTGAAGCCGAGGTGGCGCGCGACCCGCTGCTCCAGCTCGGCCAGCCTGTCGTCGGAGCCGAGCAGGTCGAGCATGTCCTGCGCGGTGCCGACCGGGCCCTTGATCCCGCGCAGCGGGTACCGCTCGATCAGCTCCTCGACCCGCTCGATCGCGACCAGCAGCTCCTCGGCCGCGGACGCGAACCGCTTCCCGAGCGTGGTCGCCTGCGCGGCGACGTTGTGCGACCGGCCGGTCAGCACCAGCTCCGTGTGCTCGGCCGCCAGCGACGCCAGCTTGACCGCGGTGGCGACGGCGCGGTCCCGGACCAGCTCCAGACCGGCCCGGATCTGCAGCTGCTCGACGTTCTCGGTCAGGTCCCGGCTGGTCATGCCCTTGTGGACATGCTGGTGCCCTGCGAGGGCGTTGAACTCCTCGATCCGCGCCTTCACGTCGTGCCGGGTGACCCGCTCCCGGGCCGCGATCGAGGTCAGGTCGACGTCGTCCACGACCGCTGCGTACGCCTCGACCACACCATCCGGCACCTCCACGCCGAGGTCCTGCTGCGCTCGCAGTATGGCGAGCCACAGCTGCCGCTCCAACACGATCTTGTGCTCGGCGGACCACAGCCGCGCCATCTCGCGGCTGGCGTAGCGGGCAGCGAGGACGTCGGGGATCACGGGTTTCGCGGTCACCGGGTCATTCTCCCGCACCACCAAGCCTTCCTGCTGGTGGCTCGGCCACAAGGCGGTGATCCGCTAGCACTCGCGGCGAGCCGGGTCAGAACGGCTGGTACGACTCGACGACTGTGCCGGCGGCGTCGTACCCGCGCAATAGACTCGGCTCGCCCGCGGCCGGCGGGAGCCAGACCCGGATCGCGTAGATCCCGTAGAACACCTTGCTCTCGGCCACCTTCCGGGTGCCCGCGAACAGCACATACCGGACCGCGCCCTTCGAGGCGAGGCCGCCACCTCCCCAGATCTGCCGGCCGTCCTTGACCGCGCCGAGCCAGTGCACGGGCGTGGAGTCCGGCGCCGCACCGAGCACCCCGCTCGGCGACCCGCCGGCCCGTCCGGAGGACTGCGGGCCGTGCAGCACGTACACGCTCGCGCCGGGGAAGGCGGTGGTCTTTTCCCGGCTGGCTCCCGGACCGTCGATATCGCAGTACAGCATCGCCCGGCGGTCGTTCGAGAGCAGGATCGCGACCAGGCCGCGGTCGGTGTCGCGTTGCTCGGCGACCGTCCAGCTGGTCAGGTTCGTCCAGGTCAGCCGGCCGCACTCGGCCCGCGCGTCGCCCGGCGCCACCTCGGGCTTCTGCGTGTAGGACGGGCTCGCGGAGCCTGGCACCGAGCAGTGCGCCTCGGTGCCGTCCGGCATCTTGATCCGCAGCAGGTCGGTGACGTACATCCCCTCGCGCTGCGACTCGCCGGGGCCGATCACTGTCGGCACCGGTGTACCGGCCGCGCCGTACTCCGCCCTCATCCGCAGCGTGCAGCGCCGCGCCGCCTCGGCATAGCTCAGCTTCCGGACCAGCTCGGTGCCGCTGGTCTGGGCCGCGCTCTGCGGTGGGCGGGTCGTCGCGGACGGCGTCGGCGGTAGTGTCGGGGGTTGCGTCGACGGCGCCGTAGGAGTCGTCTCCGCGGTGGCCACGGAGAACGGCGTGCCCGCCGGTTGCACCGGGCCTTCGGCGACGACGCTCGGGAACTGGGTCACCGCCACCACGGCCGCGGCGGCCAGTACGCCGGTTCCGAGGGTGGCGCCGGCGGTCCGGATCCTTACCTTGCGCCGGCCACGAGCAAGCAGCGCCTCGGCGTCGATCGGCGGCCGCCGCGAGTCGTCGGCCGCGGCGTCGAACAGCTCCCGGATGTCCGGGCTCATGGCGCGTCACCTCCCACCAGGTCGAGGGCGAGACCGGCTCGCTCGAACGTTGCCCTGAGCAACTCCAGCCCCCGGGAGGTCTGGCTCTTCACCGTTCCGGTGGTGACGCCGAGGGCCCGGGCGGTGTCCTCGACGGACAGGTCGTCGAAGTACCGCAACACCACACAGGCGCGGGCCCGGGCCGGGAGCTCGCGCAGCCCGTCCATCACGACCGAGCGGGTGTCCAGCTGGCCGACAGGGTCGTGCCGGTCCGGCAGGTCCGGGATCCCGTCGGACGTGCTGCGCAGCTTCGAGCTCTTCCGGCCGGCGTCGATCGCCACGTTCACCACCGTGCGCCGGGCGTACGCGTGTACCCCCTCGGACGCCGCCACCCGCGGCCACGCGACGTACAGCTTCAGCAGTGCCTCCTGGACCAGGTCCTCGGCCTGGCCCCAGTCGCCGCAGACCAGGTACGCGGTACGGCGCAACGCCCGGCTCGCCCCGTTGACGAACTCGACGTACGCCGTGTCGTCACGGCGCGGCACAGGAACCTCCCGCGGTGCTCACGTCCCTACAGACGCCGCGGCACCGCGGGAGGTTGGAGCCGGCTGATGGTTCAACGGCGGAAGATCACCTTTCCGCGGGAGTCGTACACCGTCAGCGGTCCGTTGGGCTGGGCATTCGGCGCGGTGTCGTTCCAGGCCAGCGCGTACCAGCCGTCCCGGACCGCGACGTCGTGGCTGCGGCCGTTCTTCGAGATGAACCGGAGCTTCGCCACGTTCGACGGCACCCGGCCGGACTCGTAGGCCACCCAGCCGACGCAGCGGACGCCGAAGATCGGGCAGGCTGTCCCGGCCCCGCCGAGGTAGGCCAGCTGGTTCGTGGCGGGCCCGACCGCGTATAGCCCGGGCCCTGAACCGCCGTCGCCCCCATTGGCGGTGAGCTGGCAGTGTGCGACGTAGCGCCCGGATGGCGAGACCGCGACCAGGGTGGTGACCAGGCCCGGGGCGGTGTCCTTCGCCGTCACTCTCCAGGACCGCAGGTCGTGCCACAGCTCGAGCGAGCAGTTCCGGAGCAGACCGGCGGTGTCGCGCGGCAGCGGGTCCGACTTCAGCACCGCGAGGCCGGCCGTAGTCGGCCGGGAGTCGCCAGGAATGTTGCACATCGACGGTTGCGCCGCCTTGCGGTAACGCGGATCCACCAGCAGCATGCCTCCGCCGCGGTACGGACCGACGGACATCACCTGGTCACCCACGCCCGGTTCCCGAAGCTCGCACCTGCGCTGGGCCTCCTGCTTGCTGATCGTCGCCAGGGCGGCGTCTCCGGCGGATACGCCAGGGATCGGCGCCATGAGGCCGGAGGCCGTGGCTCGGGTCGGCGACGCCGAAGGGGAGTTCGCGACCCCGGGCGCATGGCCGGCGGAGCCGAGGTCGGGCAGGAGCGCGGCCGACACCGCGATCGCCGCCACCACGGCCGCCGCACCGGTACCGGTGAAGATCCGACGCCGCCGTACCCCGCGTCGCCCGCGGGTCAGCAGCGCGTCGGGGTCGACGGCCGGCAGGGGGTCCGTGACCTCGAGACGGCGCACCGCCTCGGCGAGCTCGTCATCGTTCAGCTGTGTGTTCATCGTCAGGTCCTCACGTCACGCGGTTCGCGGACCGCGTCCGGGTCAGGTGGTCACGGAGGTGGTCGAGGCCGCGGCTGGTCTGGCTCTTCACGGTTCCGGCCGCGCAGTCGAGGACCTCGGCGGTCTCCTCGATCGACAGCCCGTCGTAGAACCGCAGCACGACACAGGCGCGTTGTCGTGGCCCGAGTACGGCGAGCGCGTCGATTAGCTCGTCGCGGTCCGCGTGATCCGTGGTCCGGTCCGGCACCTCGCGATCCGGCAGCACGGCGGCCGTCGTCTCCCGGCGCCAGGGCCGGCGACCTGTGTCGATCGCGGAGTTCACCACGGCCCGTCGCGCATAGGCCTGGATGTTCCCGGCCCGATGCACACGGGGCCAGGCCAGGTAGAGCTTGTACAGCGCGTCCTGCACCGCATCGTCCGCGCGGTGCCAGTCGCCACAGACCAGGTACGCCGTCCGGCGCAGCGTCCCGGCCGTCGACCGGACGAACTCGGTGTACGCCTCGTCACGCTCGCCCATCCTGGCCTCCCGCCGCGTCCTCCGTCGCCGTCAATACGGATGACGAGGGGCCGCGGGTTGCAAGGGCTAGGGGGTGTCTGATGGATCGTCGATGTTGCGAGCAGGTGCTCGGTGGGGTGTATCGCAAGGCGGAGGAGGAGAGCGATGCCGTGACACTCAGAGGCATCGCGCGACGACGACAACGCCGCGAGACGCCCCACCGAGTGCCGCGCAGCACATCGACGATCCATCAGACACCCCCTAGACAGTGATCTCGCCGCGCGCCGCCTTCAGGGCGATGTCGGTGCGGTGCTGCGAGCCCTTGATCCTGATCAGGTCGACACCCGCATTGGCCTTGGTGCGCGCCTCGTCCAGATCGTCGCCGACAGCTGTCACCGCGAGCACGCGGCCGCCGGAGGTCACCAGCTCGCCGTCGGACAGTGCTGTACCGGCGTGGAACACCTGGACCGACGCCTCCGCGTCCTCGATGCCCTCGATCACGTCACCGCTGCGCGGCTTCCCGGGATACTTCTTCGCCGCCACCACGACCGTGACCGCCGACCCGGTCTGCCAGCGCAGCGAGCCGAACTCCTCGAGCTTGCCGGTCGCGGCGGCGTACAGGAGCGCACCCAGCGGGCTCTGCAGCATCGGCAGCAGTGCCTGTGTCTCCGGGTCGCCGAACCGGCAGTTGAACTCGATCACCCGGATCCCGCGTGACGTCAGCGCCAGCCCGGCGTACAGCAGGCCGGTGAACGGTGTGTCACGCCGCCGCAGCTCATCGACGGTCGGCTGCAGCACCCGTTCACAGATCTCGTCGACGAGCCCGTCCGGTGCCCAGGGCAACGGTGTGTAGGCGCCCATGCCGCCGGTATTCGGACCCTGGTCACCGTCATTCAGCCGCTTGAAGTCCTGCGCCGGCTGCATCGGCAGCACCGTCTCGCCGTCGGTGATCGCGAACAGCGACACCTCCGGCCCGTCCAGGAACTCCTCGACCAGCACCTGCTCGCAGGCCGCGGCATGCGCCAGCGCCTCGTCCCGGTCCGACGTCACCACCACGCCCTTGCCGGCGGCCAGGCCGTCGTCCTTCACCACGTACGGCGCGCCGAACGCGTCGATCGCCTCCGCGGCCTGCTCTGGCGTCGTACACACGTAGGCGCGGCCGGTCGGCACCCCGGCCGCGGCCATCACGTCCTTCGCGAAAGCCTTCGAGCCCTCGATCTGCGCCGCCGCCCCGGACGGCCCGAACACCGCGATGCCGGCCTCCCGCAACGGGTCCGCGAGCCCTGCGACCAGCGGCGCCTCCGGCCCGACCACGACCAGGTCGACACCGAGCTCCCGGGCCAGCCCGACCACGGCCAACTGGTCGGTGACGTCGATGGCAACGCACTCGACCGGCTTCTGCGAAGCGGCCGGCGCCAGCGCGGCGATTCCGGGATTGCCGGGTGCGGCGTACACCTGCTCGACCCCTGGGTCCCTGGTCAGACCCCAGACCAGTGCGTGCTCGCGTCCACCCGTGCCGATCACCAGTACCTTCACGTCGCCCGAGCCTAGCGGCATGGCGGCCGCGGCGCGCCCCGCGGCGGTGCCCGGTCCCGGCCCGCATCGAGCGGACGGGTCTGCTTAGGTGGAGGCATGACCGAGAAGCCTGAAGTTGACTTTCCCGACGGCCCACCGCCGAGTGACCTGGAGATCACCGACCTCACCGTCGGCGACGGCGACGAGGCCACCGCGGGCTCGCGCGTGAACGTGCACTACGTCGGCGTCGCGCACTCGACCGGCGAGGAGTTCGACGCGTCGTACACCCGTGGTGCCCCGCTGGCCTTCCAGCTCGGCGTCGGCCAGGTGATCCAGGGCTGGGACACCGGCGTACAGGGCATGAAGGTGGGCGGTCGGCGCAAGCTGGTGATCCCGCCGCACCTCGGGTACGGCGACCGCGGCGCGGGTGGTGCGATCAAGCCCGGCGAGACCCTGATCTTCGTCGTCGATCTGGTCTCGGTGAACTGACTCTCCGAACTGGAGTAGTACTACTCAAGCGCGGCGGCCGGGGACGTACTGGACTGGGGGCATGACGATGATCACCGCACCCGTTACCGTCTCCGGCCGCATGCGCGCGGTAGCCGTGGCCGCGATCGCGGCCAAAGTGCTGCTGTTCGCTTTGTTGCTGTCGGCATTGATCTGGCCGGACATGAGCGGCATCAAGGGCAAGGCCTCCACCGCCCGGCTGATCGTCTACCCGCTCGGCGCGATGGCACTGCCGATCTTCTGGTACGCCGCGCGCCGCGGCCGGCAGTCGTTCCCATGGCTCGCCGACCTGCTGATCACGCTCCCCTGGCTGATCGACCTGGTCGGCAACAGGCTGGACCTGTTCGACCGCGTGACCTGGTGGGACGACCTCATGCACTTCGTGCTCTGGGGCCTGCTCACCGCCGGCGTGCTGGTCGCGTTCACAGCGCGCACGACCGCACGCGGGCTGACCGTGATGCTAGCGCTTGCGTTCGGCACGACCGCTGCTGTCGTCTGGGAGGTCGGCGAGTACGTCGCGTTCGTCCGGCACTCGCCCGAGCTGCAGACGGCCTACACCGACACGCTCGGCGATCTCGTACTCGGCACCCTGGGTGCCCTGCTCGCGGGCGTGGTCGTCGGCCAGCTTCGCGCCGCCCCGCCGGCCTGACCATCAAATCCACGACTGTTCGCGAGCGGGGAGGTGTCAGAGGGTGGTGGGACGGATGATCTTGGCGGCGAGTGCGCTCGCGGCAAGGGCGGCGCGCGCCACCGAGGCTGTCGCCACGGCGTCCAGCTCCACAGACGGCGCAGAAACCTGCTCAGGCACCGGCGCGGTGTCCCGCTCCGCCTCGGCGATCCGCTCGGCTCCTGCCACGGTGAGCGTGGCCATCTTGATACTCCAGTTTAGGTAAGGCTAACCTGTCGTCGCCTCAGCATAGCTGTTACGAATACCGAGGTCACGTCCAGCCGAAGCTGTGCCCTCCTGATCGTCGAAGGGTTTCCCCTGCCATGACGGCTGTTCTCGAGCGCCCGATCACGTTCGACTCCGCCTCCGTGACCGTGACCGCGGTGCGCGACTTGAGTCCGCACCTGCGCCGGATCACCTTCACCGGCCCGCGGCTGGCCGACGCGGTCACCGCCGGCCCGGACCAGCGGATCAAGCTCTTCCTGCCGCCACCCGGTCGCACCGACCTGGTGCTGCCGTCCGGCGACTGGTACCCGGTCTGGCTGGCGATGCCGGCGGAGGACCGGGTCGTGATGCGGACGTACACGGTGCGCGCGTTGCGCCCGGCACTCGCCGAGGTCGACATCGACTTCGCGCTGCACGGCCGGACCGGGCCGGCCTCGGCCTGGGCGACCGACGTCACGGTCGGTGACAGGGTCGGTGACAGGGAGGGTGGCAGGGTCGGGCTGTTGCTGCCGTTCGCGGTGGACACCTCGTCGGTCAAGGGGCTGCTGCAGTCCGGCG
This sequence comes from Kribbellaceae bacterium, assembly GCA_035650275.1. Classification (GTDB taxonomy): domain Bacteria; phylum Actinomycetota; class Actinomycetes; order Propionibacteriales; family Kribbellaceae; genus DASRHY01. The sequence continues at coordinate 69,651 of DASRHY010000228.1, read as the reverse complement.
TCGACTACGTCCCGCCGGCGAGCAGCGTGCATCGGCTGCTCGTCGCGGACGAGACCGCGCTGCCGGCGCTCGAAGGCATCCTCGAGCAGCTGCCGCCGGAGGTGACGGCGACCGCCTTCGTCGAGGTCCCGGACGTCGCCGACATCCGGCATCTGCCGTCGCCGGCCAAGGTAGACCTGACCTGGGTGCCGCACGGTGGGGCGCCCGACGGAAGCGGACGGACCGTGACCGAGGCGGTACGGACCGTCATCTTGCCGCAGGGCATCGACTATGCCTGGGTGGCCGGCGAGTCCGGGATGATCCGGGAGGTCCGGCGGCATCTGGTCGCGAACGGCCTGGCCAAGCAGCAGATCTCGTTCCAGGGCTACTGGAAGCGCGGCCAGGCCCAGTGTTGAAAGATCCGGGCCGAACATCTGGCTGAGAGTTCTATAACCGTGTCGCTGACAGCTCAGCGGTGACCTGACACCACACGTACCGTAGGGGGCATGTCGTCCCCGGGGGATTCCACGCTTCAGCAGCCGCCGGTTGCCGAGCAGCTCGGGCCGTACCGCCTCGTGCGGCGGCTCGGGCAGGGAGGCATGGGCGTCGTACACCTCGGCACCGGACCCGACGGCCAGCAAGTCGCGATCAAGGTGCTCCGCCCGCACGTCGCGTACGACCCGACCGCCCGGGCCCGGCTGGAGCGCGAGGCGGCGACCCTGCGGCTGGTCGACCACCCGGGCGTCGCCGGCGTCATCGACCACGACCTGTACGGCGACCGCCCGTACCTGGTCACCCGGTACATCGCCGGCCCGGCCCTCGACGACAAGGTCGGCGAACGTGGCCCGCTGACACCGCGGAAGCTGCTGCTGACCGCGGGCTGCCTGGCCGAGTCACTGCAGGCGATCCACGCGGTCGGTGTGGTGCACCGCGACCTCAAGCCCGGCAACGTGCTGCTGCATGAGGGCCGGCCAGTGATCATCGACTTCGGCATCGCGCAGGCCGCCGACGACCTGCGGCTCACCGCGACCGGCCTGGTGATCGGCACCCCGGGGTACCTCGCGCCCGAGCTGATCGAGGGCGCCCCGGTCACATCGTCGGCGGACTGGTGGGGATGGGCGGCGACCGTGGCGTTCGCCGCGACCGGGCGCAAGCCGTTCGGCAAGGGTCCGTTCGAGGTGGTGCTGCATCGGGTGCAGACCGGCAAGGCCGACCTGGAGGGCGTCGACCCGCGGCTCGGCCCGCTACTCGAGGCCACGCTGTCGCCGAACCGCGCCGACAGGCCGACGCCGGAGGAGATCCTCGCCGGTCTGAGCCGGTACTCCGAGGGCCGCGACGCGTTCGTGCGGCCGGACCGGAACACCACTGTGCAGCAGGCCCTCGCCGGCTCCGGCACCCTGTCGTCGGACGGCACCGCGGTGATCCCGGCGACCGATCCCGATGCGACGCCGCCGGGCGGTGCCGCGGGCGGTGCTGCGGGCGCGCTCGCCGGATCGGCAGCGGGTGGGATGGCGGGTCCGGCCGCGGGCGGGCTGGCCGCTCGTAGTGCGGCCGGCGGGCTGGCCGCTGCCGCCGTCTCACAGCTGGCCGCCGGCGGAACGGCGGTGCTCCCGGTGGACGGCACCAAGCTGCTGCCGGAGAACGAGCGACCGGTACCCCCGCCGGCCGAGCCCGAGATCACCCCGGAGCAGGTCGCCGCGCTGGTCCCGCCGCTGATCCCGAAACGGACCCCGAAGCCGACCCCGAAGCCGAAACAGCCGCAGCCGGTCGTCGTACCTCAGCAGCAGCCGGCGCACCAGCCGGCCTTCGCGCCGTACCCGGCACCTGGCTACCCGCCGCCCAACGGGCAGCCCGCGTTGGGCCAGCACCCGTTGCCGAACGGGCAGCCGCCGGTCCACCAGCCTCGGCAGGTCCCGCAGCAGCCCCAGGCCCAGCCGCAGCCCCGGCGGCCGGCGTCTACGACGCGCAGCGGCACGATCGTGGCGCTGATGCTTGCCGCGGTGGCGCTGGCGGCCCGGGCGCCGGTGTTCGCGGCGATCCTGGTCGCAGTCCTGATCGTGATCGCCCGGGTGGTGGACCGGACCAGTACGGCGCTGATGCGGCGGCGGCAGACTCGTGGCGGCCGTGGCCGGTCCGACGGCTGGGTCGCGGTGGTGGCGAGCCCGGTCCATCTCGCGGTCGCGGTACTGATCACGCTGCTGTGCCTGATCCTCCCGGTGATCCTGGCGGTGACCACCGGCGGCGCGGTGGCGGCCGGGCTGGCCACCGAGCGCGGCACCGACTGGCCTCCGCTGGCCGGCGCCGCCGCGGCCACCGGCGCGTTCTTCGGCCTGCTCGCCGCCTGGTGGGGTCCGGGCGGATCGTCGCTGCGCCGCGGCACCCACACCATCGTCCGGGCCGCGCTCCAGCCGACCTGGCTCCGCACCATCGTCGTACTGCTGCTGCTCGCATTCACGCTGCTCGCGGGCATGGCCGCCGCCTCCGGTACGCCGACCAGCTGGGCCCCGGCGGGCGACCCGTTCGACAGCCGCAACCTGCCGGACCGACCGCGGCTGCCCGACGTTCCGCGGATCGACATCCCCTTCGTCGGCAACTCCATCTAGAACTCTGCGTCCGAAGAACCGGTGCGGATCGCGCACCAGTCCTTCGGACGCAGCTTGTTGCTAGTCGAGCAGCTCGGTCACGGTGCCGGCGGCCACGGTCCGGCCGCCCTCACGGACGGCGAAGCCGAGACCGACCTCCATCGCGATCGGCTTGCCCAGCTCCACCCCGATCTCCACCGTGTCGCCCGGCATCACGAGGGCGACGGCGCCGAGGTCGATGCCCCCGGGCACGTCGGTGGTACGGAAGTAGAACTGCGGCCGGTAGTCCGCGGCGAACGGCGTGTGCCGCCCGCCCTCGGCCGCGGTCAGCGCGTGCAGGTTCGCCCGGAACCGCCGGTGCGGCGTGACCGTACCCGGCAACGCCAGGACCTGCCCACGCTGGACCTCCTCGCGCCGGACACCGCGCAGCAGCACCGCCGCGTTGTCCCCGGCCTCGGCCGACGCCAGCGACTTGCCGAACGTCTCCAGCCCGGTCGCGACGGACGTCACCGTCGGGCCGAGACCGACGACCTCGACCGCGTCGCCCAGCCGCAGCGAACCGCGCTCGACCGCACCGGTGACCACGGTCCCGCGCCCGCTGATCGTGAGCACGTTCTCGATCGGCATCAGGAACGGCTCCCCGAGCTCGCGCTCAGGCACCGGCACGTAGTCGTCGACCGCTGCCAGCAGCTCGACGATCGAGCCGACCCAGCGCGGGTCGCCGTCGAGTGCCTTGAGCGCCGAGACGCGTACGACGGGAACCTCGTCGCCGGGGAACCCGTACTCGCTCAGCAGCTCGCGGACCTCGAGCTCGACCAGGTCGAGCAGCTCGGGGTCTTCGACGACGTCCGCCTTGTTCATCGCGACCACGAGGTACGGCACACCGACCCGGCGTGCGAGCAGCACGTGCTCCCGGGTCTGCGGCATCGCGCCGTCCTGCGCGGAGACGACCAGGATCGCGGCGTCGACCTGGGCCGCACCCGTGATCATGTTCTTCACGTAGTCCGCGTGCCCAGGCATGTCGACGTGCGCGTAGTGCCTGGTCGCCGTCTCGTACTCGACGTGCGAGATGTTGATGGTGATACCGCGCTGGACCTCCTCCGGGGCGCGGTCGATCCCGTCGAACGCGACGAACCGGTTGACAGTCGGGTCCGCCTCCGCGAGCACCTTGGTGATCGCGGCAGTCAGGGTCGTCTTGCCGTGGTCGACGTGACCCATCGTCCCGATGTTGAGATGCGGCTTGGTCCGCATGAATTGGCTCTTGGCCATTTTCCTTCCTACTCTGCATGGGAATGCCCCACTGGTTGCCGGGGGCAATTGTGTTGTCGGGCGTACGACGTGCGCAGGCGGGTGCCAGCCGCACAGCGGCACAAGGACCGCTGCTCTGATGATGAAGACCGCGCCAGGACCGCGAAGCCCGGCCGTCACCCCTGCGACGATCAGTCGAGGAGGGTCGGCCGGTGCTCTGGCCACCCTCCTCCGTCGGTCCTGCTGGAGCAGGAGGAGGGTCAGCGTCGCGCGCCGGTGCAGAGTGACAGGTCCGCCCGCGCCCAGGCATCAACGCCCGTCAGGCTGAAGCCCGACAGGTCCGCGAACCGCGCGACGGCGAACATGACGATCACGGTAGAGATGAACGCCGGGCGGGCCAACCGAATTCCCGCCGGCGTCGCACGCAGCGGACGGCTCCCGCTCAGAGACGGTCTTCGAGGATGACCATCTGGGTGCGCTCGGGGCCTACGCCGACAGCCGAGATCAGGGCGCCGCTCATCGACTCGACGGCGCGCACGTAGTTCTGGGCGTTCTTCGGCAGGTCGTCGAAGGAGCGGCAGCCGGTGATGTCCTCGGACCAGCCGTCGAGCTCCTCGTAGACCGGCTTCGCGTGGTGGAAATCCGACTGGGTCATCGGCAGCTCGTCGTACCTGCTGCCGGCGACGTCGTACGCGACGCAGATCGGGATCTTCTCTCGCCCGGTCAGCGTGTCCAGCTTGGTGAGCACGAAGTCGCTCACGCCGTTCACGCGGGCGGCGTACCGGGCGATCACCGCGTCGTACCAGCCGCACCGGCGCGGCCGGCCGGTCGTGGTGCCGAACTCGAAGCCCTGCTGCCGCAGCCACTCCCCGTCGGCGCCCAGCAGCTCGGTCGGGAACGGGCCCTCGCCGACCCGGGTGGTGTACGCCTTCACGACCGCCATCACCCGGTCGATCCGGGTCGGCGGGATGCCGGAGCCGGTGCAGGCACCGGCCGAGATCGCGTTCGAGGAGGTCACGAACGGGTAGGTGCCGTGGTCCACGTCGAGCAGCGTCGCCTGCCCGGCCTCCAGCACCACCGTCTTGCCGTCATCCAGGGCCCGGTGCAGCAGCACGCCGGTGTCGGCGACCATCGGCCGCAGCCGCTCGGCGTACGAGAGCAGCTCCTCGACCGTCTCCTGTACCGTCACCGCGCGGCGGTTGTAGACCTTCACCAGTAGCTGGTTCTTGATGTCGAGGGCGCCCTCGACCTTCTGCCGCAGGATGTTCTCGTCGTACAGGTCCTGGATGCGGATGCCGATCCGGTTCATCTTGTCCGCGTACGTCGGCCCGATACCGCGGCCGGTGGTGCCGATCCGGCGCTTGCCGAGGAAGCGCTCGGTGACCTTGTCCAGGGTCCGGTTGTACGGCGGGATGACGTGCGCGTTCGCACTGACGACCAGTCGGGAGGTGTCGACGCCACGGGCCTCGAGCCCGTCGATCTCGGTGAACAGCACGCTCAGGTCGACCACAACGCCGTTGCCGATCACTGGGGTGCAGCCCGGCGTGAGAATGCCGCTCGGGAGCAGGTGGAGGGCATACTTCTCGGATCCGATGACCACGGTGTGGCCGGCATTGTTGCCGCCGTTGAACTTCACCACGTAGTCGATCGCGCTGCCCGTGTTACCGAGCAGATCGGTCGCCTTGCCCTTGCCCTCGTCGCCCCACTGGGCGCCGACGAGCACGATCGCGGGCATACCGCCTCCAGGTGCTGAAAACAGACAAGCCCCGGATGCTGTCGGCAACAGCGTCGGGGCTCTTGCGGCCAAAGCCTACCGGACCTCAGCTTTCGGGCACTGACAGCGCATGGCGGATGGACACATGGTGACATGTTGCAGCCAACTCGATACAAAGGGTTGCGAATCGGTGTAATCAGATGCACACTCTTTGTCAGCGGCCCGCCGAAACTGCCGCAGGGGACGGTTCCGGCGGGCCGCTGGCTCGTTCTCGGTGCCAGTCTCGAGTCCGCTCGAGCGAGCTCAGCTCTGGGAGGCGAGCCACTCCTCCACCCGGCGCTCCGCCTCCTCGCGCGAGACGTCCTCGACCCGGGTCATGATCGCCCAGCGGTGCCCGAACGGGTCGATCACGGTGCCGTACCGGTCGCCGGTCACGAACGTCTGTACCGCCTCCACCTCTCGCGCGCCGTGCTCCAGCGCCCGCGCGAAGACCGCGTCCACGTCGGCGCAGTAGTGCACCACCGACGAGTGCACCCAGTCACCGGCCGGCGCGCGCAGCCCGAACGACGGGATCTCGTTGCTCAGCTGCAGCATCGAGTCGCCGATCCGCAGCTCTGCGTGCGCCACCGACCCGTCCGGCTGGTCGTTCCGGCTGACCACCTCGGCGCCGAACACGGCCGTGTAGAAGTCGATCGCCTTGGCGCCGTCGGCGACCGCGAGGTACGGGGTGAGAGCGTGATAACCGTCGGGGACGGGGGCTACGTTGGTCGTCATACGACGAGTCTCGCCAGCCGGGACGCAGTGGTCTTGGAAGAAGGCGACAGCGTGCACAACAAGCCATCGTTCGGCGATGTGAAGGGCATCCTGCACCCGCAGGAGCAGGCCCGGCACCGCGAGCTCGACCGGTTCACCGCGAGCCCGCAGGTCGGCCGGTACGTCGAGTGGTACTGGGCGGTGCGCTGGGACCTGCGCGGCCGGCCGCCGTACGTCGCGGAGGTGCTGCCGCACCCGAGCGTGAACGTCACGTTCGAGCAGTCCGAGACGCGCACCGGCGCGTTCGTCAACGGCGTGTGCACGACCAAGTTCACCCGGGAGCTGACCGAGCGCGGCTGGACGTTCGGGATCAAGTTCTGGGCCGGCGGGTTCGGAGCCTTCACCGGGATCGACGTCGGCTCGTTCCGCGACGACGTGCTGCCGCTGAGCGAGGTGTTCGACGACGCGGAGCGGCTCACCGACCTGGTGATGTCGGCACCGGACGACGTACGCCGGCGGGCCGTGGTGGAAGCGTTCCTGTCCGAGCGGCTGGACCGTCCGGACGGGGGCGACGACCCGTCGTACCGGCTGGTGCTGGACATCGTCACCGCGATGGTGACCGACCGCGACCTGACCCGGGTGGACCAGGTCACCGAGCGGTTCGACGTACCGATCCGCACGCTGCAGCGGCTGTTCCGGCGGTACGTCGGGGTGGGACCGAAGTGGGTGCTGCGCCGGTACCGGCTGCACGACGGCGCGGACCTGCTGGCGCGGGGCCGGACCGAGGAGCTGGCCGCGCTCGCGGTCGACCTCGGGTACTTCGACCAGGCGCATTTCTCGCGCGAGTTCTCCGAGTCGGTCGGGATGGCGCCGCTGGAGTATGCCGCCGCCTGCGCCCGGGCCGGCGACGGTGCGCACGTCCCGGCGTACGCCCGGTAGTTCCGTTCCGGATGGTGGTCTGCCCGCGAACCGCGGACGGACTTCGTCCGTATGGACCAGTATGTGACTGGGATCGGTGCCCGCAGTGGCGCAACAGTCCGGCCGCTGCGCCGGGACGAGCCCGACGTCCTCGACGCGCTGTTCGACGGACTGTCGGCGCGAAGCCGGTACCTGCGTTTCCATGCGCCGGTGCCGCGCCTGATCAGCGGCCTGCGCACCGCGCTGCTCGATGTCGATGGCAACGACCGGGTCGCGCTGGTCGCCGAGGTGACGGGTCCGGACGGCACCGTGCCGGTCGGGATCGCCCGGCTCGGCCGGACCGCGGACGACGAGGCCGAGATCGCGGTCGCCGTGGTCGACGCCTGGCACCGGTGCGGGATCGGCCGGCGGCTGGTGACCGAGCTGGCCGAGATCGCCGCCGGGCTCGGGTACCGGCGGATGCACGCTCTGGTACTGCCCGAGAACGCCGCGGCGCTCTCGCTGTTCCGTTCCGTGTTCGCCGACGCCCGGGGGCGTTACAGCGAAGGTGTGCTGCGGCTGGAATGGCGGATCGACAGCCCGGCGGACCGGCTCACGCCCGCCGACGCGATGGCCGACCTACTGCGCTGCTAGCGCTTCAGTCGCCTTGACCACAGCGGTCATGTCCGCGGCGTCACCCTTGGTACGACTGGCCGGTCGTGGTGGTGAGGTGATCCGGAATGCCGGTGGTGCCGTCGCCGGTGGTCGGGTTGCCTTCCGGCTCGATCACCACGATCGACGCGCCCGGCTCCGACGACGGCCGGTGCACGACTCCCTTCGGGACCACGAACACGTCGCCTTTTCGCATCCGTACGACGCGCTCGCCGGCTTCCTCACGCAGGGCGATGTCGAGCTCACCGTCCAGCACCAGGAAGAGCTCGTCGGTGGTGTCATGCTTGTGCCAGACGTACTCGCCGCGCACCTTGGTCACGCGCACGTCGTAGTCGTTGATCCGGGCAACGATCCGCGGGCTCCAGAGCTCGTCGAACGAGTTCAGCGCCTCGTCCAGGTTCACTGTCATACCGCCATCGTCAGGCCTGTCGCATTGGGGGCGTGAGTGCTAGAAATGGACAATGGCGCAAGGATCCTCTCACCTTCGGCGGCACCGTGTCGCCCTGCTCGTCGCAGACGGTTCGAACCCGTTCGAGATGAGCGTGGCGGTTGAGCTGTTCGGCACCACCCGGCCCGAGCTCGGCGTCGAGTGGTACGACTTCGTGGCCTGCGGGACCCGTCGGAACGTGCGGATGCGCGAAGGCCTGTTCACGATGACCTGCCCCGGCACGCTCGCCGACGCCGCCACCGCGGACACCGTGATCGCGCCGAACCGGCCCGACACCGACAGCCCGCTCGACCCGCGGATGCTGGAGGTGCTCCGTTCGGCCAAGCAGCGCGGTGCCCGGATCATCAGCTTCTGCACCGGCGCCTTCGCGCTCGCCGAGGCCGGCGTGCTGGATGGGCACACAGTCACCACGCACTGGCGCTGGAGCGCCGAGTTCCGGAACCGCTTCCCCGACGTGGTCCTGCGGCCGGACGTGCTGTTCGTCGACGACGGTCAGGTGCTGTCGGCGGCCGGTAGCGCGGCAGCACTCGACCTGTGCCTGCACGTGATCCGGACCGACTACGGTGCGGCGGTCGCCAACGCGGTCAGCCGGCGGCTGGTGTTCGCGATGCACCGCGACGGCGGCCAGCAGCAGTTCATCGAGCACCCGGTGCCGGAGAGCCGAGAGCCCGCCCTGAACGGCGTACTGCAGTGGGCGTCGCAGCACCTCGACCGGCCGATCAGCGTCACCCAGCTGGCCAGCAAGGCGGTGATGAGCCCGAGCACGTTCCACCGGCGGTTCCAGGCTGCGACCGGCGACACCCCGCTGCGCTGGCTGAACCGGCAACGGGTCGACCGGGCCCGGCAGCTGCTCGAGACCACCGACCTCGACGTCGCCGCGATCGCCCGGCGGTCCGGGCTCGGCACGACCGCGAACCTACGCCAGCAGTTCGGCCGGCAGACCGGCCTCAGCCCGTCGGCGTACCGGGACCGGCACCGCGCGCGGGTCTAGGACTGTCAGAAGCCCAGCTCTTGGGCGCCGGTGGCCGAGGAGTCGCGCAGGAACGTCGCGCAGCGCTCCTCCTCCTCCTTCTCACCGATCTCGCCCGCCGCCTTGCTGAGCGCGGCCAGGCAGCGCAGGAAGCCGCGGTTGGGTTCGTGCTCCCACGGGATCGGACCATGACCCTTCCAGCCGTTGCGGCGCAGCGCGTCCAGGCCGCGGTGATAGCCGGTCCGGGCGAACGCGTACCCCTCGATCGTGCGGCCGTCCGCCAGCGCAGCCTCAGCGAGCGTCGACCAGGCCAGCGACGACGCGGGGTGCCGGGCCGCGACCTCGGCGGGGTCCTTGGCGGCGGCCAGCTCGGCGGCCGCCGGGTCCTCGGGCAGTCGCGTCTCCGGCGGTCCGGACAGCAGGTTGTCGAACGTCATAGCGCCCATCCTCGCCTATTCCGCAACTCCGCGTGGTCACCCGAAACCCATTGACCGTTCATCGACCCGACACGGATGCTTGAGATCCTGCGCGCACCGGCCGCGTAGCGGACACTTATGTCATGACGGTGTGACGGAAGGAGGCTGCGATGAGCGTGATCGTGCTGAACGCGTCGTACGAACCGCTGCACACAGTCTCGATCCCGCACGCCATCCGGATGCTGGTCCGCGAGGTCGCGGTGGTCGAGGAAGCTCACGGAGAGCGCACGATCGGCCCCTTTCCGGTTCCGCGGGTGCTGCGCCTGGTCCGCTACGTCGTGACGCACTGGCGGTACGCCACCGGGCGGGTGAAGTACAGCAAGCAGGGTGTGCTGCGACGAGACAAGTTCCGCTGCGCGTACTGCGGCCGGTCCGGCGCGGACACGATGGACCACGTGCTGCCACGGTCCCGCGGCGGCCGTGCCGAGTGGCTCAACGCCGTCGCGGCGCATGCCGTCTGCAACGAGCAGAAGGGCTGTCGCACGCCCGAGGAGGCCAGGATGCCGCTGCTCTGGCAGCCGTTCGTGCCGTCTCGCGCGTCCCTGGTGTAGGGCCGGTTTCTGTCCACAAGGCTGTTCGTGGGCTGGTTTGTCCACACGTCGTACGACGTCCCGCCACGGTGCGTCACACGACGACATCCTCACCGGTGTGAACCCCCAACTGGCCGTGATGGCCACCATCAGAGGCGGCGTCTTCACCCGCACGGACGCGCAGGCGTGCGGGTACGACGCCGCCGATATCGAACAGTTGGTGCAGTGCGGCACCTGGCGGACGATCGAGCGCGGGCGGTATGCGCATCGCCGGATGCTGATCGTGGTCAACGCCGAGATGATGCACCTGCGCCGGCTGCACCGGCTGCTGCGGGACGGCCCGCCGGGGCTGGTCGCGTCGCACCAGTCCGCCGCCGGGCTCCACGGGCTGCCGCTGTGGGGCCTGGACCTGTCCGCCGTGCACGTGACCGTGAACCGTGGCCGGGCGGGCCGGGTCGCCGGCGGTGTGCACCGGCATGTCGGGAGCCCGCCGGCCGGGCAGGTGCGGACCTGGAACGGGCTGCGCCTGGTGACACCGGCCCGGGCTGTCACCGAGGTCGCCGCCACCGGTCCGGCCGAGGCCGCCGTGGTGTGCGTCGACGCGGCACTGCACGCCCGGCTGGTGACACCGCGCACGCTCGACGTCGCGGTTGCCTGTCTCGGCGCCGGGCGCGGGCGGGCGGCCGCTGCGTTGGGGTCGGCGTCGGGCCGGGCCTGCTCGGTCGGTGAGTCACGGCTGCGGTACTTGCTGCGGTCCGCGGGGCTGCCGGAACCGTCGGAGCTGCCGCCACCTCCGGTGTACGAGTACGGCGAGGCGGACGGGCCGGCGCTGTGGTTCGCGGAGCAGCGGACGGTGGTGGAGTTCGAGCCCTGGCTGCCGTACTGGGGATCGTGCGCCGGGTGCGAGGACGACCGGTACGTCCCGGACTCCGGGCCGCCGCCGGTGGAGTACGTCTGGATGCCGTGGGCACACCTGGACCAGCCGCAGCTGGTGGTGGACCGGGTGCGCAGCGCCTTCGCCCGCGCCGCGGCCCGGTCCGGGGTGCGCCAGTTCGACCCGAGCCGCCGCCGCACCGGGCGCCGTCGGCGGCGGATTCCCATCGGCGGCGACGTGCCGTGCTGACCATCGCGCCGCTAATCGCGTCGGTCGTCGCGCTGCTGACGGCCGTGCTGGCCTTCGGTGCGTCGCGCAAGGCGCACGCGTTGTCGGTCCGGACCGCGGCGCAGCAGGACCGGCGCGGACGCAGCGAGGAGACCATGCGCCTGCTGCGCTGGGCCGTCGAGCTCGCCGTCGACCCGGACGTCCGCCGAAGCCTGGCCGGAACCGCGACACTCCGGGCGCTGAGCGAGGCCCGGCTGGTGGTCAGCGACGACCGGCGATTCGTCCGTCAGGTCGCGACCGAGGTCGCCTTCATGACAGCCGGATCCGACTACGCTGGGCGCGAGGAGTTCCACACCGACGCCGATCTTGAGGGAGACGGCCGTGGCTGATATCCGCTGGGTGACCAAGGCACAGGTCGCCGCGGCAAAGCTCGCGATCGACCTCGCGATCGAGGACGGCGACGAGCCGGACCCGCTCCTGCTCAAGATCGCCGGCGCGACACCGATGCGACGACCCAAGCCGAGCGACAGCGCCGACTCCAATGACGCCGCGACCGACGAGGGTTCCGCAGCGGCCAGCTGACGACCTGCCTCAGCCTTGCGGTGCGGCGGTCTCCCAGAGGCCCATCAGGTTGCCTTCGGTGTCGATGAAGTAGGCCGCGAAGCCCATCTCGCCGACCGGAGTCCTCGGGACCTGGGTCTTGCCGCCCAGCTGCTCGATCTTCTCCAGCGCGGCGTCGATGTTCTCGACGTCGACGGTGATCACCGGGCCGGTCGACGGGCCGGTCTCGCGACTCAGCATGCCGCCGTTCACGAAGCCGGGCTCGGTCGGCATGCCCTGCTCGGTGGTCGGACCGGTCGACGCGATCGTGTAGTCCATCTCGGCCATGTGCATGACGTTCCAACCGAAGGCATCGGCGTAGAACTTCCTGGCCCGGTCCCCGTCGTCGAACGGAATCTCGAAGTGAACAACCCGCCCAGTCATCGGAGCACCTCCTGATCGATGAAACCTGTCGACGACGCTAGTCCGGCCCGCCGACAGTAACCAGGGCCGCGCATGAGCAAGGGGTACGACGCCGGACCCGGCGTCGTACCCCTTGTCGGTGTGCAGGCTCAGGCGGAGAGGGCGGTGCCGGCGGAGCGGAGGTCCTCGCACGCGGTGACGACGCGCTTGGCCATGCCCTCCTCGGCGGCCTTGCCCCACGAGCGCGGGTCGTACGCCTTCTTGTTGCCGACGTCGCCGTCCACCTTCAGCACGCCGTCGTAGTTGACGAACATGTGACCGGCGGCCGGTCGGGTGAACGCGTACTGGGTGTCGGTGTCGACGTTCATCTTGATCACGCCGTAGTCGACGGCCGCGCGGATCTCCTCCAGCGACGAGCCGGAGCCGCCGTGGAAGACCAGGTCGAACGGCTTCTCCAAGCCGTGTTTGGCGCCGACCGCCTCCTGGATGTCCTTGAGGATCTCCGGCCGCAGCTTGACCGCGCCCGGCTTGTAGACGCCGTGCACGTTGCCGAACGTCAGCGCGGTCAGGTAGCGGCCGTTCTCGCCGGTGCCGAGCGCCTCGACGGTGGCCAGGCCGTCCTCCACGGTGGTGTACAGCTTCTCGTTGATCTCGTGGGCGACACCGTCCTCCTCGCCGCCGACCACGCCGACCTCGATCTCCAGCACGATCTTCGCGGCCGCGGCCTGCGCCAGCAGGTCCTTCGCGATCTCCAGGTTCTCGTCCAGCGGCACCGCGGAGCCGTCCCACATATGCGACTGGAACAGCGGGTTCTCACCTCGGGCGACCCGCTCGGCGGAGATCGCCAGCAGCGGCCGGACGAACCCGTCCAGCTTGTCCTTGGGGCAATGGTCGGTGTGCAGCGCGATGTTGACCGGATAGTTCTCCGCGACCTCGTGCGCGTACACCGCAAGCGCGACCGCTCCGCTGACCATGTTCTTCACGGTCGGGCCGGACAGGTACTCCGCGCCACCAGTGGACACCTGGACGATGCCGTCCGAGCCGGCTTCGGCGAACCCGCGCAGCGCCGCGTTCAGGGTTTGCGAGGAGCTCACGTTGATCGCCGGGTAGGCGAAGCGGTTCTGCTTCGCCTTGTCGAGCATCTCGGCATAGACCTCAGGGGTGGCAATGGGCATCTCGCGGTACTCCTTGGATCGATGTGGTTCGTGTGAGGCCTGCCGCGTCGTTGCGGACCACCCAAGACATCAGCTGGTTCGAGGGCCCCGGGGTGTCAGTGCCATGTGCAGCCGGTAACGGTCCGCACGGTACGCCGACCAGGACAACTCCACCACACGCCGCCCGGCGAAGGTAGTCCGCTCCAGGATCAGCAGCGGCGCCCGCCGGGCCACGCCGAGGATCCGGGCCACGTGGCCGTCCGCGTTGTCCGCCCGGACGGTCTGCTCGCCGGAGGTCACCACCACGTCGTACTCGCTGGCGAACACGTCGTACAGCGTGCCGAGCTCGCGGCCGAGCAGCCCGGGGAAGAGCTTGGCCGGGTAGAAGCCGATCTCGTACGCCATCGGCGAGGCGTCCGCAGTCCGCAGCCGCTCGACCCGGATGACCTTGGTGCCCTTGGCGACCCGCAGGCCATCCGAGGTCAGGTCGTCGGCGTCGATCTCGGTCGCGGACAGCACCACGGTGCCCGGCTCGAGGCCGCGGGCGCGCATCTCGCGAGAGAACGAGGTCAGGTGCAGCTGGGAGTCGACCTGCGGGCCGGTGACGAAGGTGCCCTTGCCGTGCACGCGTTCCAGGATGCCGACCTCGACCAGGTCGCTGATCGCCTGGCGCACAGTCACCCGGGACACGTTCAGCCGGTCCACCAGCGCACGTTCGGACGGGATCGGGTCGCCGGGATGGAGCTCGGTATCCACCAGTCGCTCGAGCACCTCACGTACCTGTGCCCGTTTGGTCGCCACCATCGGACTGGGCCTCGCCTCCTGGTCGGTGCACTGCTAGCGTGTGCAGCATACCTGTTAAGACCAGATAGGACCAGTGAGCTCAGTGGTGTCTCCGCCCGCGTCGATGTCACGGACCCAGATGGCTGTCGAGATCGCGGAGCAGCCCGCGGCGCTGGAGGCGACCTTCGCGCACGTGCTGCCGCTGCGGGAGCAGATCACCCGGCTCGGCGAGGGCCGGCGGCACGTGATGTTCGTGGCGCGCGGGTCGTCGGACAACGCCTGCGTGTACGGGCGCTACCTGACCGAGATCCACGCCCGTCGGCAGGCCTCGCTGGCCGCGCCGTCGGTGGCCACCCTGTACGGCGCGTCGTACGACCTGTCCGACTCGCTGGTGATCGCGGTCAGCCAGTCCGGCGCCACTCAGGAGATCGTCGACACCGCCGCGTGGGCGAAGGCGAACGGCGCCGCGGTGGTCGGCATCACCAACCACGGCGACAGCCCACTGGCCGACGTCGCGGACGCCGCGCTGGTCACCCAGGCCGGTGTGGAGAAGGCGGTCCCCGCGACCAAGACGTACACCACCCAGCTGGCCGCGATCACGGTCGCGGTCGACGCGCTCGCACCCGCGCCCGGCACGCTGGACGCGGACATCGCCCGCATCCCGGAAGTCGCCGCGAAGGCGCTGGAGCCGTCGGTCGAGGAGGCCGCCGAACTGCTGGCCGGAGCGCACGACGTCCTGGCGAGCGGGCGCGGACTCACGTTCGGTACCACGCTCGAGGTGGCACTCAAGCTGGAGGAGACCTGCCTGCAGCCGGTCCGCGGGCTGTCGTACGCAGACCTGAAGCACGGCCCGATCGCGGTCGTCGACGCCGACCTGGTGACGATCCTGGTCGCCGCCGGCGACGGCCCGGCACTGCCCGGGATGACCGAGCTGGCCGGCACCGTCCGGGAGAAGGGCAGCCGGATCCTCGGCATCGGCGGTGACGCGGACTTCGCGAGCCGCTGCGACGTCGACCTCCCCGGCCCCGACCTCCCCGAGACCCTCTCCCCCCTGGCCCTGGTCATCCCAGCCCAACGCGCCATCGAAGCCCTGGCCCGCCGCCTGGGCCTGGACCCAGACGCCCCCCGCGGCCTCAACAAGGTCACTCAAACCGACTGACAACCGTTCATCGGGCCCTTGTGACCCGGCGTGTCGTCGTTCATCGGGCCCTTGTGACCAGGCCGTTCACGAGGCCGTTCGCGAGCAGCACACCGACGGCCCAGACGGTGCGGTAGCCGCGCCACTCGAGGGCGGCGGCCGACGAGTACGAGGCGAAGTCCACCTCCCAGCCACCGTCCGCTTGCTGCTCGGCGGCGACACGTTCCAGGTCGGCGGCGACCACGTCCGGACGGAACAGGGCGCGCACCGGGCGGTCCGGGTACGGCGCGAAGTCCAGCGGGCGCAGCACCTCGTCGGGAAGACCGCCGGCCACGTGCAGCACACCCGACGGCGGGATCGTCATCGCGCCCACACGCTCGAGCTCCGCGACCAGCTCGGGCCGCTCATCGGTCAACGCGTCCAGCAGCTGGAGAGCGAAGCACAGCTCGATCGCCTGGTCCCACTGCCGCTCGATCGCGATCCGCTCCACGCAGTACGACGTGGCGCGCGCGAGCCACGGGTGCTTGGCGACAGCCGAGTCGTGCCGCGCCAGCCGCAGCGCGTTCACCGTCACGACCGCGGTGATCTGCAACGACGACGTCGAGCTGTCAGCCGTCGCCCAGAACGGCGCCGTACCCGCCGGATCCTCGACCGGTAGCGCGAACGGCACCCCGCCGTCGGGCAGCGTGATCGTGTCGAGCCAGTCGCACAGTTCCGCGGCATGCCCGGTGGTCGCCGGCGCTGCATCCGCGAAGGCCTCGAACGCATGCAGCGCGGCGCCCGGCTGGCTGGTCTTGTCACGCAGGTCCGGCTCCAGGCCCCAGCCGTACCCGCCGTCGGGATTGCGATACCCGTCGACGGCGGCGAGCACCGCGGCAGGATCGCCATTCCCGGTGAGCAGCTCGAACCGGCGCCGGTCCAGCAGCCGGCCGTGCGCGTTCAGGAACCTCTTCGCAGCGTCGATGTCGATCGTCATGCCGCCAGCCTGCCCGCCGGACGCCGTGAAGTCTTGAACGAATCAGCCACCACCATCCGACTTCCCACATCGACACGCCGTCCCAAGGCGATCGAGACGGCGTGTCGATACGGGGAGTTGCCGGCTTGCCGTGGGTCGGGCCGGGCTGCCGAACGGTCAGCTGGGTGGGGTGGACATCGAGGACAGGAGGGTGCGGGCTTCGGTGTGGGCGGTGGCGGAGCGGGCGGGATCGGAGGTGGCGGTGGAGCGGGAGAGGCCGAGGAGGGCGTAGGCCTGTTCCAGGCGGTTGCCGAAGGCGGCCCAGCCGGCGGCCGCGGTGGCGAAGGCGAAGGCGGCGGCGGCCAGCTCGCCGTGTGCCTCGGCGAGCAGAGCGCGCGAGGTCGTGGTGGCGTACTCGCGGGCCGCGAGCAACGGCTGGACCCGGCCGGTCAGTACCGCGGCGGCGTCGGTCTCCCCGACCTCGACGGCCGCGCGGACGATCGCGGGCAGCCGGGGCGCGAACTCCAGGCTGTCCGGGAGCTCCGGCGTCCGGATCAGCCGGTCGAGCACCTCGCGGACGCCGTCGCGGTCGGCGGCCCGGGCTCGCGCGAGTGCCATCGGGGCGCCGGCGATCGCGATGAAGTCGGGCCAGCCGGCGGCGACCGCGATCGCGTACGCCTCCTCGGCGCATCCGGCCGCCGACTCGTCGTCCAGCTCGAGCAGTGCACGGGCCAGCGCGGCCATCACCTCGATCCGGCGCAGCTCGACGAACGCCGGGTCGTCCGCGGCGATCTCGGCGCGGGCGCTGTCGACCACACCTCGCAGATCACCGGTCTCGATCCGTGGCTGCAGCTCGGTGCAGCGCATCATCTGGTCCAGCTCCCGAAACCCGCGCCGGGCGGCGAACTCGCGAACCTCCCGCAACGTCGCGAGCGCGGCGACCGGCCCCTCGGCCAGCCACACCGTGATCGCGTAGTTGGCCCAGGTGATCCCGGCGTCCCGGCCACCGCCGGCCGCGAGCATCGCCGCCAGCGCGGACTTGATGTCGGCCAGACCACCGGAGTCGCCGATGCTCACCCGGGCGAACCCGCGGAACTCCAGCGCCCGTTGCGGCACCGGTAGATCGTGCTCCGCCGCCAGCCGCAGCGCCCGGTCGGCCGCGTCGACGGCCTCGGTTTGCCTGCCGGCGATCCCGAGCAGCGCAGAGTACCCGGCCAGCGCCTCGACCAGGTCCGCGGGCCGGTCGAGCGGCTCGAGCAGCGCCACCACCTGCTCGATCGTCGCCATCGTCTCGGCCATGTTCGTCATCGCGTAGGTGGAGCTGCGCAGCGCCCGCGCTTTCCCGGCCACGTCGCCGCGGGCCTCGAAGCCGTCCACCGCCGCCAGGAACGCCTGCTGAGCCCGCTCGATCTCACCGGCCTGGTACGCCGCCCAGCCCCACTCGTGCAGTACGCCGGGCCGGGCCGGGTCGTCGTCCGGGGTCAGCGCGAGCACCCGGTCCAGCAGGCCCAGCGCCTGCGCCGCGTCCAGGTTCATCGCCCGCTCGGCCGCCACCCGCGCGAACCACCGGGCCCGCGGCGCCAGCGCCTCCGCCGCGGCCGCGTCACCGGTCGCGCGGGCCAGGTCCATCGCGGTACCCAGGTGGTAAGCCAGAACGTCGGCCGCATCCGCCAGCCGGCGTTCGCACTGCCGCTCGATCCAGTCCGCGGCGGCACGGTGACGCCTGCCCCGGGGTCCGCGCGGGAGCTGGCCGTACGCCACGTCGCGGACCATCACGTGCCAGAACTCGTACTCGCGCTGCCCAGCCATCGTCGACTGGCGCACCGGCCGGACCAGTTCCTTGCGGACCAGCTCGTGCAGCGCCCCGACCACGTCCTCGGGATCCCGGCCGCCCATCTCGGCGACCGCCTCCGCCCAGAACACCCGGCCGACCACGGCGGCGTCCGCGAGCATCGCCTTGCGGTCCGGTGCGAGCGTGTCGAGCCGGGCGGCGATCAGCGCCGCGACCCCTTCCGGCAGGTCGAGCCGGGCGCCCGGGCGCAACGTACCGTCCGGCCGCAGCGCCTCGGAGTCGCGCAGCATCCGGACCATCTCCTCGGCGTACAAGGGGTTCCCGCCGGTCCGCTTCAGCAGCATCGCACGGGTCTGCTCCGGCACCTCGAGCACGGACAGCAGCTCACCGGTCTCCGCGTCGGACAGCCGCGACAGCCCGATCGAGAGCGCATTCTGCAATCCGCCGAGCCATTGCGGATGCCGCTCCAGCAGCTCGGGCCGGGCGGTCGCGACGACCAGCAGCGGCAGCCCGCTGGCCCAGTCCGCGAGGTACTCCACGAAGGCGAGCAGGCCATCCTCGGCCCAGTGCAGATCCTCCAGTACGATGACCGCCGGGCCGGTCTCGGCGAACGACTCCAGCACCTGCCGCCAGGCGGTGAACGACTCCTCTTGCGACGTCGACTCGCGGGCCCCCAGGCCGAGTAGCGGCCGCACCCGCGCCTTCAGCCAGGCCCGGTCTGCGGACTCCGGCAGGATCGCCTCGAGCTTCCCCTCGGCCTCGTCCGGGCGGTCGGTGTCGAGGATCCCCGCCTGCGCCTTGAAGATCTCGGCCAGCGGCCAGAACGGCCCCTCGCCGTACGGCAGGCAGCGGCCCTCCCGCCAGGTGATCAGCTCATCGCGGCGGTCCAGCTGCGCCGCGAGCTCGGCGACCAGCCGGGACTTGCCGATACCCGGTTCGCCGACCAGGGTCACGAACTGCACGGTCCGATCGGCGACCGCCTTCTCGAAGGCGGTGCTGATCAGGGTCAGGTCGCGGACCCGGCCGACCAGCGGGGTGGTCAGGTTGCGGATCAGGTCGACGCCGAGCCGGGCCCGTGGCGCCCCGGCGCGCCAGCGCTGCAACGGTGCGGACAGGCCCTTCGCCGTCACCGGCTCGAGCGGCTCGTAGCCGAAGACGCGCGCGGTCGCCCGGTGGGTCCCCTCGCCGACCACGACCGCTCCGACCGGCGCCGACGTCTGCAGCCGCGCCGCCGTGTTCACCACGTTGCCGGTGACGAACGCCTCGCCGGCCTCAGGCCGGGCATCCAGCGCGACCAGCGCCTCGCCGGTGTTGATCCCGATCCGCACCTGCAGCGGCTGGTCCTGCCCGGCCAGCGCATCGAGGATCGCGAGGCCGGCCCGGACCGCACGCTCAGGGTCGTCCTCGTGGGAGCGCGGCGCACCGAACACGGCCAGGATCGCGTCGCCGGCGAACTTCTCCATGGTTCCGCCGAAGCTCTCGACGGTGCTCCGCAGCACCTCGTGGTACGGCGCGAGCCAGCCTCGTACGTCCTCCGGGTCGGCCGACTCCGCCGCGGCCGTGAACCCCACCTGGTCGCAGAACAGGACCGAGACGACCTTGCGTTCCTCAGTGGGTGTCACGGCGCCATCGTCCGGCGCGATCAGCCCTCGTCCGACGCGGACTCGAGCGAGCGGATCCGGGCGCAGAGCGCCTTGAGCAGTGCCTGGGCGACGTCCGGGTTCGCCTTGACCACCGGTGCGAACGCCAACGCGGACAGTGCGAAGGTGGTCACGCCGTCCGGCCCGGCGACGATGGTTGCGGACCGCGGCTGGCCGTCGAGCAGCGAGATCTCACCGAAATAGTCGCCGACGTTCAGCGCGGGCCGCGCGACACCGTTGACGGTGACGTCTGCCGTACCCTCCAGCACCACCTGCAGACCGGTCTCCGCACTGCCCTGCTCGACCACGATGCTGCCGGCGTTCCTGGACAGCGTGGTGCCGCGGCTGGCGAGGTCGGACATCACCTCGGGCGGCAAGCCCTCGAAGAGATCGATCTTCGCCAGGAACTTCGACACGCCTTCACTCATCTGCTCTACCCCTCCGCGGGTGCCCGTGGATAAGCCACAGGCAGGCTGTGCGATCCGGGCACAGGCTACCGCTGCCGAGGTCCCGCGGCCACGATCCCCGGAAGAGCGCCCGTCCTCAGAACAGGTGCTGGCGGACCCAGGCGTGCATCGCGATCGCGGCCGCGGCGGACGCGTTGATCGAGCGGGTCGACCCGTACTGCGCGATCGACAGCACCGCGTCGCAGATCCGGTGCGCCTCGTCGGTCAGGCCCGGCCCCTCCTGGCCGAACAGCAGGATGCAGCCGCGCGGCACGTCGTACGTCTCCAACGGCACCGATCCGGGCAAATTGTCGACGCCGAGGACGGGTAGCCCGTGCTCCTTCGCGTACGACGCCAGGCCGGCCAGGTTCTCATGGTGCCGCACATGCTGGTAGCGGTCGGTGACCATGGCGCCGCGGCGGTTCCAGCGGCGCCGGCCGACGATGTGCACCTCGGCGGCGAGGAACGCGTTCGCGGTCCGGATCACCGAGCCGATGTTCAGGTCGTGCTGCCAGTTCTCGATCGCGACGTGGAACGGGTGCCGCCGGGTGTCGAGGTCCGCGACGATCGCGTCCAGCCGCCAGTACCGGTACCGGTCGACCACGTTGCGCCGGTCTCCCTGCTCGAGCAGCTCCGGATCGTACCGCGGGTCTTCCGGCCACTCCCCTTGCCAGGGGCCGACCCCGACCTCGTCTCGACTGGTGTCACGCACGGGCTGTCAGGCTACCCTGTGCCGGTGCTTTCTCTGATCGCCGAGCTCGCCGGCCCCGTGGCCCAGCTGGTCCCCCTGCTGATGCCGGACTGGATGGACCCCGAGTACCTGCTGACCAAGCTCGGTGACTGGGCGTTGTGGGGTACCGCGGCGATCATCTTCATCGAGTGCGGGCTGCTGTTCCCGATCCTGCCCGGCGACTCGCTGCTGTTCGCGGTCGGGTTGTTCATCGCGCACGGCACCATCGACGTACCGCTGTGGGTGGCCTGCGTGATCCTCACCGTGGCGGCTTTCGCCGGCAACGTGTCCGGGTACTACATCGGCCGGGCCCTCGGTACGGCGCTGTTCCGGAACCCGGACGCCCGGTTCCTGAAGCCGGAGTACCTGGTCCGCACGCACGCGTTCTTCGACAGGTACGGCAACCGGGCAATCGTGATGGCCCGGTTCGTGCCGATCGTGCGGACGTTCATCACCGTGGTCGCGGGCGCCGGCCGGATGGACCCGCGGCGGTTCTTCCTCTACACCGGCATCGGCGCGCTGCTGTGGGGCACCGGTGTGACCGTGCTCGGGTACTACCTGGGCCAGGTCGAGTTCATCCACGCCCACCTCGAGGCGGCGCTGATCCTCGTCGTGATCGCGTCGGTCATCCCGATGGTCGTCGAGGCCGTGCTGAGCCGCCGGCGCCCTAAGCCGCCCGTCGCTCCGCCTGCCGGCGACGGTGACGCTAATGGGCAAAGGGAAACAGCGGAGCCGACCACGCGTACGACGCGCTGAGCGCCGCAAGGTCCGCGATCCCCACCTCCGAGTCCGGCAGCGGACCGACCACCCGGCCCCGGCCGAGGGAGCACGCGACGCGGACCGCGCCCGCCTTGTCGGGGTACCAGACCAGTGCGCCGCGCGGCGGCAGCCCGTCGTACAGCTGCCCGTGCTCGCGAAGCCACTGCCAGGCCTCGGCCTCGTCGTGCCACCCGGTGTCCTGCGAGTAGCCGAACGCCATCCGCTGGAACTTCAGCGACCAGCTCCGCCAGGCGCGCGACCCGACTCGTTCCAGCTGCCAGGCGAGTGCGGCATCGAGGTCGCGAGGGTTCGCGGCGGTCACCAGCCAGTCGACCGCACCGCGCACGCCATCAGGTTCCGCTGGGTCGCCGACGTCCGACCCGGCGAGATCGCGGTGGTTCACCCCCTGCGACAAGTCGCACCTCCGCAATTTCCCCGACCCGCCGGGCCTGACCGTCAGCCGCGAAAGATGCTGCCGCCCACCCATACACCCGCCGTACATTCCTTCAATTCCGTTCATCGGGCCCTTGTGACTCGGCGTGTCGTCGTTCATCGGGCCGTTGTGACCAGCGCGGCCTCCTGGTCCAGCCCGGTTCGTCCTTGTCCGCCGGTCGGCCGGTGGCTGGGACCTCCGCGTGACTGCGCACTGCGGCGGAGGTGAGCAGCGGCGCGACCTGGTCATAAGGGCCCGATGAACGACGACACGCCGGGTCACAAGGGCCCGATGAACGGTGGTTAGAGGGTGGCCAGGCGGTGGCGGACCTCGGCGGCGCGGGTGTCGTTGGCTACCAGCTGGTAGACGCGGGCGGCGCGGGCGAGGTAACGGCGGGCGGAGTCGAGGTGGCCGGCCTTGCGGTGCAGCTCGCCGAGCTGGTGCGCCGCCTGCGCCTCGACGCTGCGGTCGCCGAGTCGGTGCCCGATCTCCATCGCGGCGAGCAGCATCCGCCGGGCGGCCGCCTCGTCACCGAGCCCGAGCAGGGCCTGTCCGAGGCTGGCCCGGGTGTATGACGCGCAGTGGTCGTCGCCGAGCCCCTCGAAGATCGCCAGCGCGGTGCGCAGCTGCCGTACGGCCAGGTCATTGCGACCCTGCTGCTCGCGCAGCTCCGCGATGCGTCGGCGTACCTTGGCCTCGCGGTGCGGATCACCGAGCCGGCGAGCCAGCCGGAAGGCCCCGCCCAGGTACGACGCCGCGGTCGCGATGTCGTCACGGCGCAGGTAGATCGACGCGGCGGCACTCCGCGCGACCGCCTCACCGTTCGCGTCGGCCACCTCGATGAAGTCGCGCATCGCGTTCATGAACAACGGCAGAGCAGCTTCCGGGTTGCCGCGTTCGCGCTGCCAGGTGCCGAGGCCGATGCCGCTGATCCCGGTCCCGAGCCGGTCGCCGATCTCGGTGAAGATCGCCATGGCCGCTTCGAGCGCGTCGTACGCGGGCTCCCAGTCGTCCCGGTACAGCGCGAGCTGGCCGAGGTTGCGGAGCATGATCGCCTCGCCGCGGCGATCACCGCAGGCCCGGGCGCTGGCCAGGCCGAGATGGTGCGACTCGTCCCACTCGTCGAACCCGGCCCGCATGTCCAGGTACAGCCCCCAGGCCGCCGCGGTCCGCCAGGCGTACTCGTGCAGCCCGCTGTGCGCCGCCGCCCGAACAAGCTGGACGAACGAGGACCGCTCGGTGTCGAACCACGCGACCGCCTCCGCGGCGGTCATCGGCTCGGTGCCCTCGTACCCGGTGCCGGGCAGCACGTCCGGGACGCCGAAGTACTCGAACGGCAACGCCTCCGAGGCCCGCCGGCACTGCCGCAGCGCCGACTCCAGCACCACAGTCAGGTCCTCGATCGCCTGCTCGCGTTCCGCCTCGGTGCCGATCTGGGTGGCGTGCAGCCGGAGCAGGTCGTGCATCCGGTACCGGGTCCGCCCACCCGCGTCGACGGACCGGACCTGGACCATGTTCGCCTCGATCAGCCGGTCCAGCCCGCGGTCGGTCGCGGACCGCCCGAACACCGAGTCGAGCGCGCGGGCGGAGAAGTCGCCGACCGCGACGTGGCCGAGCAGCCGGTACAGCCGGGCGCCGTCCGGGTCCAGCGAGTCGTAGCTGAGGTCGGCGCTGGTCCGTACCGCGAGCTCGCCGATGCTGAGCTCGTCCAGCCGTTGCGTCTCGTCCCGCAGCCGCCGGGCCAGGTCGGCGATGCTGAGGTCCGGCCGCTGCACCAGCCGGCTGGCCGCGATCCGGATCGCCAGCGGAAGGTTGCCGCAGGCATCGAGTATCTCGGCGACCGCATCGTCGTCGCCGGCCACCCGGTCCTTGCCCGCGACCTGGCTGAGCAGCTCGGTGGCCTCGGCCGGGTCGAGTACGTCGAGCGGCACGCCGATGGTGCGGACGGACAGGTCGGTGAGCCGCCGCCGGCTGGTGATCACCAGCGCGGACGCACCGGTACCGGGCAGCAGCGGCAGCACCTGGCTCGCGGAACCGACGTCGTCCAGCACGATCAGCACCCGGCGGCTGGCGAGCTCGGAGCGCAGCGCGGCGGACCGGCGTTCGGGGTCGGCCGGTACGGCGGAGTCCGGCACGTCCAGACTGCGGAGCAGGTCGTGCAGCGCGCCGCCCGGCTCGCGCGGCTGGGTCGCGGCGCGCATGTCCAGGTAGATCTGCCCGTCCGGGAAGGACTCCCGGACCAGGTGCCCGAGTCGCACCGCGAGCGCGGTCTTGCCGGTACCAGGCGGGCCGGAGATCACCGCGATCGGCGGCCGGACCGGGTCCCGGCCGCAGACCAGGTCCCGCAACCGCTCCAGCTGGTGCCGGCGGCCGCTGAAGTCGGCCACGTCCAGCGGCAGCTGGCTCGGCACCTGCGGACCGTCGGACCCGGCGGCAGTCGCGGGCCGCGCCAGACCGGCCGCACGGCGCCGCGGACGCTCGGCCCGGGCACCCGCCGCCAGCAGCTCCTCGCCCGGCTCCACCCCGAGGTCGTCGGCCAGCGTCCGGACCGCCTTCTGGTACGACGCCTGCGCCTCTGCGGTCCGGCCGGCGGCCGACAGCGTGTCGACCAGCTGCGCCCAGAGCAGCTCGTCGTACGGGTCCTCGTTCAGCCGATCGCTCAGCAGCACCGCGGCACCGCTGTGGTCCGCGCTCGCCAGCCGCAGCTCGAGCAGCGCGTCGATCAGCCCGCGGTGCTGCGCCTCCAGGCGGGCCAGCGAACCCTCCCAGGCCGCGGCCGGGTTGAGGTCCTCCAGCGGGCGGCCGCGCCACAGCGACAGCGCCTGGCCGTACACCTGCGCCGCCTGCAGGTCGTCACCCGCGGCCCGCAGATGGCCACCTTCGGCCAGCAGCGACTCGAACAGGCTCGCGTCCAGCTCGTCGACGCCGACCTCGATGCTGTACCCGGCCGCCGAGGTGTCGATCGGCGCCGGCAGCCCGGCCAGCTGCAGTGTCGAGCGCAGCGCCCGGACGTAGGTGCGGATGTTCGCGATCGCGGACGCCGGCGGCCGTCCCTCCCAGAGGGCGTCGGCGATCAGGTCGGTGGAGACGAACCGGTTCGGGTGCAGCAGCAGGGTGGCCAGCAGCTGCCGGGGCTTGCTGGCACGGAGCGCCTGCCCGTCGGCGTGCTGGAGCCGCAGAGGGCCGAGGATTTCGTACCTCAGACTGCGCAACTGGGCCCCCACACGGTCGGATCCCGCCTCATGGTGACATGTCCTGATGAACCTGGCGAGCCGGATGTACGCCGGATGTATGCGCGCCAGGCAGGGTTACCCACGGTACCGGGGGGAGGGCAGGCCCGGGCGTGATGATTGCCAGCATCATGACCCGGGCCTGAGGCCTTCGCCGGTCCTCGGCCAGCACCCCGGCCCGGCACCTCCGGTACCTGACGTCCGGCGCATCACTCGGGGGATGCGCCGGATCTCGCATGTCCCGGCCTCGTGCGGTGGCTGGAGCGGTGCTGCTGACCTACTGGCCGCCGGTGAAGGGTGGCTGGCCGTCCTGCGGACCCTGTGGTCCCGGTGGCGGACCGGACGGCTGCTGGCCCGGCGGCGGGCCGTACTGCCCGGGGCCGGCCGGGGGCAGGCCCGCGGGCTGCTCGCCGGCACCCGGCATCTGCGGCTGGACCGCGCCGGACGACGGCTGTCCGGGGCCGATCGGCGGCGTCGGGCCCTGCTCGCCGTCCACGGCGCCGATGGTGCCGAACGACACCTGCGGCACCGAGCGGACCTGGGCGTCCTCGATCTCGAAGTAGCCGGCCTTCTCGAACTTGAACATCCCGGCGATCAGGTTCGACGGGAACGCCTCGATCCGGGTGTTGTAGTCACCGACGTTGGCGTTGTAGAACCGCCGCCCTGCGGCGATCCGGTCCTCGGTGTCGGTCAGCTCGCGCTGCAGGCTGAGGAAGTTCTGGTTCGACTGCAGCTGCGGGTAGGCCTCGACCGAGATCATCATCTGCCGCAGCGCGCCGGACAGTGCGGTCTCAGCCTGCGCACGCTGCTCGGGAGACGCGCCCTCGGCGCTGACCGCCTGGGTACGCAGCCGGGCCACCTCCTCGAACACGTGCCGCTCGTGCGCGGCGTACGCACGGACCGTCTCGACCAGGTTCGGGATCAGGTCGTACCGGCGGTGCAGCTCGACGTCGATCTGGCGCCACGACTCCTGGATCAGGTTCCGCTGCTTGACGAACCGGTTGTACGACACGATCAGGGCGATCGCGACAATCACGATCAGCGCGACGATGACGACGATGACCCACACCATGCTTGGCTCCCCAGTTTTTGGCGTTCCGGTATGACCCTAGCCGTGTCGCGGGTCGAATCGTGTCACGCACCGGAGGCCGTCGACATGTGATCAGCCCAGCCCGAGGTCGTCGGCGCCGAACACGTAACGGTACTCCAGGCCCTCCGCCTCGACCTTCTCCTTCGCTCCGGTCGCGCGGTCGACGATCACCGCGACCGCGACCACCTGCGCGCCGGCGGCCCGTAGCGCCTCCACGGCGGTGAGCACCGAGCCGCCCGTGGTCGAGGTGTCCTCTACCGCGAGCACCCGGCGCCCCTCGACGTCCGGGCCCTCGATCCGCCGCTGCAGGCCGTGCGCCTTCTCCGCCTTCCGCACCACGAACGCGTCCAGCCTGCGGCCGGCGGCGGCTGCTGCGTGCAGCATCGACATCGCGATCGGGTCGGCACCGAGCGTGAGGCCGCCGACCGCGTCGTACTCGAGGTCCTTGGTGAGCTCGAGCAGCTCACGGCCGATCAGCGGCGCCGTCTCGCCATGCAGCGTGACCCGGCGCAGGTCGACGTAGTAGTCGGCTTCCTTGCCGGACGACAGGGTGACACGGCCGTGCACGACCGCCTTGTTCTTGATCTGTTCGAGCAGCTGCTCGCGGTCCGCGCTCATGGCCGTCGAGCATATGCGGCCGCCGGTGGTCCTCGGCGTACAGGTCGAGGTGTACGCGGGCGGCAGTATTCCCTTGTGCAGGGCAGCTGCACAGGCTGTGCACACACCGTCGATGGACGGTGTGGGCCTCGCGGGCGGACGATGTGGCCGTCACTCATGAGGAGGTACGACGTGAAGGCGCTGGTCAAGGCGCACGACGAGCCGGGACTGTGGCTGCAGGACGTGCCGGAGCCGGTGATCGCCCCGGACGAGGTGCTGATCAAGGTGCTGCGTACCGGACTGTGCGGCACCGACCTGCACATCCAGAGCTGGGACCACTGGGCGCGCAAGAACGTGCCGGTCGGTTTGGTCACCGGGCACGAGTTCTGCGGCGAGGTGGTCGAGATCGGCGCCGGGGTCCGGGACGTCGCTGTCGGTGACCTGGTCAGCGGCGAGGGTCACCTGGTCTGCGGGCACTGCCGCAACTGCCGGGCCGGTCGCCGGCACCTGTGCATCAACACCCGCGGTCTGGGCGTGCACGTGCCGGGTGCGTTCGCCGAGTACGTCGCGTTGCCGTCGGTGAACGCCTGGGTGCACCGGGACCCGGTCGAGCTGGACGTGGCGGCGATCTTCGACCCGTTCGGCAACGCGGTGCACACCGCGCTGTCGTTCCCGGTGGTCGGCGAGGACGTGCTGGTCACCGGGGCCGGGCCGATCGGGATCATGGCCGCCGCGGTCGCGCTGCACGCGGGTGCCCGGCACGTGGTGATCACCGACCTGTCCGAGTACCGGCTGGAGCTGGCCCGCTCGGTCGGTGTCACGCTCGCGCTGAACATCGCGGAGGCCTCGGTCGCGGAGGCGCAGGCCAAGCTGAACATGCGCGAGGGGTTCGACGTCGGCATGGAGATGTCCGGCAAGCCGGCCGCGCTGCGCGACATGCTCGCGAACATGAACCACGGCGGCAAGGTCGCAATGCTCGGGCTGCCGGCGGACGAGATCGCGATCGACTGGAGCACGGTGGTGCTCAACATGCTCACGATCAAGGGCATCTACGGCCGGGAGATGTTCGAGACCTGGTACTCGATGTCGGTGATGCTCGAGAACGGCCTGGACCTCACCCCGGTGATCACGCACCGGTTCGGGTACGCCGACTTCGAGCAGGCCTTCGACACTGCCCGGGAAGGCCGCTGCGGCAAGGTGATCATGGACTGGACTAGGGAGACCCTCTGATGCTGGGCAAGATGCGCGAAGACCTCCGGACCACGCTGGACGAGATCCGGTCCGCCGGGCTGTACAAGGCTGAGCGGGTGATCACCTCGCCGCAGAACGCGTCCATCTCCGTTGCCTCGGGCAACGTGCTGAACTTCTGCGCGAACAACTACCTCGGCCTGGCCGACCACCCGGAGGTGATCGCGGCCGCCCGGTCCGCGCTGGACGAGTGGGGCTTCGGGATGGCCTCGGTCCGGTTCATCTGCGGCACGCAGCAGATCCACAAGGATCTCGAGCAGGCACTGAGTGGTTTCCTCGGCACCGACGACACGATTCTGTTCAGCTCCTGCTTCGACGCCAACGGCGGTCTGTTCGAGACCTTGCTCGGCGCCGAGGACGCGGTGATCTCCGACGAGCTGAACCACGCGAGCATCATCGACGGCGTCCGGCTGTGCAAGGCGCGCCGGTTCCGCTACAAGAACCGCGACATGGCGGACCTGGAGGCACAGCTGAAGGACGCCGCCGACGCACGGTACCGGCTGATCGCGACCGACGGCGTGTTCTCGATGGACGGGTACGTCGCGCCGCTGGACGAGATCTGTGCCCTGGCCGAGCAGTACGACGCGCTGGTGATGGTGGACGACTCGCATGCGGTCGGCTTCGTCGGTCCCACCGGCGCCGGTACGCCGGAGCTGTTCGGCGTCACCGACAAGGTCGACGTGGTCACCGGAACCCTCGGCAAGGCGCTCGGCGGCGCGTCCGGCGGGTACGCCTCCGGCCGGGCCGAGATCGTCGAGCTGCTCCGGCAGCGGGCCCGCCCGTACCTGTTCTCGAACTCGCTCGCGCCCGCGGTGACGGCCGCCTCGCTGAAGGCGCTGGAACTGCTCGGCTCGTCCAGTGAGCTGCTGGACAGACTGCGCGCCAACACCGCGCTGTTCCGCTCGTCGATGACCGAGGCGGGATTCGACGTACTGCCCGGCGACCACCCGATCAGCCCGGTGATGATCGGCGACGCCGCCGAGGCCGGCCGGCTCGCGGACAAGCTGCTGGAGAAGGGCATCTACGTGATCGGCTTCTCCTACCCGGTGGTGCCGCACGGCAAGGCCCGGATCCGGGTCCAGCTGTCCGCGGCACACTCCACCGAGGACGTGGAGCGCGCCGTCCGGGCCTTCATCGAGGCCCGGGACGAGCTCGCTTAGCTTCCCCGAGTCCGATCAGGTTGCCTTCGGAGTCGCGGAACCAGGCGGCCCGCTCACCGATGCCGCCGGCGGACGGGTAGTTGCCTTCGACCTCGGCGATGCCGTCGACCGTCTTCAACCCGGGTACGTCGACGGCCTCGAACTCGACACCGCGCGCCTTGAGTTCGGCGACCACCGCATCGACGTCCCCGACCTGCCAGGCCAGCTGGGTGTGCTCGCCGGACGGCCGGCCCGCGGACTCGAACAGCGCGAAGGTCCCGAACTCGCACTGGTACCGCAGCCCGCCCGGGCGGGTCTCGACCGGCTCCAGCCCGAGCTTCTCCGAATAGAACCGGCGGGCCCGGTCCAAGTCCTGCGCGGGCAGCCGGCCCGACACCGACCCGGCCGCGAGCGACCCGGTGCCGGACTGCCTGGCGCGGTCGCGCCGGGCCTTCCAGTACTCCGACGTCAACTCGATGATCTGCAGATAGTTGCCGTCGGGATCCACGGCGGTGCCGAACCACGCGCCCGGGCCGGGGCGGTACTCGAGTGGCGCATGCCACGTCACCCCGAGGTCGCCGAGGTGACTGGCGGTCGCCGGGGCGTCGTCCACGTGCACGTTGAGGATCACCCGGGCCGGCTCGGCCGGCACGTCTGCCACGTCGTCGCGACCGTCGATCAGCAGCCCGACGTCGCCGAGGCGCAGGAAGCCGTCCGGGTCGGCGGCGACGCCGAACGCCTGCTCGTACCAGGCGCGGAGCCGCCCGGGGTCTGTGCTGGCCAGAAGGATGCTGCCGATCGCGGGCACGGAACCTCCAGTGAGTCGCGTCTGTCCAGGTATATCGACTGCGCGATCTGACGGAACTCATCGCTACGGTGTGGGCATGAGCCAGATGTCGGTGCGCGATCTCGGCCGGGCGACGCTGGCGCGGCAGCTGCTGCTGGAACGGGCGGACCTGGGCGTGGTCGAGGCGGTCGAGCGGCTGACCGGGATGCAGGCACAGGAGCCGAAGCACCCGTACGTCGGGCTGTGGACCCGGCTCACGTCGTTCGAGGACACCGACCTGACGTCCGCCGTCGAAGACCACAGTGTGGTGCGGGCGACGATGATGCGCGGCACGTTGCACCTGGTCAGTGCGGCCGACTACGCGTCGTACCGGCTCACTCTTGCACCGGTGCTCGAGGCCGGGCTCAGCGCGCTCGGTGACCGCGGTGCTGGGCTGGACCCGCCGAAGGTGGTGAAGGCGGCGGAACGGTTGCTGGCCAAGGAACCGCTGACCTTCACCGAGGTCCGGGCCGCGCTGCAGGAGAAGTTCCCGGACGTGAACGAGCGGGCGCTCGGTTTCACCACCCGGATGATGGTGCCGCTGGTCGTCGTACCGTCCGAGACCCGGTGGGCGTACGCCGCGAACCCGCGCTTCTCGCCCGGCGGCGACTGGGTATCCGCCAAGCTCACCGACAACGGTGCGGCGGAGCTGGCGCGGCGGTACCTGGCCGCGTTCGGGCCCGCGACCCCGGCCGACTTCCAGACCTGGTCCGGACTGCAGAAGGCGAAACCGCTGTTCGACTCCCTGGATCTGGTCGAGCTGTCGTGCGACGGCAAGGCGGTGTACGACCTGCCGGACGCGCCCCGGCCGAGCGAGGACGCGGAGGCCCCGGTGCGGTACCTGCCCGAGTTCGACAACCTGCTGCTCGCCCATGCGAAGCGGACACGGGTCATCGCCGACGAGCACAAGCCGGCCGTATACACGAAGAACCTCCGGGTGAAGTCGACGTACCTGGTCGACGGCATGGTCGCCGGCCTGTGGAACGCCGACAAGAAGCGCGGCGTCGCAACCCTCCACCTGACCCCCTTCGGCCGACTCCTCAAGAAGCACCGCACCGCCCTTGAGAAAGAGGGCGACGCCCTGCTCCGCTTCCTGGAACCCGACGCCAAGTCCCACGCCTTCGAGGTCTCATGAGGCTGTTCCACACGACGCAGTCGGCCGAGCGGATCCTCGCCGAAGGATTCCGGGACGTCCTCGGCCCGTTCGAGTTCGTCCATCGCACGCACTACGGGGTGTTCGTCGCCTCGTCGCCCGCGTACGTCGACGAGGACCCGCGGGAACGCCAGGTGCTGGAGATCACGCTGCCCGACCATATGTATCTCGACGAGTACGCGATCATCGAGGCCGGACGCCCCGTCACGGAGTGGTGCATGCCGGCCGCGCTGCTCAACCGCTACGCCCAGGTACGACTGCTCGATCAGCCGAGGTCGACGCAGAGTCGAAGATCTTCATCATGGGCGACCCGGCGCGACCAGAATGAGGTTGTTCTCACACGCCGGATCGCTTTGACTCCTGGGCGGTAACGCGTGAGATAGGGGGATGAGCACAGTCCCTGGCCTCACCCTCGACAACGGCGTCCAGATCCCGCAGCTCGGGCTCGGCGTCTGGCAGATCGACGACGCGGTCGTGCCCGGCGTGGTCGCGGCGGCCTTCGAGGCCGGGTACCGGCACGTCGACACCGCCGCGATCTACGGCAACGAGGCCGGTGTCGGCCGGGCGATCGCCGCCAGCAGCGTGCCGCGCGAGGAGCTGTTCATCACCACGAAGCTGTGGAACAACGACCAGGGCTACGACTCCACGCTGCGAGCCTTCGACGAGTCGATGGGGCGGCTCGGTCTGGAGCAGCTGGACCTGTACCTGATCCACTGGCCGTCGCGGCGGCAGGACCGGTACGTCGACACCTGGCGGGCGTTCGAGAAGCTGTACGCCGACGGCCGGGTCCGCGCGATCGGGGTGTCGAACTTCCGCGTCGCGCACCTGCAACGGCTGTTCGACGAGACCGATACCCGTCCGGTACTCAACCAGATCGAGCTGCACCCGGGTCTCCCGCAGGATGAGCTGCGCGCGTTCCACGCGGAGAACGACATCGCCACCGAGGCCTACAGCCCGCTGGCGCAGGGCGGGCTGCTGCACAACGAGACGCTGGCCAAGCTCGGCGCCAAGCACGGCCGCACCCCGGCCCAGATCGTGCTGCGCTGGCACCTGCAGCTCGGCAACATCGTGATCCCGAAGTCGAAGACGCCGAGCCGGGTCGCCGAGAACATCGACGTGTTCGGCTTCGAGCTCGACAACGACGACATGGCCGCCATCGCCGACCTCGAAAACCACCTCGGCTGACGCTCCACCAACCAACTTCCGTTCATCGGGCCCTTGTGACCCGGCGTGTCTCCGTTCGTCGGGCCCTTGTGACCAGATGGAGTCCATTCGACCTCAGCCATCAGATGGCCGACGGCGTACACCCGCGCCGTAGTCGGACCTGTTCGTGGACGAATCCCCGGCGTTCGTTCGACCAGTGCAATCAGGCGGCGGTGATCGCACGTGTCGAGTGAGCGCCGGGCTTCTGCGTGGTCACAAGGGCCCGATGAACGGCGACACGCCGGGTCACAAGGGCCCGATCAACGGCGGTGGCGGCCGGAAATACGCTGGGCGGGTGTTGGAGGTCAGGCGGTTGCGGGTGTTGCGGGCGCTGGCGGACCACGGGACCGTGACTGCGGCCGCGGAGGTGCTGCACCTGACGCCGTCGGCGGTGTCGCAGCAGCTGGCCGCGCTGGAGAGCGAGCTCGGGCAGCAGGTGCTGGAGAGGCGCGGGCGGCGGGTCTCGATCACGTCGGCGGGGCGGCTGCTGCTGGAGCACGCGGACTCGATCCTGGCCGAGGTGGAACGGGCCGAGCTGGCGATGCGGCAACACGCCGACGGCGAGACCGGTGAGGTCCGGGTGGCCGCGTTCGCGACCGCGATCGCGCTGGTGGTCGCGCCCGCCCTGCACCGGCTGCGCGAGACGGTGCCGGGCCTCACGCTCGCGGTCCGGGACGCGGAGGGGCATCAAGGGGTGACCCAGCTGCTGGACGGCGAGGTGGACGTGGCCGTCGCGGTCGAGCACCGCGGCGGACCGGGACCGGACGACGAGCGGATCCACCGGATCGCGTTGTACGCCGAGCCGTTCGACGTCGTACTGCCTGCCACCCATCCGCTCGCCGATGCACCCGCCGTGCGGCTGGATCAGCTGGAGCATGACGACTGGATCACCCCGTCGGTCGGCAACCCGGTCCGCGACGTGGTGCTGATGGCGTGCGAGCAGGCCGGGTTCGAGCCACGGGTCGCGCACTGCTCGGACGACTTCCACGCGGTGGCCGCGCTGGCCGCGGCCGGTGCCGGGGTGTCGCTGATCCCCCGGCTCGCGCTGGCCGGCACCGACGGCGTACACATCCGGCCGCTCAGCGGGCCCGCACCAAGCCGCCGGGTGTTCGCCGCGGTACGACGTGGGGCCGCGGGCCATCCGCTGGTGCGCGCGGTACTGGACGAGCTGGAGCGGACCGCGAAGGCGGTTCGCTAGGGTCGCCCGGGTGTCCTCCTTCGACCTGATCTGCGAGATCGAGCCGCCGACGAAGCCGGACCTGCGCAAGGTCCGGCACCAGATCGGCGTGCTCTCCCCGGTGGCGAGCTCGTTCCTGATCCCGGACAACCACATCGGCCGGGCGACGGTGTCGAGCATCGCGGTCGCACACGAGGTGGCCGCGATGGGCGGCCGCAGCATCGCCTGCCTGAACTCGCGGGACCGCAACCTGCTCGGCTTCCGCCGGGACATGCTGACGGCCGCGGCGTACGGGGTGGGCGAGTTCCTGTTCGTGCACGGCGACAAGCCGACCGCGGGCGGCCGGACCAGCGAGCTCACGGTGCGGACCATGATCGAGGAGGCCCGCGGCCTCACCCGGACGAAGGCGTTCGCGGGTACGCAGCCGCTGCGGATCGGGGTCGCGGCCGGACTGCGGACGTTCCCGGCCTGGAAACGCGAGGCCGACTTCGTGTTCGCGCAGATGAGCTTCTCGACCGACGCGCTGCTGCGCTGGCGGGACACGGTCGCGCTCGACGTACCCGTGTACGCCGGGGTGATGGTGCTCGCCAGCCCGGCGATGGCGCGCGGGCTGGCGGCCAGTATCCCTGACATCGAGATCCCGCCGGCACTGGTCGATGCCGTCGGCAACGACCGGCTGGCCGGCGTCGACGCCGCCTGCGAGCAGATCCTGCGGCTGCGGGACAGCGGCGCGTTCCACGGCGTGCACCTGGTGCCGGTGGCCCGCTACCGCGAGGTCGCGCTGCGGCTCGAGAACGACCTCTAGCGTTTGAGCCCGAGTGTCGACACCCGGGAAAGCACCGCGCGGGGCGTGAGCTTGGCGACGCCGACCAGCAGCTTGTACCGGGCGGTCGGTACCGAGACCGCCTTGCCCTTGCGCAGGTCCGTCCAGGCCGCGTCGACCACCTCGGGCGCCTCCAGCCACATGAACGACGGCATCACCGACCTGCGCATCCCCATCCGCTGGTGGAACTCGGTGTGCACGAAGCCCGGGCACAGAGCCATCACGGTGACGCCGCGCGGCCGCAGCTTGGTCGCCAGACTCTCGGAGAACGTCGTCACCCACGCCTTGTGCGCGCTGTAGCTGCCGCGCAGCACCCAGCCGGACACCGACGACACGTTCAGCACCGCACCCGACCCGCGCTCCAGCATCGACTGGACCGCGGCGTGGGTGAGCCGCAGCACCACCCGGACCAGCAGGTCGAGCTGCCGTTCCTCGTCGTCGATCGTGGTCTCCCAGAACGGCTTGGGCAGCCCGAAACCGGCGTTGTTCACCAGTACGTCGATCGGCCGCACGTCGTCGCGCAGCCGCGCCTCGACGGTGGCGAGCTCCTCCGGCACGGTCAGGTCCGCGGGCAGTACCTCGCACCTCACGCCGTACCGCGCCTGCACCTCGTCGGCGACGCGCTTCAGCCGGTCCGCGTCGCGCGACACCAGGACCAGATCGTGCTTCTCGGCGGCCAGCTTGTCGGCGAACGCGCGACCGATCCCCGCGGTCGGTCCGGTGATCAACGCAGTCGGCACACCTGAAGTCTCCCAGACGCCGGGTTCCGCAGACGTGTATCAACGACAACCGGCCGGACGCTCTCGAAGAAGAGGCGACCGGAGACGAAGGCGGCACACATGTCCACACCCCCGTCCAGACCCCTGTCCAGTCCACAGTCCACGGCCAGTACCGACGTCGAGCTGCTCGCGATCGGCGCCGGGCCGTCGAATCTCGGGCTGGCGGTGGCACTGGAGGAGCTGGCGCCCGACCTGGCCGAGAACACCCTGCTGATCGACAAGAACCCGACGATCGAGTGGCAGCAGGGCATGCTGATGCCGTGGGCCACCAGCCAGGTGTCCTTCCTCAAAGACCTGGTCACCCAGCGGGACCCGCGCAGCAGGTTCTCGTTCCTGAACCACCTCTACGAGACCGGCCGGCTCGACGAGTTCGTCAACATGAGCACGTTCACGCCGTACCGGATCGAGTTCGCGGAGTACCTGCGCTGGGTGGCCCGATCGCTCACCCGGGTCCGGATCGAGCTCGGCCGCCGCTGCCGATCGGTCCAGCCGCGGCGCGACGACGCCGGGACGGTGACGGGCTGGCGCACCGAGCTCGCCGACGGCTCGGTCATCACCAGCCGGTACCTGGTCATCGGGGTCGGCCGGGACCCGAACATCCCGCCGGTGCTCGCCGGCATCCCGCGCGGCCGGGTGGTGCACAGCATCGAGTACCGGCAGCGGGTATCCGCACTGTCCGGCGAGCTGCCGTACCGGGTCGCGGTGATCGGCAGCTCGCAGAGCGCCGCCGAGATGTTCCGGGCGCTGCACGACGACCTGCCGGACAGCGACGTCGCCTGGCTGATGCGGTCGATCGGGCTCAGCTCGGACGAGTCCAGCAAGTTCACCAACGAGCTCTACTACCCGTCGTTCGTGGACGAGTTCTATGACGCCCGGCCGGAGGCCCGCGAACAGATCCTGCGGGAGATGTACCGCACGAACTACTCCGTCGTCACACCGCCGATGCTCGAACACCTGTACGCCGATCTCTACCTGGACCGGCTGACCGATCGCACCGAGCGGCGGCTGGTCGCCATGGTCGACATCACCGGCGCCCGGGAGGCCGATGACGAGGTGGTGCTGGAGCTGACCGACCGGCGCACCGGAACGGTCACCGAGCTACGCCGCGACCTGGTCTTCCTGGGCACCGGGTTCGACGCCCGGATGCCGCGGCTGGTCCGCGACCTGGCCGACAGCCTCGAGCTGGACCAGGTCGACGTCACCCGGCAGTACCGGGTCAAGCTGGAGGAGCCCAGCACAGCCGCCTGCTACCTGCAGGGCATGAACGAGGAGACGCACGGCATCTCCGACTCGCTGCTCAGCGTGCTGGCACAGCGGGCCGAGGAGATCTGCCGCGACATCGTCGCGCACCGCGAACGGGTTCCGGCCGCCGCTGTATCAGCGAAGGAGTCCAGCACGCTCTGAACGGGTGGGGACACACCCCCAGCCGCAAGGAGGCCGGATGGCAACCAACGAACCGGACCAGACCCCGGCCGATGACGTGGACAGAGCTCGCGACCGGGTGTTCGCCGGGCTGCGAGCGGCGATGCCGGCCGCGAACCTGGCGGCCGCGCTGAGCTGCAGCAGCAAGCTCGAGGCCGAGCTGCCGCACCGGCCGGAGCTGGAGCGCAACCTGGTCATGGTCGCGTTCGGCGGCGGCAAGGACAGCGCGTACACGCTGGCCTTCGTCCGCGCCATCCAGCTCATCCTCTACCGGGTGCACGGCCGCACCTTCCGGATGCGGGTCGCGACCAACCGGCACGCGGGGATGCCGCGAGCGGTGATGGAGAACATCGACCGCGAGTACGACGCGCTCGGGCTCACCGACGACCCGGACTGCGAGCTGCTGCTGGTCGACGGCAACGAGGTGACGCGGTTCGACGTCGACACGCCGCAGCGCGACCATGTGGTCCGGCGCAACCGGCTCGACATCCTGATGACCGGCCACCGCACATTCGCCGACGGGCGGCCGACGTTCTGCAACTCGTGCAACCTGAGCGTGTTCAACGCGTTCGGGCTGGCAGCGTCGTACGGCGAGGGTGCCGACCTGCTGATCACCGGCGACTCGCCGCGGGAGCAGCGCCAGTACATGCTCTGGGTGGGCCGGCTCTCGCATCGGCTCGGAGCCCGGCCGAGCGGACGACAGGCGAACGGGCAGAACGGCTTCGGCAGGGTACTGACCCAGCTCGACGGCATCGCGCAGTCGTACTTCGCGGACATCCATGGACCCGCCGCCACGGACGCGATCGACGAGCGGCGGGTGAACGCCGACGTCCCGGAACGGTTGCGGTTCTTCTCCATCTACGACGAGACCGAGTACGCCGCCGGCGACCACATGGGGCTGCTCACCGGCTTCCTCGGCTTCCGGTTCGACGACCTCGCGTTCAGCTTCACCGAGTCCGACTGCGCGAACCCGGCGCTGATGGCGCACCTGCGCGGACTGAAGGCGGAGCACGTGTTCGAGCGCTCGTACGACGAGGGGATGACCGAGTACGTCGAGTTCGCGCTCGGGCTGATGCGGAAGAAGGACATCCCGGCCGAGCTGGTGGAGATGATGCGGGGCCGGTACGACAGTCCCGGCGCGATGAAGCAGATGCGGCGTGCGGCGGAGGAGTACGCGCTGGAGACCTTCGGGCTGACCGACGAGCACCTGGTCTGCATGACCTACTCCCCGTTCGCGGGCCAGGGTACGGGGCTGGATCGGTACCTGCAGCGCGAGCGTCCGGACCTCGCCGGTCGCGTGGACGAGATCCACGCGCTGCTGGCCGGCGCACATGACGACCCGGCCCTGGCCACCGAGCTGGAACGGACCAGCGGCCTGGAGCAGAGCCAGCTCCGGGTGCTGTACAGCCGGTCGGTGCAGACGCCCGGCCGTGGCGGCACCCCGGTCATCGACCTGATTCTCGCGGACGACCCGCACAAGGCCGTCATCGAGACCCGGCACAGCCAGGACGGTCCGAACACCTTCGAGCAGATATCGGGACGGTAAGCATGGTCGTACACATCTCGCGGCTGGATCCTGACAACCTCCTGCACGAGTACGGCGTGGACACCCAGCGGCTGATGCCGTGGCAGGTGCTGAACGCGCCGTTCGAGGCCTCGTACGCGGTCTGCCGCGCGGGCACGGTTTCGAAGCTGCACACCCACCACGAGCAGGAGATCTTCGTCGCCCTCTCCGGCGAGTGCGTCGTCGAGTGCGGCGGTGACCGGCAGCCGTTCCGGGCCGGCGACGTCACCTACTTCACGCCCGGCCAGCTGCACCGGGTGCACAACAGCAGCGACCAGGACTTCGTCTTCTACAGCATCTGGTGGGACCCGGAGATGGCCCACCGCTTCCTCGCCGCGCACACCGGTTCGCTGACCGAGGCACTCGCCGCCGCGGCCGCCGAGAACGCCGCCGAGAACGCGAGGACCGCCGACACCATCGAGACCGCCGAGCGAGTAGGAGCGCAAGCATGAGCCGGATCAACGGAGCCAGGGTGTCGCCCGACGACGACCGCACGGTCCTGATCCTCGGGCCTAACCCGACCCCGAACGGCGGCATGCACCTCGGCCACATCGCCGGGCCGTACCTGGCCGGCGACATCTACGCGCGGTACCAGCGGGCCCGCGGGCGGGACGTCATCTTCACCACCGGTACCGACGACAGCCAGACCTATGTGGTGGCGTCCGCGGCACGCGAGGGTATCTCGCCGGAGGATCTGTGCAGGCGCTCGACGGCCCGGATCCAGAACGCCCTCAACGCGATCGGGATCTCCGTGGACGGGTTCGGCCCGTTCGACCAGACCTACCGCGCCACCGTGCTGCAGTACTTCAGCGCGTTGCACGAGGCCGGCGCGTTCCGGCTGAAGACGGTGCGGCTGCCGTACCTGGAGCGGACCGGCGAGTTCATGGTCGAAGGCCTGATCGAGGGCGACTGCCCGGTCTGCCTGACCACCAGCCGCGGCGGCCTGTGCGAGACCTGCTGCCACCCGAACAACTTCGACCAGCTGCTCAACCCGCACTCCACCATCGACCCGCGCGACAGGCTCAGCTACCGCGACGCCACGATCATGGTGCTTCCCCTGGAGGAGCACCGGCAGGCGCTGACCGAGTACCACGCGGCGCTGGCCGAGCACCGCCGCCCGCACGTCCGGCAGATGATCCAGGAGCTGCTGGACCGGCCGCTGCAGGACGTCCCGATCACATTCCCGCTGAGCTGGGGCATCCCGGCGCCGTTCCCGGAGACCCCCGGGCAGGTGCTGAACGCCTGGCTCGAGCTGATGCCCGCGGGCATGTTCACCACCTCGTACGCCGCGATGAAGCTCGGCCGGGACACCGTTCCGGGCGAGCTGTGGCGGAGCGAGCAGAACCTGCGGATGGTGCACTTCCTCGGCTTCGACAACGCGTACTTCTTCTGTCTGCCGCACATCGCGATGCTGTTGGCGCACGGCGACAAGTACATCCGGCCGGAGTCGATCATCAACAACGAGTTCTACGAGCTGGAGAGCTCGAAGTTCTCCACCAGCAAGGGACATGTGCTGACGCCCGAGGAGCTGCTCGAGGAGGTTCCGCGAGATGTCGCCCGGCTGTACCTCGCGCTGACCGCGCCGGAGTACCAGCGGTCCACGTTCAGCCGGATGGGACTGGACAAGGTCGCGGCGGAACGGCTGGTCGGGCCGTGGAACCAGCTGGCCGGCATCCTCGGCAAGGCGGTCGCCAACGCCGGCGGTGCCGAGACCCCGCTGCCGGTCTCGCCGGCGGCCCGCGGGCGGGTGGTCGCCATGCTGGACCGGTTCGACCTCGGGTACGAGATGCCGACGTACAACCTGAACCGCTCGGCGGACACCGTGCTGATCCAGATCGACCGGCTGCGGCGGCACGCGGTGGCGCTGGACGGTACCGGCCTGGACGAGCAGCCGGACCCCTGGGGCGACCTGTTCTGGGAGGCCAGGGCACTGCTCGCGGCGGCCTCACCGATCCTGATCGACCTGGCGGACGCGGCCCGCGAGGCCGGCGTGTTCGACGAGTTACCGGCCGCCGGCGTGCTGGCCCGCGGCGGCTTCCAGGTGACCGAGACCCGGCCGTTCGCACCGCCGTTGTTGCCGACCGGCTCAGGCGACGGCGACCACGCCGGAGGCGAGTGATCCCGATGCGGATCACCGTGGTCGGCGGTGGCGTGATCGGGTTGCTCACGGCCATCGAGTGCGTCCGGGCCTCCCGGACCGCGACCGGGGCGGAACGGGTGGAGCGGGTCGACCTGGTCGACGCCGCCCGGATCCCGTCGCCGTCGGCCACGTCGAACGACCGGCTCCGGGTGGTACGGGCTCTGCACCGCGGCAACCCGGCGCTGACCCTGGCTGCCGCGGGCGTGCACGCCGGCTGGATGGACGTCGAGAGCGTGGTCGGCGCCCACTTCTACCACCCGGCCGGCGCGCTCACCGCGATGCCGGCCGAGGAACTGCCGGCGGAGCTGGCGCTGCTCATCGAGACGGGCGCGAAGGCCTGGGCGCTGTCACCGGAGGACCTGGCCGCCTGGTACCCGCGCATCCGGTTCCCCGGCGGGGCCGGTGCCGTACTGGAGGCGACCGCCGGCGCAGTGCTGGCCGACCACGCCCTGGTCGCGCTGGCCCGGTGGCTCGGCCGCAACCCGGTGGTCCGGCTGCACCCGCACCGGCCTGCGGTCGAGGTGACCGAGAGCGGCGGTGCCGCGGTGCTGCGGTTCGGCAACGGTGCGACGCTGACCGCCGACCGGCTGGTGCTGGCGGCCGGACCGTGGTCCCGGGCGCTGGTACCGGCCGATGTCGGCGCCGACCTGACGCTGTACAGGCAGAGCGTGCTGTCGTACCGGCCGGCCACGTCGCTGCAGGAGTGGACCGGCGTGCCCGCGGTGCTCGGACTCGGGCCGGCGCGGGATGCCTGGCTGATGCCGGCGGTGCCGCACTCGGACGCGCCGGTGCGGCTCAGTGCGGCGAGCGCCTGCCGGCCGGTGGCCGAGCTGACCGACCGGGTCACGCCGGACCGGTGGCGCGAGCACCTGGTCGAGGTGTTCTCCCATTTGCTCGATGGGTTCGACCCGTCGGCCGTGACCGAGGCCACCGACGGCTACTACCTGGCCGAGTCCCACCACGGCGGTCC
This sequence comes from Kribbellaceae bacterium, assembly GCA_035650275.1. GTDB lineage: Bacteria > Actinomycetota > Actinomycetes > Propionibacteriales > Kribbellaceae > DASRHY01. The sequence goes on along the minus strand of DASRHY010000228.1, from coordinate 28,126 downwards.
GCTGCTGGCGACCTACGGCGCGGGCACGATCTGGGCGTACGCCGCCTGCGGTGGGATGTCGTTCAAGTTCGCCCCGTTGATCGCGCGGGCGATCGCCGACCACGCGCTGGGCAGGCCGCCCCGCCCTACCGGCCTGCCCTCGATCGACAGGCCGCGACAGCTCGCCGCGGTCGGTGAGGAGTAGGTGACGATGAAACTGCTCGCACTGGAAGCCGTGCAGAACGCCCGCTACTACCAGTCCCGGTACTACCAGATCGAGGAGTTCGGCGGTGAGCTGTTCGTCCTGAACGGACTGGGTGAGCCGGACTACTGGGCGGCCGGGCGGTACCGGCTCGCCGGGTCCAAGCACATCGACGACATCATCGCGGTGGCCCGGTCCTGGCACGCCGAGGAGCGGTTCGACGGCGTGCTCACGTTCTCCGAGTCCGGTGTGCTCACGGTCGCCGCGGTGGCCGAGGCGCTCGGGTTGCCCGGGATCGGGCTCGAGGCCGCCCGGGTGAGCCGGAACAAGCTGCTGATGCGGGAGGCACAGCAGCGCGGTGGCGCCCCGGTGCCCAGGTTCAGGCTGGTGCCGGACGTCAGCGCCGCGCTGGCCGCCGCCGGCGAGTTCGGCTACCCGGTGATCCTCAAGCCGACATTGGGTGCCGCGAGCAACTTCGTGTTCAGGATCAACGGTCCGGACGAGATGCGTACCCGGTTCCCGCAGGCGCTCGAAGGCATGGCGGGGATGTCGTGGTTCCAGATGGAGCCGGAGGGGCTCGACCTCGGGCCGTACGGGTTGCTGGTGGAGTCCTTCCTGGACGGGCAGGAGATGCAGATCGAGGCGCTGGCCTGGGACGACGAGGTCTATCTGGGCTCGATCGTGGACCGGATCACGGTCGAGGGCGACACCTTCGACGACGACGTGCACCGGGCGCCGACCGCGCTCGACGCCGACCAGCTCGCCGCCGTGCACGAGGTGGTCACCGCTGCGGCGCACGGACAGGGCCTGCGGCGCAGCGTGATGCACGCCGAGGTCCGGTTCCACCATGGCCGGCCGCAAATGCTGGAGATCGCGGTCCGGCCCGGTGGCGGCGGGCTCGACTACTTCGCCCGGCTGAGTGCCGGCTACTGCCCGATCCGGGCCACGATGGCGGTCGCCGCGGGGGTGAAACCGCAGGGCGTGCACCACTACCGGCCGACCGGCGTGCACCTGGCCGGTACCTGCCTGATCGGCGGCCCCGGCCGGATCGAACAGATCAGCGTGCCGCCGTCGGTGGCCGAGTCCGACCGGGTGTTCTTCCTCAAGATCACCGCGAAGCCGGGCGACGTGGTCCGGCGCCCGCCGGACGGCAACAACATCCTCGGCTTCCTCTGCACCAGCGGCTCGACGTTCGACGAGGCGATCGCGACGGCGTACGAGTTCGCCGGGCGGATCGACGTACGCCTGGCCGAACCGGCGCCGGCATGACCGAGCTGAAACCCGACGAGAGGTGACCGTGATGTCCACTGCGATGTCCACTGCGTTGACCGACCAGCACTCCGAGCAGCCGGCCGAGGACGGAGGCCGTCCGGTCGAGGGCGGCACCGTCACGTGGGCGTGCAACCCCGGCTTCCCGCCCGCGACCATCTTCCCGTTCACGCCGCCGGAGCGGATCGGCATCCGGAACCTGTACGAGTTCCAGATCCTGATGTACCGGCCGCTGTACTGGCTCGGCAAGGACGGCCGCCCCGAGGTGGACGAGAACCTGAGCCTGGCCTATCCCCCGGAGTGGGACGACGACGGCCGCACCGTCACGGTGACGCTGAAGCCGTGGCAGTGGTCCAACGGCGAGCCGATCTGCGCCGATAACGTGATGTTCTGGGTGAACATGATGGCGGTCAAGGGTGACCGGCTCGGCTACTACGTTCCCGGCTACTTCCCGGACAACCTCACGTCGTACGAGAAGGTTGCCGAGGACAAGGTCCGGTTCGTCTTCGACTCGGTCTACTCGAGGACCTGGGTGGAGATGAACCAGCTGTCCCTGATCACTCCGATGCCGAAGGCGTGGGACCGGACCGACGCCGGCCAGGCGCGGGCATCGTACGACGTCGCCGACATCCCGGCCGTCTACGACTACCTGGTGGCGCAGAACGGCACCTTCACCCAGGAGAGCAACGACTTCCGCGGCGGCTGGGCCGACAGCCCGGTGTGGAGCGTGGTCAGCGGGCCGTGGCGGCTGCAGAGCTACGCCACCGACGGCATGGTGACGTTCGTGCCGAACGAGAACTACTCGGGCCCGAACAAGCCGCACCTGAACGAGTTCCGCCAGGTGCAGAACGACACCGACGAGCAGATGTACGAGCGGCTCAAGGCCGGGCCGGACGCGCCGGACGGCATCCAGATCGGCTACCTGCCGTTCGGCATGGGGCTCACCGACGACGGCGACGACCCGCTGGCCGACAGCTACCGGCTGGTGCCGCAGGACGTGTTCGTGGCCCGGTACATGCCGTTCAACTTCGACAACGACTCGACTGCCGCGAAGATCTACGCGCACGCGTACGTCCGGCAGGCACTGCAGATGTGCCTGGACCAGGACCGGGCGATCCGCGAGATCTTCCACGGCAACGCGTACCGGATGAACGGCCCGGTGCCGGTGTCGCCGGACAACCCGTACGTGTCGCCGAAGCAGCTGAGCGACCCGATGCGGTTCGACATCGAGGGTGCCCGCACGCTGCTCGAGGCGCACGGCTGGGATGTCAGCACCACCCCCGGCGGCTGCATGCAGCCGGGCACCGTTCCCGGCTGCTCCGGCGAGGGCGTCGAGATCGGCGACCGGCTCAGCTTCACGATCCGGTACGTCGAGGGCAAGGCCGCACTCGAGCGGCTGCTGGAGATGTACCGCGAGGACGCGGCCAAGGCCGGCATCGAGCTGAAGCTGGAGCCGGTGTACGGGTCGGTGATGGTTGCCGAGGACCACAGTCCGGGGCCGAAGAAGCGGCTCTGGGAGATCAACAGCTGGAACGGCGGCTGGTCCTTCTACGGCCACCTGACCGGCGAGATGCTGTTCCGCACCGGCGGCGGCAGCAACTTCGGCGACTACAGCGACCCGAAGGCCGATGAGCTGATCGAGCGGACCGTGCGCACTGACGACGTCGAGGCGATGTACGAGTACCAGGACTACCTCGCCGAGCAGGTACCGGTGATCTGGTCGCCGGGCTTCCCGAACCGGATGTTCGAGGTCGCGAGGAACCTGCGCGGCGTCGAGCCGGTCAACCCGTACGGTCTGATCAACCCCGAGAACTGGTACTACGTCGAGGAGTGACACGGGGGCCGGCGGCCGGGCGTTCCGGTCGCCGGCGCCGATCTCGTCCGGTACGACGCGGGCGCCGCCGCAGCTTCCGGTGCGGCGGCGCTCGGGTCGTGACGGGTCAGGACCTGTTCAGCGGCGTGGTGGCGGCCGGCAGCTTGAGCAGGCCGCGCAGCAGTGTGCTGTTCTCCCAGCCGAAGGTGGACGGGTCGGCGGTCATCCGCAGGTCCGGGAACCGGGTCAGCAGCTGGGTCAGCGCCACATCGGTCTGGATCTTCGCCAGCGGCTGGCCGATGCAGAAGTGCGGGCCGTGCCCGAAGCCGAGCACGCCGTTCGGGCGGCGGTCCAGGTCGAGCTTGTTCGCGTCCGGGAACCGCCGGTCGTCACGGTGCGCGGACAGGATCGACAGCGCGAGGATCTGGTTCTCCTCGATCACCGTGTCGGCGACCGTCATCTCCTCTGAGGTGAACCGGAACGTCGCGACGCCGACGCCGCCGTCGTATCTCATCAGCTCGTCGATCGCCTGCGGCATGATCGTCAGATCCGTGCGCAGCCTGGCCAGCTGGTCGGGGTGCGTGAGCAGGCTGAGGATGCCGTTGGACAGCGTGTGCTGCGAGGTGATGTGGCCGGCGACGGTGAACAGGAAGATCATCGCGACGAGCTCGTCGTCGGTGAGCCGGTCGCCGCCCTCGGCGCCCGCGACCAGCGCGCTGACCATGTCGTCACCGGGGTGCACGCGCTTCTCCGCGATCACCTTCCGGCCGTACTCGATGACGTTGTTCGACGCCTCCTCGACGACCTCCGGCGGGTGCCCGGCACCGACCAGCTGGACGGCCCACTCCTGGAACTGCTCGCGGTCGCTGAACGGGATGCCGAGCACGTCGCAGATGATCACGATCGGCAGCGGCTGGGCGTACTCGGAGACCAGGTCGACGTCGTCCCGGTCGGCGATCGCGTCCAGCATCTCGTCGACGAGCTGGTTGATCCGCGGCCGGAACGCTTCCATCCGGCGCAGCGTGAACGCCTTGCTGACCAGCGATCGCAGCCGGGTGTGCCGGGGCGGGTCGCTGTTCAGCATGTGCTGCGACAGCTCGTCGTCGAAGCCGACGTCGGGCTTCTCGTCCTCGACGTACGTGCCGGTGTGCCGGGCGAACATCTCGTTCATCCGCCGGCCGTCCTTGCTCACCCGCGGGTCCTGCAGCAGCGCGCGGACGTCGTCGTACCGCGTCACCAGCCATACGTCGGCGCCGTGCGGGAACACCACATGGTGCACCGGGCCGGCGTTGCGGAAGCGCTCGAGGATCTCGTACGGCCTCTGCATGAAGTCGTCCGGCACCCGCTCGAGGGTCTCCGTCATCTCGGTCGTCATAGGGTCCCATCCTCCTGTCTCATGGCACGTCGACAGGGGCGCACGTGCGCTCCGCTACGCGTCGCCGACACCTGTATGAGGCATCGGGGACGGTGCTCTGATACGCCTTTTTTTCTTGGGGTCTAGGCCTGTCGAGAATGCTTTCGGCGCGGTAGCGTGCGGGACCAAATGTCGACAGCCGCCGGCCCGGACCAAGGGTGGAGTACCTCATGAGCGAAGACGTCGAACCCGACACGACCGCGAAAGAGAAGGGCGGCGCGCTGGGCGCGATCGCCACCTGGCGACAAACGTCGGTGACGGCGAAGGCGCTGCTGTTCGGTGTCTTCGTCAACCGGCTTGGCGCCTTCCTGCAGATCTTCATGGTGCTGTTCATGACCTATCGCGGGTTCTCGGTCGGTCAGGCCGGCCTCGCCCTCGGTGTGTACGGTCTCGGCTCGGTACTGGGATCGTTCGCCGGCGGCTGGCTGAGCGACCGGCTGAGTCCGCGGGCGGCGACGTTGATCAGCATGCTCGGCTCCGCCGTGCTGATCGTGTCGATCCTGTACATCGACGTCTACGTGCTGATCCTGCTCGCCGTGCTCCTGGTCAGCACCGTGGGCATGCTGAACCGGCCGGCCGCGCAGGCAATGCTGGCCGAGATCACCAAGTCGGGCCAGCTCGTGATGACGATGGCGATGTACCGGCTCGCGATCAACCTGGGTACCGCGGCCACTCCGATCGTCGGCGTCGCGCTGATCCGGGTGTCGTACAGCCTGCTGTTCTGGGCCGAGGCCGCGGCGGCCGTGCTGTACAGCGCGATCGCCTGGAAGTTCCTGCCCGGCAAGTCCGCTGAGGCCGAGGCCGCCGACAAGGCCGCCGAGGAGCCGAAGCACGGCTACCGCGCCGTGCTGGCCGACACCCGGTACCTGTTCTACCTGGCGGCCGTGTTCCTGGTGACGATCGTCTACTGCCAGTACATCGCGGTGCTGCCGCTGGCGATCGTTGACGACGGCATCGACCTGTGGTGGTACAGCGCGGTGGTCTCGATGAACGCGATCGTGGTCGCGGCCTGCGAGGTTCCGGCGACCAAGTACGTGCAGACCTGGCCGCTGCGACTGACCGCGATCGCCGGCTTCGGCCTCGTCGCCGTCGGCTACGGCGTCTACGCGATCGCGCTGATCCCGGCGCTGCTGATCATCGGCACCCTGATCTGGACCGCGTCGGAGATCATCGGCGCTCCGACCACGTTCGCCTATCCGGGCATGGTCGCGCCGCCGCATCTGCGCGGCCGGTACTCCGGTGCCATGCTCGGCGTCTTCGGTCTCGGCAACGCGGTCGGCCCGGCGGTCGGCGTCTGGGTCTGGGACAAGATCGGCGACAGCTTCTGGGTCCTCGCGGCCGGGGTCGCGGTCCTGTCCGCGGTGTGCGCCAGGATCGGTATGCGCCGCCCCGACGAGCAGCCGCAGGAAGCCGCCACCGAACCCGCCAGCCCCGCCCCCGAACCCGCCACCTAGCCGGCCCACTCGGGCCCACTCGTCGTACTGACGATTGGACCCAAGTTTCAGGCCACAGGCTCAGGCCCCGCAGCCGGACGGCTGCGGGGCCTGAAACTTGGGTCCAATCGTCAGTTCAGGTGACGGGGAGGGCGGTGCCCGGCTCGACGTCGGAGTCCGGCGGGAGGACGTGCAGGCAGCAGCCGACCGACGCGCCGGCGAACAGCCGGATCACCTCGAGGTTGGACTCGACCGTCGCGGCCCGGGCGAAGACGCCGCCGAAGCCGTTCACCATGGTGAAGACGCCCCAGTTCACGACCCACGGCACCGGGTCGCCGTCCGGCATCGGGAACAGCTCCGGCACCGGCCGGATCCGGCGCTGGATGACCCAGGGACCGTCGAGCGCGTCGCGGACCCGCTCCTCCCACAGCTCGGCACTGGTGTCCTCGCGCCAGCCCAGCAGCACGCCCTCACCGCTGTGCCGTGAGGTCGGCTTGAGCACCAGGTCGTCGCGGTGGCCGAGCACGTAGTCGAGCAGCTCGACCCGGCTGCCGTCCTCCAGCGTCACCGGCTCGGAACGCACCATCCGGGTCCACGGCAGCAGCCGGTCCAGGCTTGCCAGCGTCTGCTGGTCGAAGTGCTTGCGGTTCTCCTCGTCCGACAGCATCGCGAGCGCGCCCTTGCTGGCGAACATCTCCGAGTCGAGCGGGGTGAAGATCTTCACGTCGCCGCGGGCGGCGGCGTCCAGGATCGGGTCCATCAGCGCCGACGCGTCCGGGTACTCGAGCAGATCCTCGAGCATGAACAGCCGCTGGATCATGTCGACCTTCACATCGCCGAGCCAGACGCCGCCGTCACGGACCTCGAGCTGTCCGATGTGACCGACGTGGGCGTCGATGCCCATATCGTGCAGGCGGGTCGCGAAGTGCCGCATGTACGGCTCGAGGGTCTCGTAGCTGCTCGGCCAGTCGACGGTCGCCAGGACCGGTCGGGATCCGCGCTCGAACCCGCTCTCCACGAACATGTTGTTGACCTGCTCGCGCATCGTGTCCACATAGCCGAGCCGGTGCGTCTGTGCGAACTCGGCCAGCACCGGCTGGTCCAGCAGCGCCCGGGCCATGTCGGACTGGTCGATACCGCCGAGCGCGCTGCCCATGTTGAACTCGAGCAGCTTGAAGCCGGTCTCGTCCATGTACAGGTCGGCGCGACTCTGCTTGGTGACTGTCATACCGCGGCTGCGCATCACGGCCGAGACCTGGACGTCGTCCATGCCGACCGAACGCGCGAACGCGGCCAGGTCGCCGGCGTACAGCTTGTCGGGCAGGCTGATCAGCGCGGCGTGCATGGTCAGGATGTCGTTCGCCAGCTGCTCGCACTCGTCGTACCCGAGGAACAGCGGACGGGCCAGGTACCTGCCTCCGTAGAAGGACTGCAGACCGACCGACTCCGGCTGGGTGCTGACCAGCTCGGCGGCCGAGATGCCGCGGCGCTTGATCTCGTCCAGGTAGAGGGCGGTGAGCTCGTCTCGGTTCATGTGCTGAGACCTCCGGTGGGCGGACGACGTCAGGGCGCTCCTGCCCGGACAGAGGCCGGGAACCGCTGCCGGAAATACACCGGAGGCGCCAGTTGTCGAGCCAGGTATCTAACCGGGCCCCGTGCGCGCTCTTGTCGGCATGGATCTCATCTCGGAGGCCGGTGCCTCGACCACAGTCACCGCGCCGGCCACATCGCCGTACGACACAGGGACCCGGCGGAGCACCGTCCGCCGCTACCTGATGTGCCCGCCGACGTACTTCGACGTCACCTACTCGATCAACCCGTGGATGAACCCCGCGAAGCCCGTCGACCAGCCGGTCGCGATGGTGCAGTGGCAACGGGTGCACGACCAGCTGGTGGAGCTGGGCCACACCGTTGAGCTGCTGCCGCCGGCGCCCGGGCTGCCGGACATGGTGTTCGCCGCGAACGGCGCCACCGTCTGGAGCGGTCGTGCGATGGTCGCCCGGTTCCGGCACGCCGAGCGCGACGCGGAGTCGACGGCATACCTGGACTGGTTCGCGGCCCGTGGCTTCGACGTGCGGCAGGCGAGCACCGCCAACGAGGGCGAAGGCGATTTCCTCACCGCGGGCCACTGGTTGCTGGCGGGCAACGGGTTCCGTACCGACCGCCGGGCACACGTGGAGAGCGAGCAGTTCTTCGGCCGGCCGGTGATCGGCCTGACCCTGGTCGACGACCGGTACTACCACCTGGACACCGCGCTCGCGGTGCTGGACGACGAGACGGTGATGTACTACCCGCCCGCGTTCACGCCGGGCAGCCGGGCGATCCTGCGCGAGCTGTTCCCGGCCGCGATCGTGGCCACCGACTCCGACGCCGACGCGTTCGGCCTGAACGCGCTGTCCGACGGGCGCCACGTACTGATGCCGGCCGGGGCGACCGCGCTGACCGCCGAGCTGCGGGACGCCGGCTTCGAGCCGATCTCGATCGACGTGTCGGAGCTGCTGCGGGCCGGCGGCGGAGTGAAGTGCTGCACGCTCGAGCTGCACGGAACCTTGCCGGGCCAGCGGCCGGACCATCGGCCGGACCATTGATCGACTACGACGGCAGGTCGTTCCGCGCGGCAGGGCACGACGGTGACGCGCCGGTCGCGTCGTACCGGCAGCGCGGCGACCTGCTGTGGGCGGACTTCAGCGGTGGCGACGTCCGGCGCGGTTCGCTGACCGGCATCTGCCGTCCGGACGACACGATCGAGTTCACCTACACCATGGTGCTGGGCGACGGCACGGTGCTCGCCGGGCACTGCGAGAGCACGCCCGAGCTGTTGCCGGACGGCCGGATCCTGCTGCACGAGCGCTGGGAGCGGTACGGGCCGCAGGCCGCCAACGGCGTCTCCGAGCTCGTCGAGGTCACACAGCCCGATCGGCGTGTATCAGGGTGAGCGAGATCCGGCCTCTCCTTGTCATGGATCACGCCGCCGCCGTCGCCGCGGAGCGAGCCGTGAGCGCCGGCGACCTGACCGTCGTGGTGACCAGCGTCTCGTCCGACTCGCACACCTGGAACCTGGTCGTTCTCCAGCTGGTGTTGGAGGAGCTCGGTCATCGGGTGCACAACCTCGGCGCTTGCGTACCGGACGAGCTGCTGGTCTCCGAGTGCCTGCGGTTGCGACCGGACCTGGTGGTGGTGAGCAGTGTCAACGGCCACGGGTTCCACGACGGCATGCGGCTGATCGGTGCCGTCCGGGCCCGGCCCGAGCTGGCCGGCATCCCATTCGTGATCGGCGGCAAGCTGGGTATCGCGGGCCCGCGCTGCGACGGCAGCCGTGCAGCGCTGGTGGCGGCGGGCTTCGACGCGGTCTTCGAGGAGGGCGGGCTGACCGCCTTCCGCTCGTTCGTCGCCGAGCTGACGGTGGGCGTGGCTTCGTGAGCCTGGCCGGCGCCGGTTCGTTCGGCGACTTCGTCGCGCGCGCCCAGCGGTCGGGCCGGCTGGTGGTCCAGCCGCGGATGGGCGTCAGCGATCCCGCCGCGATGCGCACCGGGCTGCTGGCCACCAAGCACGCAACCGCTACGACGGTGGGCACGATCACGCTGGACAGCTACACGCGGATGGGCGACAACGCGAACGCGCGGACGGCGTTGGCCACCGGGGCCGAGCTGAACGGCTACCCGATCGTCGCGCACGACCCGGCTGTCACCCGGGCGGTGCTGGACGGTGTCGCCGGCCCCGACTTCCCGGTCCAGATCCGGCACGGCTCGCCGTGCCCGCAGCCGATCATCGAAGCGCTGATGGCGGCCGGACTGCATGCCACCGAGGGCGGCCCGGTCTCGTACTGCCTGCCGTACAGCCGGACGCCGCTGGCCGAGTCCATCCCGAACTGGGCCCGCGGCTGCGACCTGCTCGCCGGCGTCGAGGCGACCGGGGTCCAGCCGCACATCGAGTGCTTCGGTGGATGCATGATGGGCCAGCTCTGCCCGCCCGGGTTGCTGGTCGCACTGAGTGTGCTGGAGTGCATGTTCTTCCGCCAGCACGGCATCCGCAGCGTGTCGCTGAGCTATGCCCAGCAGACGAACGCAGTGCAGGACACCGAGGCGGTGCTCGCACTGCGCCGGCTGGCCACCGAGTGGCTGCCCGACGTGGACTGGCACATCGTCATCTACACCTACATGGGCGTCTACCCGCGCACCGCGGACGGCGCGGCCCTGCTGCTCGAGGAGGCGGCGCGACTGGCGGTGCGGACCGGCGCGGCCCGGCTGATCGTGAAGACCGTTGCCGAGGGCTACCGAATCCCCACCTTCGCCGAGAACGTCGCCGCACTGCAGACCGCTGCGCTGGCAGCCGACCACTGTACGACCATCACGGGCAGCCTGGTCGACACCGGAATCCACGCCGAGGCCAGCACGCTGATCGAGACGGTCGTCGAGCTCGGGCCGGATCTCGGCCGAGCCCTGGCCGAGGCCTTCCGACTCGGCTACCTCGACCTGCCGTACTGCCTGCACCCGGACAACGCGGGACGAACCCGCAGTGTGCTGGACGGCAGTGGGCGGTTGCAGTGGGCCCGGATCGGGTCGATGCCGATCCGCAACGTCGTCGGGCCGAACGGCTCGGCCGAGATGACCGCGGCCGGCCTGCTCGCCTCGCTGTCGTACGTCGAGCGCAGCTACGACAGCGCCAGCCTCGAGCAGGAGTACCGAGCAGGTCTACCGGCAGCAGCGGTCAACGGCCGAGAAGCAGGGATCCCAACCAGAGGGAGCACACCATGATCGAGACCAGCATCCCGGCGGCGGGACCTCGGCTGCCCGCCGGCCCGCGCGAACACCTCAGGTCACCGGTCACCCGGTCGGTGCTGGCGATCCAGAGCCGGGTGCTGACCGCGGCCCGCGAACTGCTCACCGACCGCGGCTTCACCGAGCTGCTGCCGCCGATCATCGGCCCGGTGACCGACCCGGGCGCCCGCGGCGCCAAACAGGTCGACGTGGACTACTACGGCCACCGGTACAAGCTGATGACCAGCGCGATCCTGTACAAGCAGGCCGCGCTCACGTCGTACGACAAGATCTTCTTCATCGCACCGAACATCCGGCTGGAACCGCTGGAGACCGCGTCCACCAGCCGGCATCTGGCCGAGTTCCATCAGATCGACGTCGAGATGGCGGACGCGTCCCGCGACGATGCCACCCGGCTCGCCGAGGACCTGGTCCGGTACGTGGTGCGGCAGGTGATCGAGCAGCTGCCCGGTGAGCTGGAGACGCTCGGCCGGGACACCGGCGGGTTCACCGAGCTGCTGACCGAGCCGTTCGAGTACCGCACGCACGCCGACGCGGTCGCCGACCTGCACGGCATGGGACACGACCAGAGCCCGGACGCCGAGATCGACTGGGCCGGCGAGGCGATGCTGTCGCGGAAGGCCGGCAAGCCGTTCTTCGTCACCGACTACCCGAAGGGCTCGCGCGGCTTCTACGACCGGGAGAGCAAGGAGCAGCCGGGCATGCTGCGCAACTTCGACCTGATCGCCGCCGAGGGGTACGGCGAGCTGTGCAGCGGCAGTGAACGCGAGCAGGACTACGCCACCATCGTCGCCCGGATGCGGGAGACCGCCGAGAACCCGGCCAAGTACGCCTGGTACCTGCAGATGCTGAAGGACGGCGTGCCGCCCAGCGCCGGGTTCGGCCTCGGCCTGGAGCGGTTCACCCGGTACGTCGCCGGGCTGGACTCGGTCTGGCAGGCCAGCGCCTTCCCCAAGGTGCCCGGTATCGCGTCGCCCTGATCCCGTCCGCTCGCTGTCACCGAACGCGTCCGCGAGGATGACCCGCATGGCGGACTCCACCACGGCACCGTCCGGCCGGCTCAGCGTCGGCCAGGGCACCGCGCTGTACGTCGGTGCCGTGCTCGCCACCGGCGTGATCGCGCTGCCGGCGCTCGCGGCCGACCTCGCCGGACCGGCGTCGCTGGTGGCCTGGCTGGGACTCGCGGTGCTGTCCGCTCCGCTGGCCGCGACGTTCGCCGCACTCGGCGCCCGCTACCCGGACTCCGGCGGCGTCGCGACGTACGCGCGACTGGCGTTCGGCGGCCGCGCGGCCGCGGTCGTGGGCTGGTGCTTCTTCCTGTCCATCCCGGCCGGCGGCCCGGCCGCGGCGATGTGGGCCGGTGGCTACGTGGAGGCCGCGCTGGGCGGCGGGGACGGCACCGTGTTCGCGACGATGCTGGCGCTGATGGTCGTCGTCCCGGCCACCAACGCGTTCGGTGTCCGGGTCACCGGCCGGGTGCAGCTGGCTCTCGCCGGTCTGCTGACGGTCTTCCTGCTCGCCGCGGTCCTGCTCTCGCTGCCGCACGCGGACCTGGGCAACCTGCGGCCGTTCGCGCCGCACGGCTGGCTCGCGATCGGCCCGGCCGCCGCGCTGCTGGTCTGGAGCTTCGTCGGCTGGGAGACGGTCACCTACCTGACCGCCGAGTTCCGCCGGCCGGCGCGCGACGTACCTCGCGCCACCGCCGCCGCCGTGATCGTGGTCGGCCTGCTCTACCTCAGCGTCGCGTTCGCCACCATCACCGTGCTCGGTCCCGGCGCGGGCGAGACCGACGCACCGCTCGGCGACCTGCTCGCGATCGGTCTCGGCGGCAGCGCCCGGGTACTCGCCGCGGCTGCCGCGCTGCTGCTCACCCTCGGCGCCATGAACGCCTACTACGCCGGCGCCGCCAAGCTCGGTGCCGCGCTGGCTCGCGACGGCGCGCTGCCCGCCTGGCTGACCTACGGCAGCTCCGCCGGTGAGGTCCCACGCCGCAGCCTCGCCGTACTCAGTGTGCTGGGGATGACGACGGCCCTGGTGGTCACCGCCGCCGGCATCGGCCCGCAGCCGCTGGTCCTGCTCACCACCGGACTGTTCGTCACGGTGTACGCCGTGGGTGTCGCCGCGGCCGTCCGGCTGCTCCCCCGGCACAGCAAGGCCCGGGCCGCCGCGCTGGTCGCGCAGGTGGCGGTCATCGTCCTGCTGCTGATGACCGGGCCCTACCTGGTGTGGCCGCTGGTGGTCGCCGTCGCAGCCCTGCTCTACCTACGGCTGGCCCGTCGCCCCCGCGGCTGAGCCCCGACGTATTTTCGGCGGACGGTCGCGGACTCTGTCGAGGCAGAGGCCGACCGAAGGAGGGCATCGTGCGCGCCGAGGACTTCCCCGAGGCGGCGATCCGGAACCGGGCCAGGACCGGGGCCGCCGATGCGTTCCCGCCACCGGAGGAGTACGGGCGCGCCCTGTTCGGCGCCGCCGCAGCGGACCGCGTGGATGCGGCCGATCCGATCGACCGGCTCAGGCTGGTCCCCCCGGTGTTCGTGCCGCAGCGGCTGGCCAGGCTGGTCGAGCTGGCCAGGGAGCCGGTGTACCGCGACGTCGATCTGGAGACGACGGTCGGCGGGTTCCGGTCCCCGCTACCGCTGTACGTGTCCGCGTTCGGTTCGACCGAGGCGGCAAGCGTCGCGCTCGGTATCGCGGCCAGCCGGCAGGCGGGCCGGCTCGGCATCCCGATGGTCGTCGGCGAGAACGTGATGCCGGTGAACAGCTACGGCCGGCTGGAGGACGCCGCGGAACGGTCACTGCTCGGCCGGATCAGCGCGTACCAGAAGGAGGTCGTGGACTCCTACGGCGGCGTCGTCGTACAGCAGAGCACCGAGGACGCCGACGCCGAGGTGTGGAACCTGGTCTACAGCGACCCCAACGTCCAGCCGCTGCTGGAGTCGGGCCGGATCGCGTTCGAGCTCAAGGTCGGACAGGGCGCCAAACCGGGACTGGGCGGGATGACGCTGGTCGGCCGCGACGCTGCGGAGCGGCTGGCGGACGCCTACGTGATCGACATGCAGCTCGGCGGTGACCGCGTGCTGCGCAGCAGCAGTCCGGGCACGTTCACCGAGGAGATCCTGCGGCAGCAGATCCGGCTGATGCGGAACAACTATCCGCGCGCCCGGGTCTGGGTGAAGCTACCGCCCGCGCGGGACGTGTCCGCGGCCGCCCGGGTGGCCTGGGACGCCGGTGCCGACGCGGTGACCGTCGACGGCGCGGAGGCCGGTACCGGGTGGGCGCCCCGCGCGTTCCTGGGCCAGGTCGGGCTGCCGCTCGGTGAGTGCCTGCGGCGGATCGGGCATGACCGGACCCCGTCGAGCCCGTCCTGCCTGTTGGTGTCCGGCCGGATCTGGGAAGGCGCACGTGTCGCCAAGTGTCTCGCGCTCGGCGCGAACGCCGCCGGGCTCGGCCGCGCCGCACTCATCGCGGTGGACACCGACCCGGACAACGGCCTGGTCAACCTGGCCGGGTGTCTCGGGCTCGAGCTCCAGCTGGTCACGAGCGCACTCGGCAAGTACCACGTCGACGCGCTCGACGCCGAGGACGTGTGGAGCCCCGTGCCCTGACCCAGCCCTAACCCCAAAGCCGTGTAGTTAGGTCGCGTGCGGATGTGTCAAGGCGGCTTGCTGATGATCTTGATCGTTGTGGTGGTCGGGCGGCTGGGAGCTCGGGCGCGGCCGCGGGCGGTGTTGGCGGCGTAGACGGAGATAGCGCGCTTGACCACGCGTGGGTTGCTGCGGGATCGCCTGGGCGGCATCAGGTGGTTGAGCACCTGGCGTCCGATCACGCCGACCAGATCGACCGCGGCGCTGGCAGCATCGGTGATCACGCCCCTGGCGGCGGTGAGCTGGTCGCGGGCGGTGTTGATCGCGATGGTGAAGCTGCCGCGGTCGGGATCGACGTCGGGCCGGGTCAGGGTGGCGTCGCTGATCGCCAGCCGCAACGCCTGGTAGGTGACCAGCAGCGCGTAGATCTCCTGCGTCACCCCGGTCGGGATGCGGGCACGCAACACCCGCCCACCGAGGATGGTGGACTTCAGCTCGAAGTAGGCGGTCTCGATCTCCCAGCGCTGGTGATACAGCGCCATGATCTCCTCGGCCGGACAGTCGGTGTCGAGCACGGTGGTGACCAGCCGGTATGTCTGGCTGCGGCGACCGGTGGCGGTGGCCACAGTGATGGTGGCGGTGATAACCCGGACCTCGATCTGGCCGATGCGGGACAGGTACGTGCCGTCGCCCAGCCGGCGACACACTGGGAGGTTGCGTCCGATCTTGACCCGGACCAGGAAGTCGGCGCCGGTGTCGGCGACCGCGGCCAGCCACGCCTGGGCCGCGAAGTTGCGGTCGGCCAGCACGATCATCCCGGCGTGCATCGCGCCCAGTAGCCGATGGGCGTAGCGGGTCTCGCCGACGCGGTCGGTGCCGAATGTCGCGTCGATGATCGTGCGGGTCCCGCACGCCATCAGCGCCAAGACCCGGATCAGGGGATAGCCGGTGCCGCCCTGGTAGCCGCCGCCGCGGGAGTAGACGCGCAGGTTCGCCGTGGTGTCGGCGCAACTGAGGATGGTGCCGTCGATCGCTGCCACCAGCTTGCCGCGCCAGCACACGCCCTTGGTTGACACCCCGGCCGCCGGGCCACGCAGCAGGTCGAACAGTCCCCGCAGCGGCGCGACACCGACCCGGCGGCGGGCCTGCGCCAGCGCGCCCGGGGTCGGGACCGCCACATCCAACCCGTCCAGCCCGGCGATCATCCGCGCCCACACCTGCCCGTAGCCGCACTCGGCGAACAACGCCGCGGCCAGCAGCAGGTAGACCACCACCCGCGAGGGCAGATCCCGCAGCCGCTTCTGCACCGCGCCGGTCTCGGCCAAGGCCGCATCGACCATCTCGAACGGCACGATCCGGGTCAACTCACCGATATGACCAGGGGCGAACCGGCCACCGGCCACGGCGACGACACGCGTGATGACAGAATTGCCGTTCAGCGGAGCTCCCGGTGGGACTGAGGATGTCTTGGCCGACGCCCTCTCCTACCGGAGCTCCGCCCCGCTATCGACACCTACACGCCGACCCGCAGGATCCTTGACCAGCCCCAACCCCGCTTAACTACACGGCTTTGGCCCTAACCCAGCGTCCGGCCGCGTTCCAGCCGGAGCAAGTCAGGCCGTTCCCGTTGGGCGTCGGGAACGGTCTGCCGGCGCCGGACCAGGTCCTCCAGCTCCTTGGCCGGTTCGACCCCGAGCTCGCTGGCGACGCTCCTGCGGAAGAACTCGAACCGCCGCATCGCCTCGACCACGTTGTGCTCGGCCAGGTGGATCTCGATCAGCACCCGGGTCGCACTCTCGCGCAGCGGCTCCAGCCGCACCGCGGCCAGCGCGGCTTCGATCGCCTCGGCGTACCGTCCCTCGCAGCGGAGCTGCTGGGCGGTCATCTCCAGTGCGTGCAGCTGGAGCTGGCGGAGCCGCTCGCGGCCCAGCAGCACCCAGTCGTCGTACCAGCCGGGCAACAGCTCGCCCATCGTGGCGAGCGCGGGCATCAGGCCCTGCTCGACTCCGCACTCGCCGTCGCTGATCACCCGGCGGATGGCCGAGACCAGCGTGTTGACGTCGACGTCGACAGCCTCGTCCAGGCGCAGCGTCTCGTCACCGATGACCAGTGGGTGCGAGGTCAGCTGGCGCAACCGCCACAGCACGGTCCGCAGGCAGGCCTGTGCCTTGGCGTCCGACACCTCCGGCCACAGCGTGCCCGCGACCTCGGCGCGGCTGGATCGGCCCCGGAGCCCGACGAACGCGACGACCCGGCGGGAGCTGAGCGGGATGGACAGGTTCTGCTGATCGACTACGACCCGGAAGCCGTCGAGCATCCGCAGCTTCACGGGTCGGGGTTCTTCGTCCGGCGCGGTCCCCGATGTCGAGCCCTTCGGTGGCAGTGGCTCAGCGCGCATTCGTGCGTTCCCCCCTGTGTGTGGGTGAGTCCCCTTTGGCGGTGATAATTGGTGACTGCCTGTTACCGCGAGAACGCTGGGCGGAGGTATCTCTCGGCATGGGCATCGCAACCTCCTCTGTGAGCGACGACCGCGCTACACCCGGTGATTCTGAGCGCTCAATTAAGCGAGGACAAGGTGGAACGGCGCGGCAATTGTCCGGAGTGCGCTCGCCGTGTGCTCAACAGGCTCGCTGTATCAGCCGACGCGGTGCCGCGCCTCTCGTTCGGTAGACCCCGAAGCCCGGGAGGATCGCCGTGGAAAACACCGCCGACGGTGTGGTGCTGCAGCTGGGCAGCGGCTTCCAGCCTTACCGGCAGTATCTGATGGAAGGTGCGTCGCGGCGTCAGGCCCTCTGGCTGATCGACGACGAGCCGGCCGGCTGGCAGCAGCCCTACATCATCGGCAGCAGCGCGGTGCCGCCGCTCGAGGGGCCTGGACTGGTGCTCGACCACGACGCGCTGATCGCCGCCGCCACCGCGGTCGCGCGCGACCACGACATCCGCGGCGTCTACACCTACGACGAGCCGTACGTGGTCGCGACCGCGCTGATCGCGGACCGGCTCGGCATGCCGGGACTGACCCCGGGCGGGGCGGAGGGCTGCCGCAACAAGGTCCGGTCCCGGGAGGCGCTGACCGCGGCGGGGCTTCCGCAGCCGCGGTTCGCGGCGGTCACGACGGCCGAGGAAGCGGCGGCGGCCGCCGAGGAGATCGGCTACCCAGTCGTGGTCAAGCCGCGTGGCATGGCCGCGAGCATCGGCGTGGCGCTGGTGGACGACCCCGCCGGGATCCGCGCCGCGTTCGACCGCGCCGACCGGTCCAGCCGGAGCGGTCCGGTCGCATACCACGGTGGCGCGCTGGTCGAGGAGCTGGTCGACGGCCCCGAGATCAGCGTCGACGGCTCCGTCGTGGCCGGCGAGTACCGACCGCTCTGCATCGCGCAGAAGCAGCTCGGGCCGGCGCCGTACTTCGAGGAGGTCGGCCACATCGTCGACGGCAACGACCCGCGGCTGACCGATCCGCAGCTGATGGAGCTGCTCCGGTCCGCGCACGAGGCGATCGGCGCGCCGTACGGCATCACGCACACCGAGATCCGGTTCAGCTCCCGCGGCCCGGTCGTGATCGAGGTGAACGGCCGGCTCGGCGGCGATCTGATCCCGTACGTCGGGAAGCTCGCCACCGGAATCGATCCCGGCTCGGCCGCGGTCGAGGTCGCACAGGGTATCCGGCCGGGGCTGGCGGCAGGTGAGCGAAGCTGCGTGGGGATCCGGTTCTGCTACCCGCCCGAGGACTGCCGGGTGGTGGACATCGGGGTACCGGAGCCCGGGTCCGTCCCCGGGCTGCTCGAGGCGCATCCGATGGTCGCCGCAGGGACCGCGGTCCGGCTGCCGCCGCGCGCACACATCGGCCGGCACGCCTATGTGATCTGCCGTGCCGACGACTCCGAGAGCTGTGCTGACCGGCTCGACGCCGCCGTGGACCTGGTCACGCTGAAGTACGACGCGCTGAACGAGCCCGAGTATTCCGGACGGCCATGGTAGCCACGACGTTTTGGAGCCTGAATGACGAACCGTGAGGTCGAGCTGCTCGCCATCGGCGCAGGGCCGGCGAACCTGGCCCTTGCTGTTGCTTTGGAAGAGCTCGGTACAGATGGCCTGGCCGAGAATTCACTGGTCATCGAACGCGGTCACTCTGTGGAATGGCAACGCGGTCTGTTGATGCCGTGGACCAAGAGCCAGGTCGCATTCGCCAAGGATTTGGTGACACTCCGCAACCCGCGCAGTGAATTCACCTTCCTGAACTATCTGCGCAGCGTCGGCCGGCTCGACGATTTCATCAACATGGGCAGTTTCACGCCGTACCGGATCGAGATTTCCCAGTACCTCAGCTGGGTGGCGGAGTCGCTGCACCAGGTACAGCTCAGGCTCGCGTGTGACTGCACGTCGGTCGAGCCGGTGCGCAACGCTCGGGGCATCCTCACCGGATGGCTGACCCGGCTCGCCGACGGCAGCACGATCTCCAGCCGCTACATGGTCATCGGCATGGGCCGCGACCCGTACATCCCTCCGGTACTCGCCGGGCTGCCGTCCGACCGCCTGGTGCACAGCACCTGCTACCGCGGCGTGGTGCCCGGGCTGGACCGGGACCGGCCGTACCGGGTGGCGGTGGTCGGCGCCGCACAGAGCTCGGCCGAGATGTTCCGGGCGCTCGAGCACGACCTGCCGAACGCGGACGTGAGCTGGGTGATGCGCTCGATCGGGTTGCGCGCGTACGACACGAACAAGTTCACCAACGAGCTGTACTACCCGTCGTTCATCGACACCTTCTTCGAGGCCCGGCCGGAGGCCAAGGAACAGATCCTGCGGGAGATGCACCTGACGAACTACTCCGGCGTCGAGAGTGACCTGCTGCAGGACCTGTACGCCGGCCTGTACCTGGAGCGCCTCGGCGACGTGCACCGCCGGCGTCTGGTCACGATGACCGACATCACCGGCGCCGAGAAGGACGGTGACGAGATCGTCCTCGAGCTCACCGACCGGCGGACCGGCGCGGTGAGCGAGCTACGCCGGGACCTGGTCCTCGTCGGCACCGGGTTCGTCCGTGAGATGCCGCGGCTGGTCCGCGACCTCGCCACGGCCGTCGGTCTGGACCGGATCGATGTGACCCGGCAGTACCGGCTGAAGCTGGGCGAGCCGTCGGATGCCGGCTGCTACCTGCAGGGCGTCAACGAGGCGACGCACGGTATCGCCGACTCGCTGCTCAGCGTGCTCGGCAACCGGGCCGCCGCGATCACCGAGGACATCATCGCCGGGCGGTCCGGCACGGCACCGGTGAAGGTGAACGGTACGCACCGGCCCGAGGCGGACCACCTCACCCCCGTGCCGATCCCGGCCGAGGGCGCCGCGCGGACCTGAGGCGGCGGCGCGCGTCCGCCCACGCCATCGCGGGCACACAGCAAGTCGCCGACGGGAAGGATCACCGATGGCTGGAACGAACCGGTCCCTGCTGCCCACCCCCGGCCGCGGCCTAGTGGTCGCGGCCGCACTGGTCGCCGTCGCGGTCGGCCTGCTCGGCGTCGCGTACGCCGCCGGCTGGCTGGATCCGAATCCTGGGCACGCCACCGCGGGTCCGGCACCTGCCGCCACCGGCCCGTCACCGGCGCAGCTGATCTGGCGACTGCTGCTCGCGATCGCGGTGGTGTGCGCGCTGGCCACACTGTGCGGCCGGCTCGCCCGGCGGATCGGGCAGCCGCCGGTGGTCGGCGAGATCGTGGCCGGTCTGCTGCTCGGTCCATCGGTGATCGGGTCGCTCGCACCGTGGCTGTTCGACGCAGTGCTGCCGGCCCAGGTGCTCCCGCACCTCAACCTGCTCGCCCAGGCCGGGTTGGCCGTGTTCATGTTCACCGTCGGCGCCGGTTTCGACCACGACCGGCTGGGCCGCGACCGCGGTGCGATCGCCGGGGCGAGCCTCGCGATCATGGCCGTGCCGTTCGCGCTCGGCGTGCTCGCGGCGGTCCCGTTGTACCCGACGCTGTCCGGTCCGGCGGTGGACCGGCTGCCGTTCATCGTCTTCATCGGTACGGCGCTGAGCATCACCGCGTTCCCGGTGCTCGCCCGGATCGTGCAGGACTGTGGGCTGCTCGGTAGCCGGCTGGGATCGCTGGCGATGCTGTGCGCGGCCGTCGCCGACATCCTGGCCTGGTGCGCGCTCGCGGTCGTGCTGGCGATGATCGGGTCCAGCGGCGCCGGAGACGCGTTGGTGACACTGCTGCTGACCGTGCTGCTCGGTGCGGCCTGCCTGCTGCTGTTCAGGCCCCTGCTACGACGGCTCGCCGACCGGTACGCCGCGGCCGTGCCGACCCCGATCCTGGTGCTGCTCGTCCTCGGTCTGATTCTCGGTCTCGCCGCCGCGACCGACCGGATCGGCGTGCACGCGATCTTCGGCGGCTTCCTGGCCGGCCTGGTGCTGCCGAAGCGCAGCGCACCGGTGTGGCAGGTGTCGGAGCAGATCGGCGACCTGAACCGGGCCCTGCTGGTGCCGGTGTTCTTCGCCTCTATCGGCTTGCAGACCGACGCCACGTCGGCTGTGTCGCAGCCGGCGGTGCTCGCCGGCGGTGGCCTGCTGCTCGTCGTCGCCGTGGCCGGGAAGTTCCTCGGTGCGGCGCCGGTGGCACGCGCCGGCGGCCTGCCCGGGCGGTCGGCACTCGGTCTCGGTGTGCTGATGAACGCGCGCGGGATCACCGAGATCGTCGTACTGTCGGCCGGCCTGAGCGCAGGGATCATCAACAACAGCGGCTTCACCGTGATGGTGATGATGGCGCTCGTCACCACGATGATGGCCGCGCCGCTGCTGCGCCTGCTCGGCCCGACGCTGCGAGAACCCAGGGTTACCGGTGAGTCACCCACAGTCCGTATACCAGCGGTGACGCCACACCCCTGATTCCGTGATCATTTGGCTACGTCGGTGTGACGGACGCAGTGATCGAATGTCTTTCCGAGGGCAGCACTGACGACGACTGCGGGCGTTGTGAGGCACAGGGCTGTTCAGTTAGCCGAGGCTCGAGCGCGCGCATTCGACTCGGACTTTCGAGCCGGCGACCACCCACCGCCGGCGGGATATTCCTGTGCCTTTTCGCACGTCCATCGTCGCCGACTCGCAGGTATCAGCGAAAGGACGTGGAGCGTGTCGACGATCTCGCTACGCAAAACGGCACCGAATGCCGAGCAGACCCGCCAAAGCAACGATTCCGGACAGTCACTCGAGGTCCTGCTCGACCGGGCCTTGACAGCCGACTGGGGGGCATGGAAGGAGCTGGAGCGGCGGTACGGCCAGCTGCTCGTCCACATGGCTCGCAGCGTCGGACTCAGGCATAGTGACGCGGCCGACGTGGCCCAGCTGACCTGGCTGCGGCTGTGGCAGCACGGCCACCAGATCCGCGACCCGGAACGCCTGCCGGCCTGGCTGGCCGCGACGGCGCGACGGGAGGGACTGCGGGTGGCACTCGGCCGGAACCGGTACGTGCTGTGCGCCGACCCCACCGCGGCGCACGGTGACGCGCAGCGGACCGCGGTCGTCGACAGCTACCCGGCCGACGGCGACTACGAGCCCGCCACCGAGCAGGCGCTGTCCCGGCTGCCCAGCAGGTACCAGCGGCTGATCAGGCTGCTGATGTCGGACAGCTGCCCGAGCTACACCGAGGTCGCCAGGATGCTCAACCTGCCGATCGGCAGCGTCGGTCCGATGCGGATGCGGGCCCTGCAGATGCTGCGCCGGACCCCGGAGCTCAGCACCCTCCCCGCACGCTGACCACGCCCGCGTGGTCGGATGGTGGCCGGAGCCCCAGCTCGAGAGGTCGTAGGGTCGGGGGCATGCGTGAGCTTGCCAGCCGCCTACGGGGCCTCGGAACCACGATCTTCGCCGAGATGTCCGCGCTCGCGGTCCGGACCGGTTCGGTGAACCTGGGCCAGGGTTTCCCGGACACCGACGGCCCGGACTCGCTGCTCGAGGACGCCGTCAGCGCGATCCGTGCCGGCGCGAACCAGTACCCGCCCGGCCGCGGCATCCCGGAGCTGCGGCACGCGATCGCGGACCACCAGCGGCGGTACTACGGGATCGAGGTCGACCCGGTCACCCAGGTCCTGGTCACCACCGGTGCGACTGAGGCGATCGCCGCGGCGCTGCTGGCGTTCGTCGAACCGGGCGATGAGGTGGTCGCGCTGGAGCCGTACTACGACTCGTACGCCGCCTGCGTCGCGATGGCCGGCGGCCGCCGGGTCCCGGTCACGCTGCGCGCACCGGACTTCCGGCTCGACCTGGACGCACTGCGCACCGCCGTCACCGACCGGACCACGGTGCTGCTGATCAACTCGCCGCACAACCCGACCGGCACCGTGCTCACCGACGACGAGCTGCGCGCCGTCGCGGCGGTCGCGGTCGAGCACGACCTGGTGGTGATCACCGACGAGGTGTACGAGCACCTGGTGTTCGACGGTGCCGCGCACCGGCCGCTGGCGACGTACGACGGGATGGCGGAGCGCACGGTGAGCATCTCCAGCGCCGGCAAGACGTTCTCGGTCACCGGCTGGAAGGTCGGCTGGGTGACCGGCACCGAGCAGGTGGTGACCTCGGTGAACACCGTGAAGCAGTTCCTCACCTACACCTCCGGCGCGCCCTTCCAGCCCGCCGTCGCGGCGGCGCTTGCCCTCGGCAACGACTACTTCGACGGCCTGCGGCACTCGCTGCAACGCCGGCGCGACCTGCTCTGCACCGGCCTGGACGAGCTCGGGTTCGGCGTGCACGTGCCGGAGGGGACGTACTTCGTCACCACCGACGTCCGGCCGCTCGGGTTCGACGACGGGGTGGAGTTCTGCCGGATGCTGCCGGAGAAGTGCGGCGTGGTGGCGATCCCGCACCAGGTGTTCTACGACAACGTCGAGGCCGGCCGGCCGCTGGTGCGGTGGGCGTTCTGCAAGCAGGAGATCGTGCTCATCGAGGCGCTGGACCGGCTGTCAGCCCTCCGCTGACTCCTGCTGCGTGTGGGTCCGGACGGCGTCGTCGCCGGCGGTCCGCCACGCGTCGAAGGTGATCGCGGCGCACTTCCAGCCCTCCTCGGTACGACGGAAGCCGAGCATGTACGCGCCCCAGACCTCCCAGACCCGCTCGTCCAGGGCGTTGTACGCGTACCCCTTGAAGGTCGCTGTCGCCTGGTCGCCGTCCAGCGCGATCCGCTGCGCGCCGACCAGATGCAGGCTCTCCTTCTCGTCGTGCAACCCGGCTCGCCAGCCCGCCACGAGCTGCTCGCGGGTGATGGTGGCCGGCTCACCGCCGTTCAGGCTGCTGAAGTCCGCGACCAGCTCGGTGTCGAACAGCTCGAGACATTCGTCCCAGGCCTTGTCGTCGACCGACTCGAAGATCGCCGTCACCGCGTCGGCGATCACCGCGCGGTCCCCCAGCTTTGTGAGATCCATAGCCAGATCCTCGTACAACGTGGTCTCAGCGCCGCGCACCCGTTCCGAACCAGGCCCGGGTCGGCCGCTGCAACATCATCGCCAGCAGCACGCTGTGCAGGGCGAGCCCGAGGATGCCGCCGGGCAGCGCGCTGACACCGCCGGCGATCCCGATCCCGGCGACGACCAGCATCATGATCCGGGCCCAGGGCTTGCGCTGCAGCACGAACACCGCCGGCACCAGGTACATCGCGGCGGACAGCAGCGCCGCGAACCCGATCACCCCGACTGCGTCATCGGCGCCGGTCAGTGTGTCGCTGATCTCCGGACCCGCCTCGGTGAGCAGCACCGCGGCACTCAGCAGCACGCTGAGCCCGCCGAGTACGAACGCGATCGCCGACGCGGCCGTGACCTGACGCGGACGCGTGAACGGCGCAGAGGGCGAGCCGGCTCCGGCTCCGGAGCCGAAGCCGCCCGGCACTTGGTACGGCCCGGGCCGCTCGGCCCACTCGCTCTGCCCGTGCTGCTCGCTCATGCTCCGATAATCGCAAACGCCCGGGAGCTCAGGCCGCCCGGCGTGTGAACCACGCATGCGCGGACCGTGTCCACAGCAGCGCGATCGCCGGCACCGCGAAGACCGCCACCAGGAAGACGGTCGTGGGACGGTCCACCCCGGACACCGCGTTCACGCCGTTCAGCCCGAGGTGCAGCACCAGTACGGCGGTCAGCAGCACCCGCGCCCAGTTAGCGCCGCGGAGCAGGAAGATGCCGCCGACCAGCTGGCAGCAGCCGCCGATGATGCTCCACAGGCCGAGGTAGACCAGCAGCCCCGGCCCAGTGTTCGCCCGCTCGGCGACGTCGCTCGCCGCTGCGGCACCGAGGACCACGATCCCGGCCAGCGGCGCGACCATCCCGGACACGATCGCCAGTACGGCGATCACGGTCACCGCGAAAGGGCGCTTCGGCACGCGCGAGGCAGCCGTGCCGGTCAGGGCTGCTGCCCCGGGTACTGGCCCGGATACTGCAGGCCCGGGTACTGGCCGGGCAGCAGCGGCCGGCTGTCGCGGGTGAACCACGCAGTGGAGTCGCGCTGCCAGAGCAGCGCGATCACCGCTCCGCCGACCGCGATGCCGAAGATCGATGTGCCCGCACCTGACCCGCCGACCAGGTTGTACACATTCACCAGGATGCCGACCGCGAACACCGCGGTGAGCACCAGCCGGGCCCAGTTCCGGCCCTGCAGCGCGAACACCCCACCGACCACCTCGGCGGCGCCGGCCAGCAGACTCCACACCGCCAGCAGCCAGAGCGTCCCGAATGCGAGGTCGAGGTCCTCCGCCGCATCGAGCGCGCTCACCAGCACCAGCGAGAGCATGCCGCCGAGTGAGGCGAGGGCGCCGAACAGGATCGCGAGGATCGCCAGCACCGTCACCTTCGCGGGCCGCCGGTCCGGCTCGCCGTACTGCGCCAGTGGGTACCCGGAATAGCCCTGATAGCTCATCGCATCCTCCATCGGCCGACTGCGCGTCCGAGCATCCCACCGACCCGGGTTATGGCTTGCCGGAGGACCGGCGCATCGTGCTTCACGGACACTGTCCGCGGTGATGTCGACGATCCGATTATCGGCAGTGCAGGTGTGGCGCCAGACGCCGCGGATCACGCCCTGACCGTCGACACCTCCAGCGCGTCCTTGGCCTCGTTGAGACCGACATGGACGGTGTCGCCGTCGCGGACGTCGCCGGACAGCATCGCCCGGGCGAGCTGGTCGCCGATCGCGGACTGGACCAGCCGGCGCAACGGCCGGGCGCCGTACACCGGGTCGTAGCCGGTCATCGCCAGCCACTCCTTGGCGTCCTCGCCGACCTCGAGCGTGATCCGCCGGTCGGCCAGTCTGCGGGACAGCGCCTCGATCTGCAGGCCGACGATCTGGGTCAGCTCCTCGCTGCCCAGCGCGTCGAACAGCACGACCTCGTCCAGCCGGTTCAGGAACTCGGGCTTGAAGGACTGGCGCACGACGTTCAGAACCTGGTCGCGTTTGGTCTGGTCATCCAGCGTCATGTCCGCCAGGTAGTGCGAGCCGAGGTTGCTGGTCAGGATCAGGATCACGTTCCGGAAGTCGACCGTGCGGCCCTGGCCGTCGGTCAGCCGGCCGTCGTCCAGCACCTGCAGCAGTACGTCGAACACCTCCGGATGCGCCTTCTCGACCTCGTCGAGCAGGATCACCGAGTACGGCCGCCGCCGCACCGCCTCAGTGAGCTGGCCGCCTTCCTCGTACCCGACATAGCCGGGCGGGGCACCGACCAGCCGGGCGACGCTGTGCTTCTCGCCGTACTCGCTCATGTCGATCCGGACCATCGCTCGCTCGTCGTCGAACAGGAAGTCCGCGAGCGCCTTGGCCAGCTCGGTCTTGCCGACACCGGTCGGGCCGAGGAACAGGAACGATCCGGTCGGCCGGTCCGGGTCGGAGATGCCGGCGCGTGCCCGTCGTACGGCGTCCGCGACGGCGGCCACTGCCTTGCGCTGCCCGATCAGGCGTTTGCCGAGCTCCTCCTCCATCCGGAGCAGCTTGCCGGTCTCGCCCTCGAGCAGCCGGCCGGTCGGGATGCCGGTCCACATCGCGATCACCTCGGCGATCTCGGTGGCGCCGACCTCGTCGTGCACCATCGTGTCCGGCTGGGGCTCGGCAGGCGCCTCGGCAAGGGACTCCAGCTCCTTGGTGAGCTCGGGGATCTCGCCGTACAGGATCCGGGCGGCGGTCTCGAGGTCGCCGTCGCGCTGGGCGCGCTCGGCCTGGCCGCGCAGCTCGTCGATGCGCTCCTTGACCTCACCGACCCGGTTCAGCCCGGACTTCTCCTTCTCCCACCGCGCTTCGAGCGCACGCAGCTCCTCCTCGCGGTCGGCGAGGTCGGCACGCAGCCGCTCCAGCCGCTCCTGGCTGGACGGGTCCGCCTCGCGCTCCAACGCGAGCTCCTCCATCTTCAGCCGGTCGACGGTACGCCGCAGCGAGTCGATCTCGACCGGCGAGGAGTCGATCTCCATCCGCAGCCGGGACGCAGCCTCGTCGACCAGGTCGATCGCCTTGTCGGGCAGCTGCCGGCCGCTGATGTAGCGGTGCGAGAGCGTGGCGGCGGCGACCAGGGCGGAGTCGGAGATGGCGACCTTGTGGTGCGCCTCGTACCGCTCCTTGAGACCGCGCAAGATCGCGATCGTGTCCTCGACGCTCGGCTCGCCGACGATGACCTGCTGGAACCGGCGCTCCAGGGCCGGATCCTTCTCGATCCGGGTGCGGTACTCGTCGAGCGTGGTGGCGCCGATCATCCGCAGCTCACCGCGCGCCAGCATCGGCTTGAGCATGTTGCCCGCGTCCATCGAACTGTCGCCGGACGCGCCCGCGCCGACGACCGTGTGCAACTCGTCGATGAAGGTGATGACCTGTCCATCGGAGTCCTTGATCTCGCCGAG
Organism: Kribbellaceae bacterium; assembly: GCA_035650275.1. GTDB lineage: Bacteria > Actinomycetota > Actinomycetes > Propionibacteriales > Kribbellaceae > DASRHY01. Next base: position 808 of record DASRHY010000228.1, on the reverse strand, counting down.
CACGGCCTTGAGCCGCTCCTCGAACTCGCCGCGGTACTTCGCACCCGCGACCATCGCGCTCAGGTCGAGGTTGATCAGCCGCCGCCCGCGCAGGGACTCCGGTACGTCGCCGGCCACGATCCGCTGGGCGAGTCCCTCGACCACGGCGGTCTTGCCGACGCCGGGCTCGCCGATCAGCACCGGGTTGTTCTTGGTCCGCCGGGACAGCACCTGGACCACGCGGCGGATCTCGGCGTCACGGCCGATCACCGGGTCGAGCTTGCCCTCCTTGGCCCGCTCGGTGAGGTCGATGCCGTACTTCTCCAGCGACTTGGTGGTGCCCTCGGCCTCCGGACTGGTAATCCGGCGGCTGCCACGGGCGTTGTCGAACGCGGTCAGCAGCGCGTCCGGGGTGACGGCGAGCGCGGTCTTCGCCGGCGAGTCGACGCTCACGAGCGCGATCAGCAGGTGCTCGGTCGACACATACTCGTCGCCGAGACCGAGCGCGCGCTGCTCGGCGTTGTTCAGTACGTCGTTGGTCTGCGGGGACAGGCTCGGCGCCTGTACGCTCCCGCCGCTGGCCTTGGGCAGCGCGGCGAGCCGGTCCGCGGTCAGCCGTCGTACCGCGTCGACATCCGCGCCGGCGGCCTCCAGCAGGCCCGTCGTACCGCCCTCGGGCTGCGCGAGCAGTGCCGCGAGCAGATGCACAGGTTCGACGGTCGGGTTGCCCGCCGTCGACGTCATCCGGATCGCCACCGACAGCGTCTCCCGCGCGAGCGTCGTCAGCCGCTGAACATCCATCTGATGCTTCCCCTTCGGTCCGTTCGTG
>DASRHY010000227.1:0-105906 GCA_035650275.1 Kribbellaceae bacterium | reverse complement strand
AACTGATGGACTTCGAGGACGTGAACCGGTACCTGACCGAGAAGATCATCGCGATCGGGATCCGCTACGACTTCGGCGAGGGCCATGAACTGCTCGGCAAGCGGCTGCGCGACATCGCCTTGAAGCAGGGTCGCCTCTACGAGCTGATGCACAGCGGCCGCGGGCTACTGCTCGACCAGACCGGCCAACTGTCGGTCGCCGACTGGGCCGACCGGATCGACCACGTCGTCGACACCAGCAAAGACCTGGAAGCACCCGCCGTCCTGCTCCGCCCCGACGGCCACGTCGCCTGGGCCGGCGAAAACCAAGCAGATCTGCTGGGCCAGATCCAAAGGTGGTTCGGCGCCCCCGCCAACTGACGCGTTCGCAGGTCGTGTCGTTGCTGTACTTCGCTGCAGCGAGGTGTACGCCGCGCTCCGAGGGTCCTCGGCAGCGGCTTCTCCGGTTCGGCGGGCGCTGCCTCAGGAATGCAAACCGTCAAGCACTTCAACCAAGGATCGCTAGCGACCGGTCAGCGCGGCGCGGGCCATGGTGGCGATGCCCGCCTCCATTCGCTTCTGGTTGGGCATGACCGCGCGGCGGAAGCGGTGGGAGGCCATCAGCGACAGCACCCACCAGGCGGCAGTCGCCGGGTCGACGTCGGCGGACACCTCTCCGGTGGTCTGGCCGTGGGCGAGCACCGCGGTGAGCGCTTCGGCAACCTTCCGCATGCCGCGGCGGGCCGCGGCCTCGACGTCGGGCTCGGCCGTGAGCGAGATGGCATCGGCGAACAGGGCGCCGGGCGAGCCCGTGCTGTGCAGGTGGTTGAGGTGGCCTGGGGCCAGGATCTCGTCAAGCAGCTCCGTCACCGGGTGTCCCTCGTCAAGGTAGCGGCGCAGGCGAGTGGTGAGGGTCTCGGCCGCGTCGTCGAGGACTGCGGCGTACAGCGCCGACTTCGACCCGAAGTTCTGGAAGACGACCGGTTCGGTGACGCCGAGGCGAGCGGCGACGTCGGAGACCCGGCAGCGGTGGTAGCCAACCTGGGCGAAGAGCTCCGCGGCGGCGGCCAGGATCGATGCCCGACGTTCCTGTGTACCGAGACGAGTGGCCATGGGTGCATCGTAGCGCGCTTGACTCCTAACTTAGTCACAACTAAGATCAACTTAGTTGCAACTAAGTTCGTGATCACTTCCAGTGGGTTCAGGAGCAAGCACATGCATCCCTTAAGGACTATTCTCGGCGTCGGCGTGGTCGCCGTCGCCACGCTGCTCGCCTCGTGCGCCGGCCACGGTGGCGGCAGCACCGCGTCGCCGTCGTCGGAGTCGACGATCAAGATCGGCGCGATCGTCCCGTTCGAAGGCCAGAGCGCCTCGCTCGGCAAATCGTTCCTCGAGGCCGTGCAGGTCTCGATCGACAACCTTGGCGACACCAAGCACGACTACGAGCTCGTCGTCGAGGACGGCGGTACCACGCCGGAGGAGAGTAAGCGGGCCGCCCGGCGCGTCGTCGATGAGGAGAAGGTCGACGCCATCGTCACAGGCATCTCCAAGGTCGGAGAATGGGTCGTGCCCATCGCCACCGAGGCGAAGGTGCCCCAGATCTGCATCTGCTCGATCCCGACCATTGGCGACGGGCAGTACAACTTCACCAACATCCCGCTCGCCGAAGACGAGGCCGAGGCCTGGGTGGCGGAAGCCAAGTCCCGCGGACTGAAAACGATCGCCATCCTCGCCCAGTCGTACCCGAGCATCGACGGCCACGTTAAGGGCCTGAAGGCCGCCGCCGAGAAGGCCGGGATGAGGGTCGTGTATGAGTACCGCTTCCCGGCGGGCACCACCCAGTTCCTCAAGCCCATGCAGGCGGCCGGCGCTAAGAACCCTGACGTCTACTTCGTCTCTGCCTACGAGCCGTCGCTGACGGCTGTCGGCAAGCAGATCCAGGTGGCCGAAAAAGTCCACGGCAAGGACCTCAACGTCGCGGGTATCGTCTCCATCTCGCTCAGCGAGGAGATCAGCACCTTCGATGGCGCCTGGTACACCGACAGCGACCTGAACCCGGACCTAATGGCCCAGTTCCAGAAGGCCTACCCCACCTCGGAGTTCATCACCCACATGATGCCTTACGCATACGACTCGGTCCGCATGCTGGTCAACGGCTTCGAAAGCGACGAAGGCGTGGTCGAGTACCTGCGCAACCTCACCAGCTACGAGGGCTCCGTCGGTCCTATCACCCGCGAGGCCGGCAGCGGCAACTTCCGCAGTAAGCCCGTCGCCTGGGTGGTGAAGAATGGCTGCCCCGAGGTCCAAGCCACCGGACGTACCCGTCCAGGGTGTGCCTCGTCATCCGACCCCGACGCTTCCACCACGCCAACCGACGACGCCTTACCCGCCAACCCTCACGCCCCGACCACAACTCGATAGAGCGAAAGGCTGCGACAGTTGTTGGCCCAAAGCACCGACAACTGTCGCAGCGTGCATCCGGCAGGCGGACGTGCCGTACATCACCGTCCATGACGCTCGACGGACCTGCGCCTCGCTCCTGGCTGAACTTGGTGTCCACCCGCGCGTGATCATGCAGATCCTGCGCCACGCAGACCTCAAGGTCACCGTGGAGATCTACACCGAGGTCGTCTCCGCACAGACCCGTGACGCGTTCAAGAGGCTCGGTGACGCGCTCGCTGAGAAGGCAGGCTGAGATGCTCGGCTGCTGTACTTTGCTGCTGTACTCGGTCACAGAGGCTTCTCTCGGAAGGTTTGAGAGGGACCTCTTCGTGACGGGTGGGCGATACTGGGTTCGAACCAGTGACCTCTTCGGTGTGAACGAAGCGCGCTACCACTGCGCCAATCGCCCGAGTGCGGGTGCCACCATAGCGCATCGGTTCCGCCCGATCTAATTCAGGTCGGGCTACCCTGGCAGTCAGACGGAGACCCCGTCAGCGGCCCTGGAGACGACGATTGTGACATTCCCCCACGACACCGAGCAGGCGCTCGGCACACTGGTCCGGCTGGTGAACACCCTGCCCGAACCGGGCAGCCAGGTCGACGGACTGTCGACCCTGGAAGACCTCGAGAAGTTGGTGCACGAGCGCGAGTTCAGCGCCGTGCACGATCTCGGCCCCGACGACCTGGACGAGGTCCGCGCGCTGCGGGAGCTGTTCTCCCCTGTGTTCACGACGTCCTCGGACGCCGAGGCGGCGACGATGATCAACGCGATCATCGCCCGGGGCAAGTCCACGCCGAAGCTGACCAACCACGACGGTCATCCCTGGCACATCCACTACTCCCGCGACGAGGCGTCGCTGGCGTGCCGGATCACCGTCGAGTGCGGGATCGCCCTGGCGCACGTCATCTCCGCCGGCGAGCGCGAGCGTCTGCGACGCTGCGAGGCGCCGGACTGCGACGCTGCCCTGATCGACCTGTCCCGTAACCGCTCCAAGCGCTACTGCGACGCCCGCACCTGCGGCAACCGCCTGCACGTCGCCGCCTACCGCGAACGCCAACGCGCCGCCGGCTAGGTCCGCGGATCCTCAACCCCGGCGATCATTCGCCGTGTGCAATCAACCCGCGCGGACTGGCATTCGCAGTGCCACGGGCGTTTCCGCGGAAACGCTGATCGCACGCCCCCGCGAGCTCGGGTCCTCGCTCCGGCGGTCTGGGAACGATGGCCGAAGATCCGCCCTCGCCGCCCCAGGGCGGGTTAGGGGTCGAGGTCTTCGGCGGAGCGGTCGGCGAAGCACTTCGCCACGGCGGCGGTGACCTCGCCGGGTGCGGCCAGGTCGCGCTCGTCCACCCGGTGCACTGGCTGGATGTCGCGGGTGGTCGAGGTGAGGAACACCTCGTCGGCCTCGGCCAGCTTCGCCAGCGGTACGTCGCGCTCGACGCCGCCGAACCAGGCCAGCACCAGGTTCCGGGTCACGCCGGAGAGGGCGCCGGACTCGAGGGTGGGTGTCACCAGTTCCCCGTCATACACGCAGAAGATGTTCGAGCCGGTGCCCTCGCACAGGTTGCCGGCCGTGTTCGCGAGGATCGACTCACTGGCACCGTGCGCCTTGGCGTGCGCGAGCGCGCGGACGTTCTCGGCGTACGAGGTGGTCTTGAGGCCGGCGACCGCGCTGCGCTCGTTGCGTACCCATGGCACGGTGACCACGGCCGCGGTCGGTGCCCGGTGCTCGATCTGCTGTGACGCCACGACCACGGTCGGAGCCGCTCCGCCGCGCTCGGATGACAGCGGCGAGGTGCCGCCGGTGTAGGTGACCCGGAGCCGCCCGAACGCCATCCGGCGGTCCGCGCCGGTGACGGCCGCGATGCCCTCGCGGATGAACTCGTGGTCCGGCTCGGCCAGCCCGAGCCCCAGCGCGGAGACCGTCAGCCGCTCCAGGTGCTTGGTGACTGCGAACGGCTGCCCGTCGACGATCTTGAGCGTCTCGAACACGCCATCCCCTGTGGTCAGGCCATGGTCCAGCGGTGAGATCGCCGCAGTGGTCGGCCCGTCCAGCAGGGCACCGTTCACCCAGATGATCATGCTGCTCCTTCGGTCGCCGGACACCATACGTCGCACCTGCTCGCTGACACACCGACCCCCGAGTTTGTGCTGCGCCGACGATCGGCTAATGTTTCCTCTCGCACCGGATGCGTGTTCCGGGGCAGCGCGGACGTGGCTCAGTTGGTAGAGCATCACCTTGCCAAGGTGAGGGTCGCGGGTTCGAATCCCGTCGTCCGCTCGGAGAGGGTCAGCAGGCCTGAATCTCTTTGGTGGAGTGGCCGAGAGGCGAGGCAACGGCCTGCAAAGCCGTCTACACGGGTTCAAATCCCGTCTCCACCTCGAAGCTCCACACCCGGGCGATTGGCGCAGTGGTAGCGCGCTTCCTTGACACGGAAGAGGTCACTGGTTCAAACCCAGTATCGCCCACCAGCATCACCGCAGGTCAGAGCCTACTTAGGCAGTCCACTGGGTAGTGGTTCGCCCTCGCCGGGTCTGTCTGAGTGACTTTCTGAGTGACTAAGGCCCGTTGGGCTAGCCCTGGCCAGCCGACCTGCCGCCGCCAGCGTCAAGGGCCTCACTGATCGCCACCTCCAGGGCACCGTCGTCGCTTGGATCTCTCCACACGACAACCCGCGCCTGCACCTCAACGCCATTCAACGTCTGGTTAAACAGCTGCGGATTGCCACTCACGGTCACGGGCGCTAGCGGCCTGTTGACCACAACAACGCTGTTCGAGATCAGGTCGCTCGGAAGCCGCAGCAGCACTCTAGCCAACGCAGTATGCGTGATCCGCGCATTAGACCGACGGGACCCTCACACCCACTGTCCTGCGGTTCGGCACGTTTCAGCGGACTCCCCGGACGGGCAGGATTGCCGCGGCGCCGCCGAGCGCGCAGGCACCGGCCACCACGAACAGCACGCTGTAGCTGCCCCCTCCGACCGCGAGGATGGCGGGCGCGATGCCGGGGGCGAGTGAGAACGGGAGGGCGCCGGCGACGTTGAGGACGCCGAGGTCCTTGGCGGCATGGTCGGTGTCGGGCAGCACGTCGACCACGAGCGCCAGGTCGACGGCCATGTACATCCCGAACCCGACTCCACTGACGGCCATGCCGACCAGGTATCCGTTGACGTCCCCGGCGGAGGCGATCAAGAACAGGGCGAGGCCGTAGATGACGGCGGCGGTCAGGACGAACGTCTTGCGGCGGCCGGTGCGGTCCGAGAGCCGGCCGGTCACCAGAGCCGTGGTCACCAGCGCCACCGACTGGCACACGGTGCCCAGGTAGATCTGCTGCGGCACGTCGTCCTCGCTGCTGCCGAGGTGCTCGAGCAGGTAGTAGGCCTGGTAGGTGACGAGGAAGGCATAGGCCGTGATGAGCAGAAACCGGCTGGTGAACGCCCACGCGAAGTCGGGGCTGGTGCGCGGGTTGACGTAGAACGTGCCGAGGAACTCGCGTGTGGACCACGCCGGCTTGTGGCCGAGGTCGAGTCGGCGGTCGTTGAGCCGGATGACGAACACGACGACGCAGAGCCCGCCGACCGCGCACGGGACGAGCAGCATGGTGAGCTCGTTCTGGTCGAACCGTTGGACGAGGAAGGTGCCGGCCACCGAGGCCACGGGGAGGCAGGTGGCCAGGATGCCGGAGACGACGCCGCGTTGGCTGGTGGGGACCTGGTCGGGCATGACTGCGGCCAGCGCGGCGAGGAGGGCGTTGAAGAACACCTGGGCGATGCACCACCCGATGAGGACGACCGCGATGGTGGGCGCGAGGGCGACGGTGAGGATGCCGAGACTGCCTGCGGCCAGGCCAGCCATCATCCAGGGCCTGCGCATCCCCCATGCTGAGCCGGTGCGGTCGCTGAGCCTGCCGAAGAACGGGTTGGCGACCATGGCGAGCAGGGAGCCGATGCTGGTGACCAGCGCGAGCTGGCCGGGAGCCGCGTCGATGCCGACCAGATCGTTGACCTTCAGCGCCAGCGAGACCAGCAGCGGGGCCAGGAACAGCAGGGATGTGCCAGCGTAGGCCAGCATGTACAGGGCGATGAAACCCCGTCCGACACGAACGGTCCCCACGTCGGCGGCAGGGATGCCGACATACTCGTCCGCGGGAGACCGGCGCCGACTCGCGGCCGGGTGGTTCGTGTGCAAGCGACGCATGCGCTGGCCCCGTCCGGTTGGAGCGTGCCCCCGGTCGGGCACCGTTCCAGCATCCACCCGTTGCTATGGGGTTCCGGGAAACGGAGCAAAGAACCCGCGCCCGACACGGCGGTGACGCCAGGCCGCGGCCCGCGTTCGGGGGTGCGCGGGCCGCGGCCTGACGAGACTGGGTCAGCCGCAGGGACGGGTCGTCGTTCAGCGCGGACGGCGGGTGAGGAGCCGGGCCCGGAGCCGGTGCAGACGCGGCATCAGGCCGTAGATCACGATCGGGACCGCGACGGTGACCAGGACGAACGTCCGCAGGACGCTGGGGGCGTCGGCGAGCAGGTCCCCGAGAAGTAGGTTCAGCACGGTCAGGGTCGGGAACACGGCGACCCAGATCATCAGCGCGAGCTGGTGCTTGGTCGGCGGTGGCAGCTGCACTGCCTGGTGGGCGGTTCGGACGTCGGACATGGCTCGCTCCTGGAATGGGTCGTTGCTGGGTGGGGTGCGGGTCAGGCGGCGAGGCCTTTCCGGTACTCGGTCAGGGCGTGGACGGTGGCTTCCTCGACCAGGTCGTTGTTGATCGCGATCGCGGCCGCTGAGCCCTCGCCGGCGGCGGTGACGACCTGGGCGCGGGGGTTGACCGCGTTCCCGGCAACGAACACGCCGGTCACGCTGGTCTGGCCGACGCTGTCCGGGACGACCCACCCGTTCTCGTGGGTGGCGCACCCCAGGCCAACCAGCAGGTCGCTGCTGGCGAGGAACGCCGGTCGGACGACCACGGCGGTGCGGGGCACGACCTGGCCGGACTCGAGCTCGACGCCGGTCAGCCGGTCGTCGGCGACGACGAGCCGCGCCACCGGGCCGTCGACGACGCCGATGACACGGGCGACGAGCCGCTCGCGTTCCGCGGCGGACAGCTCGCTGGTGTGGTCGAAGTACACGACGTCGTCCGTCCAGTGCCGCACGAGCAGTGCATGGGCGACGGCTTCGGGGGTGCCGCCGAGGACGCCGACGGGCTGGTCGCGGACCTCGTAGCCGTGGCAGTACGGGCAGTGGAGCAGGTCGCGGCCCCACCGTTCGGCGACACCTGGGATGTCGGGGATCTCGTCGCGCAGTCCGGTGGTGACCAGGACGCGGCGGGTGGTCAGGACCTGACCGTCAGCGAGACTCACCGCGAACCGCGGACCAGCCGACTCACCGGTGGTGACGGGGCGGATGTCCGTGACGGTGCCAGCGAGGAGCTCGCCCCCGTAGCTGGTGACCTCGTCCCGACCCTGCTTGAGCAGGGTCGCTGGGCGCCGTCCCAGCCGAGGAAGCCGTGCATGTGCGCCGGCGCGTTGCGCGGCTCGCCTGCGTCCACGACGGCGACCCTGCGGCGGGCGCGGGAGAGGACCAGGGCGGCGGACAGTCCGGCGGCGCCGCCGCCGACGACCAAGACGTCGTAGTTGTTCATGTCCCCAACGGTCGCCCGGCGCTAGTCCGGCGACAACGTCTGTTGCTGTTTCCGGGACGCCGGGGGTGGAATGGCCGGGTGAGCAGTGACGCGACCGCCCGGACGGAGGACCCCTCGACGATCCACGCAGCTCTCGACGGGGTGGCTCCGCGGCTGCGTCGGGTCCGTGACCAGCGGGGATTCACACTGACCGAGATGTCTGAGCGGACCGGGATTTCCAAGAGCACCCTGTCCCGGCTGGAGAACGAGCAGCGCAAACCCAGCCTGGAGCTGCTGCTGCCGCTGGCGCAGGCGTACCGGGTGCCGCTGGACGACCTGGTCGGCGCCCCGGAGGTGGGTGACCCGCGGATCCGGCTCAAGCCCCGGCGGGTGAACGGCCGCACCGTGCTGCCGCTGACCCACCCGGGCGGAGTTCAGGCGTGGAAGATCGTGATCCCCAAGTCCCAGACAACACCGAACCCCCGTGCTCATGACGGGTTCGAGTGGTTGTACGTCCTGGCGGGGAAGATGCGGCTCATCCTCGGCGACCAGGATCTTGTTCTCGGGGTGGGCGAGGCAGCTGAGTTCGACACGCAGGCCCCGCACTGGTTCGGCAGCACCGGCGACGGCCCGGCTGAGGTGTTGAGCATCTTCAGCCGGCCCGGCGAGCGAGTGCACGTCCGCGCCGAACCGCACGGCGACGGCCAGGGATAGCCGGTGCGGATCGCGTGCACGGGCAGCCGGAGGCGGCGATGAAGGTCCCGCTGGTCGAGACCAAGCTGTTCGTCCCCCCGTCCCGGCCGGGCGTCATCGCGCGGCCACGGCTCATCGAGCGGCTCGCCCGTGGCCAGTCCCACGACGCGGGGCGGTTGGTCCTGGTCTCGGCGCCGGCCGGGTTCGGCAAGACCACCCTCGTGCGGACCTGGCTGACGGGCCCAGACAACGAGGCCGATACGGTCGCGTGGGTCTCCCTCGACGAGGGCGACCAGAATGCGTCCACGTTCTGGATGTATGTGGTCGCCGCCCTCGACCGAGCCGCCCCCGGGGTCGGCGCTGGCGCCCTGCCGCTGCTCCGGGCGGGACAGGAACCGACCGAGGAGCTCCTGGCCGGCCTCCTCAACGAGCTGAGCGTGCTGCCGGGCGAGGTCACCCTGGTCCTCGACGACTACCACCTGGCCGACGGGCCCGGCGTTCGGCCCGGGATGAGCTTCCTCCTCGACCACCTGCCCCCACAGGTGCACCTGGTCATCAGCACCCGCGCCGACCCCGCCCTGCCGCTGGCTCGGCTACGCGCCCGCGGCGAGCTCACCGAGGTCCGCGCCGCCGACTTGCGGTTCACCACCGACGAAGCAGGTACCTACCTCAACGACTCCAGCGGCCTGAACCTCACCGCGGGCGACATCGGAACGCTGGAGGAACGCACCGAAGGCTGGGTCGCCGCCCTCCAGCTGGCCGCACTGTCTCTGCATGGCCGCGAGGACGCGTCCGGGTTCATCGCCGGATTCGCCGGCGACGACCGCTACGTCGTCGACTACCTCCTCGAAGAGGTCCTCGACCGACAGCCCGAGCCGGTACGACGCTTCCTGCTCGAGACCTCCATCTTGGACCAACTCACCGGCCGCCTGTGCGACGCCGTGACCTGCGAGACCGGCGGCAAGGCAATGCTCGAGCGGCTCGACCGGGCCAACCTGTTCCTGGTCCCTCTCGACGACCAGCGGCGCTGGTATCGCTACCACCACCTCTTCGGCGCCCTGCTCCGTTCGCGCCTGACCGACGAACATGGCGCAGCCGACGGCGGGATCGCGGAGCTGCACCGGCGCGCCAGCCGCTGGTACGACCAGGCGGGTGATCCGGTACCCGCGGTCCGGCACGCGGTAGCCGCCGGCGACACCGAACGCGCGGCCGAGCTCGTCGAACTGGCGGTCCCCCGGCTGCGTCGGAACCGGCAGGAGGCGACGCTCTGCCAGTGGATCAGTGACCTTCCCGACGACGTGGTCGAGCGGCGGCCGGTCCTCGCGATGGGGTTCGTCGGGGCCCTGATGGCCAACAACGACTTCGAGGACGTCGAACGCCGGCTGAACCACATCGAGCAGACCCTGAACACCCAGCACGACGCGGACACGAGCCAGACCGCAGGAAACATGTCTTCGCTCGTCGTCGTCGACGAGGAAGAGCTCGCCCGGCTCCCTGGCGAGATCGAGCTGTACCGGGCCGGATTGGCACTCCTCGGCGGTGACCCGGCCGCCACCCTGGACCATGCCCGCCGGGCGGTCGACATGGCGCCCACACATGACGACCTGACGCGCGCCTCGGCCGCCGCCCTGTTCGGGCTCGCGTCGTGGACCACCGGCGACCTCGAGGCCGCCCACCGCGGCTACACCGATGCCGCCGACGGGCTACGACGCCTCGGATACGTCTCGGACGTACTCGGGTGCACCGTCACCCTCGCCGACCTCGAGACTACCCACGGCAGGCTGCGTCAGGCCCAAAAGTCCTACCAGCGCGCTCTCGACCTCGCCACCGACGAACACCAGGGCATGCGGGGTGTCCGGGACATGCACACAGGCCTGGCCCAGCTCGCGGTCGAACGCAACGACCTGACCACCGCCCACGGACACCTGCGCCGCTGTGACGAGCTCGGCGAAGCGGCCGGCCTCCCGCAGAACCCGTACCGCTGGCGACTGGCGATGGCACTCCTCCGAGAAGCCGAGGGCGAACCCGACACCGCGCTCGCGCTCCTCGCAGACGCCGAACGCGTCTACGTAGCCGACTTCCAGCCGAGCTGGCGACCCATCTCGGCCCTGCGAGCACGGATGCTGGCCACCCACGGCGACCTACCCGCCGCGCTGGACTGGACGCGCCAACACGCCGTGAGCGTGGACGACGACCTGTCCTACCTGCGCGAGTACGAGCACGTGACCCTCGCCCGGGTCCTGCTCGCCCAACACGCCGCGGACGGGTCCCCACGGTCGCTGGCCGATGCGGTCGGGCTGCTGCAGCGTCTCCTGGCGGCGGCCGATGGAGCCGGCAGGACCGGCACCGCCATCGAAGTTCTGGCACTGCAGGGGCTCGCGCACCAGGCGGCTGGCGAACACGCGGAGGCGCTCGCGGTGACGGAGCGTGCGCTGACCATGGCCGAGCCCGAAGGCTACGTCCGGGTCTTCGCCATGCACGGTGAGCCGTTGGCCGCGCTGCTCTCAGCCCTGGACCAGCGCCGACCCGACTGGCCTTACCTGGGCCGGATTCTCGACGCCACACGCAGCCCCACGCGGGAGTGGGTCGCGGCGTCCCCGCCCGCGTCAGGCCGACCCGCCCAGGACCGCCTCATCGACCCGCTCACCGATCGGGAGCGAGACGTGATGCGACTGCTGGCCAGCGAGCTCGACGGACCCGCCATCGCCCGCGAGCTCGTGCTCTCGCTGAACACGGTGCGAACCCACACCAAGAACATCTACGCCAAGCTCGGCGTCACCAGCCGGCGGGCTGCCGTCACCCGCGCCCACCAGCTCAACCTGCTCTCCCGCACCAGCCCCCGCTGACCCACGGTCACTGACGGCTCCGAGTGACCGGCGGCCCCGAGTGACCGGGCGCGAAGTTCACCATCCACTTCACCACAAGATGTGATCCGACTTCACCACTTCGGCTTCTAGCTTTCGGATATCAAGACGGGCCCCGCCCCAGCGGAAACCCGTGAAGTCCGACACGAGGAGCACCCCGTGAACACGCCCACCACCGGTCAGCCGCACGAGGGCAGCTGGTACGAGATCCGCCTCGCCGGTTGCCTCGAACCCCGGTGGTCGGCGTGGTTCGACGGACTCGTCCTCACCGCCGGAGACGACGGCACCACCACCCTCCGAGGCCCGGTTGTGGACCAGGCCGCCCTCCATGGGCAGCTGCAACGGCTCCGCGACCTCGGCCTCCCCCTCATCTCGGTCACCCCGGTGGAACCCGACCCGGCACCCCACCCCGCAGAACCCGACCACACCAACTCAGGAGACCCGTCATGACCACCACCACCCGGCCCACGCCAACGCGCGTTGCCGCCGACCCGACCCGCAACCACGCCCGCGCCGCCGGCGCCTTCTACCTGCTCACCTTCGCAGCATCCATCCCCGCCCTGCTCATGATCCAGTCGGCCGTGAATCCCGACCTGACCGTGGCCGGCGGACACGACAACGGCCTCCTCGCCGCCGGGTTCCTCGACTTCGTCAACGCGCTCGCCGGCGTCGGCTCCGCCGTCGCGCTGTACCCGATCGTGAAGCGGCAGAACCAGGCCATGGCGCTCGGCCTGGTCATGTCCCGGATGACCGAGGCTGCCATCATCATGACCGGCGTCGTGAGCCTGCTGGCAGTCGTCACCATGCGCCAGGACGTCGCCGGTGCCGACCCCGCCATCAGCCAGGCCCTGGTCGCAGTCCGCGACTGGACCTTCCTGTTCGGTCCCGGGTTCATGGCCTGCTGTAACGCCGTGCTGCTGGGCACCCTGATGTACAAGTCCGGTCTGGTCCCGCGGATCATCCCGATCATGGGTCTGGTCGGCGCGCCGCTGCTGTTCGCCGCGAACACCGCGACCCTGTTCGGCCACAACGAGCAGACTTCCGGGATCAGCATGCTCGCCACGCTGCCGATCGCCGCGTGGGAGCTCTCGGTGGGCACTTGGATGCTGGTCAAGGGGTTCAAGCCCTCCCCGATCACTGCCGGCCTCACCCAGGTCGACTGACGGACCCGACACCCTCCCCACAAGGGACATGGATGCGGCTCACCGCCTACGCGGTGAGCCGCATCCTCACTTGACGAGCCGGCCTGGGGGTGTTCCCGCGACCCGTGGCGACGACGGCAGCCGATAGGGCAGCAGCCGGTGCAGCACGAGCCCCACAGCTCAGCAGGTAAGTAGGAAAGCCCAGGTCAGAGCAACGATCGAAGGCCCTCTCGCCATCCGGCGGGAGGGCCTCTTTCGCATGCCCGAAGGAGGCCTATGCGCAGTACGTGCGCAGCGCGCCAGCCCTATCGGCCCTGGTCTTGGTCATCCAGGAGCTGGCGGGCCCGGTGGGCGTCGGTCCGGTCTGCGTCGTCTACCGCGTGGGTGATCTGCGCGTGGAGGCGGTCGCCGCGCTCCAGCAGTCGTTGAGCCTCAAGGCTCTCGCCGTGCTCAGCCGCCAGACGAGCCAGGGCGTCAACAGCCATCAGCTCGGCCTCCAGGTCGCCGGTTCGACCGGCCTCGTTCTGCAGATCCCCCAGACGAGTCGCCGCGCCGGGGTCAGCGGCGGCCAAGACCGAAGCGAGCAGTACCTCGGTGAGCAAGGCCCTGTCGCCGCCGGCGGTCCGGTACCACCGGCTGGTCTCCTCGAGCAGCGTGCGGGCGGCGACCTCGTTCCCGATCTGACGGTGGATCCGGGCGAGGGTGACGTGGGCGGTGGCCGCGATCCGGAGGTCGCCGCTTCGCCGGGCCGCGGCGGTCGCCTGGTCCAACGTTTCGATCGCGCCCTCGGGGTTGCCGCGCTGCTGCTCGACACGGCCCAGCCTGGTCAGGTGCAGCGCGGCCTGGCCGAAGAACCCGAGCCGTTCGGACTCGACCGCCGCGCGGGCCAGCGCCGTGGCGGCGTCGTCGAAGCGGTGTTCGGCCTGGGCGATCGCGCCGAGCATCCCGTGGGCGTGGACGACGCCCCACGAGTCCCCGATCGAGTCCAGCAGCTCGAGAGCCTCTTCGGCGGACCGTGAGGCTGCGGCGGTGTCGCCGAGCATGATCGACCCGTACGCCGCCAGCACCAAGCTGGCCGCCGTCTCCCAGGACAGGTCCAGGCGTCGGGAGGTCTCCAGGCTGGCGTCGGTTTCAGCAAGAACGTCGTGGGGACGCCCCTGCTGGATCCGCAGGAACGCCAGGTGCCGACGAGCAGCTGCGAGAAGCTGCGGGTCGTCGAGCCGTTCGGCCAACTGCATCGCGGTGTCCAGGTCGGACTGGGCCAGGGTCACGTCGCCGGCGGAGGCCTCGAGCCAGCCGGCCAGCAGCAACGCCTCGGCCTGGGTCCGCGGCGGTGTGAGGGCCCCTGCTGCGGCTATCGCGTCGCGGACTCGGGCGGCCCCGACCGCACCGTCGCCGAGCACGGCCCAGGTCCAGCCGAAGCCGATGGCGATGCGGGTGCCCAGCAGCGGGTCATGTTCGGCGCACCACGCCAGCGCGGCGTCGATGTTGGCCCGCTCCTGGCGGGCTACGGCCAGGCAGTCCGGTTGGGCGGGACCTCGCACCAACTCGGCGGTTCGGTCGGCGACCTGGGCGAACCAGGCGGCGTGCGCGGCGAAGGCGAGGTCGTCGAGGCCGGCCTCGCCCAGGCGGTCTCGGGAGAAGGCGCGGACGCTGTCCAGCAGTCGGTAGCGGACCGCGCCGTGGTCGTCCTCGTCGACGCTGACCAGGGACCTGTCGACGAGCCGGTCGACGACGTCGGCCGCGGACTCCGCGGGGACACCGAGTGCCTCGAGGAGGTGCACGGCCGCGGGCAGCGGGGCACCGCCGGCGAAGCAGGCCAGAGCCCATAGGCCGCGCTGGTCGTCGGGGAAGAGGAGGTCATAGCTCCAGCCGATCGCAGCCGCCAGGGCCCGCCGCCGTTCCGGGGCCCGGCTCGTGGGGTCTCGCAGCAGGCCGAACCGGTCATCCAGCCGGCGGGCGATCTCCCGCACCGACAGGGACCTCACGCGGGCCGCCGCGAGCTCGATGGCCAGTGGAAGCCCGTCCAGCGCTCGGCACACCTCCTCGACCGTCGCAGCGTTGTCGTCCTTGAGCTCGAACTGCCGGTGCGCAGCCGCCCTGCTCGCGAAGAGGGTCGTCGAGTCCGAAAGTGGCAGCGGCCGCAGCTCATGGACGATCTCGCCGTCCAGGCCAAGCGGCTGCTGGCTGGTGGCCAGCACCCTCAACTGCGGTGCCCGGTCCAGCAGGTGGGTTACCAACTGCGCAACCTGCTCCGCGACGTGCTCGCAGTTGTCGAGGAACAGGACCGTCTCGGCGCCCGCGAATCGGTCGGCCAGCATCGCCTCCCCACCGGTGACGTGCAGCGTCTCGGCCACCACGCGAGGGATCGGCGCGGAGGAGTCCACGCCATCGAGCCGGACCAGCCAGACACCGCCGGGCGTCTCGATGCAGCGGGCCAGCTCGATCGCTGTACGTGTCTTGCCGACGCCGGCCGGCCCGACCATGGTCACCAGACGGTGCTCGCGCACCAGTCCGGACAGCGTGGCCAACTCATCTTCCCGCCCCACCAGCGGCGAGGTGAGGCCCGGAAGGTTGCCCGGCCTGCCGAGTGATGGCTCCTGATCGTCGGCCAGAGCCGGGCTCTGTCGGAGAATCTGCGCTTCGAGACTGCGCAGGATGGGGCCGGGGTCGACGCCGAGCTGCTCGGCGAGCAAAGCCCGCACCCGGGCGTACGCCGCGAGGGCGTCTGCCTGCCGGCCGGCGCGGTACAAGGCGGTGATCAGGGACGCCCACAGGCCCTCGCGCAGCGGGTACAGCTCGACGACCGCCTCGAGCTCGCCGATCACGTCACCGCCAGAACCCAGCGCGACCCGGGCCGCGAGCCGGTCCTCGACCAGACCGAGCCGTGCCTCCTCCAGCCGGGCCCGGTGTGGCTGGAGCCACGCACCGTCACCCGCACCGGACAGGACATCGCCGCGGAAGAACTCCAATGCCGTGGCCGCCTCTTTCGCGGCGGCAGCCTGATCCCCGGAGTGGCGCGCGGAGGTCACGCGGGCGGCCAGGGCGAGGACGGCGAGGGCGTCCACCTGATCGGAGCCGACGTGGAGGGTGTAGCCGCCCTCACGACCCGTGACGAGGTTCGGGTCGCCCAGCGCCCGACGTAGCTGCGAGACCTTCGACTGCAGTGTGTTGCGGCCGGTGCCGACGGCGTCGGACCACAGATCCTCGATGATCCGCTCGGCGCTCACCGCCCGCCCGGCCTCCAAGGCCAGTCGGATCAGCACTTCGGTGGTCTTGCCGGACGGCACCGGTAGCAGCTCGCCGTCACGGCGGACCTCCACCGGCCCGAGCACGGCCACGGTCAGCATCCACCGAGCCTATGACCGCGGCGCCGGGTCTGCGTCAGTTCGTCGTCAGCGCATCGTCAGCGGTCATCGAGACGGTAGAGCCGTGAACAACGACGAGATACTGATCCGCCAGCTGGTCGCCGGCAACACCACCACAGTCACCGCGACCCTGGCCCGGCCGAACACCGAGCACAGTACGGCGACCCTGCTGGTTGCCGCGTTGGTGGCCAAGACGCCGGAAGGCCTGCTGGAACGGGCATCCCGGCTGGCCAGAACCACCCGAGACCGCCAGCTCGTGGCCATCGCGGCCGCCCACCTGGCCGGAGACACCGACCGGCTCGGTGCCCTCATCCGCGACCACCTCGTCGACCACCCCGACAGCCTGCTGGCTGCCTGGATCGCCACCCAGCTCGCCGGAACCACCGGCACCAACCCCCAGGAGTGACCATGCACGCCGTCCAGACCACACCGTCTCCGACCATCCGCATCAGCGCGCCCCGAACCTTCTGGCGGTGGATGGCCACCGTCACCGGCTTCCCGCTCGGCGGCTACGCCGCCTACTTGATCACCGGACACGTCGACAGCCTTCGTCCCGCCCTTCTGGCCGGCCTGATCACCGGCGCCATCCTTGGAGCCGTCCAGGTGTGGGGGCTCGGCCGGAACCGGCCGCCCGCCACGTCGTGGATCACGGCCACCGCCGTCGGGATGATGCTCGGCCTGGGTCTCGGATCCGCCGTCGTCGACTACCACACCAGTCTCGCGGACCTGGTCACCCAAGGCGCCATCACCGGACTCGTTGTCGGCATTACCCAAGGGCTGGTCCTGAGGCGCCGCCTCGGCCGCCTCGCCCTTGCCTGGCCAGCCTTCCTCGCCGTCATCTGGGCCGGCGGCTGGGCGGTCACCACCACCGCCGGCATCGACGTCGACCTCCAGTTCCCCATCTTCGGCTCCAGCGGCGCCCTGATGGTCACGGCACTCACCCTCGTCCTCCCGTACGCCCTGAACCGCGAAAGGAACCAGTCATGACCCGCCACGTCGTCTTCGGCACCGGCCAGGTCGGCCGACATGTCATCGGACAGCTGACCGCCCGCGGCGTCGACGTCGTCGCCGTCAACCGCAACGGCTCCGGCGAGCTGCCCGGCGCCACCATCGTCGGCGGCGACGCCACCGACTCCGCCTTCACCACCCGCGTGAGCGCCGGCGCGGACGTCGTCTACTTCTGCCTCAACGCGATAAACTATGCCCGCTGGGCCGAGGAGTTCCCGCCCCTCCAGCACGGCGTCCTCGCCGGCGCCGAGGCCGCCGGCGCCCGCCTGGTCGTCCTCGACAACCTCTACGGCTACGGACCCACTCACGGCCACGACCTGGTGGAGACACTGGCCGCCCGCCCCACGTCGGAGAAGTCCGCCACCCGGGCCGCGATGACCGCCGAGCTGATGGCCGCCCATCAGGCCGGCCGGGTCGAGGTCGCCATCGGGCGCGCCTCGGACTACTTCGGACCCGGCGCCACTCGCTCCGCCCTCGGCGAGACCGTGTTCGGCACCGCACTCGCCGGCCGCCCCGCCCAAGTGATGGGCGACCCCGACCAGCCGCACAGCTACTCCTACACCCCCGACGTCGCCGCCGCACTCGTAACCCTCGCCACCAGCCCGGGTGCCACCGGCTCCATCTGGCACCTGCCGGTCGCGGAGACCCGGACCACCCGTCAGGTCGTGGACTGCGTCTACCAGCTCGCCGGGCATCGGACCCGCCTGTTCACCGCCGGCGCCACCACGCTCCGCCTCCTCGGCATCGTCAAACCGGCGATGCGCGAGTACCTGCACACCCTCTACCAGTTCACCGATCGCTGGGTTGTGGACGACACCAGGTTCCGGGCGGCGTTCGGCGAGCTCGCCACCCCTCTCCACGACGCCTTGGCCACCACCCTCGACTGGTATGCCACCGCAGCCGGCCGCACCCAGCAGGAGACCGCCCGATGAACACCACAACGACCCGCCGAGCCGCCGCGGGCTCGATGACCGGAGCCGCCCTGCTAGCCATCGCCGGCTTCACCGCCCTCGGCTCGGTGTTCGACTACCCCGCCATCCTCAAGGAGCCAACCGACGAGATCCTGGCGCTCTACCGCGAGCACCGCGCCGCCGTCAGCGGCTGGTTCCTGGTGCTGGTCGTCGGCGCCGCGCTGCTCGCCCCGGCCGGCATCCTCCTCGGCCGGCTCACCAGCGGCCGCCTCGGCCGCTGGATCGCGATCACCGGCATCGCCGCCGCCACCGTCCAGGTCATCGGCCTGTCCCGCTGGGTGCTCTTCGTACCCGGCCTCAGCGATGACGCGACCAACCCGGCCACTCGCACGGACGCTCTGAACACGTTCGAGCAGCTCCACACCTGGCTCGGCGAAGCGCTCGGTGAGACCGTCGGCTACGCACTCACTGCGACGTTTACCGTGCTCGTGCTGGTCGGCCTCGGCCGAACCGGTGCCCCCCGGTGGCTGCTGGTCCTCGGCTACGCGTCCGCGGCACTCATAGCCACCGGCGTCGTCATCCCGCTCGGCGTCGAGACCGCCGAGCTCACCAACTTCGCAGGCTACGTCGCCTGGAGCCTGTGGCTGCTGGCCTTCTCTGCCCTGCTGTGGAGGCCCCGAGTCAGCATGGCCGCGGCCGGGCACTCGCTGTCCTAGCAAGGAGACTCCAGCTCCCGGTCTGGTCAGCTCTCCAGGACGGGCTCCTCGGCGGGCTTCTCGACTGTGTCGGTGGTGGCCCGGTCGCCGTGGCCGGGCCACCACGCGGCGTGCCCGATGAGTGCGGTCAGCGCCGGGGTCAGGAAGAGCGCCATCACGAACGCGGCCATGGCGATGCCGACGGAGAACGAGAAGCCCATCGCCTTGAAGAACGTTCCCTCGGCGAACATCAGCGAGGCGAAGGTGCCGGCGAGGATCAGGCCGGCGGCCGCGACCGTCGGACCGGCATGCTCGATCGCCTTGGCGGCGGCGGGCCGCGGCTCGAGCCCTTCCCGTGCCTCTTCCCGCAGGCGCGCCACCATCAGGATGTTGTAGTCGGTGCCCAGCGCCACCACGAAGAGATAGATGTAGATCGGCAGGATGAAGATCAGCCCCTGCTCTCCCAGCAGGCCCTGGAAGACCAGCACGGTCGCCCCCAGGCTGGCGGTGAAGCCGAGGCCCACCGAGAGCATGAGGTACCACGGCGCGACGAGGCTGCGCAGCAGCAGCGCCAAGATGATCATGATCAGCACTGCCGCGACCGGGAACACGACCGAGTAGTCACGCACCATCGCGTCGTCGAGGTCGACGAAGATCGACGTGGTGCCACCGACGAATGCCTCGGTCCCGTCCGGCGCCGCCGAGTGCGCGGTGTCGCGCACGGAGCCCTCGACGTTGGCCAGCGCCGCGTCGGACGCGGGGTCGTCGGACAGGACGACGGTGAAGACCGCGACGTCGTCGGTGCGGGCGGACAGCGCCGCCGACGCGACTCCACTCGCTGTGCCGAGCTCGGTGGCGTATGTGGTGAGCTCGGCTTCGTCGAGCGGTTGGCCGTCTGTCGAGCGCAGCAGCACAGTCGTGGGGTCGGCGGCACCGCTGGGCTGGCCCTTCTGGAAGGTGATCAGCGCCTGGCCTGACTCCGTCTGCTCGGTGCTGCTGTCGGAGAAGTTGAAGGTCGGGTTGAACCCGAGTGCGAACAACGACAGCACCGCGAGCGACCCCGCCGAGACGACTGCGTAGCGGACGGGGTGCGCGGCCACTGACCGCCCGATGCCCCGGAACCGGGTGGCATCGGGCTCGACCATCCACTTCTTCGACGGCCAGGCGATAACCCGTGGCCCCAGGACGGCGACGACCGCCGGGACCAGCGTCAGAGCCGCGAGCACGGCGCTGGCGACCGCGATCGCCAGCGCCGGCCCGATCGAGCGGAAGATGCTCAGGGACGACAGCACCATCGCCATGAAGGCGATGATGACCGCGCCGCCGGCCGAGGCAATCGCCTCACCGGCCCGCTCGACCGCGTGGGACACCGCGCCTCGACCGTCGAAGCCCAGCCGCAGGGCCTCCCGGTATCGGAACAGGAAGAACAGGATGTAGTCGGTCCCGATGCCGAACAGCACGATGAACAGGATCACCGAGATGGAGCTGTCGGCCTTGAGGTCGAACGCCTCGTTCGCCATCGCGATGAGCCCGTTGGCGGTCGTCCCGACCAGGGCTACGGTCAGGATAGGCAGGGCGCACGCGATGACGCTGCGGAAGATCAGCGCGAGCAGGACCACGATGAGCAGCAAGGTCACGATGCTGACGACCGCGAGCGCCTGCTCGGACGACTCCTGGGAGTCCAGCGACTGGCCGGCCGGGCCGGTCACGCCCGAGCGGAGGTCGGTCCCCTCGACCAGCGGCTCCAGGTCGGCGCGGAGCTTGCGGGCGTCCGCGATGGCCGTCGGGTCGAAGGCGTTCTTGCCCGGCTTGACCTGCACGAAGATCGCCTGCACCAAGCCGTTGTCCGAGGCCGGGGCAGCGGCCGCAGCGCCCAGGTTGTCGTAGCCCTTGGTGTTGAGCTCCTCGGCGATCGAGGACACCTCAGCCTGGTCGGCCTCGGTCAGCATGCTGCCGTCCTCGCGGTCGAAGACCACGATTGCGCCGATCTCACCGCGCTCGGGAAAGGCTTCTTGCTGCACGGTGAGAGCCTTGACCGACTCGTAGTGCCTGGGCAGGAACTCCGACTGGTCCTGCGTGGACTGCAGGGCGGGGGCTGTCAACGCTATGACCACCGCGGCCACGATCCAGATGGCGATCACCCACCAGCGGGCCCGGACGACGAGTCTACCGAGAGCAGCGAACATAGGCCGAACGCTACCTAAGCCGCTCCGCCGGCGCGCCAGGACTGGCCGTGCGAGCGCAATCAGACCGCTCGTTCGGCGTTTTCCGTTCCAGCGCTGCGTGTCCGGACCGAAACATAGGTGTTTGACCGCGACCCGGGGGTGGGGAAGGGGCCCTACGTCTTGCCCACCAGTGACCGCGGCGCTCCCCTCCGGCCTTCACGGCCCGCCGCGGTGGAGAGGTTGACATGAAACCCATCATCGCTGCCGTTTCTGGCCTGCTCTGCGGCGTCGTCGTCGCGAGCGGACCGGCAGCCACCGCCGAACCGCCGACCCCATCCGCGACCGGACGCGCCGAGATGTGCGTCCTGGACGCCGCCTCGGGCTGCACCAAGGCGCACGGTTTCGGCACCCGACCCAGTTCCGTCACCGCCAACGCCGCCGGGGTCGCGATCGTCTCGGTGAACCCGGCACAGACCACTGCGACCAGCTACCGCCTGCAGTTCACCCGGCCGAACGGCAGCAAGTTCGCCGCCGGCACACCGGTCGCGTACTACGTGCACTACGACTTCCGGGCCGGTTCAGGCCCCGCGCCGACACCGACGGCCACGCCGACCAGGACACCGACGCAAACACCCACCGTCACCGCGACGCCCACACCAACGCCTACGCGGACCGCGACGAGCACACCGACCGCGACACCGACCCCCACCGCCACGGCAACCCCGACCGCGACCGCGACGCCCACAGCGACCGCGACCAGCCCGACGAGGAACTGCACGAACCCGGTGTTCACCACCTCGCAGTCCAACGCCGGCTGGAGTACCAACGGCTACTACGTGCACAACAACATGTGGAACAACAGCGGCGGTACGCAGACGCTGCGCGCGTGTGCATACAACAACTGGAACGTCACGGCCACGCAGCCGAACACCACGTCGGTGAAGACGTACCCGAACGTGCACAAGGACTACGACGACAAGCCGATCAGCTCGTTCAACCGGCTGACCAGCACGTTCGCCGCGAACACGCCGCACGTCGGCATCTACAACGTGGCGTACGACATCTGGCTGAACGGCATCGCCACGTCCGGGTCGACCGAGGTGATGATCTGGACCGAGAACTTCAAGCAGCGTCCGGCCGGCTCGGTACAGGCCACCGTGACCTTCGGTGGCCACACGTACGACGTCTGGCGGTCCGGTGAGCACTACATCGCGTTCGTGTCGAGGACGACGCAGACGAGCGGGACGATGAACCTGCTGGAGATGTTCCGCTGGCTCCAGTCGAAGGGCTGGATCAGCCAGAGCACCACAGTCGGCCAGATCGACTACGGCGTCGAGGTGTGCTCCACGAACAACGCTCCGGCCACGTTCAACTTCACCGACTTCTCGATCACGGAAGGCTGACACCGCGGACCGGCACTGCCGCGTGTCCACGGGTCACGCGGCAGTGCTTCGCTGGGGAGCCTTCCGCTGCAACGCCAGCACGACGTGCGAACCACCGCCGGCACGACCACGCGCGCCGCAGGAGGGTGTTGCGGCGCGGCCGATGCCGGGTACGGTGCAAGCAGCCAGGCTCACGCCGTCGGATACCGAGGAGGCACCCGCTCGTGCCCACCGAGTCGCCACTCGGCGTCGCACCCCTTTCCGGAGAGTGACGTGGCCTGGTACCCCGGCGCCATCCGCAAGGTGGTGGCACGGCACCGTACGGCGATGGCCCGGCACCGCGGGATCTGCAACCACGTCGCCGTCAGCGAGGCGGCCAGCCTCTTCAACTACTTCAACCAGGCCGGCAACCCGACCTCACACTTCTACGTACGCCGCGACGGGACGGTGGAGCAGTACGTCGATACGCAGTTCCAGGCGCCGGCGAACTTGGAGGGCAACCCGAGCCTGATCAGCATCGAGACCCAGGGCGGCGTGCAGAACGTGGATCGCGAGCCATGGACCGCCGCCCAGCTCGAGACCATGGCAGGCATCACGGCGTGGGCGAATCGGGTGCACGGAATCCCGCTGGTCGCGATGGCCGACTCGCGGCCCAGCACCACCGGAATCGGGTACCACCGCCTGGGTATCGAGCCCTGGCGGGTGGACGGCGGAGAGACGTGGTCGTCGGCGTACGGGAAGGTCTGTCCGGGAGCGGCGAAGATCGCGCAGATCCCCGGCATCATCAGGCGAGCACGCGATCTGCAAGGAGGAGGAGACGGAACGATGGCATGGACCGATGCACAGATCGCTGCCGCGGTTGCGAACCTCAGGGAGTCCGCCGCGACCCTGAACGAGGTAGCCCAGCTCCTCCGCACACACGCGGTGCGGATGGACAACCTGGTCAACCACCAGATGCCCGACCTCAGGGCCGATGTCGACGAGGTCCGGAAGTCGGCGTCGCTGACGGCTACCCGGCTGGACTACCTGGCGAACAACGCGCTGCCGGCGATCAAGGACGACGTCGACGCGATCCGCGCCGGTCAGGGCGCGGCTCCGGCCACCACCGCCGATCCGGTCACCGAGCAGCTGGTCGATCCGGAGCAACCGGCCGATTCGGGGCAACCGGGCTGACCCCGGCGAGCACGGCGGCGACTCGCTCGGCCGTCCAGGTGTCCCGGGCGCCGGGCGCGGCGGCGAGGTAGCGACCGGCGCGCTCGGGGCTCCACCCGTGCGCCTCGCGCAGACCGGTCCCGATCGTCCGCAGGTACGCCGCAGCCGGCGGCCTCCAGTCCTCCGGGCCATGCGTCGCCGACGTGAGCGTCATCATCGCGAAGCCATCAAGCGTTCCGACGTGCAGCACGCGCCGGTAGTGCTCGGTCTCGACCGGCAGCCACTCCCCCGGACCGAGCCGGTCCAGGTCGAGGTCGGTGCCGGTCGGGCGCCGGGCCTCCTGCGCGATCACATCACTCAGCTGGCCGGCGGTCAGCAGGTAGGCGCGAGCCGCGACCGTCCGGTCCGCGTCCGGGTCGTAGAACGCCATCCCGCCGCCCCAGACCCGGGACCGGCCGGCGAAGTAGATCCGGCCGTGAAGCTCCACCGCGCGCACCGCGTCCGGCTCGCGGGTGTCCCGGCAGCCGTCGTACAGCCGGGCACCGCCGTCGGGCCGGCCGCCGGCCAGGTAGCAGCGGAACCTGGCCAGGCTCAGGTTCGACCCGTACGGCACATACCAGACACGCATCGGCCGCCAGTCTGCCGGAACATCGGCGGCCACTTGACCCGCGGGTGCGGCGGCCCGATCGTGTCTGAAGGGGGGTGGCAGCCGATGGGGTGCGGCTCAGGGAACGTGCTCGACCACGCGGCGCAGCGCGGCGTACGACGCGACGAGGGCGCGCCGCTCGGCCGCGAGCAGCGGGTGGGCCCGGTCACGGCCGGCCGCGACCCAGCGGTCGGACAGGTCCATCGCGTTCACCCGGTGCTCGGCCGCCGGGCGGATCGCCGCGGGGTCAGCGGTGTACACGTACCCGTAGAGCTCGACCAGCGCGTCGACCAGCGAGTCCCGCGATACCGTGTCGTCGTGCTGGCGCTCGCGGTGGATCCGCCACCACTCCACCTCCAGCCGCGCGGCCCGGGCCGGGTCGAGCCGCAGCCCGTCGTGGTTCGCGACCAGGGCGTAGAACAGGCGCATGTACGCCCGGGCGCCGTCCGGCTGGTTGTCCGGGTACGGCGACCACAGCTGGTTCGCGCGGAGCACGTACCAGGCCCCGGCCAGCGTCCGGCGCCGGTCCATCCCGAAGCCCGCGGACACCATCCCGACCGCCGCGACGAGAAACCGGGGCCACTCGTGCCGGTAGTACGCCGCCCAGCCGTCGGCCTCCCGGTTACCGACCAGCACCGGGTCGAACAGCCGCGGTCCGGCCACGGGCACCACCCCCTCGGTCCCAGGGTGCCGGACGGCACCTGCCGGTGTCACCCGCTGCATGGAGGCGCCCGATGACCATCGACCACGTCGTGAAGCAGCTGCAGCACCGGCTCGACGACCTGCCCGAGGAGCTGGAGCACCGGCGCATCTTCCTCAGCACCTACCTGCGCACGACGGTTGCTGTCGGCAACGGCATCGAGGAAGCCCGGTTCGAAGACCCGGAGTGGGTGGAGGTCTGGGACGTGGCGTTCGCCGAGCTGTACCTGCAGGCGCACGACGCGGACGTCGCCGGACCGCCGGCCCGGGCATCGCGTCCGTGGCGACTGGCGTTCGATGCCCCGCCGGAGCTGCCCCCGCTGCGGCACGTGCTGCTCGGGATCAACGCGCACGTGAACTACGACCTGCCGCAGGCGCTGCTCGCGGTGATCGACGACGCCGAGTTCGCGGACCCGGCGCTGCTCGACCGGCGCCGGCGCGACCACGAGCGGATCGACACCATCCTCGCCGGGCGGGTCGGCGCCGAGGACGAAGAGCTGACCGTTGCCGGCGGCAAGAACCTGCTGGACCGGGTGCTCACCCCGCTGAACCGGCTGTCGTCGCGGCGCTTCCTGCGCGAGGCCCGGCGCAAGGTCTGGCACAACACGGCCGAGCTGCAACGAGCGCGGCAGGCCGGCACCGCGTCGTACGAGCTGCGACTGGCCGAGCTGGAGCTGCTGAGCGCCGCGAAGATCGCCGACCTGCTGGAGCCGGGCCAGGTGCTGCTGCGGCTCGCGGTGTCCGGGTTCGGCGTGCTGCTGCCGCCGCCGTAGCGTCAGTGCTGGGACCTGGACCGCCGCTTCAGCTCCTTCTTGACCTCGGCCCGCTGCCGCGCGTCCGCCCGGCGCGCCATCCAGGCCGCCTCGCGCTGCAGCTTCAGCCAGGACTCGTACCGCCGTGCCGGCAGCGATCCGTCCTCCAGCGCCGCGCGCACCGCGCAGCCGGGTTCGGTGTCGTGCGCGCAGTCCGCGAACCTGCACTGCTCGGCGAGAGCCTGGACGTCGGCGAACACCGCCTCCAGCCCGGCACCGGCGTCCTGCAGGCCGACGCCGCGCAGTCCCGGCGTGTCGATCACGACCCCACCACCGGGTAGCGGGATCAGCTCGCGCCGTACCGAGGTGTGCCGGCCCTTGCCGTCGTCGCGGAGCGCCTGCACCGTGAGCACCTCGGCACCGGCCAGCTCGTTGATCAGGGTCGACTTGCCGGCCCCGCTGGCGCCGAGCAGCGCCATCGTCTTGTCGCCGGCCAGCAGTGCGCGGACGTCGTCCAGCCCGCGGCCGGAGACGGTACTGCAGACCAGCACCCGTGCGCCCGGGGAGGCGGCCGCGACGTCCTCGGCGAGCGCGTCCGCGTCCGGCACCAGGTCGGCCTTGGTGAGCACGACGACCGGGTCGGCGCCGCTGTCCCAGGCCAGTGCCAGGAACCGTTCGATCCGGCCCAGGTTCGGCTCCGGGTGCAGCCCGGCCACAACAGCGGCCACGTCGACGTTGGCGGCGAGCAGCTGCCCGCGCGACGTACCGCTCACCTCGGCCCGCACGATCGCGGTACGCCGCGGCGCGACCAGCTCGACCGTCACGGGATCGTCCGGCCACTGGCAGACGGCCACCCAGTCCCCCGTGCACGGGACGGCCAGCGCGTCCTTGGCGATCTCGGCGAGCAGCCGGCCGGACCAGGACGCGCGCAGCGGACCCTTCGCGGTGAGGACCGTGCACAGACCTTTGTCGACCCGGCTGACCCTGCCGGGAATCAGGCCGCTGGACGGCTCGAGAGCTGCGCTGATCTCGGCCGTGAGGCCGAGGGACTGCATCGTGGTTGACATGCGACGAACCTTTCGGGAGGCCGGTCGCAGCGCATCAGAGCAGCGAACGGCTGGAGCGGGAGATGTCGGTCCGGGTGACCGGATCTCTGGTCATGGCACACTCATCTCCCTTCGGTTTCGGGCCCGCCGGGGTGCGGCGGGCGAGCGTCGCATCTGCAGTGCGCTGTCAGGCTACGTTGCCGCTCTTCGGCCGCGCACGGGATTTTCTCCGCCGCGAGCCGTCCTCCGAGACCTCCGCCTGCGGGGCTGCCGGGCCGGTCGGATCCGGCTGCTTCTCCTGCTGTTTCTCCTGCTGCTCGGCCGGCAGCTCGGCCGGTTCCTGCTTCGGCGGCTCCTCAGCCTCAGGTGTGCTCAGCTGTTCGCCGTCCGCGTCGATCCGTGAGATCTGCTCGGCCTGCGCGGCGGGCTCGATGAGTGTGCTGCGGGGCCGGTGCGGCCACATCCGGTCCATCACCGCGTTCAGCGCCGCCCCGATGAGGACCGCGATCGCGGTCAGGTACAGCCACAGCAGTACGGCGATAGGTGCTGCCAGTGGCCCGTAGATCGACGTACCGCCGACCGTGGTCTGCAGCGTCCAGCGCAGCACGAAGCTGCCCAGGATCCACACCGACAGGGCGAGGAACGCGCCGGGCAGGTCGGAGATCCACGGCGTGCGGACCGGGACGGACAGGTGGTACAGCGTATTCAGGAAGCCGGTCGACAGCACGATCACGATCGGCCAGTAGAGCTGGTTCAGCCCGTCGAGCTCCGGCGGCAGCACCCGGTTGACCGCGGACGGCCCGGCGAGCACCAGCGGCAGCACCACGACGCCGATCAGCAGCGCGACGCAGTACAGCGTGAACGACAGCGCGCGGGTCTTGATGATGCCGCGCCTGCCGCCCATCCCATACATGATCGTGATGGTGTCGACGAAGACGTTCAGCGCGCGGCTACCGGACCACAGTGCGATCACGAAACCGATCGAGACCACCTCGAGCCGGCCGCCGCCGTTCAGCACGTCGTTCAGAGTCGGCTCGATCACCGCGGTCACCGAGTCGGCGGTCAACCCCCGGCCGGCCAGCTCGATGATCTGGTCCTTCATCTCGTCGATGGTCTCGACGTCGAACTGCCGCGCCAGGTACCCGATGCTGCCGGCCAGCCCGAAGATCAGCGGCGGCAGCGACAGGATCGCGAAGAAGGCTCCCTCGGCGGCCAGCCCGGTGACCCGGTAGCGGAGGCAGGTGCCGACGGTCTGCGTGAGTAGCTGCCAGATCACTCTCGGGACCCGTCGGACACGCCTGAGCAGGCCCTGTCGCCAGGTGCCCGCAGCGGGTTCAGCACGCGCCATGCGTTTACCGTAGCGACCCCGCGGCCGGGTTAGGGGCAACAGACCTCCCGGCGCGCTCCGGCGCGCGGGTCACAGCCCCCGTTGAACTGTGACCCGCGCGCCTGGGGAACCGAGCCTCTACTTGACGCCGAGCGGCTCGAAGTCGTACGTCTCGGCGTTGATCTTCAGCGCGTCGACGGCGCCCGAGAAGGCGTAGTCGCGACCCTTGCTGATCTGCGCGGTCAGGATCGTGGCGTCGTCGCCGGTGTCATCCAGGTAGTTCAGCACCTCGTCCCAGGTGCAGCGGCTGCCGTTGATGCTGCACGGCGTGCCGTCGAACGCCGTACCGGTCAGGCCCCAGTGCTTGGCGGTGTCGCCCCGGGCGTCGATCGCGGTCCACGCGTTCGAGGCGGTGTTGCTCGGCGTGTACACCAGCGAGGTGTAGTTCACGGACGGCATCGACACCAGGTTCGGGTCGATCTCGAAGACGAACGACGGCATGTTGTTCCCGAGGGCGTTGTTCTCGCCGGTGGTGTAGACGCTGTACCCGACGCTGCCGATCTCGTACAGCTTGATGCCGGCGAAGTCCACCTCGTTGCCGAAGGCGACCTTGTCCGCACCCGAGGCGGTGTGCAGGTTGAGCGCGCCGATCCCGAGCGGCGGCTTCGTCGAGGTGGCGCCGAGCTCCGCGTCCGCCGCGCCCATCACATTGCGGTGCACGGTGCCCCAGTTCGCGCCCGTGTAGGTCTCGCCCGGGTCGCCCTTGTCACCCTTCAGGCCCTGCGCTCCGGTCGCGCCCGTGGCGCCGGTGTCGCCCTTCTCCCCCTTGAGCCCCGCCTTGGCCGACGAGTGGAAGTCCTGCAAATAGAGCCCGCCGTCCTTGACGTTCCACGACGAGACGGTGTCCGCCTTCGGGGTCCGCAGCAGATCGACCACCGCGGCGTTGATGTCGCTCTGGTAGAGCGACCCGTCCTGGACGTCGGCCCCCGTGACCGAACCGTCCGGGATGGACGGGTTTCCCGCGGCGTTCGCGCCGACGGTCGCCCCACCCAGCGCGAGCAGGCTCGCGACGGCCAGCACCGACACGGCCCCGATCCGGCCCTTGTGCTTCGACATGTCGTCCCCTCCCTTGTGCCCGCCCTCGTTGGCGAAGCGAGCGGGGGTGACGGGAGTCGAACCCGTACGTCGCCGACCTGCCCCGGCGCACCCCCACGCACGGTGACGGCAGCACCGGCGGGCCACGAAGCACACCGTCACCAGTGAACCGAAACCCCTTGCGCTGCAGCGATCCGACGTTTTCTCCCGCCGTCACACGCCCGATCTATCGTTAGAAAGTGGCGCGACGCTACGTGATCGATGGTCACGAACTGATTACGGTGATAACCGATCGGTAACCTGTAGCCGGACGCGCCCATCGAGCATCTTGAGGGTTCTGCATGCCTGAGTCACCTTTCGCCGTCACCAACCAGGCGCCGCCGCTGGACGGAGTGAACCTCTTCAGCACCGACCTCGCGCTGACCGAGGCCGTGCAGCGGCACGACGCGGGCCCGCGGTCCGCCCGGCTGGAGAGCATCGGCGCCCTGGGCGGCACCCGCGAGGCGCTCGACCACGCGCTGGTCGCCAACCAGAACCCTCCCGCGCTGCGCACCCACGACCGGTACGGCAACCGGATCGACGAGGTCGACTTCCACCCGTCCTGGCACTGGCTGCTCGGGCACGCCGTCGACTTCGGCCTGCAGGCGGCACCGTGGACCAGCACCGAACCCGCACCGCACGTCACCCGGGCCGCCGGCTTCTACCTGTGGAGCCAGGTCGAGCCCGGGCACGGCTGCCCGATCTCGATGACGTACGCCGCGGTGCCGGCCCTGCGCACCGACAAGGCGCTCGCTGACCTGTGGGAGCCGCGGCTCGCCAGCACGTCGTACGACGCGCGCCGCGCTGCGCCCGGTGACAAGTCGGGCTGTCTGGCGGGGATGGGGATGACCGAGAAGCAGGGCGGTTCCGACGTCCGCGCCAACCGCACCACCGCGACCCCGGCCGGCGACCACTACCTGCTCGACGGGCACAAGTGGTTCTGCTCGGCTCCGCAGGCCGACGTGTTCCTGGTGCTGGCGCAGGCGCCCGAGGGGCTGAGCTGCTTCGTCGTCCCGCGGGTGCTGGAGGACGGCACCCGGAACGCGTTCGCCCTGCAGCGGCTGAAGGACAAGCTCGGCAACCGGTCGAACGCGTCCAGCGAGGTCGAGTTCCACGGCACCGTCGGGTACCGGCTCGGCGACGAGGGACGCGGGGTACCGACGATCATCGAGATGGTCGCCGCCACGCGGCTGGACTGTGTGCTCGGCTCGTCCGGCCTGATGCGCCGTGCGCTGGTCGAGGCGGTCTGGCACACCAGCCACCGGCGCGCGTTCGGCGACCTGCTGCGCGACAAGCCCGCGATGCGCGGTGTGCTCGCCGACCTCGCGGTCGAGTCCGAGGCCGCTACCGTGCTGGCAGTCCGGCTCGCCGCCGCGGTCGATGCCGCAGGCAACGAGCACGAGGACGCGTTGCGCCGGATCGCCCTGCCGCTGGCGAAGTTCTGGGTCTGTAAGCGGACCCCGATGATGGTGGCCGAGGCGCTCGAGTGCCTCGGCGGCAACGGGTACGTCGAGGAGTCCGGCCTGCCGCTGATCTACCGCGAGTCACCGCTGAACTCGATCTGGGAGGGCTCCGGCAACGTCAACGCGCTCGACGTGCTCCGGGCGCTGAGCAGGGAGCCGGCCGCGCTGGACGCATGGCTGACCGAGGTCGGCACCGTGCGCGGCGAGGACCCGCGGCTCGACGCGGCCGTCACCGATGTCCTCACCTCGCTCGCGGACCTCAGCGACGCCGAGTCCCGGGCCCGGCGGATCGCCGCGCGGATGGCCGTCTGCCTCCAAGCCGCCCTGCTGCTGCGGCACTCCCCCGCCGAGGTCGCCGACGCCTTCATCGCCAGCCGCGTAGCCGCCGACTGGTCCGGCGTCTTCGGCACGCTCCCCCACAACACCCCTACCGAAGCCCTCGTGTCTCGTGCCCTCCCTACGGGCTGACGGGGACCCAATCAGCCCTTGAGGCGGGTCCATTCGCGGAGGCCGTCGGTGGCGTCGTCGACGACGAGCCGGATGAACGGGATCGAACGGTCCTCGTGCGGTACCTGCAACTCGGACATGATGAAGGAGTCGTCGAAACCGATCGAGGCGGCATCCGCCTTGCTGCTGGCGTAGTACAGCGCTCGCGGCCTGGCCCAGTAGACGGCGCCGAGGCACATGGGGCACGGCTCGGCGCTGGTGTAAACGTCACAGTCGGTCAGAGCGCTGCTGCCGAGCCGCTCACAGGCGCGCCGGATCGCGACGATGCCGGCATGTGCGGTCGGGTCGTGGGTGGCGAGAACCCGGTTCCAGCCGGCGGCGAACACCCGGCCGCGCTTCACGACGACTGCACCGAACGGCCCGCCCTCCCCGATCCGCATTCCGTGCAGGCCCAGCGCGATCGCTTGACGCATGAACGCGGTCCGCATCGCTCGCCTCGACCTCCCCCTTGAAGTCGTTGCACTAATTCAACCGACAAGGTCACTCCCTGTCGAGCGGCGGCAACCCTGCGGATCACCTCGAGCCGCCGTCCGGCGGGAGCCGGCAGCCGCTAGGCTCGGCATCGTCGCGACTGGCGCTGGACGAGGTGGAGCACCACCGGGGAGCGAGAACGCCGCGGGACACCGTGCGCCTGGGTGCCCGCCGACAACCCGACTGGCAGGAGAGCGTGAGATGACCGAGTCCTTCGACGCAGCCGCCGCGACCACGGCGTACCAGAGCGCACTGCAGGTGATCGGAGCCGTCGAGCCGAACGTCGCGGACGCGATCCGCAGCGAGCTGGCGGACCAACGCGCGTCGCTGAAGCTGATCGCGAGCGAGAACTACGCGTCCCCCGCGGTACTGCTGACCATGGGTCAGTGGATGTCCGACAAGTACGCCGAGGGCACCATCGGGCACCGGTTCTACGCCGGATGCCAGAACATCGACACCGTCGAGCAGCTGGCCGCCGACCACGCCAAGGACCTGTTCGGGGCGCCGCACGCCTACGTGCAGCCACACTCCGGGATCGACGCGAACCTGGTCGCGTTCTGGGCGGTACTGGCGCAACGGATCGAGTCGCCGGCGCTGGAGAGGGCCGCCGCGCGGCACGTGAACGACCTCACCGAGGACGACTGGGCCGCACTGCGCAAGGCGTTCGGCGAGCAGCGGATGATCGGCATGTCGCTGGACGCGGGCGGCCACCTGACACACGGGTTCCGGCCGAACATCTCCGGCAAGATGTTCCACCAGACGTCGTACGGGACCGACCCGGACACCGGGCTGCTGGACTACGACGAGGTGGCGCGGCTGGCACGCGAGTTCAGGCCGCTGATCCTGATGGCGGGCTACTCGGCGTACCCGCGGAAGGTGAACTTCGCGAAGATGCGCGAGATCGCCGACGAGGTCGGCGCCACGTTCCTGGTCGACATGGCGCACTTCGCCGGCCTGGTCGCGGGCAAGGTCTTCACCGGCGACTACGACCCGGTCCCGTACGCGCACATCACCACCACCACGACGCACAAGTCGCTGCGCGGCCCGCGAGGCGGCGCGGTGCTGAGCCAGCCGGAGTACGCCGATGCGGTCGACCGGGGTTGCCCGATGGTGCTCGGCGGGCCGCTCGGTCACGTGATGGCAGCGAAGGCCGTCGCGTTCGCCGAGGCCAAGCAGCCGTCGTTCCAGACCTATGCGCGCAACGTCGCCGACAACGCGGTCGCACTGGCCGACGGCCTGATGAAGCGCGGCGCCAAGCTGGTCACCGACGGCACCGAGAACCACCTGGCGCTGATCGACGTGTCCTCGTACGGGATCACCGGCAGGCAGGCCGAGTCCGCGCTGCTCGAGTCCGGCATCGTGACGAACCGCAACAGCGTGCCGCGGGACCCGAACGGCGCCTGGTACACCTCCGGCGTCCGGATCGGCACCCCGGCGCTCACCTCGCGCGGCTTCGCCGCCGACGACTTCGACCGGGTGGCCGAGCTGATCGTCGACGTACTGTCCTCGACCACCCCGGCGCAGACCAAGGACGGCAAGCCCGGCAAGGCGAAGTACGTGCTCGCCGACGGCGTCGCGGACAAGACCAGGTCCGCCGCCGCCGAGCTGCTCAACGCGAACCCGCTCTACCCCGGCCTCGACCTCGCCTGACGCTCCCAGCACACCGTGTACGTCGCCGTCGGCCCGGCTGGTCCTCGATGGACCAGCCGGGCCGACACGAGCAACAGCTAGTAGCAGATGCCCCCCTTGAGCGACTCCACGGTCGGCTCCTTGGGGTTCGAGCTCTTGCCGAGCTTGACCTTGCCGGTCACTACGACGTCGACGGTCTCCCAGAGGACCTCCGGGAAGGCGCCCTGGGCCTGCATCTCCCGCAGGACCTTCCACGATCTCGACGACTTGAGCGCGTCGACCGCCTCGCGGACACCCTCGTCATTCCCGGCCTTCCTGGCGGCGGCCCACCGGTCGATCCAAGCGCACGCCACGGTCCCGGCGACCCTGGCGCCGACGTGGTAGCGCTCCGTCGTGGTGCCGGTGTTCAGCTTCTTGGTGTCGAAACCCTTCGGCACCGGGATGTCGGCGAGCATCTCGGTGATCACGGCTGCCTTCTTGTCCGGCGTGATCACCGACGCGGGCAACGCGGCCAGCCAGGTGTTCACGTCCACCGCTCGCAGCTTCCCGAGCATGTCCCGATAGGCCTTCTCGGAGCCAAGATCGGCGCGGATCTCCAGGAAGGTCGGTCCCGCAGGCGGCAGCATCGTGGCGAAGTCCGAACCCGAGTAGTGGACCATCGAACCGGTCCGGCCGAGCACATCGACCTCAGTGGGTCTGCTCTCCCGCGCCCGGTCCTGGAGATAGCTGCGGTACTGCCCGGCCGGGCCCCACATCATCGAGACGGTGCTGCTGCCGTTGCGGAACCGCATCTCGCCCTGGGTTGCGCCGAACTCACCGACATAGTCGATCTTCCAGCCGGGCGCGTCGATGATCAGCCGCTGGTTGGCCTCAGCCACGGCGACCAGCTCGGCCGCATAGGCGGGCGGCGGCGCGGAGGGGCCACCGCCCCCGCTGGGCAGGAACACGCCGCCGAGTACGATCAGGGCGGTTGCGGCGGCCACGGCGACCAGAACCAGGCGACGCCGGATCCGACGGCGCGGTGGGCGTCCGGGGTCGTCAACAGGGATCAGTTTTGGCGTGGCAGTGCTCACGATCTCCTCCAACAGGTCGGCTTCGGCGCCGCCGGTCGGCAGGTCTGCCACCGTCTGGTCGCCGTACGGGTTGGCCCGGGCGATCAGGCGGTCGAGCTCTCGGTCGTTCATCGCTCCTCCTCCTGAACGGGCTTGACGTCCCGTACATGTCCGGCCTGCTCGAAGTCGTCACCGAGCTCTGCCCGCAGCCTGGCCCGCGCCCGGTGCAGCCGGGCCCGGACCGTGCCGGACGCCAGACCGAGCACGGCCGCCACCTCCTGTGGCGACAACCCCTCCCAGAGGGTGAGCCCGAGCAGCTCCCGATCGTCGTCACCGAGCCGGGCCAGCGCCGCACGGATCGCCGTGGTCGACGCGACAGACTCGGCCACGTCCGGCGTGGCCGCGACCAGGTGCTGCCGCAGCCGGTCGCCGAGACGTTCCCGCCGGGCCTCGCCCCTGCGGTGGTTGGCGAGCACCCGGCGCGCCACGCCGTACAGCCAGAGCCTGGCGGTCGAGTCGTCCGGCACCTCACCGATCCGGCGCCACGCCACCAGCATCGTCTCGGCGACCACGTCGGCGGCATCCTCCGCCGCGAGCACCCGGCGCAGGGCGTACCCGAGCAGCTCCCGGAAGTGCGCCGCGAACAGCACCCTGAACCGCTCCTCCGGCGTGTCCATGCCGGTGTCCGCGACCACGAGCAACGACGGGCTCTCGGTGCCTGTCATACCTGCAGCATGTCCGGCACCAGGCCGGTCGTTACACCTCCTGCCGAAGATAGTGCTCGGCGATCTCCTCGCCCATCTCCAGCTCCCTCGAGGCAGTCCGGGCCACCAGATCTTCCGCATGACGAGATTGCGTCTCGCCATATGAGATCCTCGTTTGATTCTTGACGGCGCAAGGCCGCACGCTTATCAGCATGTTCGCTGTCCACACGACGTATCTCGTAGGTCGGATTCATGTCGACCTCGGTCGTATGCGCAGCGCCATCTGTTGTCCTTCGGCGATCTGACGCGCTACCGCCACGGCCCTCGACGGGGCCCTGATCACACAGCTCATCGCTGGGTGCGGCGCGCCGAAGGCCCCGGACCGATGAAGCTCCGGGACTCCGCTGCGATATCGCACCCGTCTGACATGACGAGGACAGTCCCGGATGACCGGCGTCACCGCTCCTGCCCGCAGAGCCTCGACACGCCCTAAAAGGGGTGAGGGGCAATGGGCGCTCGGCTACCGCGAGCCGCTCAACAAGAACGAGGAGAACAAGAAGAACGACGACGGCCTGAACGTGCGGGCCCGGATCGAGAACATCTATGCCCACCGCGGCTTCGACTCGATCGACCCGGCCGACCTGCGCGGCCGGTTCCGCTGGTGGGGCCTGTACACCCAGCGCAAACCCGGGATCGACGGCGGTAAGACCGCGACGCTGGAGCCGGAGGAGCTGGACGATCGATACTTCATGCTCCGGGTCCGGATCGAGGGCGGCCAGCTCACCACCGAGCAGCTGCGCGCGATCGCGGACGTCAGCACGACGTTCGCGCGCGACACCGCCGACATCACCGACCGGCAGAACATCCAGCTGCACTGGATCCGGATCGAGGACGTGCCGGCGATCTGGCAGCGGCTGGAGTCCGTCGGCCTGTACACCACCGAGGCCTGCGGCGACGTCCCGCGGGTGGTGATCTCCAGCCCGGTGGCCGGTATCGCCGCCGACGAGATCATCGATCCGACGCCGGCGATCGACGACATCGTCGAGAAGTACATCGGCACCCAGGAGTTCTCCAACCTGCCGCGGAAGTTCAAGACCGCGCTCACCGGCCACCCGTCGCACGACGTGGTGCCGGAGGTGAACGACATCGCGTTCGTCGGTGTGGTGCACCCTCAGCACGGCCCGGGCTTCGACCTGTGGGTCGGCGGCGGGCTGTCGACGAACCCGATGCTGGCCCAGCGGCTCGGTGTCTGGGTGCCGCTCGAGGAGGTGCACGAGGCCTGGTGGGGCGTGACGAGCATCTTCCGTGACTACGGCTACCGGCGGCTGCGCACCCGGGCACGGCTGAAGTTCCTGGTCGCCGACTGGGGCGTGGAGAAGTTCCGCGAGGTGCTGGAGACGAAGTACCTGAAGCGGAAGCTGATCGACGGACCGGCGCCCGCAGTGCCCGCGGTCCAGGGCGACCACATCGGCGTACACGAGCAGAAGGACGGCAAGCTGTACGTCGGCGTGGCGCCGGTGGTCGGCAGGGTCTCGGGGTCGTCGCTGGCCAAGGTCGCCGACGTCGTCGCGGCGCACGGCTCGGACCGGATCCGGACCACAGCCCAGCAGAAGCTGCTGGTGCTGGACGTCGAACCGGCCCAGGTCGACTCGCTGGTCACCGCGCTGGGCGAGCTGGGCTTCCAGGCGAAGCCGTCGCCATGGCGCCGCAACGTGATGGCCTGCACCGGGATCGAGTTCTGCAAGCTGGCGATCGTCGAGACCAAGGCGTCCGCGGCCGGCCTGATCGCCGAGCTGGAGCGCCGGATCCCTGAGCTGGACGTGCCGATCACGGTCAACCTGAACGGCTGCCCGAACTCGTGCGCCCGGATCCAGGTCGCGGACATCGGCCTCAAGGGCCAGCTGGTGATGGATGCCGAGGGCAACCAGGTGGAGGGGTTCCAGGTGCACCTCGGTGGTGGCCTGGGCCTGGACGCCGGCTTCGGCCGCAAGCTGCGCGGCCACAAGGTCACCGCAGCCGGGCTCGTCGACTACGTCGAGCGGGTCACCCGCAACTACCTCGCGGACCGAACCGAGGGCGAGCGCTTCGCCCGGTGGGCCGTCCGCGCCGACGAGGAGCTACTCAAATGAGTGAGCGTGCGGCACCGAACTACTGCCCGTACTGCGGTGACGAGGACCTGCGTCCGTCCGAAAGTCCCGATGGCGCCGCTCATGGGGTCTGGGAGTGCCGGTCGTGCACCCGGGTGTTCAAGCTCAGCTTCGTCGGGCTGCGGGTGAAGATCTGATGGCCGATCTGAAGACACTCGCCGAGCAGGCGAACGAGAACCTCGCGGACGCCTCGGCGTACGAGATCCTGCAGTGGGCGCGGGAGACCTTCGGCGACGAGCTGGTGGTGACGGCGTCGATGGCCGACGGTGCGCTGCCGCACCTGGCGGCACAGGCCGCACCGGGTGTGGACGTGGTGTTCCTGGACACCGGCTACCACTTCGTCGAGACGATCGGCACCCGGGACGCGGTCGGGGCGACGCTGGACATCAACCTGGTCAACGTCACGCCGGAGCAGACCGTGGCCGAGCAGGACGCGACGTACGGGAAGGATCTGTTCGCCCGCGACCCGGACAAGTGCTGCGCACTGCGGAAGGTTGCCCCACTCAACAAAGCGCTGTCCGGCTACACCGCCTGGGTCACCGGCGTACGACGCGAGGAGTCGCCGACCCGCTCGAACACGCCCGTGGTCGAGTACGACGCGAAGCGCAACATGGTGAAGCTGAACCCGATCGCGCCGTGGACGCAGGACGACCTGGACACGTTCATCGCGGACAACGGCGTGCTGGTGAACCCGCTGGTGTACGACGGCTACCCGTCGATCGGCTGCGAGCCGTGCACCCGCCGGGTGGCACCCGGTGAGGACCCACGCAGCGGCCGCTGGGCCGGCCGCGCCAAGACCGAATGCGGGCTGCACGTATGACTCAGTCGACGCGAGTACCCGAAATCACTGAGCTGGACGCGCTGGAGAGCGAGTCGCTGTTCGTGTTCCGCGAGGTCGCGGCGGAGTTCGAGCGGCCGGTGCTGTTGTTCTCCGGCGGCAAGGACTCGATCGTGATGCTGCACCTGGCGCGGAAGGCCTTCGCGCCGGGACGGCCGCCGTTCACGCTGCTGCACGTCGACACCGGGCACAACTTCGACGAGGTGCTGGCCTACCGCGACCGGGTGGTCGCCGACCTGAGCCTCAGGCTGGTCGTGGCCAGCGTCGAGGAGTACCTCGCCGACGGGCGGCTGCGCGAGCGCGCGGACGGCACCCGGAACCCGCTGCAGACCGTGCCGCTGCTGGACGCGATCAACGCGCACCGGTTCGACGCGGTCTTCGGCGGCGGCCGCCGGGACGAGGAGCGGTCTCGGGCGAAGGAGCGGATCTTCAGCCTGCGGGACGAGTTCGGCCAGTGGGACCCGCGCAACCAGCGGCCAGAGCTGTGGTCGCTGTACAACGGCCGGCACCGTCCGGGCGAGCACGTCCGGGTCTTCCCGCTGTCGAACTGGACCGAGCTGGACGTCTGGAACTACATCGAGCGCGAGGGCATCGACCTGCCCAGCATCTACTACGCACACACGCGGGACGTGTTCGAGCGGGACGGGATGTTGCTTGCCGTCGGCCCCTACTCGCAGCCGCGCGACGGCGAGCTGATCTTCAGCGAGCAGGTGCGCTACCGCACGGTCGGCGACATGTCCTGCACCGGCGCGGTGCGCAGCGACGCGGCCACCCCGGCGGACGTGATCGTCGAAGTGGCGGCTAGCGAGCTGACCGAGCGCGGAGCGACCCGCGCCGACGACCGGGTCAGCGAAGCCGCGATGGAAGACCGCAAGCGAGAGGGCTACTTCTGATGACGCACAGCTTGCTGCGGCTCGCCACCGCCGGATCCGTCGACGACGGCAAGTCCACCCTGGTGGGCCGGCTGCTCCATGACTGCAAGGCGATCCTGGCCGACCAGATCGCGCACGTCGAGCACGTGAGCTCCACCCGCGGGGCCGGTGACTTCGACTTCGCGCTGCTCACCGACGGCCTGCGCGCCGAACGGGAGCAGGGCATCACGATCGACGTGGCGTACCGGTACTTCGCCACCGACCGGCGCTCGTTCGTGCTCGCCGACTGCCCGGGGCACGTGCAGTACACCCGGAACACCGTCACGGGCGCGTCCACCGCGGACGTGGTGATCATCCTGGTCGACGCCCGCAACGGCGTGCTCGAGCAGACCCGCCGGCACCTCGCGGTGGCCGGCCTGCTGCGGGTCCCGCACGTGCTACTGGCGGTGAACAAGATCGACCTGGTCGACTACGACGAGACGGTCTTCAAGGACATCGTCAAGGACGTCGGCGAGCTCGGCGACCAGCTCGGCATCGCCGACATCCAGGCCATCCCGGTCTCGGCGCTGGTCGGCGACAACGTGGTCGAGCGGTCCGAGCGGACGCTGTGGTACAACGGCCCGTTGCTGCTCGAGTACCTGGAGAACGCGTCCGGCCGGGAGGACATCTCGCAGGAGCCGTTCCGGTTCCCGGTGCAGTATGTGATCCGGCCGCAAACCGACGACGAGTACCGCGACTACCGCGGCTACGCCGGTACCGTTGCCTCGGGCAACGTCAAGGTCGGCGACAAGGTGATCGTGCTGCCGTCGGGCGGTAGAACCGAGATCGCCGGCATCGACCGCGGCGCCGTCACCGCGACGACCGCGACCGTCGCCGCGGAGCACATCGCGACCGCCGGCCAGGCCGTGACGATCCGGCTCGCTGACGACATCGACGTCGCCCGCGGGTCCGTACTGGTCGCCGCCGACAACTCCCCCGGCACCCGGCGCGAGCTGTGTGCCACGGTCTGCTGGCTGGGCGACCGGCCGCTGACGGTCGGCGCCCGGGTGCTGATCAAGCACACCACCACGACGGCCCAGGCGATCGTCACCAAGCTGAACGGCGCCCTGGACCTGGACACGCTCGACGTCACCGAGGCCGACGAGCTCACCCTGAACGACATCGGCCGGGTCCAGCTCAAGGTCGCCGCACCGCTGGCCGCCGACCCGTACTCCCGCAACGCCATCACCGGATCGTTCCTGCTGATCGACGCCCACGACGGGTGGACGCTCGCCGCCGGGATGATCGACGACGAAGAAGGGGAACCGCTGTGACTGCTCCAGCACTCGTCATCCTCGCCCACGGCAGCCGCGACCCGCGCTCGGCCGCGACCGTTCACGCCCTCGCGGAGTGCCTGCGCGAGCGCCGGGACGACCTGCGGATCGAGACCTCCTTCCTCGACCACTGCCCGCCGACGCCGTACCAGGTCTTCGACAAGCTCGTCGCCGACGGCATCGAGGAGGCCGTGGTCGTCCCGCTGCTGCTGTCCGGCGCGTTCCACGCCCGGGTCGACGTACCCGCGGTGATCGACGGAGCCCGGGCCCGGTACCCGAAGCTGCGGGTGATCGCGTCCGACGTGCTCGGGTACGACGAGACGCTGCTGGACGTGCTGGATCGCCGGATGCGGGAGGCGCTCACCGGTGGCCGGGTCCGGGAGCTGGACGCGCTCGTGCTCGCGGTGGCCGGCTCCAGCGACAACCAGGCCAACGCCGCGGTGGCCCGGCTGGCGCGACTGTGGGGTCAGCGGCACAAGTTGCCGGTGACGGCCGCGTTCACCGCGGCAGCAACACCGGCGCCGGCCGAGGCGGTGCTGCAGTGGCGGATGGAGGGCCGGCGGCACGTCGCGGTCGGGTCGTTCTTCCTGGCCCCCGGAGTGCTGCCGGACCGGGCCGCGCAGACCGCCCGGCGTGCCGGGGCCGTCGCGGTGTCCCGCCCGCTCGGCGTCAGCGCGGAGATCGTCCGGCTCGTGCTGCTGCGCTACAGCGTGGCCGGCCTCGACCTGCTGGCGCTGGCCGACCCCGCGCCGCGTCCGAGGCTGGTGCACTCAGCCTGACCAGCATCCCCTTGCTCCTGCGGAGATAGCGTGATATCACGATATCTATGGGGAAGTCCGAGACGAAGAACATGCTGCTGAGGCTCGACCCGGAACTGGCCGAGCGGCTGCAGACCGTCGCCGAGGTGGAAGGCCGATCGGTGTCGGACGTGGCGCGGGAGGCGATCGCGGCACTGGTCGAGCAGCGACGCTCGGACACGCACTTCGCCCGGCTGCTGAAGCAGAGCCTGGACCGGCACGAGCAGACCCTGCGCCGGTTGCGGGAGGACGACCACCGGTGAAGCTGCTCGGCCTGCACGACGTCCTCGCGGTCGCGGCCCACGTGCTGCGTCGGGACAGCGCGAGCGTCGTGCAGCAGACCGACCTGGATGCGGTCGAGCAGACGCTGGCCGAGGTCCGGGACGCGGCGTACGACGACCCGGCGCTGGCCGCGGCGGCACTGCTGAGCGGGCTGGTCCGGCGCCGGCCGTTCCCCGCCCTGAACCGGACCATCGCGGTGGCGTGCACGTTGCAGCTGCTCGCGCTGAACGGCTGCGACCTGCGACTGGAGCCGGTCGATGAGACCGACAGCCTGCTCGACAAGGTCGTGGCCGACGGGCTGCCGGTCGCCGTACTCGCCGACGAGCTGAGGACCAGGATGATGCGATTGCGCGGGTCGCGACGCGACCGCCGACGTGGGGAGGACACGCCCATGTTCGAACGATTCACCGACCAGGCCCGGGAGGCGGTATCGCTGGCCCAGCAGGAGGCGGTCGCTCTCCGCCACGACCACATCGGCACCGAGCACGTCCTGCTCGGCCTGGTCCACGAAGGCGGCGGACTGGCCACGCGCGTCCTGGAACAGCTCGGTATCTCCCTGTCGGCTGTCCGGGCGCAGGTCGAGCAGACCGCCGGCAGCGGCCAGGGCTCACCCGCCGGGCACATCCCGTTCACGCCGCGGGCGAAGAAGGCGCTCGAGCTGGCCCTGCGCGAGGCCCTGCAGCTCGGGCACAGCTACATCGGCACCGAGCACCTGCTGCTCGGCCTGATCCGTGAGGGCCATGGTGTCGCCGCGCAGGTGCTGGTGAGGCTCGGCGCCAGTCTCGGCGAGGTCCGCGCGGAGGTGATCCGCCAGCTCGGGTCGGGAGCGCACGATGCCGTCGCAGGCCCGTCCCACGACGACGGGCGCCGCAGCCACCTGATGGCGGAGATCGGCGCGGTGCTCGACGAGAACGACCGGCTGCACCGCGAGGTCGCTCGGCTGCGCAGACTGCTCCACGACCACGGCCTCGACGCCGACGCATCCTGACCCGGCGCCGCACGGTTCGCCGGCGGCATCGGCCGTGGCGCCCGGCGATGGTCCGCTCGCACACTAGGCTGCGCTGAGGTGGCCAGGCGCCCAATGGGGCGGAAGGGATCCAGGTGGCAGACGTTACCCGCAGACTGCGCACTCTCGACGTCCTTGGTGCCGAGCAGGCGTGGGAGGTACCGGATGAGTGGCTGGCCGGCGTTCGCAGTCGGTTGCGTGCGTGGGCCGAGGAGCCGGACACACTGCGACCCGGTGCCTTCGCCGACTTCGTCCGCGGCACCCCGGCAGCGGTCTGGTACACCTATCAGGTTGCGCCACTGCTGGCCGGCTGGATCCCCGTGCTGCACGGCGACTTCGCCGACATCTCCGCCGAGCTGACCCGCGACTTCCACCGGCCATCAGTCCGGCTGGGCGGTGCCGGGCATGTGGTCACGACAGCGCCCTTCGACTGGCCGCTGAAGATGGTCGCCGGCGCGCGGAACTTCCCCGAGCCGGGCAGGCGGCAGGCCTTGCAGCTGTCCCGCGACGTGGCGAACCTGTTCGTGGACGTGCCTCCGCTGGCAGCACGCGCCCGGGCCCTGTCGGCCGTCTTCGACCGTGTCCTCGCCGACAGAGAGCTCACCCGGCTGCACGTCGCAGCTCCCTACCAGGAGATCGTCCCCGTCTGGCGGGACGGCCTGCTCCGCGACCACGAGAGCGCGGTTCTGCCGGAGCTGGCGGGTGCCGGACCCGCCCTCGGGCAGTCGCTGACCGACCTGCGCAACGTCCACGCCGAGCTGTTCGGCGTGGACGGCCTGGACGGCGGTGACGGTGACTTCGCCCAGATGCTCGCCCGGCTGATCCTGGCGACCGGGCTGGCCGACGTCCCTGCCGGCGCTACCGAGCAGCTGAGCGACGCCGCCCGCGACGTCGAGAAGGCCCTCGAAGAGGCCAAGGACGGCTTCGACACCAACGCCTGGCTGGCCGGGAACACCACCTGGCTGTCGCGCGCGGTGCGCCAGGACAAGGAGGTGGCCGCGCGCGCCTGGGCGGCCGCGGCCACCCAGGTCTCCGTTCAGCTCGCTGGAGTCCTCGCACACCAGCCGTGGCCGGATCCGGAGGTTCCGGATCTGGGCGCGTTCTTCCGGTTGCTCGAGACTCGGCGTTCGCGGGTGACCGACGACTTTGCCGCACCGCCATCCCTACCCCAGACCCTCGTCGCGGTGACTTCCGCCGCAGCGGGCGAGAAGGCCGAGGTCAAGACGCCGGACCAGCCTCTTACCCCGGTGCCGATGAACTTCGACGACCCGATCGCCGAGCTGGACACGCTGATCGGGCTGGAGTCGGTCAAAGAGGCGGTTCGCCGCATCGTCGCAGAGACCAGGACGAACCTGCGCCGCCAGGAGCTCGGCCTACCGGCGCATGAGCGCGCCCGGCACATGGTGTTCGTCGGCAAGCCCGGCACCGCGAAGACCACTATCGCCCGGCTGCTCAGCAGGATCTACAAGCAGCTGGGCGTGCTCGAGAAGGGTCACGTGGTCGAGGTCGACCGGTCCGACCTGGTGGGTGCCGGCGTCGGCTCCACCGCACCGATGACCGCGGCAAAGTTCCGCGAGGCCCTGGGCGGGGTGCTCTTCGTGGACGAGGCGTACGCCCTGGTGCCCCCGAACAGCCCGGGTGACTTCGGCTACGAGGCCGTCGCCACGCTGCTCAAGATGATGGAAGACCATCGCGACGACTGCGTCGTGATCGTCGCCGGGTATCACCGCGAGATGCAACGGTTCATGGAGTCCAACACCGGGCTGGCATCGCGGTTCCCGAAGATGCTGGCGTTCAGCGAGTACAACGACGATCAGCTGGTGGCGATCCTCAGGCTGCAGGCTCGGCAGGCGGGCATGATTCTCTCCGACGGAGTCCTGGACGCCGTCCGCAAGGTGATCCCGCCGGCACCTCGCGGCCACACGTTCGGAAACGGCCGGTTCATCCGGAACGTGCTCGAGGAAGCCATCTCCAACCAGGCGAGCCGATTGTCGGAACGCGACCCGGACACGCTCAC
Organism: Kribbellaceae bacterium; assembly: GCA_035650275.1. GTDB lineage: Bacteria > Actinomycetota > Actinomycetes > Propionibacteriales > Kribbellaceae > DASRHY01. The sequence goes on along the minus strand of DASRHY010000227.1, from coordinate 61,791 downwards.
CGAGCGGGAGCTGCGTGAGCTGCTGCCGGAGGACATCATGCCGCCGACCTCGATGCGGGCCGAGGACTACCTGCACCAGAAGCCAGGAACCTGACCCGCGGCCTGATTCACGAGGCCAGGAGGCGCTTGCGCTCCAGGTCCACGTCGAAGTCGGCCCGCGGCCACTGCGGGTCGAGGCCCTTCATAGTCTCCAGCAGCATCGTGGTGACGGCCCAGTTCCGGTACCACTTGCGATCACTGGGGATCACGTACCAGGGCGCCACGTCGGTGTTGCAGCGCTCGATCGCCGCCTCGTACGCCTCCGTGTACGCCGGCCACAGCTGCCGCTCGTCGACGTCGGCCGGGTTGTACTTCCAGTGCTTGGTCGAGTCGTCGAGCCGGGCCAGCAGCCGATCACGTTGCTCCTCGTACGAAATGTGCAGGAAGCACTTCACGACCGTCACGTCGTTCGCCGCCAGCTCGGCCTCGAAGTCGTTGATCCGGCCGTAGCGGCGGGTCCAGACCGCCTCGGTCACCAGCTTGCGGACCCTTGCGATCAGGACGTCCTCGTAGTGCGACCGGTCGAAGATGCCGATATACCCGGGACCGGGCACGGCCTGGCGGATCCGCCACAGGAACCCGCGCCGCCGCTCGGCGGGCGTCGGCGCCTTGAAGGACACGATCCTCAGGCCCTGCGGGTCCATCAGGCCCGCGCCGTGCCGGATAACGCCGCCCTTGCCGGAGGTGTCCATGCCCTGCAGCACCAGCAGCACACTCCGGGTACCACCCTTGCGACCCTCGGCGTACAGCCGCTCCTGCCAGTCCGACAGCTCCGGGCCGAGCGCCGCCAGCGCCTCCTTGCCCTCCTTTTTCCCGCCGGAGAAGCCCGGGGTCGCACGCGTGTCGAACGCACTCAGGTCAACCGGCCCGGCCGGGACCCGGAGCGCGTCCAGCACCGGACCGGTCGGCACCGAGGCCGCCTTCGCGGCAGCCTTCCGGGCCGAACGTTTCGCGGCGGTGGTCCTGACGGTGGTCCTGGCGATGGTCTTGGCGGTGGTCCTGGCGGCCGTGCTCTTGGGGGTGCGCTTGGTCGCCACGGCGGGCGTCGTACCCGACACCGCGGCGTCGACGTCAGCGGCCTTCTTCCTCGCCTTCTTGGCTGCCGCGGTCTTCTTGTTCTGCTTCTTGGGGGCCTGCTTCTTGGGCGCCATGCGGGCCATCTTGCCGCATCGCGGCGTTCGCGAGCGCGATCAGCCGCGACAACGCGCGCAGATACTTCTTGCGATAGCCACCCTTCAGCATCGCCGCGCTGAACATCCGGTCCAGCGGTACGCCGCTGGCCAGCAGCGGGATGTCCCGGTCGTACATCCGGTCCGCGAGTACGACGATGCGCAGCGCGACATTCTCGTCGGTGAGCTCGCGGACGTCGACGATGCCGACGGTCCGGACGCCGTCCAGCAATGCGCCGTAGCGGCTCGGGTGCAGCTCTGCCAGGTGCCGGTGCAGATCGACGAAGTGGTCGCAGCTGGCGCCGTCCGCCGTACCGGCGATGCGCTCGACCTCGGCATCGGCCAGCGGTTCCGGAGCGACCGGCAGGCCACGGTGCCGGTAGTCCTCGCCGTCGATCCGGCGTACGTCGAAGTGCCTGGCCAGACCCTGGATCTCGCGCAGGAAGTCGCTCGCCTGGAACCGGCCCTCGCCGAGCTTGTCCGGCAAGGTGTTCGAGGTCGCGGCGAGCCGGACCCCGGCCTCGACCAGCTGGCCGAGCAGCCGCGCGATCAGCACCGTGTCGCCCGGGTCGTCGAGCTCGAACTCGTCCACGCAGACCAGCCGGTACGACGCCAGCTCCTCGACCGCCCGGCGCAGTCCGAGCGCACCGACCAGGTTGGTCAGCTCGACGAACGTGCAGTACATCTTCGGGCCGGACGACTCGTGCCACAGCGATGCGAGCAGGTGGGTCTTGCCGACCCCGAAGCCGCCGTCCAGGTAGATCCCGGCCGGGCCGTCCGGGCCGCTGTCGCGGCGCCACCAGGACCTCTTCCGGCGCGGCCCGGCGAGCTCGCCGGCCAGGTCCCGCAACGCCGCCAGCGCCGCGGCCTGGCTGGGCTCGGCCGGGTCCGGCCGGAACGTCCCGAACCGCACGGGCGCGAACCGCGGCGGCGGTACGCACTCCGACAGCAGCCGGTCCGCACCGACCTCCGGGCGACGCTCGGTGAGGCGGATCGGCATGGCCGACAGCCTACGATCGGTGCGTGCGCATCATCCATCCGCGGGTTGCCGAGCTGGACCAGGACGGGATCGCCGACCTGTACGCGTACCCGCCGGACCGGCCCTGGCTGCGGGCGAACTTCGTCAGCACGCTGGACGGTTCGGCGCAGGGCACCGACGGCCGGTCCGGCACGATCAACGGGCCTGCGGACCACCTGGTGTTCCAGGTGAACCGGGCGCTGTGCGAGGTGATCCTGGTCGGCGCGCAGACCACCCGGACCGAGGGGTACAAGCCGGTGCGGCCCGAGCCGTGGCAGCGCGCGCTGCGGGAGCGGCTGGGGCTCGGCCAGGCACCGGCGATCGCCGTACTCACCCGGTCGGGCGTGATCGACGACGAGCTGCGCGCGGGCGGCGAGGCGCCGACCCTGGTGTACACCGACCTGCCGGTCGGCGCGGTGCTCGACGACCTGCACGCGAACGGCTACCGCCGGGTGCTGTGCGAGGGCGGCCCGGGGGTACTGGCCCAGGTCGCCGCGGCCGGACGGCTGGACGACCTGTGCCTGACCCTGTCGCCGATGATGGTCGCCGGGCACGGGCTGCGGATCAGCGACGGCGACCTGCTGGACCCGCCGTGGCAGGCCGAGCTGGCGCACGTCATCGAGCACGACAGCTGGCTGCTGCTGCGCTACCGTCGCGCTTGATCTCAAGTTCGCTTGAGCTTCTAGGGTCGGGGCACACCCACCCTGGAGGCATCACCGGCATGTACGCGATCCGTCTGCACGAGTTCGGCCCGGCCGAGAACCTGAGCTACGAGACCGTCCCCGATCCCGAGCCGGCGGCCGGCGAGCTGCGGATCCGGGTCGAGGCGGCCGGCGTACACCTGGTCGACACGATGTTGCGCTCCGGCGAGTACTCCGGCGGCCCGATGCCGGCGCCCGAGCTCCCCACGATCCCGGGCCGGGAGGTGGCCGGCACGGTCGACGCGGTCGCCGACGGCGTCGACCCGGACTGGGTCGGCCGGCGGGTGGTCGCGCATCTCGGCATGGTCCCGGGCGGGTACGCCGAGCTGGCGGTGACAGCGGCCGAGAAGGTGCACGAGATTCCGTCCGGCGTCGACGCTGCCGGTGCGGTCGCGATGATCGGCACCGGCCGGACTGCGGCGATCGTGCTGTCAGCCGCGCAGCTGTCACCGCAGGACGTCCTGCTGGTCACCGCCGCCGCGGGAGGCCTGGGCAGTCTGTTCGTCCAGGAGGCGAAGGCGCTCGGCGCGACCGTGGTCGGGCTCGCCGGTGGCCCGGCGAAGGTCGAGCAGGTCCGGGCGCTCGGCGCGGACGTCGCGGTCGACTACCGCGAAGGCGACTGGCCGGTCCGGGTTCGCGACCAGCTCGGCGGCCGCGACCTGACCGTCGTACTGGACGGCGTCGGCGGCGAGACCGGGCGGGCCGCGCTGGAGCTGCTCGGGACGGGCGGGCGGTTCCTGATGTTCGGCTGGTCCGCGGGCGCGATGACCGAGATCTCCTCGGCGGACCTGCTGGCCAAGAGCCTCACCGTGCAATGGGCGACCGGTCAGCACCTGATCCAGCGCTACGACGGCGGCCTGCGCGGCCTGGAGTCGTTCGCGCTGGACCGGGTCGCCTCTGGCGCGTGGGTCCCGCTGGTCACCCGGTTCCCGCTGGAGAAGGCTGCCGAGGCGCACACCGCGCTGATGAACCGCGGAACGGTCGGCAAAGCAGTCCTGATCCCCTGAACACAGCCGGGCATCGGTCAGAATGGCGGCATGCGACTTCCGGTGCCACCTCCCGTCAAGCCGATGCTGGCCAAGGCGGTCAAGCAGATTCCCGACGGCGCGATGAGCTTCGAGCCGAAATGGGACGGATTCCGATCGATCATCTTCCGCGACGGCGACGAGGTGGAGATCGGCAGCCGGAACGAGAAGCCGATGACCCGGTACTTCCCCGAGCTGGTCGACGCGGTGAAGGCGAACCTGCCCGAGCGCTGCGCGGTCGACGGCGAGATCATCCTGATCGGCGAGTCCGGGGACCGGCTCGACTTCGAGCTGCTGCAGCAGCGGATCCACCCGGCCGCGAGCCGGGTGAACATGCTGGCGGAGAAGACCCCGGTCCGGTTCGTGGCCTTCGACCTGCTCGCACTCGGTGACACGGACTACACGGAGCGCCCGTTCACCGAGCGGCGCGCGGCGCTGCAGCAGGCGCTCGCGAGTGCGCAGCCGCCGATCCACGTGACCCCCGCGACTACCGACCACACGCTGGCCAAGCAGTGGTTCGAGCAGTTCGAGGGCGCCGGCCTGGACGGCCTGATCGCGAAGCCGCTGGACGGGATCTACGAGCCCGACAAGCGGGTGATGTTCAAGGTGAAGCCGGAGCGCACGGCGGACTGCGTGGTGGCCGGGTACCGGCTGCACAAGAGCGGGCCGGACCGGATCGGTTCCCTGCTGCTCGGGCTGTACAACGACGACGGCACGCTGGCCAGCGTCGGCGTGATCGGCGCCTTCCCGATGGAGCGGCGCAAGGAGCTCTTCACCGAGATGCAGCCGCTGGTGACCACGTTCGACGACCACCCGTGGGCGTGGGCCCGGCAAGAGGAGGGCACCCGGACGCCGCGGAACGCCGAGGGCAGCCGCTGGCAGGCCGGTAAGGATCTTTCCTTCGTGCCGCTGCGGCCGGAACGGGTCGTCGAGGTGCGCTATGACCACATGGAAGGCGTCCGGTTCCGGCACACCGCGCAGTTCGTGCGCTGGCGCCCGGACCGCGAACCGGCCTCCTGCACGTACGAACAGCTCGAGGAGCCGGTGAAGTTCGACCTGGCCGACGTACTCAACCAGAACGTCTGACCGCGACCTGATCACGGCTTCGGCAGCAACGTACGCAATCTGGCCCCGGACACGGCATCATGGTCTTGGAAACCGCGGTTTCCGAGCGCATTCAGCGGAGGTGTCAGGCGATGTACGACGTCGTACTGCTGGTGGAGCAGGAGCTCAGCGCGGAGGACGCCAAGCGCGTCGTCGCGCTGCACGAGGAGATGCCCGAGCAAGTCAAGTATCACGTGGTGATTCCTTGTCACAACGCCGAGGCCGGGGTGGAGGCGTCGCTCGCGGCGCTGGGCACAGCCGACTTGTACGGCGCCGGAATCGTGGACCAGCGGGCCGATCTGGCCGAGGCCCAGCGGGCCATCGACGACGAGGCCAAGGGCTGTTTCGGCCGCAGCGTGCAACGGCTGCAGGGCCTCGGGCAACAGGCCGAGGGCGGCATCACCCACGACCGTGCGATCGACGCGCTGGTCGCGACGGTGCGGAAGGTCGAGGGCCAGGAGGTCATCGTGCTCACCCGCCCGCACGTGGTGGCCGAGTTCTTCCACGTCGACTGGTCGGCGCAGGCACGCCGGCACCTCGGCGTGCCGGTCCTGCACCTGCTCGAGCACGACGAGAAGAAGGCGCAGGCGCCCGGCTGACCGTCACGGCTCCGGGATGTCCCGGAGCCGTCGCAGCGGCGAGCAGACCAGCCACAGCGACCCGGCCAGCAGCAGCACGCCGGTCAGCCAGAGTGTGCCGCGCAGTCCGAGCGAGCCGGCCAGCAGGCCGCCCAGCACCGCGCCGACCGGCAGCACGGCGCCGGTGGCAACCCCGATCGTGGCGGCGACCCGGCCGCGCATCGCGGGAACGCAGATCTGCTGGATGGCGGTGGCCTCCAGGATCCGCAGCACGATGATCCCGAACGCGGTGACCAGTCCGGCCGCGACGTAGAACACGAGTCCCGCGCCGCCGGTCGTCAGCGGGAACAGCAGGTACCCGGCGCCGGTGATGACCGAGCCGAGCAGCATCGCCCGCGCTGTACCGATCCGCTCCCCGATCCACCCGGTCATCATCGAGGACACGATCGCGGCCAGCAGCCCGACCATGCTGAGCAGGCCGATCAGCCCCGGCGACAGGCCGATCTCGCGGACCAGGAAGACCAGGATGATCGCGCCGTTCGCGCTCTGGAACAGCATGATCGTCGCGGAGTTCAGCGTGATCGCGCGCAGGATCGGGTGACGCGCGACGTACTGCAGACCCTCCCGGACCTCCCGCCCGAGCGGCGTCTGCTCGGCCCGCTCCGGCCGGGGCTCGGGCTTGCGGATGCCGCGCAGCCACAGCGCCGACCACAGGTAGCTGAGCGCGTCCAGCAGCACCACGAACGGCGCGGTCAGCCACTGCACCAGGTACCCGCCGACTCCGGCGCCGGCCACCGCGCCGATCGAGTGGTTCGTGGCCAGCTTGGCGTTTCCCTCGACCAGGTCCGCGGACGCGACCAGCCGCGGCAGGTACGTCTGGTGCGCGACGTCGAAGACCACCGTGTGCGCGCCCACGAGGAAGAGCACGACATACAGCTGGCCGAGCGTCAGCAGGTCGAGCGCGGCCGCCGCCGGGATCGAGCCCAGCAGCGCCGCCCGGCCCAGGTCGGCCGCGATCAGCAGCGGCCGGCAGCGCAGCCGGTCGGCCCACGCCCCGACCACCAGCCCGAGCAGGAGCGCGGCGGCACGCTCGCTGGCGCTGAGCAGTGCCACCTCCAACGGCCTCGCATCGAGCACGGTGAGCGCCAGCAGCGGGATCGCGAGCAGGCTCATCCGGGTCCCGATCTGGCTGATGAGGTCCGCGGCCCACAAGTGCCGGAAGTCATGCTCGCGCAACAACCCGCCAGGGCCGCGCTTCAGCATTGCTGCGCCTCCTAGCAGTGAACTTGAGCGTACTCGACTCAAGTTCAGCCAGCCAATCGCATGCGACTCCGGTTTGGCAACCCCTGCTGCGACGTGCCCGAGATGTCGGGCACGTCGCAGGACAGCCGGACGGGGGCGTCCTGTCGGACGCCTGGAGCATGATGAGCGGCATGTCTGGACTGCCATCGACCGGCTGGTGGGGCGTCGTACTGGACAGCCCGAACCCGCCGGAGCTCGCCCGGTTCTACGCCCGCCTGCTCGGCTGGAAGGTCTCGAAGGCCGAACCAGACTGGGCGACGGTGAAACCTTCCGAGGGCACCGCCTACATCGGCTGCCACGTGTCGGAGACGTATGTGCGCCCGGTCTGGCCGCCTGAGGAAGGCAAGCAGCAACAGATGCTGCACCTGGACGTCGGGGTCAGCGACCTCGCCTCAGCCGTCGCGCACGCGGTCGAGGCGGGCGCGACGCCGGCCGAGTTCCAGCCGCAGGAGGACGTCCGGGTCATGCTCGACCCGGACGGCCACCCGTTCTGCCTCTACCTGGATACGCCCTAAACGTCAGCCGGTGTGATCCGCTCGGTGAACTGGGTGCGGTAGAGGTCGGCGTACTCGCCGTCCAGCGCGAGCAGCGCGTCGTGCGTGCCGCGCTCGACGATGCCGCCGCCGTCGACGACCAGGATCTGGTCGGCGTTGCGGACGGTGGACAGCCGGTGTGCGATCACCAGCGACGTACGGCCCTCGAGCGCGGTGTCCAGGGCCCGCTGGACGGCGACCTCGGACTCGGAGTCCAGGTGTGCCGTCGCCTCGTCGAGTACGACGATCCGCGGCGCCTTCAGCAGCAGCCGGCCGATCGCGAGTCGCTGCCGTTCGCCACCGGACAGCCGGTATCCGCGGTCGCCGACGACGGTGTCCAGACCGTCCGGCAGCGACTGCACCAGATCCCAGATCTGTGCCGCGCGTAGCGCCGCGACCATCTGTTCGTCGGTGGCGTCCGCACGGGCGTACAGCAGGTTCGCGCGGATCGTGTCGTGGAACATGTGCGCGTCCTGGGTGACATACCCGATCGAGTCCCGCAGCGACTGCAGGGTGACCTCGCGGACGTCGCGGCCGCCGATCCGGACCGCGCCGGCGGTCACGTCGTACAGCCTGGCGACCAGGTTGGTGATCGTGGTCTTACCGGCGCCGGACGGCCCGACCAGGGCCACCATCTCACCCGGCCGGACGGTGAAGCTGACGTCACGCAGCACTTGCGACGACACCCGCTTGTCCAGTACCGCGACGGACTCCAGGCTCGCCAGCGAGACCTCGTCGGCGGTCGGGTACGAGAAGCCGACGCGGTCGAAGTCGATACTCGAGGCACCCGCCGGCAGCGGCGCCGCCTCGTCGGCGTCGTCGATCATCGGCTTCAGGTCGAGCACCTCGAAGACACGCTCGAACGACACCAGCGCGGTCATCACGTCGACCCGGATGTTCGAGAGCGCGGTCAGCGGGCCGTACAGCCGGCCGAGCAGCGCGACCAGCGCGAGCAGCGTCCCGACCGTCAGCGCCTCCTGGACGGCGAGGTTGCCGCCGACGCCGTACACCAGGGCGGTCGCGAGCGCGGCGACCAGGGTGAGGGCGGTGAAGAACACCCGGCCCAGCATCGCGATCCGGATCCCCAGGTCGCGGACCCGTCCAGCCCGGTCGGCGAACCCGGTCTGCTCCGCTTCCGGCCGGCCGAACAGCGTCACCAGCAGCGCGCCGCCGACACTGAACCGCTCGGTCATCGCGGTCGACATGTCCGCGTTCAGCTGCATCTGCTCGCGGGTCATCGCGGCGAGCCGGCGGCCGAGGAGCCGGGCAGGCAGCAGGAAGACCGGCAGCAGCAGGATCGCGATCAGGGTCAGCTGCCAGGACAGCACCAGCATCGCGCCGACGACCAGCACCAGGCTGATCACGTTCGAGACCACGCCGGACAGCGTGGAGGTGAAGGCCTGCTGGGCGCCGATCACGTCGGTGTTGAGCCGGGACACCAGCGCACCGGTCTGGGTGCGGGTGAAGAACGCGACCGGCATCCGCTGCACGTGCCCGAACACCTTGGTCCGCAGGTCGAAGATCAGGCCCTCGCCGATCCGGGCCGAGAACCAGCGCTGGGTCAGCCCGAGCGCGGCCTCGAACACGGCCAGCAGGGCGACCACGAGCGCGAGTGCCGTCACCAGTCCGGCATCGCCCTTGATGATGCCGTCGTCGACGATCTTCTTGAACAACAGCGGCGAGGCGATGACCAGCACCGCGCTCACCACGACGAGGCCGAGGAACGCCGCGATGTGCAGCGAGTACGGCCGGGCGAAACGGGCGATCCGCCGTAGCGTGCCCTTCGCCAGCTTCTGATTCACGATGGATGCGTCCTGGCGGCGCCAGCCGCCCGCACCCATCCCACGCATGCCTTCCATATGACTCCCTTCCGGCCCGGGCTTGAACCACCGAGCCGGGTCCCCGGCGTCCGGACAACCTCACAGACGTCCTGAACCAGTGAACACCAGGAAGGCCGACTTTTGTTCCCTTGTGATCAGCGCCGTGACTAGCCAAGCCCGCTCATGAGGGCCGCCAGCCGCCTGGTCTGCGCCTCGCGTTCGGCCCGGAGCTGCTCGTCGTACGAGCGTCCGGACGCGCCGATCAGCAGCGCCTTGGTCTCGCGCACCGCCTCCGCCGGTGGTGCGAGCAGTGCGGCTGTCAGGTCGGTGACCGTGGCCTCCAACTGCTCCGCCGGTACGACGACATTGGCCAGGCCGATCTGTGTTGCCTCCTCGGCATGCACCCACCGGCTGGTGGCGCAGATCTCCAGCGCCCGTGCGTACCCGACCAGGTTGACCAGCGGCTGCGTACCGCCCAGGTCCGGAACCAGACCGAGCGACGGCTCCCGCATCGAGAACTGCGCGTCCGGCGTGACCACCCGCAGGTCGCACGCCAGTGCCAGCTGGAACCCGGCGCCGACCGCGTGCCCCTGGACCGCGGCGATGCTGATGAACCGCGGGTCGCGCAGCCAGGAGAACCCGGCCTGGTACACCGCGATCGTCTCGTGCACCTCCGCGGCGGGTTTGGTGCCCAGGGCAAGCAACGGCTCCTCGCCGTCGGCCGCCTCGCCCGTGATCAGCCGCCGGTCCAGTCCCGCCGAGAACGACGGCCCCTCCCCCGATACCACGACCACCCGCACCTCGTCCGGCAGCGCCGCACCGAAGTCCGCCAGCGCCCGCCACATCGAAGGCGTCTGCGCGTTCCGCACCTCCGCCCGGTCCAACACCACCCGCGCGATCTGGCCCTCAACCCACACCCGCAACCCATCCACCACGTCAACCCACTTCCCGTCACTGGACCCAAGTTTCAGCGCGTGTCGGCGCTCACTGGACCCGTGTTTCAGGGCGTGCCGCCTTCCGTTGGACCTTAGTGCCAGTTGCTCGGATCGCCTCATGACGCAAGCCACATACCGTCCGACGCACCTGGAACTCCCGTCCAGCCGGCACCGACACGCGCTGACATTCGGGTCCACTCGGCGCCGACACGCCTTGAAACTTGGGTCCAGTCGGCGGTTATCGGGTCACGCGAGGGAGATGAGGTCGGCGTAGTCGGCGGACCAGAGGTCCTCCACGCCGTCAGGGAGGAGCAGGACCCGTTCGGGTTCGAGGGCCTCGACGGCGCCATCGTCGTGGGTGACCAGGACGACCGCGCCGGTGTAGGAGCGGATCGCGTTCAGCACCTCGGTCCGCGACGCCGGGTCCAGGTTGTTGGTCGGCTCGTCCAGCAGCAGCACGTTCGCCGCGGACACCACCAGGGTCGCCAGGGCGAGCCGGGTCTTCTCCCCGCCGGACAGTACCCGGGCGGGCTTGTCCGCGTCGTCTCCGGTGAACAGGAACGAGCCGAGCACCTTGCGCGCGTCGGTGTCGTTCAGGTCCGGCGCGGCGGACTTCATGTTCTCCAGCACGGTGCGGTCGATGTCGAGCGTCTCGTGCTCCTGGGCGTAGTACCCGAGCTTGAGCCCATGACCGGGCAGCACCGACCCGGTGTCGGGCCTCTCCAGCCCGGACAGCACCCGCAGCAGCGTGGTCTTGCCGGCGCCGTTCAGCCCGAGTACGACGACCCGGCTGCCACGGTCGATCGCCAGGTCGACGTCGGTGAAGACCTCCAGGGAGCCGTAGGACTTGGACAGCTCCTCCGCGGTCAACGGGGTCTTGCCGCAGGGTGCGGGCTTCGGGAACGCGATCCTCGCGACCTTGTCGTGGGCCCGCTCGTCCTCCAGCGACGCGAGCAGCTTCTCGGCCCGCTTCAGCATCTGCTGCGCGGCCGCCGCCTTGGTCGCCTTGGCACGCATCCTGTTCGCCTGGTCGACCAGCTGGGAGGCCTTCTTCTCGGCGTTGGCGCGTTCCCGCTTGCGGCGCCGTTCGTCGGTCTCGCGCTGGGTCAGGTACGCCTTCCAGCCGACGTTGTACACGTCGATCTCGGCCCGGTTCGCGTCCAGGTGGAACACCCGGGTGGCGGTCTCCTCGAGCAGGCCGACGTCGTGGCTGATCATGATCACGCCGCCCGGGTACGACTTCAGGAAGTCGCGCAGCCACACGATCGAGTCGGCGTCCAGGTGGTTGGTCGGCTCGTCCAGCAGCAGCGTCTCGGCCTGCGCGAACAGGATCCGGGCCAGCTCGACCCGGCGGCGCTGACCGCCGGACAGGGTGCCCAGGGGCTGGCCGAGAACCCGGTCCGGCAGGCCCAGGTTCGCCGCGATCCGGGCCGCCTCGGACTCGGCCGCATAGCCGCCCGCGGCGTGCAGGTCGGCCTCCGCCCGCTCGTACCGGCGCATCGCCTTGTCCCGGGTCTCGTCGTCCGCGCTGGCCATCGCCTTCTCGGCCGCGCGCAGCCGTCGTACGACGTCGTCCAGGCCGCGGGCCGACAGGATCCGGTCCCGGGCGAGCACCTCGAGGTCGCCGGTGCGCGGGTCCTGGGGCAGGTATCCGATCGAGCCGGACGTCGAGACGGATCCGGTCGCCGGCAGCGACTCGCCCGCAAGGATCTTGGTCAACGTGGTCTTACCGGCACCGTTACGGCCGACCAGACCGACTTTGTCGCCTGGTCCGACCCGGAAGGACGCAGGTGACAGGAGCTGTCTTGCCCCGACACGGACCTCGAGATTGGAAGCGGTGATCATGCCGCTGGTCTGGAATCGTGGCGCCGTCCGAGCGGCGGAAGCGGGCAACGAACGTCAGACACAGCGGACCAGTCTACGTAAGGACCATGCCGCGCCGCCGCCGAGGGCGCCCGGACGCGGACGGCCGCCTCGCCGAAGCGGGCTCGTACGCAGGGGCGCGGATATCGTACGACTGTGAAGTTCAACCCAGATGCGGACCTGGACACCGGTGGTGTCCGAGATGTGCGCGGCAGTGGCGGTGGCGGTGGCCGAGGCATGGGCCTCCCGGTGGGCGGAGGCATCGGGGGCATCATCGTCCTGATCATCATCGTGCTGCTGACCGGAGGCATCCCCGGCGGGGACGGGGGCGGGCAACCGGAGTCGCAGAACACGTCGGCCGGCAGCCTGAACGCCTGCACCAAGGGCAGCATCCGGCAGAACCCGGAGTGCCGGTTCGTCTACTACCAGAACTCGATCGAGAACTACTGGAGCAAGGAGCTGCCGCGGCGCGGCAAGCGGTACACGCCGGCCCAGATGGTCGTGTTCGAGGGGCAGGTCAGCACCGGCTGCGGCGCCGCGTCGAGCGCGGTCGGCCCGTTCTACTGCCCGGCCGACAAGCGGCTCTACCTCGACATCGGGTTCTTCCAGGTGCTGGAGAGCCAGCTCGGCGCGAAGGGCGGTGACTTCGCCGAGGCGTACGTCGTCGCGCACGAGTACGGCCACCACATCCAGAACCTGTACGGCATCCTCGGCCAGATCAAGACCCGGCAGGGCCCGGAGTCGGACGCGGTCCGGTCCGAGCTCCAGGCCGACTGCCTGGCCGGTGTCTGGGCGTACCACGTGCAGCGGATCACGACGTCCAGCGGTCAGCCGCTCATCACCGACATCACCGAGGAGGACATCTCCGAGGGGATCGACGCCGCCGAGACCGTCGGCGACGACCGGATCCAGGAGCGTACCCAGGGCGGCGCGAACCCGGACGGGTTCACGCACGGCACTGCCGAGCAGCGCAAGCGCTGGTTCAGCACCGGCATGGAGTCCGGCGACATGTCCCGCTGCGACACCTGGGGCGCCCAGAACCTCTGAGCCTGGTCACAACGGCCCGACGAGTGCCGACACGCCGGGTTACGAGGGCCCGATGAACGGTGGTGCGGGTCAGGCTACGGCGCGGCGGAAGCCCGGGAGCAGCTCGTCGACCAGTGCGTCGGTCTCCGCCTCCGCACCGCGCGGGCCGCCGTGCTGGCGGATCGCGGCGTACATCTGGGTCGCGACCGTGCTGAGGTCGCTCGGGCCACCGAAGTGCGAGGCCAGCCGCAGCGTCGCCCGCCACAGCTCCTCCGATGCCGGGTTGAACCGCAGCCCGGTATGCAGCGCGGTCCGGGCCAGCGTGCCGTCGTTGTAGCGCAGGCTCGCCTCGGCCAGCTTCAGTGCGGTGTCCCCGATCGCCTCGGCCATCCGGCGCTCGATCCCGGACGCGGCCAGCCACGAGTAGCGCCCGGCAGGCAGGTTCGACCAGGCCGGGCCGTGCACCAGGCCGAGCGCGGTGGACAGCGGCCCGCGCGGGTCGTCCATCGTCGCCGCCTGGCCGAGCAGGCTGCGAAACACGTCCCAGTCCACCCGGACCAGCGACCGGTTCAGCACCCAGCGCCCGTTCTCGTCGGTACGGATGGCTTCCTCGCCCAGCCAGTTGCGGGTGTGCACCAGCGCCGAGTCGCGCAGCTCCGGGCTGATCCCGCGCGGCCAGATCGCACCGGCCAGCACGTTCGGGTGCACGCCCCAGTCCTGGCTGGCCAGGAACACCGCGATCTCGGTCGCCAGCTCCCGCCGGCCCGGGTCGATCTCGCCGCGGGCGTCGACCTCGATCGGACCGAGCAGGTCGATCTCGACCGGCGCGGCCTGGCTGAGATCGGCGACGGCGTTCTGGTACGCCGGCGCGTCCTCGGCGGCCCGGGCCTTCTGCCGGGCCTCGGACTCGGCCGCGCGGAACAGTGCCACCAGCTCGGCGTACTGGCTCGGGGTAACTGTGTGCGCGTCGACCTCGAGCCCGATCAGCCGGCAGACCGCCTGGCCGCTCTCGTCGACCACGAACCGCCACGGCGCGACCGGTACGTCGCCGACCACCATCACGCCGACGCTGCGCCGCGGGTCCCCGGCCAGCCGGTTCAACTGCTCGGCCTCGGCGGGCAACGGTGGGGCGGACAGTACGACGACCTCGGTGCCCCACAGCTCCGGATCGGGGTACGCGAGCCGGGCCCGGGTGACCGAGTCGATCCCGCGTGCCTCGCAGGTCCGGGCCTGGTGGTCGGCGCGGTGCCGGACGTCCTCGAGCGCGTCGGCGATCGAGGAGCGGTAGGTCATCCGGTCCGGCGCCAGGTCGGTCAGGTCGTCGCCGAAGCCGACCATCGTCACGTGCACGCCCTGGGACCACAGGTTGGTGCCGAGCTCGACCGCGAGCGACACCGCGACGTCGCGGGCGACATCGGTCACGCCGCCGAAGCTGGCGATGCCGTGCGCCAGGTCGAGGTCGATCAGCACGATCGCGCCGTCGGCGTTGCGGCCGACGGTGACCAGCGCGGGGTACGGCGCGGGCGCGGCGACGTCGTCCATCGAGGCGTAGGCGCGGCGCAGCATCCAGCGGTTGCCGCCGGCGGCCAGCTGCCACGGTGCCGGCGGGGTGCCGCCGCTCTCTCCCGGTGCCAGCACCAGGGTGAGCGCCTTGTCCGAGACCAGCGCGGCCACGACACCCGGCAGTGGCTGGTTCTGGGCAGCCAGCAGGGCGCCGAGCTGGCGCAGCGCGTTGTCGACGAACCGGGCGGTCGGGATGTCCGACGCCATCCGCAGGTCGACCTCGGTCCGGCGGTGCCTCTCGGCAGCGTCCGGACCGGGGCCGAGCGACCAGCCGCGGCGCCGCTTCAGCGCGAGCGCGAGACCGGCAGCGAGCACGGTGGCACCGACGCCGAACACGCCGGTCTCGGCCGGCCCGAACCCGTCGCCCTCCGGCGCCGCGGCGACCGGTGGCTTCTGCTCGGTGCCGCCCGCGCCGTCGACGTCGCCCGGGTCGGCCGGTGGGGCGACGGGCTTCGACGGCCGTTCGCGGGACGCCTCGGGATCGTTCTTGGGGTCGCCGATGTCGACGCTGGACGGCTTCTCCCGGCCTTGCTCGAACCAGCGTCCACCGTCCTCGGCCTTGCCGGCGGTGCGCTTCTCCGGCGTCTCACGGGCGACCGCCTTCTTCTCGGCCGTCTCCTTCGCGACGGGCTTGTCCGCCACCTTCTGCGGGATCGTGATCTTCTTGTCGGTGCCGACGGCAACCTTCACGGTGTGGACGCCGGGGCCCTTCGCGTCCGCGGGCAGCCGGACCTGCCAGCCCGGCATGATCAGATCGGGGTTGGACAGCCGCCGGCCGTCCGGCTGCAGTTTGCCCTTGTTGAGCTCGTGGATCTCCTTGTACCGGCGGCCGTCGCCGAGGTATCGCTCCGCGATGTCCCACAGGCAGTCGTAGTTCCGGCCGTCCGGCGGGCGAACCTCGGTGTACTTGACGATCTGGCCCCGGTCGTCGTTGTTGGTGCGTACGCCGGTGACGCCCGGGATGACCTTGCTGGCCGGCTCCACCTGCATACCGGGCTGGCTCTGCGTGCCACGGCTCACGCTGGTCCCGACCGAGGCCTGGGTGGAGATGCCCGGCATCGATACGGCCTGTGCGACCGGGACCGTGACGCTCGCCGTACCGGCCAGCAACACGACACCGGAGATCAGCCGGCGCGCCAGCGTCTGCGACCCGCCGCCGAGCGGGACCTGCGGCGGCAGGCCGCGGCCGCGGCGCTCGGCGAACGCCTCGGTGACCAGGCAGACGACGAAGTGCAGCCAGGCCAGCCAGATGACGCAGGCGATGATCTTCAGCACCGCTTCGGAGTCCAGCTGGTTGAACAGGAAGTCCCGGTCCGGCACCCGTGACGGCCACGGCGCACCGAACAGTGTGACCAGCAGGTACGGCACGCCGCCGACGATCGCCAGGATCGCGATCAGCGAGGCCAGCCCCTTCAGCCAGTCCAGCACCCGGCTGTGTGACGGGCGCTGCGGCAGCCGAGCGGCTCTGGCCGGCTGGATCGTCTTCACCATGGTCATTCCCTCCATCGGGTGACGGTCGTCATCGACCGCCACCACCGATGCCCTGGACCTCTTGCACCGGAAGCTTCTGAATCGACTTCACCTCGAACGTCCCGATCGGACGCCAGATACCTTCGGTCGGGATGGTCTCGTCGCGGATGTACATCCGGACCTCCCAGAACGCGCTCACCTTCACGTCGTACATGCCGTCCGGCTGGCTGGCGCTGGACCGCTTGAACGCGTGCTTGCAGGTGTTTGTCTGCTCGGTCGGTTTCTTGGTGTTGTCGTAGACCTCGTTCACGATCTGGCAGGTGAACGGCGGCGTACCGTCGCCGGGATCGATCCTCATGCTGGTCACCACGGCCTGCATGGCGAGGTAGTTCCGACCGTTCCACAGGTTGTTGTAGACCGGAGTGCGGTCCGACGGGACCGGCGGGTCCCTGGTGATGTCCATCCCGAGCGAGAAGAAGGCCGGCGAGTTCACCCGCGGGATATAGGTCGGTTCGATGTTCAGCACCGGCGTGGGATAGGTGCCGGCGAACGTCTTCCAGAACTGCTCCATGTAGTCCGGGACGTGGCAGTCGTCCTTCTCCTCCGGGGTGACCGCGACAAGTTCGTACTCCAGGTGCGCGTCCGTCCCCCCGTTGTAGGAGTCCAGATCGTAGTCCCGGATGTACGCGCGCCACACCCATTCCTTGCCCTCTGGCGGCGCCTTCAGGCTCCAGCCCTCCGGGATCGGGTAGTCGCGACAGTGGATGAAGGGCCAGCCGTTCACCGCGTTGAGGCGCTGACGCCAGGTCCTGGCCTTGTAGTTGCCCCAGCCACCACACCAGGCGCCGAAGCCGCGCGCGTTCGCGTAGACCGCGCAGCGGGCGCTGCCCGTGGTCACGGTGTGGTAGACGGGGTTGTTGGTCGTCGTACCGGTGCCGACACCCGGATCAGCCTGAGCTGTCGTCGCGACGAGGCCCGCGGCCATAAGCGTCACAGCGGCACCGATCACCCGGATCGCCCTGAGGCTCCTCACCTTCGCATCCCTTCGTCGCGGTACGCCGTCGGCTTCGACGGGTGAGACGGCCGAACCGTTGCACGATGACGGTAAGACATCACACCGTCAACCTCTCGGATACTTCGCGGTCGCGCAGCTGAACTTTCCCGGCACGGCGACATGTAAAAGCCACCGGGGACCGGAGCCGTACATCACGAACGAGATCGGCGACCCGTTCGGCAGATCGTTGGTGTACCGCTTCTTCTTCGGGTCGAACCACGCCATCGTCGGACCGAGGCACACGTCGACCGTCGTGGTGTTCTGGATCGGGCCCTTGCCTACGCCCCGTACGACGACCCGGCCGGGCGCCCGCATCACGTAACCCGCCGGCTTGGCGTTGATGATCTCGATGTCGTTGTCGGCGCGGAACTTCGACGTGGCCCAGCCCTGCAGCAGGTCCGGGCTGTAGGTCATCCGGGCCCGGAAGAACACCTGGATGGCCTGGGTGAACCCGCCGACCGCCGGGCTGGTGACGAACCGTCCGGGCGCGACGATCACGAGCCGTCGCTTCGCGGGCGGGCTGCTCGGCTCGACCGTGGGCGTCGCGGTCGTCGCCGGCGTGGCCGGGTCGGACTCGGGCGGCGAGGTCGACGACGCGCCCGTGGCGTCGTCCTCGAACGGGGTCGGGCTGCCACCGGCCGACGGATCGCCGCCGCAGCCCGCGAGCAGGATGACAGCCGCGAGCGCGCCCAGCACCCCGGTACGACGTCGCGTCACCGGCCTCCTCCAAGGGTCACGGACCGCCATCGCGTCCATCCAGCCGCCGGATCATTGTATGGACCGGTGAGGTCAGCGACGGGGCGGATCGGTCGGCCCGCCGGCTGGCCGTGGGATGCAGATCGACGGCAGCGGCGGGATCAGCGTCTCGGTTACGGTGACGGTCGCGGTGATCGTCGCGGTCGGCGACGCGGGCGGCGGCGGCGTCGGTACCGGGGTCTTGGACGTGGTGGTGATCGTGGCGGTCGGCGCCGTGATGCAGGACGGGTCGAAGGTCGGCGACGAGGCGGACTCGTGCGGGTCCACGGTGACGCTGAGGTCGGTGGGCAGCATGCTGATCTCCGGTACCAGCGGGGTCTCGTCGGCGCTGGTGATGCCCTGCTCGGCGTGCGCCTCGCCCTGGCCCTTCGCGGTCAGCTTGTCGATGCTCAGCATGGCCAGGAACGTGGTCTGGTTCTCCAGCACCACGTCCACGACGATGCGCTCCCGGGTCAGTGTGGTCGCCTGGCAGGACGTGACGGTGGGGTCGTCGGCCCGCACCCGCGCGCAGTACTTGTCGACCCGGGCGCCGGCGTCCTTGACGTCGATCTCGATCTGGTCGGCGTTCAGGTCGATGCCGGACGCGCCGGCGCGCGCGGCCTCCTGGGCGTACGCGATCGCCTTGGACCGCGCACTGAGCTGGCGAGCACCGTCGATGACCAGACCGGCCAGCCAGAAGATCATCACCGCCAGGATGGCGACGGCGGGGCTGAGCGCACCCCGCTCGCCGCAGCGCGCGCTCACCCGCGGACCCCGCGGAACGGGTCCAGGGTGGAGGTGAAGGTACGGGTCACCGTGACGTCCTTGTCGAGGCCGAGCAGGCCGAGGTCACGGTAGTTGATCGTGCAGCTCACCTCGACGGTGATCGGCTCGCCCGCCTCGAAGCCACCCGCGCCACCGAGCACGCCCTTCGCGCTGTTCTTGCACGACGCGGCTACCTGCTTCTGACCGAGCGCTCGGGTGACGGCGTCGTCGACCACCTTCTGCGCGCCCGCCTGGGATCGCGCCTGGGTCGCGGCCCGGGCACCGTCGCGGGCGGCGTCCTCGAGCAGCGACGAGGTCTGGAAGTATCGGCCGCAGGCCATCAGGAACAGCAGCAGCGCCAGCATCAGCGGCGCCAGGATCGCCAGCTCCAACGCCAGCGCCCCTCGCTCGGTGAACCGGCGGCGCGGCATCACTTGTCCGCCTCGAAGGTCTCGATCGGCCCGGTCGCCGTGCGCTTGGTACGGAACGTCAGCCCGGGTACGAGCGAGACGGCCTGGCCTTCCACCGTCATGGAGGCGATCCCCGTCTGCGCGTCGTACTCGGAGGTCGCGGTCGGGCCGAGCAGCGAGCTGCCCGCGATCCGCGCGGCGTACGACTCGGTGTTCTGCTCGATCTTGCGGGCCAGCGAGTCGTGGTACACCTGCGGCTGGATCAGACGCAGCTCGGACATGCCTTGCTGGGCGGCGTTCTGGGCCGCGGCGCGGCCGAACAGGAACAACGCCGTCTGGATGGTCAGGAAGATGAGGGCCAGCAGCGTCGGTGCGATGATCGCCAGCTCGAGGGCGCTCGCACCGCGCTCACCGCGGGCACGGGGCGGGCGGCGCAAGGACTATCCCTGGTCGATCTCGGCCTTGCGCCGGTTGATCACCCGGTTGACGACGACGCCGATCGCGAGTGCGGCGGTCACCACGATGCCCGCGATCACGGCCCACTCGACTGCGGACGCCCCGAGCTGCTTGTTCTGCCGGGTCCGCTGGGTGTGTGCGCGTGCCATCGCGTAGCCGAACAGGATGCGAGCGACCTGCAGTTCGTACATCTGCATCCGGATGTCCTTCCAGGTTGTCTTACGCCGGCCTCAGTATGCCCTGTACGACGGGTCGTACCCGCCAGTTGGCTCCCCCGCAACGCCGTCATGAAGCGAGAATCATCGCCCCCGCCGGGTACCCGAGAAAGAGCATGAACGCGGCGCACATCAGCAGCTGCGCGACCAGCATCGCCTGCGACCGCTCGCCCGCCTTGCCCTCGATGTTGGCGAGCTCCTTGGCCCGCAGGCTCGCCGCGCGCGCCAGCAGCGACGTACGGATCTTGGCGCCCTCGTCACCGGCCAGCGCCAGCGCGGACGCCAGGTCGCGCAGCTCGTCCACGCCGAGGTCCTCGCCCAGCTGCGCCATCGCGTCCCACGGGGTGATGCCCATCAGCCGGGCGTTCGCCAGTGCCTGGCGGATCCGCGCCATCGCCCAGTGCTCGCCGATCGTCGACGCGGTCATCAGCGCCTCGGGCAGACCGCGGCCGCCGGCCAGGTTCATCGCGACCAGGTCGAGGAAGCTGCCGACCACGTGCCGGAAGTCGCGGCGCCGCTTCTCCGCCTCCTGGCGCAGCGCCAGGTCGGGCATGAACGAGGCCAGCAGCGCGGCGCCGAGCGTCACCACGGCCGGCGCGACTCCGGGCGGGCTGAAGCCGAGCATCCCCGCGATGAACCACCACAGCGGCACGATGATCAGCGCGCCGATCGCGAACAGCGCCTTGGTGGCGAGCATCGTGGACAGCGGCTGGTTCATCACGGCCAGGTCGCGGCGCAGCTTGCCGAGCCGCCAGCCGCGTGCGTTGGCCTCGGCCTCCAGCCGCCGGCCGACGGTGTCCTTGAGCTTGTCCAGCCCGCCGAGCTGGTGCTCGCCGGCCGCGCTGGCCGTGACCGACCGGTAGCCGGTCCGGCCGGCGTCGATCCGGGCGATCGTGGCGCGCACCGTCGGCGCGGGCCGCAGCAGGAGCCGCACCAGCAGGTACGCGCCGCCGCCGACCAGGGCTCCGCAGAGCAGTGCGAGCGTCATCCGACCGTCTCCATCCGGTCGTCGCCCTTGCGGGCGGCACGGCCGTCGTCCCGGCCGACGAGGAACCGGTCCGGCACCTCGATCCTGGCCAGCCGCCGCAGCCAGACCAGGCCGGCGGTGTACAGCAGCACGACGATCAAGAGCACGAACTGGCCGATGAAGCCGCGGTAGGGCTCGACGTACGACGGGTTGAACAGCACCAGCGCGGCGGCGACGGCGAGCGTGATGCCGACGACGACCTGGACGCTGCGCCGGGTCGAGCGGCGCTCGGCCGCGACCTTGTGCCGTACGTCGAGCTCGTCGCGGGCCGAGACCGCCAGCGCGCTGAGCACCTCGCGCAGACCGGGTCCGCGCAGCCGCGCGTTCAGCACCAGGGCGGCGCAGATCAGGTCGGCGGACGGGTCGTCGAGGTCGTCGGCGAACCGCAGCAGCGCGGTCGGCAGCGGCTCGCGGATCCGGAGCCGGTCGACCAGCAGGTTCAAGCTGGGCTTGATAGCGGGCGCGGCGTTCACCGCGGTCGCCGGGATGGCCTGCTCCAGGCCGACGGCGCCGGCGATGGTGTCGCGCATCGCCTCGGTCCAGGTGGCCAGCGCGTCCAGCCGCTCGATCGCCCGGCGCTCCTCGCTGGCGCCGCCGAAGAACCGGTCCGCGAGGCCCGCGAGCAGGCCGAGCGCCACCGCGAGCACCAGCCAGCGGGTGATCGCGAGCACGACCAGCCCGACACCGATGCCGGCCACGAGCTGGATCGTCGACTTGCGCGCCCGGCGGCCGTTCGAGCGGGTGAACAGCGACGGGGTGGCGTCCTTCGGCTCGGTACCGCGGATCGCCACGATGAGCAGCAGCAGGGCACCACCGACCAGCGCGCCGCAGAGCAGCGCCAGCGTCGTCCGGAGGTCCATCTCAGCTCACACCCATCGCCCGTGCACCAGCGGCTGGTAGCCGTACATCTCGAGCTCGTCGACGCACTGGATCGGCGCGTGCGCGGCGGCGTGGCCGTCCGGCCCGGGCGCGAACACCTCGCTGGACAGCACCCGGCCGTCCCAGCCGGTCACCTCGCGGATGCTCTCGATGTACCGGCTCAGCCGGCCGCCCTGCTGGTAGTCGTTGTGCTTGCGGGTGAAGACGACGAAGTCCAGCGCGCCCGAGATCAGCATCTGGGTTGCCTCCATCGGCAGCCGCTCGGAGGCCTGGATCGCGTACGTCGAGATCCGGTTGAACACCTCCATCGAGGAGTTCGAGTGGATCGTCGAGAGCGAGCCGTCGTTGCCCTGGCTCATCGCGTTCAGCATCGTGACGATCTCGTCGCCGAGCACCTCACCGACGATGACCCGGCTCGGGTTCATCCGCAGCGAGCGGCGGACCAGGTCGGCCATGCTGATCTCGCCGACACCCTCGGAGTTCGGCAACCGCTCCTCGAACGCGACCACGTTCGGGTGCAGGTCGGGGAACTCGCCGAGTCCCAGCTCCAGCGAGCGCTCGACCGTGACAAGCCGCTCGTGCGGCGGGATCTCGTTCGCCAGCGCCCGCAGCAGCGTGGTCTTCCCCGCGTTCGTGGCGCCCGCGATCATGATGTTCTTGCGGGCCGCGACGGCCGCCTTGAGGAACGCGGCGATGTCGTCGGACATGGTGCCGTTCGCGACCAGGTCGCCGAGGAACACCTTGCCGAGCCGGGCCCGCCGGATCGACACCACCGGCCGGGCGGTCACCCCCATCACCGCGGACAGCCGGGAGCCGTCCGGCAGCCGCAGGTCCAGCTGCGGGTTCGCGGAGTCGAACGGGCGGCTGCTCAGGCCGGCGTGCGCGGCCAGCACCTGGATCAGCTCGACCAGCTCCTCGTCGCTCTCGGCGACCGGGCCGGGCTGCTCCTCGCGGCCGTCGCCGTACTGGACGAACACGTGGTCGTACCCGTTGATGTCGATGTTCTCGACCTCGGGGTCGTCGATCAGCGGCTGCAGCCGGCCGACGCCGAACAGCGCGGAGTGGATCGCGGATGCGATCTGCGCGTCGTCCTCCGGCGTCGGCGGGGTGCGGCCCTCGGTGACCTCGTACCGGGCGTGGTCCTCGAGCACCTGGACGATCAGCGAGCGGGCGTACTCCCGCTCGTCCTCGGCGCTCATCGGCGGTACGCCGTTCACCTGGTCGCGGCGGCGCTGCTCGTTCAGCCGCTCGGCCACCTGGACCCGCAGCTTGCGGACCAGCTCCTGATCGATCACCGGTCCACCACCCGCGCCGCGTCCGGTGGCGGGAAGGCCGCCTCCGCCATGTCGAAGTCGTGCTGCAGCGCCTCGGGCGTGATCACCGAGGCCATCTCCACGACGAGCTCGCGAGCGGTCCGGATCAGGCTGGTGCGCTCCAGCCGGCCGACGCCCTGGCCCTCGAAGAACGCTGCGCCGACGGGATCCCAGGCGAGGTGCCAGCGGTGCCGGACCGGTACGGACATCTGGTCCAGCACGGTCCACACCTGCTTGACCGCGTCCCGGCGCTTGGGATCCGCGACGACCAGTACGCCGAGATGTGCGTCGACATGGTGCGACAGTGCGGACAGCCGCTCGCGCAGGTGCGCCACCGACGAGCCGGTCGCGGCGCAGGTGAGTACGACCAGCCGGGCGGCCTTGATGATCGGCAGCTGCGGCGAGGCCGGGCCGATCCGGCCGCAGTCGGCGAGCACGTCCGTGCCGCGCATGTTGTTCAGCGCGGCGCCGAGTGGTGCCCACAGCCCGCCCATGCCGCCGATCTGCTCCGGCGCGCGGACGCTTACCAGCGCGTCCAGGCCGCCGTCCAGCAGTTGCGTGTGGGCCATGATCACGTCGTCGTCGAGCCCCTTGCGCCCGGCGGCGGCCAGGCTGACCAGGCCACGGTCGGCGGTCAGCGGGGTGCCGCCCGGCCCGGTCATCCGGACCACCACATCGCTGCCGGCCGGGTCGCACTCGGCGAGCAGCACCGGCCGCGGCCACAACGCGCTCAGCACGGTGGCCGCGGTCGTCACTCCTGGTGAGCCCTTCGCACTGGCCAGGGCGACCAGTGGCATCAGTTGCCTCCGCCGTTGCGGGAGACATCTGGCTTGGTGTTCGGCGCGAGCTTGATCAGCACCAGCGTCTTGGCGGCCGCCGCGGCACCGACCGAGGTGGACTTGTCGGTCGGGACCAGCACGGTCGCGTTCACCACCTCGTTGGTGTTCACCGAGCTGCTCTTCTCGTCGTCCGCGCTGCCGCCCTGCACGTTGGTCACCTCGGCGGCGCCGACCAGGACCTCCGGCGGGGTGCCGTCGGTGTTGCTCACGGGCACCCGGACCACCCGGACGATGTCGCCCTCCTCCAGACCCTCGGCCGGCACCCGGCCGCCCTCGAGGCTGACGCCGACCAGGGCGCCCTTCTCGGGTACGTCGAGGGTGTTGCTGAGCATCTGCTTGGTGAGCAGCTGGTCCTTGTACAGCCGGGTACGCGCGTAGTCGCCCACGTAGGAGTCGACGGCCGACGCGGGGATCAGGCCGGCCGTGTCGCCGGCGATCTGCGCCCGGCCGAAGTCGCCCTTGACCAGCTTCTGGCCCGGCGCGATCTCTTTGGACACGACCAGGAACGCCTCCCGCTCACCGCTGCGCAGCGCGATCAGCCCCGAGCCGGCGGCGCCGAGCAGGATCAGGATCACCGCGAGCGCGGCCAGCGCGGGTCTGCGCTCACGCGTCGCGGGCAACCGGTTCTGGCTGGCCGGAGCCCGGTTGGGCTGGGCGCCTGACTGGCGCGGTGCGCGTGACGAGGTCGTGGAACTCACGCGCCTACGGTAATGGTCGGTTGGGCCAGAACGCCGGGCCGGACCGTGCGTCGAGACATCTAATTTCCTGCGGCGTCAGGTGACTGTCAGTGAGACAACGCACTGGGCCACCCGGGCGCGATCCTCGGAGTCGAGCAGCTCGGAAAACGCCCCCGGGCCGCCGTACAGCTCGTCGAGATAGCGGTACAGGCCCTGCATGGCGCGGCCGAGCTCGGCCAGCCACTCCTCACCCTCCGCGCGGCTCGCCAGGTCCGCGGCGACGTCACGGCCCTGGTCCAGCGTCAGCGACGAGTTCACCGGCTGGTGCAGCCGGATTCCGGTCGGCCTCCGGCCGCGCAGTGAGCGGATCAGGTCGGCCACCGCGGCCCGCTGTGGCGGCTCCAGCAGCCGGGCGAACCCGTAGCCGCCGTACAGGTCGTCCAGGTGCTCGCACAGCTCACTGAAGTGCTCGACCGCGTCGTAGGTCTCGCCGTCCACGACGTCGATCATGTTCCGGGCCATCCGCCGCGCCTGCAGTACCGTCCAGGCCGAGGGTTCGAGCAGGTCGCTCACCGGCCCGGGTACCCGTCCGGCCGGCCGTAGCCGCCCTCGGCCGCCCGGGGCCGTCCGCCACCGTGGATCGGTGTCACCGGCCGGCCGGTGCCGTGTCCGGGCAGTGCCGCTGCCGGACGCCGGATGTGCGACCCCCACGACGGCAGCGGCGACGCCCAGGGCTGGCCGGACTCCGGGCTGCCCGGTATCAGATGGGTCGGCAGCTGCTGGTGTTGCGGCAGCTGGACCGCGGGCTGCTGGTGTGCCGGCTGCGGCAGCAGGCCCGGATTGTGCTCGACGACCCAGCGCCGCATTCCCGGGTCGGAGAACACCAGCCGCTGGTTGTCGGGCGACGGATCCATCACCCCGCGGCCGTCGAGCGACTGGCGAGCCGCGTCAAGCGCCGCCCAGCGCTGTACGTCGTGCTCCGACCAGGTGCTCATGTCGCCCTCGGCGATCCCGCGCGCGGCCGCGGCCAGGTCCAGGCCCTGGTCGCCCTCCCGCGCCACCAGCATCATCAGGTGCCGTTCGGTCGGGTCGCTGCTGTTCCAGATCGAGTGGTAGCCGGGCTGCCGGTCGGTGTCGACCACCTCCAGCGCGCGACCCACCATCTCGCCGTCGATCGCGAACCGGCCGTACCCCGACGCCGCGATCGCCGAGTCCACGATGTCGGTCAGCCGGCCGGCGTTCCCGTCCGCGGCCCGCAGCATCGCATCCTGGTGCGCCGGGTGGCAGTAGGCGTCGCGGTGCATGGGCGGTACGACGCGGTCGAGCTGGTGCCGCAGGATCCCCCGCAGCTCGGGCTCGGTGAAGACCTGGCACTGCCGGCTGTCGTACAACCGGCCGGTGTCGTTCGCGGCGCCGTTCGCGCCCCGGGACGCCTTGTGCAGCAGGTCGAGCGCGTCCTCCCGGCCGCCCATCACCAGCACGACGTGCTGGCCGGACTCCCGGTTCACGGCCTCCAGGTGCTCCGCGAGCTCGTTGATCACGGCGAGGTCCCGGTCGGCCGCCCGGTGCACGTCGTCGATCACGATCATGGCCGGCCGGCCTTGCTGCTCGGCGATGGCGCGGGCCGCGTCGGCCAGGTCGTTCAGCGTGGCCGGAGGCCGCAGCCGCATCCGGTCCTTGAGCCGGAGCTCCACCTGCGGGAAGACGCCGAGCGGCCCGGGCGGCGTCCGGACCCCGGGCGACGGCGACTTCTCTCCGACCGGCCGGACCAGCGCGCGGGCGGTCCGCCTCAGCCTGCGCGTCCGCCAGTACCCGAACGACTTCCTCAGCGAACCCATCCGGTCGGCGACCTCGCGCGCGAACCGGTGCTCGACCGGCTCGGTGTGCGACGCCTTGATCCTGAGCACCAGCGCACCGGACGACTCGGCGGCGCGGCGGGCGTTGTCCAGCTGGGCGGAGACGCCGAGACCGGGTGCGCCGGTGAACAGCACCGACGACTTGTCCGTCCAGCGGCTGGTCAGTGAGATCGGCCGGCCCAGCGTGTCCTGGCGCTCGATGACCGGATCGTTCGCAGCCAGCCTGGTCGCCATCCGCGTCCCCTCGTGTGAATCGTTGTCGATCCCGCGCGAAAATGGGCGCTTGTGGCGCCCGGACCCAGGATGCCGAGGCGCGGATGACGAACGGGTGAACTCGCCCGTTCGGGCAGTTGAATCAGGATCGACCGTTGCCGGTCGCCTCCGGCTCGGTCACCGTGACCCGGACCTGGCGGGCGTCCGCTCCGGCCTTCTCCAGGACCTGCCGGCGCGGATCGGGTACGGCGAGGAACGGGTCGCGCACCAGCGGGACCAGCGCCACCAGCCGCGAATCGGCCAGCACGGTCTCGACCGCCCTGCGGTCACCGCCGCGGAACAGCGCGACCAGGTTCTTCGTCTCGGGCAGCAGGATCCGGGCCGCGACGTCGGCGGCCGCGCCGAACGCCTCGCGGGCCTGGTTGTCCCGCCGCCGGGCGAATCGTTGCTGTGACCAACCACCGGCCTTGGTGGTGCCCTGCACATGGCGCGAGCCGACCTTCGACGCGGTGAGGGTGGCGCCGTCGAAGACCGCGACCCCGTACCCGCCCCGGCGGACCAGCAGCACGCCGAACCGCCGCGGGCGGAGGGCATGGGTGATGAGGTCCTCGACGGTGTCCCCGTCGAGCGGCGGGAACGGTACGTCGATCCGCGCCACCACGCTGTCCTCAGCAACCACCGTCACCAGGTCCGCGGTCGCGTCGTACCGGACCTCCCCGTGCCGTGTGTGGAAGTTCTCCAGCCAACGGCCGAGTCGCTCCGGCGCAACCCCCACCGACCTCGCCTGCACGCAAGTCCTCCTCAGCCCAGACCGCGATCATCGGTCACAAAGCGACAATCTGTGGATAGCGCGGTCCGGTGATCGCCGGCGACCAGCCAACCGGTTATCCACAGATTGTCGTTTTGTGACCGATGATCGCCAGGGAAGGGGGGCGCGGCGGGTTTGGTTCGTCCGCGGGTCGGGGACAGACCTGTGCGCGGCGTGGACATCCGTCCTTGGCGCGGCAAGGATGGGGCGACGTCTCTGGGAGGGAAATGATGATCGGTCGGCTTCGTGTCCTGGTTCTCGCGGCAGTGGTGAGTCTCGTTGTCGGATCGCTCGCCGGAGGTGCGGCCGAAGCCGATTCGAGGCCGGGCAAACCGGTGACGGTGATGACCCGGAACATCTACCTGGGAGCGGATATCAACCGCCCCGTCCTGGCCGCGCTCGCGGCCCAGGCCCAGGGCAAGACCCCGCAGGAGATCCTGGTCGCGCTCGGCAACGCGACGCACGTGACCCGGGCGATCGTCGACAGCACCGCCTTCGGAGTCCGAGCGGGGCTGCTGGCCGGCGAGATCGACCGCACCAGGCCGGACCTGATCGGCCTTCAGGAGGTCGCCCTGTGGCGGTCCGGGCCGCTCCAGCTCGACCGGGTCGGGGTGCCGAACGCCACTACGGTCGACTACGACTTCCTGCAGATGCTGCTCGACGAGCTGGCCGCACGCGGAGCGCGGTACACCGCTGTGTCGATCGGTGACCGGGCCGACGTGGAAGCACCCAGCTTCACCGGAAGTCCGTTCGACGGATCCATCGGCGCCGACGCACGCGACGTCCGGCTGACCATGCGGGACGTGGTGCTGATGCGCGTCGGAGGCGGCCTCACCGCGACCGGGAGCGGGGGCGGGATCTTCGCCCACAACCTGACGGTCGACATCCTGGGCACGACCCTGAACTTCGACCGTGGCTACCAGTGGGTCGACGCGCAGGCGGGCGCGACCCGGTTCCGCTTCGTCAACACCCACCTGGAGGCGTTCAGCTCCGACCTCGCCCTGGCGCAGGCGAAGGAGCTGCTGGCGAACGCGCCGGCGACCGACCGTTCGACGGTGTTCGTCTGCGACTGCAACTCGGATCCGCTGAACGACTCGGTCAAGCCCATCGACCACGTGCCGCACAAGGCGGCGTACGACCTGATCACCACGGCCGGCGGGTTCACCGACGAGTGGCTCGAGCACGCTCCCGCCGAGGAGGGCTGGACGTCCGGCCTGTCCGAGCTGGTCAACGACCCGACCGCGGCCGGCTTCGACCACCGGATCGACATGATCTTCGGACGGACGGCGGGCGGCGCAGCACTGGGCGTCGACCGTGGCCAGGTCACCGGCACGGACGTGGCGGACCGTGACCCGGCGACCGGGCTGTGGCCGTCTGACCACGGCGGCGTCGTCCTGCGTCTGCGCGGACTCTGAGGCTGGATTCGTCAGACGTTGAAGCCGAGGGCCCGGAGCTGTTCACGGCCTTCGTCGGTGATCTTCTCCGGGCCCCACGGCGGCATCCAGACCCAGTTGATCCGGAAGTCGTTCACCAGGCCGTCCAGCGAGGTCCGGGTCTGGTCCTCGATCACGTCGGTCAACGGGCAGGCCGCGGACGTCAGGGTCATGTCGATCACCGCGGTGTCGCCATCGTCCAGCGTCACTCCGTACACCAGGCCGAGGTCGACCACGTTGATGCCGAGCTCGGGGTCGACGACGTCCTTCAGCGCCTCCGTGACATCGTCCACCGACGCCGGGGTGCTGCCGGCCTCCAGGTCGACCTCGGGCAGCTCGATCTTCTCGGTACCAGTGGTCTCAGGCATTGCTCACTCCGTCCGTCGATGCTGCCAGTGCCTGCGCCGTGGCGTCGCGCCAGGCCGACCAGCCCAGCAGCGCGCACTTCACCCGGGCCGGGAACTGCGCGACGCCCGCGAAGGCGACGCCGTCCTCCAGCACGTCCTCGTCCGGTTCCACACTGCCACGGCCCTGCATCAGCTCAAGGAACTTCTCGTACGTCGTCATCCCCTCGGCGACCGGCTTGCCGAGGACCAGGTCGGTCATCACCGACGTCGCGGCCTGGCTGATCGAGCAGCCGAGGCTCTCGTGCGTGACGCCGGTGACCACATCGCCGTCCAGCGACACCCGCAGCCGGACCTCGTCGCCGCAGGACGGGTTCACGTGGTGCACCTCGACGTCGTACGGCTCCGCGAGGCCCGCATGGTGCGGGTTGCGGTAGTGGTCCAGGATGATCTCCTGGTACAGCGCGTCTAGTTGCATCAGGCTCTCGTGAAGTAGGAGCGGACGAAGCCGAGGCCGTCGACGAGCGCGTCGATCTCCTCCGGCGTGGTGTACAGGTAGAACGAGGCCCGCGTGGACGACTGGACGCCGTACCGCTCGTGCACCGGACGGGCGCAGTGGTGCCCGGCACGCACCGCGATCCCGCGGGTGTCGAGCACGGTGGCGACGTCGTGCGGGTGGATGCCGTCCAGCTCGAAGCTGATCGCGCCGCCGCGATCGACCGGTTCGGCCGGACCGAGAATCGTCAAGCCAGGAACGGTTTTCAGCCCTTCCAGCGCATATGCCACCACCGCGTGCTCGTGCGCCGCGATCTTGTCCATCCCGATGCCCGACAGGTAGTCCGCGGCGGCGCCGAGGCCGACGGCCTGCGCGATCGGCGGCGTACCGGCCTCGAACCGGGCCGGCGGCGCGGCGTACGTCGACCCGGTCATCCGGACCACCTCGATCATCTCGCCACCGCCCAGGAACGGCGGCAGCGACGCGAGCAGGTCGTACCGTCCCCAGAGCACGCCGATGCCGGTCGGGCCGACCATCTTGTGCCCGGTGAACGCGAGCAGGTCGACGCCGAGGGTGGAGACGTCGACCGGTAGCTGCGGCACCGCCTGCGAGGCGTCGACGACGACCACCGCACCGACCGCGTGCGCCTTGGCGGCGACCTCGCTGACCGGGTTGATGGTGCCGAGCGCGTTCGACACCCAGGCCAGCGACACCACCTTGGTCCGCTCGGTGATCAGCTCGTCGACGTTCGACAGGTCCAGCCGGCCCTCGTCGGTGACGCCGAACCAGCGCAGCGTCGCGCCGGTCCGCTCGCAGGCCAGCTGCCACGGGACGATGTTCGAGTGGTGCTCCAGCTCGGTGATGACCACCTCGTCGCCCGGCCGCAGGCCCGCGCCGAGCGTGTACGCGGCGAGGTTGAGTGCCTCGGATGCGTTCTTGGTGAAAACCACCTCGCGCCGGTCCGGCGCGCCGATGAAGGCCGCGATCTTGTCCCGTGCACCCTCGTACGCCGCGGTCGCCTCGGCGCCGAGCTGGTGCATCGCCCGGGCCACGTTCGCGTTGTGCTCGGCGTAGTGCGCGCGCACCGCCTCGATCACCTGGTTCGGCTTCTGCGACGAGTTGGCCGAGTCAAGATAGACCAGCGGGTGCCCGCCGGCGAGCTCGCGGGACAGGATCGGGAAGTCCGCCCGGACCGACTGCAGGTCCAGCGGACTGCTGAAGGCCGGGCGCGCGCTCACTGGACCGCGGCCTTCACGAAACGCTCGTAGCCATTGGCCTCGAGCTCCTCGGCCAGCTCCGGGCCGCCCTCCTCGGCGATCGCACCGTCGACGAACACGTGCACGAAGTCCGGCTTGATGTAGCGCAGGATCCGGGTGTAGTGCGTGATCAGCAGCACGCCCTTGTCGCGCTGCTCGGCGAACCGGTTGACGCCGGTCGCGACCACCTTGAGCGCGTCGATGTCGAGTCCGGAGTCAGTCTCGTCCAAGATCGCGATCTTGGGGTCGAGCAGCTCCAGCTGAACGATCTCGTGGCGCTTCTTCTCGCCACCGGAGAAGCCCTCGTTCACGTTCCGCTGGCTGAAGTCGGCGTCCATCTCCAGATCGGACAGCGCCTTGTTGACGTCCTTCACCCAGGTCCGCAGCTTCGGTGCCTCGCCGTCGATCGCGGTCTTCGCGGTGCGCAGGAAGTTCGCCACCGACACACCCGGCACCTCGACCGGGTACTGCATCGCCAGGAACAGCCCGGCCCGGGCCCGCACGTCGACCGCCATGGACAGCACGTCCTCGCCGTCCAGCGTGACGGTGCCGGAGGTGACCTTGTACTTCGGGTGGCCCGCGATCGAGTAGGCGAGCGTCGACTTGCCGGAGCCGTTCGGGCCCATGATCGCGTGCGTCTGGCCGCCGCTGATGGTCAGGTCGACGCCCCGCAGGATCTCCTTCGGGCCGTTCTCGGTGTCGACGCTGACGTGCAGGTCGCGGATCTCGAGTGTCGCCATGGTGGTTCTTCTATCTCCGTCTATCGCAGGGATTACCGCAGGGCTTCGGGGTTCAGGGGGTTCTTCACGTCGACCATCACGTCGTCGCCTTCGACCCGCACCGGGTAGACCGGAACCGGTTCGTACGCCGGCAGGCCGGTCGGCTCGCCGGTGCGCAGGTCGAAGCGCGAGCCGTGCAGCCAGCACTCGATCTCGCAGTTGTCGACCTCGCCCTCGGACAGCGCGATCTGCGCGTGCGAGCACTCGTCCTGGACGGCGAAGATCTGGCCGCAGCTCTTCACGATCGCGACCTCGGCACCGGCGACCTCCACGGCGACCACTCCCTCGTCCGGGATGTCGGTCACCGCGCAGGCACGCTCGAAGGTGTCGGTCACTGCGGCTCCGAGCTGGCCACCGGCAGCGCGGCGGTGCGGGCGAGCTTCTGCTCGACCTCGTCGTGCAGCCGTTCGGCGACCTCGGGGACGCCGATCCGGCCGATGATGTCGTTGAAGAAGCCGGACACCACGAGCCGCCGCGCCTCGTCCTCGGGGATGCCGCGGGTCTGCAGGTAGAACAGCTGCTCGTCGTCGAACCGGCCGGTCGCCGACGCGTGCCCGGCGCCCACGATCTCGCCGGTCTCGATCTCCAGGTTTGGCACCGAGTCGGCACGGGCGCCGTCGGTCAACACGAGGTTCCGGTTCAGCTCGAACGTGTCGGTGCCCTCGGCCGCGGCCCGGATCAGCACGTCGCCGATCCACACCGTGTGCGCCGCGTCGCCGGCCAGTGCGCCCTTGTAGGTGACGTGGCTCTTGCAGTTCGTCGCCTCGTGGTCGACGAACAGCCGGTGCTCGTGGTGCTGGCCCGACTCGGCGAAGTACACGCCGAGCAGGTCCGCATCGCCGCCCGGACCGTCGTACCGGACGTTGGTGGACAGCCGCACGATGCCGCCGCCGAGCGTGACCGCGACGTGGTTCAGCCGGGCGTCCCGGCCGACCAGCGCATCGTGCTGGCCCACGTACGTCGAGCCGCTGTCGCCGGCCTGGATCGAGACCACCCGCAGGTCGGCGCCGTCGCCGACCACGATCTCGGTGTTCGCGCCCAGCTCGCCGGTGCCGGTGTGGTCGATCACCACGACCGCACGGCTGTGCCGGCCGGCCTCCACCACCAGGTGCCCGAAGCCGCGCTCGCCGAGTGCGGTGACGTCGATCTGCACCGGCTCGGTGAGCTCGGCCTCGGCCGGGATCCGGACCGCGACGGCCTTCTCGGCGTGCGCCCAGGCCACCGCGGCGGCCCGGTCCTGCGGCTTGCCGACCTTGACCACATCGGCCGCGACGGTCTCGACCGTGACGCCCTCCGGCGCGCGTACGTCGATCCGCGGCGCCCGCGTACCGGCCTCGTCGGCGAACAGGCCCTTCAGCTTCTTGACCGGCGTGAAGCGCCACTCCTCCTCGCGCCCGTTCGGCATCGCGAAGTCCGCGACGTCGTACGACGACGGCCGCTCGGAGCGGGTCTGGATCGGCACCGCGCCGTGCGAGTGTCCCTGGTTGCCCTTGTCCTTGCCGGGAGCAACCAGTGTCTCCTGCGCCGCCATCAGCCGACTGCTCCTTCCATCTGCAGCTCGATCAGCCGGTTCAGCTCCAGCGCGTACTCCATCGGCAGCTCCCGCGCGATCGGCTCGATGAAGCCGCGCACGATCATCGCCATCGCCTCGTCCTCGGTCATGCCCCGGCTCATCAGGTAGAAGAGCTGGTCTTCGCTGACCTTCGACACCGTGGCCTCGTGGCCCATCGCCACGTCGTCCTCGCGGATGTCGTTGTACGGGTAGGTGTCGGACCTGCTGATCGTGTCGACCAGCAGCGCGTCGCAGCGCACGGTGGACCTGCTGTGGTGCGCGCCCTCGGCGACCTGCACCAGACCCCGGTACGACGTCCGGCCGCCGCCGCGGGCGACCGACTTCGACACGATCGAGCTCGACGTGTGCGGCGCGTTGTGCACCATCTTCGAGCCCGCGTCCTGGTGCTGGCCCTCGCCCGCGAACGCCACCGACAGCGTCTCGCCCTTGGCGTGCTCGCCCATCAGGTAGACGGCCGGGTACTTCATCGTCACCTTGGAGCCGATGTTGCCGTCGATCCACTCCATCGTGGCGCCGGCCTCGCAGGTGGCCCGCTTGGTGACCAGGTTGTACACGTTGTTCGACCAGTTCTGGATCGTCGTGTACCGGCAGCGCGCGCCCTTCTTCACGATGATCTCGACCACCGCGGAGTGCAGCGAGTCCGACTTGTAGATCGGCGCCGTACAGCCCTCGACGTAGTGCACGTAGGCGTCCTCGTCGACGATGATCAGGGTCCGCTCGAACTGGCCCATGTTCTCGGTGTTGATCCGGAAGTAGGCCTGCAGCGGGATCTCGACGTGCACGCCCTTCGGCACGTAGATGAACGAGCCGCCGGACCAGACCGCCGTGTTCAGCGAGGCGAACTTGTTGTCGCCGACCGGGATCACCGAGCCGAAGTACTCCTGGAACAGCTCCGGGTGCTCCTTCAGGCCGGTGTCGG
The DNA here is from genome assembly GCA_035650275.1 of Kribbellaceae bacterium. Classification (GTDB taxonomy): domain Bacteria; phylum Actinomycetota; class Actinomycetes; order Propionibacteriales; family Kribbellaceae; genus DASRHY01. The sequence goes on along the minus strand of DASRHY010000227.1, from coordinate 27,598 downwards.
TGTCGAGGAAGATGACGCCCTGCTCCTCGAGGTCCTCACGGATCTTGTGGTAGACGACCTCGGACTCGTACTGCGCCGCGACACCCGCGACCAGCCGCTGCTTCTCCGCCTCCGGGATGCCCAGCTTGTCGTAGGTGTTCTTGATGTCCTCGGGCAGCTCGTCCCAGCTCGTCGCCTGCTTCTCGGTGGACCGCACGAAGTACTTGATGTTGTCGAAGTCGATGTCGCTCAGGTCGGCACCCCAGGACGGCATCGGCTTACGACCGAAGAGCTTCAGGCCCTTCAGCCGCAGGTCGAGCATCCATTCCGGCTCGCTCTTCAGCCCGGAGATGTTCCGGACGACGGCATCGTTCAGCCCACGCTGGGCGGCGGCACCGGCGGTGTCGCTGTCGGACCAGCCGAACTTGTAGGTGCCGAGGCCTTCGAGCTCCGGATGAGCGGTTTGCGTCATCGTGCAGTCCTCGCAGATTCGCTGTTAGTTGCAGGGTTTATGTCACGGGGCGTGTGCGGGATGTGCGTCGTGCAGACACCGTCGCCGTGGGCGATGGTGGCCAGTCTCTGGACGTGCCGGCCGAGCAGCCGGGCGAAGACCTCGGTCTCTGCCTCGCACAGCTGCGGGAACTGTTCGGCGACGTGGGCGACCGGGCAGTGGTGCTGGCACAGCTGCGCACCGGCGGCCGCGTCCATCGTGGAGGCGGCGTACCCGTCGGTGCTGAGCGCCTGCGCCAGGACCTCGGCCTTCTGGTCCGCCGGAGCGGCGTCGACCAGTACGCGGTACCGCTCCTCCAGGTCGGCGACCCGGCGCCGGGCGAACTCGGCGACGGCCTCGTCACCACCCGCCTCGGCGATGAACTTCAGCGCGGTGGCGGCCAGGTCGTCGTACGCCTGGTAGAACGCATGCCGCCCGGTGTCGGTGAGCGCGAAGACCTTGGCCGGCCGGCCCCGCCCGCGTGGTCCGTAGACTCGCTCCTCGTGTGCCTCGACCAGGCCGTCGGCCAGCAGGTGGTCGAGGTGCCGGCGAACCGCTGCCGGGGTCAAGGCGAGCCGCTCCGCGAGCGTCGCCGCACTGGACGGACCGTTGGTCAGGATCGACCGCGCGACCCGGTCCCGGGTCGACCCGTCACGCGACACCGGGGCGCCCGCAGGCACCCGCGAAGCCACATCCCGAGTTTTCACAACACCAGTGTGGCGTAATTCGAAATCCCCTTCAAATAAGGCCACCCTTAGTCACGGGCAGTGCGGCGGAGGTCACAGCGGGGGGCGTACTTACACTTCCAGCGTGGCTGCTGCGGTGGAGGTCGACGAGCTCGTCGTGCGGTACGGGGCGAAGACCGCCGTGGACCGGCTCAGCCTCACTGTCGACGCGGGCACCGTGACGTCCGTACTTGGGCCGAACGGGGCCGGCAAGACCACCACAGTGGAGACCTGCGAGGGGTTCCGGCGGCCTGACGCGGGCCGGGTCCGGGTCCTCGGGCTGGACCCGCGCGCCGACCACGAGCGGCTGATGCCGCGGATCGGCGTGATGCTGCAGGAGGGCGGCGCCTGGTCCGGCGTACGAGCCGCCGAGATGCTGCGGTACGTCGCCCGGCTGCACGCCCATCCGCTCGACATCGACGTCCTGGTGGACCGGCTCGACCTGGGCAGCTGCGGCCGGACGCCGTACCGGCGGCTGTCCGGCGGGCAGAAGCAGCGGCTGGCGTTCGCGCTGGCGATCGTGGGCCGGCCCGAGGTCGCGTTCCTGGACGAGCCGACCACCGGGCTGGACCCGCACGGCCGGCGCGAGATCTGGCAGGTGGTGCGGGACCTGCGCGACGACGGGGTCACGGTGGTGCTGACCACGCACGCGATGGACGAGGCCGAGCAGCTGTCCGACCTGGTCCACGTACTGTCCGCAGGCGCGCTGATCGCCTCTGGTACACCGGCCGAGCTGACCAAGAACGGCGCCGACACGCTCGAGGAGGTGTTCCTGCGGATCACTACGCCGAGCCCGCGGGAGCGCCGATGAGCGCCACTGTGTTCACCCCGAAGCCGGGGTCCGCGCCGTGGCCGGCGAAGGTCGCGGCGCATGCCGGGATGGAGCTGCGGCTGCTGCTGCGAAACGGCGAGCAGCTGCTGCTCGCGCTGGTGATCCCGCTCGGCGTGCTGATCCTGCTCGGTGCGACCAGCCTGGGCGACCGGCTGCCGCTCGGCGCGGTCGGGGCGGAGCGCCAGATCGACCTGGTGGTGCCGCGGGTGCTGGCACTCGCCGTGTTGTCCAGCTCGTTCACCTCGCTCGCGATCGCGACCGGGTTCGAGCGCCGGTACGGCGTGATCAAGCGGCTCGGTGCGTCCCCGCTGTCCCGCACCGGTTTGCTGGCCGGCAAGGTCGCGGCGGTGCTCGCTGTGCAGGTCGTGCAGTTCGTGGTCCTGATCGGTACCGGGCTGGCGCTCGGCTGGCAGCCGCACGGCGGCGCGGTCGGCGTGGCCGGTGTGGTCGTCACCGTGGCTACCGGTACCGCGGCGTTCGCGGCGCTCGGACTGCTGATGGCCGGGACGCTGCGCGCCGAGGCGACCCTGGCGGCCGCGAACCTGCTCTACCTGCTGCTGCTCGTCGGTGGCGCCGTGCTGACGCCGGTGACGGAGTATCCGGAGCCGATGCAGTCCGTGGTCCAGCTGCTCCCGAGCGCGGCGCTATCGAGCGCGATGGCGACCGCCACCATCGACGGCGCGATGCCGTGGGCCGGTGTGACGGCGCTCGCACTCTGGGCGGGTGTGCTCGGCTACCTGGTGTCCCGTACGTTCCGGTGGGACTGACGGGTCCTAGGGTGGGCCGGTGACCTCGGAGACGCCAGCCGACCCACCTCGCGGGCCGATCGGCCTGCTACCCGCACCATCACTGGATCTGGTACGACGCTGGGGCTGGGCGTCGGTGATCGCGAACATCGTGATCGTCGGCACCGGCGGCCTGGTCCGGCTCACCGACTCCGGACTCGGCTGCCCGACCTGGCCGCGCTGTACCGATGCGTCGTACACGCCGCACGGCGAGCTCGGCATCCACGGCGCGATCGAGTTCGGCAACCGGATGCTCGGGTTCGTGGTGGCTGTGATCGCGATCGGCACCTGGCTGGTGGTGATGCGTTACCGGCCGGTCCGGCGGGACCTGCGCCGGCTGGCGACGGCGGCCGCGTTCGGCGTACCGCTGCAGGCGATCATCGGCGGGATCACCGTCCGTACGGGGCTGAACCCGTGGACGGTGTCGGCGCATTTCCTGGTGTCGATGGTGATGATCACGCTGACCGTGGCGCTGGTACGACGCTCGCGGACCAGCCCGTACCCGCACACTCCCCCGGTGGTCCGGGCGCTGGCGACGGCCTGTGTGGTGGCCGTCTGGACCGCGGTCGTGATCGGCACCCTGGTCACCGGCAGCGGCCCGCACGCCGGGGACACCGAGGCGGGCCGGATGGGCTTCGACGAGGAGGTGATCAGCCAGCTGCACGCGGACGCGGTGTTCGCGCTGCTCGGCATCTCGGTGGCGCTGGTGATCGCGACCCGCGTCACCGCCACCTCGCGGACCCTGCGCCAGCTGGCGACCTGGTTGCTGGCCACCGAGCTGGCGCAGGGCACCGTCGGTTTCGTGCAGTACTTCACCGGGCTTCCGATCGTGGCGGTCCTGCTGCACATGCTGCTCGCCGCCACGCTCGTCGCACTCGTCACCGCTGTCTACGGCGAACGCGGAACGCCCTCGGTGTCCCCCTAGCGATCTCCCTGGCCATCTTCCTGCACCCCACGACACAACACACATTCCGGCCCAGTGCTCGACTTCCGTCACGCCGCTTGGGTTGCAACCCGCGCTCTGTGCGAAAACCCGGGCACCCCGCGTCTAGTGCCAGCGGCTGGCGCGCTTGAAGGCGGCGCTGATCCGCTGCGCAGTGCGCTTCGGGTGGGCGAGGTCCGCCCAGGACACCCGGACGACGATGTAGCCCAGCTCGCGAATGCGGTCCTCACGCCATTTCTCCGCGACGACTGTCTCGACAGCGCCGTCGCCGTACTTCGTCTGGCCGTCGAACTCGACGACCACTCGTTCGTGCTCGAAGAGGAAGTCCACCCTCGCCACGAACTCGCCGTCGGCCGCGACGAGAGTCGCCTGCAGGGTGGGCGGTGGAAGTCCCTCGTTCGCGAGGAGAACCCGCAGACGCGACTCGCCCGGCGACTCAGCTCCAGGATCAGCGAACCCGATCGCCTTCACGGCTGTACTCGCGCCGGGACGGCGGCGTACCAGATCGAGAGCAGCGGTGAGCTGGTCCACCGACACGAGCTGACGGTTGAGCGCGGCGTCGGCGATCGCGACAGCGCTTTGGTACGTCGTCAGGCGGGCCGCCTCGACGACCGAGCGCGCAACCGGGGTCAGGACGGCGCCCGTCGCAGTCGTCACGATGTCCGTGCTGTCAATCCGGCCGGAGTGCTGCACCACCTCGTCGTCCGACCGTCCGTGCCCGGACAGCCGGGTCACGTGCACCTTCGCCAGGTCCAGCCCCCAGGTCGGCAGCCCATGGGCGGCGACGGCCGACTGGTAGCTGATCGCGGTTGCGGCGTCGAGCCGGTTCTGAACGGCATGAGCGACGCGCACGTGATGCAGCCGCTCTCGTTCCCAGGTTGGGCGGTTGGTCTCGGTGCGGTTAACCTCCGCGTACGCGCCGCGGCACAGCCGGACCCACCGGCCGGCACGAACCCGAAGCCTGAGCTCGCTGTCCGTGTAACCACAGTCCAACGCGTCCTGCCGGCTGAACCATCCACCGCGCTGCGCGGCGACAGCCGCAAGTTTTCTGTTCATGCCTAGGAACATGTCGCGACTCACACCACCCCGGTTCGCGGGTTCCGCACCTGTGGATAACCGCCTGCGCTCGCCTTGTGGCACGCCTACCCGGTTGCAACCTGTTAGCGGTCACACAAACCGAGCGCTCCGGGCGGCGGTCAGTGCAGGAGGGGGTCTACGGCGGCGGCTACGAAGAGGAGGGCGAGGTAGATGTTGGAGTAGTGGAACAGGCGCATGGGGCGGAGGGCCGGGCCGTCTGCGCCGGTGTGCGCCCGGGCGAGCAGGTTCGCGGCCTCGCGAACGAACAGGGCGCCGAGGACGACGGCGGCGAGCGGGTAGAGCCAGCCGGTGTCGGCGACGGGCCAGAGCAGCATCGAGGTGACGACCATCACGACGGAGTACGCAAGGATCTGCCGGGCGGTCGCGACCGGGGTGGCCACCACCGGGAGCATCGGGACGTCGACGGCGGCGTAGTCCTCGCGGTACCGCATCGCCAGCGCCCAGGTGTGCGGCGGCGTCCAGAAGAACACCACCGCGAACAGCACGAACGGCGGCCAGGCCAGCTCGCCGGTGACGGCGGTCCAGCCGATGATGGTCGGGAAGCAGCCGGCGATACCGCCCCAGACGATGTTCTGCACGGTGCGCCGCTTCAGCAGCATGGTGTAGCCGAAGACGTAGAACAGGTTCGCGGTCAGCGCGAGCAGCGCGGACAGCCAGTTCACCAGCAGGCCGAGCTCGATCGTGGCCAGCACGCCGAGGACGATGCCGAACACGGTCGCGGCGCGCGGGCTGACGGCGTGCCGCGGCAGCGGACGACGGCGGGTGCGGCGCATCTGCTCGTCGATGTCGCGGTCGAGCACGCAGTTGATCGTGTTCGCCGAGCCGGCCGCGAGGATGCCGCCGACCAGGGTGGCGGCGACCACTCCGAGCCCGGGCACGCCGTCGGCGGCCAGGAACATCACCGGGACGGTCGTGATCAGCAGCAGCTCGATGATCCGCGGCTTGGTCAGCGCGACGTACGCCGTGAGCAGATGACGCACCGGGACGGCGGGCGCCGTCGTCGTCGTCACGGCAGGGCGCGGGTCGACGGCCGTCACAGACACCTCGGAAAGCAGGGGACAACGCCGGGAGGCCCGGCATGACCCGCTCATCCTACGACCCCTGTCCCCCGTCCCGACTGCGCCCCTCCGGCCAGCGAGTAGGCTCGCTTCCGGTGGACGCGCGGGGGCGCGGTCCGGCGCCGTGACGGCGTTACGGCGCACCTCGGGCGGGTACCGGATCTCCAGCTGAACTGCCATCGAGAGGAGCGCCGCCGGCGTGACTGGGAACACCTCAACCCCGAAGCTCGAGTGGACCGAGCTCGACCAGCGTGCCGTCGACACCGTCCGGGTGCTCGCGATGGATGCCGTGCAGAAGGTCGGCAACGGCCATCCGGGTACGGCGATGAGCCTGGCACCCGCGGCGTACCTGCTCTTCAACAAGATCATGCGGCACAGCCCGGCGGATCCGGCGTGGCCGGGCCGGGACCGGTTCGTGCTGTCCGCGGGCCACTCCAGCCTGACGCTGTACATCCAGCTGTACCTGACCGGGTACGGCCTCGAGCTGGACGACCTCAAGGCGCTGCGGACCTGGAACAGCCTCACCCCCGGCCACCCGGAGCACGGCCACACCAGGGGTGTGGAGACCACCACCGGCCCGCTCGGACAGGGGGTCGGCAACGCGGTCGGGATGGCGATGGCGGCCCGTCGCGAGCGCGGCCTGCTGGACCCCGACGCGGCCCCGGGCGAGAGCGTCTTCGACCACGACATCTTCGCGATCGCCTCCGACGGCGACCTCGAGGAGGGCGTGTCGGGTGAGGCGTCGTCCCTGGCCGGTCACCAGAAGCTCGCCAACCTGACCCTGCTGTACGACGACAACCGGATCTCGATCGAGGACGACACCGCGATCGCGTTCTCCGAGGACGTCGGCAAGCGGTACGAGGCGTACGGCTGGCACGTGCAGCGGGTCGACTGGACGAACGACGGTACCGGCTACGAGGAGAACGTGCAGGCGCTGTACGACGCGTTCGCGGCGGCGAAGGCGGAGACCACCCGGCCGAGCTTCATCCAGCTCCGCACGATCATCGCCTGGCCGGCGCCGAATGCGCAGAACACCGGCAAGGCGCACGGCTCGGCGCTGGGTGCGGATGAGGTGGCGGCGACCAAGAAGGTGCTCGGCTTCGACCCTGAGAAGTCCTTCGACGTGGCGCCGGAGGTGATCGAGTACACCCGGCGGGCGCTTGAGCGCGGCAAGTCCGTGCAGGAGGAGTGGGCCAGGCCGTTCGAGGCGTGGGCGGCGTCCGCGGGCGAGCGGAAGGACCTGTTCGAGCGGATGCAGCGGCGCGAGCTGCCGAAGGGCTGGACGGACGCGCTGCCGTCGTTCGAGACGGACGAGAAGGGGATCGCCACCCGGAAGGCGTCCGGCGAGGTGCTGACCGCGATCGCGCCGAGGCTGCCCGAGCTGTGGGGCGGATCGGCGGACCTGGCCGAGTCCAACAACACCACCCCGAAGGGCGAGCCGTCGTTCGTACCGCCGGAGCACGCCACCAAGGAGTTTCCCGGCGACTGGTACGGCCGGGTGCTGCACTTCGGTATCCGCGAGCACGCGATGGGCTCGATCCTGAACGGCATCACGCTGCACGGCGGCACCCGCCCGTACGGCGGCACGTTCCTGGTGTTCAGCGACTACATGCGGCCCGCGGTCCGGCTGGCGGCGCTGATGAAGCTGCCGGTGACCTACGTCTGGACGCACGACTCGATCGGGCTCGGCGAGGACGGTCCGACACACCAGCCGATCGAGCACCTGGCGGCGCTGCGCGCGATCCCCGGCCTGGACGTGGTCCGGCCCGCGGACGCGAACGAGACGGTCGTTGCCTGGCGCACCGTTCTCGGCCACACCGACCGGCCGGCCGGGCTGGCGCTGACCCGGCAGAACGTGCCGACGTTCCCGCGCGGCACCGACGGGTTCGCCTCCGCGGACGGCGTCGAGAGGGGCGCGTACGTGCTGGTGGACGCCGAAGACGGCGCAGTGCCGGACGTGATTCTCATCGGCACCGGCTCCGAGGTACAGCTCGCGGTCGCGGCGCGCAAGACCCTCGCGGAGAAGGGCATCAAGGCCCGGGTGGTGTCGATGCCGTGCGAGGAGTGGTTCGACGAGCAGGAGGCGTCGTACCGCGACTCGGTGCTCCCGCCGTCGGTGAAGGCGCGGGTCTCGGTCGAGGCCGGTGTCTCGATGGGCTGGCGCGACGTGATCGGCGACGCCGGCCGGCACGTCGGGATCGAGCACTACGGCGCATCGGCCGACTTCAAGACGCTGTTCCGGGAGTTCGGCATCACCGCGGAGGCCGTGGTGCAGGCGGCCGAGGACAGCATGGCCGTGGCGCGGGAGCTGGGCGGCACCCTGCCGTCGGTGCCGCGCAGGGCGCACGGCCCGGTGGGACCGGCCGACGAGCCGGTGACCGGCGAGGGCGCGGGCGCGACGAACGAGCGCTGAGCGGGGCAGGAACGAACAACAGAACAGACGGAGGGCTGAGGATGAGCAGGGATATGAACAGGGATATGAACGAAAGACTGAAGGCACTCGCCGACGCCGGCGTCTCGATCTGGCTCGACGACCTCTCCCGGGAACGCATCACCAGCGGCGGCCTGGCTCGGATGATCGAGGAGCAGTACGTCAGCGGTATGACGTCGAACCCGACCATCTTCGCCAAGGCGCTCTCCGACGCCGACGTCTACGCCGAGCAGGTGGCCGAGCTGGCGCGGCGCGGCGTCTCCACGGAGGAGGCCGTCCGGATCATCACCACCGATGACGTCCGGGACGGCTGCGACGCGTTCAAGCCGGTGTACGGCGCCACCGACGGCGTCGATGGCCGGGTATCAATCGAGGTCGACCCGCGGCTCGCCATGGACACCGACAAGACGATCGCCGAGGCCAACGAGCTGTGGCGGATCGTCGGCCGGGAGAACCTCTTCATCAAGATCCCGGCCACGCTCGAGGGCCTGCCGGCGATCACCGCGGTGCTTGCCGAGGGCATCAGTGTCAACGTCACGCTGATCTTCTCGCTGGAGCGGTACCGCGCGGTCATCGATGCGTTCCTGGCCGGCGTCGAGCAAGCGATCGCGAACGGCCACGACGTGAGCAAGCTCGGCAGCGTGGCGTCGTTCTTCGTCAGCCGGGTCGACACCGAGGTGGACAAGCGGCTGGACGCGATCGGTACCGAGGATGCCAAGGCGCTGCGGGGCAAGGCGGCGATCGCGAACGCCCGGCTCGCGTTCGAGGCGTACGAGGAGGTCTTCGCCTCCGATCGCTGGAAGGCGCTCGAGGCGCAGGGAGCCAAGCCGCAGCGGCCGCTGTGGGCGTCCACCGGCACCAAGGACCCGTCGTACCCCGACACCCTGTACGTCGATGAGCTGGTCACGTCCGGAGTGGTCAACACGATGCCAGAGGCAACGATGCTGGCGTTCGCCGACCACGGCGAGGTGGCCGGTGACACCGTCCGCGGCCGGTACGACGAGTCGCGTGCGGTGATCGACGCGCTGGAGCGGCTCGGCATCTCGTACGACGACGTGGTGCAGGTGCTCGAGGACGAGGGCGTGGCGAAGTTCGAGGCGTCCTGGACCGAGCTGCTCGACACCGTGACCGGCGCGTTGAAGGGCGCGGCTCAGTGACCGTCACCGTCTCCGGCGGCGACTGGACCGCCGCGCTGGACAAGCTCGTCGCCGACAAGATCGCCTCCCGGATCGCCGCGAAGGACGCCACCGTCTGGGGTCCGGAGGCCGAGCCCGAGGCGTCGATCCGGCTCAGCTGGGTCGACCTGCACGAGACGTCCCGGCCGCTGCTGGCCGAGATCGAGGCGCTGCAGGCGGACCTGCGGGCCGAGGGCCTGGACCGGATCGTGCTGTGCGGCATGGGCGGCTCGTCGCTGGCGCCCGAGGTGATCACCCGGACCGCCGGTGTCGACCTGGTCGTACTGGACTCGACCAACCCGTCCGTGGTCGCCCGGGCACTGTCCGGCGACCTGCAGCGGACCGTGATCGTGGTGTCGAGCAAGTCCGGCGGCACAGTCGAGACCGACAGCCAGCGGCGCGCGTTCGTCAAGGCGTTCACCGACGCCGGGATCGACGCGGCGTCGCGGGTCGTGGTGGTGACCGACCCGGGCTCGCCGCTGTCGAAGCTGGCCGCGGACGAGGGGTACCGCCGGGTGTTCCTGGCGGACCCGAATGTCGGCGGGCGGTACTCGGCACTGACCGCGTTCGGACTGGTGCCGTCCGCGCTGGCCGGCGCCGACGTCGCCGAGCTGCTGGACCAGGCGGCCGAGATCGCGCCGGCGCTGCAGACGGACGTAGCCGACAACCCGGCACTGGTGCTGGGGGCCGCGCTGGCGGCGACACCCGGCCGGGACAAGGTCGGGATCGCGCCCGACGGCTCGCCGATCGTCGGCTTCCCGGACTGGGCCGAGCAGCTGATCGCCGAGAGCACCGGCAAGAACGGCACCGGCGTCCTGCCGGTTGCGCTGGAGGGACCCGAAGCCCCCGAGCTGATCGGCGAGCTGCCGGACCTCGTGCGCACCTACCTGGTTGCGTCCGAAAAGGCGAGCTCGTCAGCCGCGACGCCGACGGTCGTCACCTGGGGGACCCTTGGCGCGCAGCTGCTGCTGTGGGAGACGGCGACGGCGGTGGCGGGGTACCTGCTCGGCATCAACCCGTTCGACCAGCCGGACGTGGAGGGCGCGAAGGAGGCCGCGCGCGGGCTGCTCGACCACCAGCCCGAGCCCGAGCCGGCCGCGTTCACCGATGGCGCGATCGAGGTCCGTGGCTCGGCCGGGCTGCTGGACGGGGTCGACTCGCTGGCCGGCGCGCTGGACGAGCTGCTCGGCTCGCTCGCCGAGGACGGGTACCTGGCCGTGATGGCGTACGTCGATCCCGAGCGCGACGCGTCGCTGCACGACTCCCGGCTCGCCCTGGCCCGTCGTACCGGGCGGCCGGTGACCTTCGGCTGGGGCCCGCGGTTCCTGCACTCGACCGGTCAGTACCACAAGGGCGGACACCCGCAGGGCGTCTTCCTGCAGGTCACCAGCGCCGAGTCCGTCGAGGTCGAGATCCCGGACCGGCCGTTCACCTTCGGCACGCTGATCGCGGCGCAGGCCGCCGGTGACGCCGCGGTGCTCGCGGACCGCGGCCGGCCGGTGCTGCGGCTGCACCTCACCGACCCCGCGGCCGGCGTACGACAGTTGCTGGAGGCAACGAGGTGACTGAGTTCGGGGAGGAGGAACCCACCCGCCCGGTCAACCCGCTGCGGGACCCGAACGACCGGCGGCTGCCGCGGATCGCCGGACCGTGCAGCCTGGTGATCTTCGGCGTCACCGGTGACCTGGCCCGCAAGAAGCTGATGCCCGCGGTGTACGACCTGGCCAACCGCGGGCTGCTGCCTCCCGGGTTCGGGCTGGTCGGGTTCGCGCGGCGGGACTACAGCAGCCAGGACTTCGAGAAGGTCGTGCACGACTCGGTCAAGGAGCACGCCCGGACGCCCTTCCGCGAGGACGTCTGGCGGCAGCTGACCGAGGGGTTCCGGTTCGTGCCAGGCGACCTCACCGACGACGCCGCGTTCGACCGGCTGCGCGAGACCGTCGAGGAGCTCGACCTGAACCGCGGTACCGGCGGCAACCACGCGTTCTACCTGTCCATCCCGCCCGGCCTGTTCCCGGCGGTGGTGCAGCAGCTGGCCGAGCACGGCCTGACCAAGGAGACCGCGGACACCTGGCGCCGGGTCGTAGTGGAGAAGCCGTTCGGGCACGACCTGGCCAGCGCGCGTGAGCTGAACCAGGTGGTCGAGGAGGTGTTCCCGCCGCAGGCGGTGTTCCGGATCGACCACTACCTCGGCAAGGAGACGGTGCAGAACATGCTGGCGCTGCGGTTCGCCAACGCCATGTTCGAGCCGGTCTGGAACAACAACTACGTCGACCACGTGCAGATCACGATGGCCGAGGACATCGGGATCGGCGGCCGGGCAGGCTACTACGACGGCATCGGCGCCGCCCGCGACGTGATCCAGAACCACCTGCTGCAGCTGCTCGCGCTGATCGCGATGGAGGAGCCGGTGAGCTTCGACGCGTGGTCGCTGCGGCAGGAGAAGAAGAAGGTGCTCAACGCGGTCAAGCTGCCCACCCGGCTCGACCTGCATACCGCCCGCGGCCAGTACGCCGCCGGCTGGGCCGGTGGCGTCAAGGTCAAGGGTTATCTGGACGAGGACGGCATCCCCGCCGGGTCGGCGACGGAGACGTTCGCCGCGCTGCGGCTGGACGTCGACACCAGGCGCTGGGCCGGGGTGCCGTTCTACCTGCGGACCGGGAAGCGGCTCGGCCGCCGCGTCACCGAGGTCGCGGTGATGTTCAAGCGCGCCCCGCACCTGCCGTTCAGCAAGACCGAGACCGAAGAGCTCGGCCAGAACGCCCTGGTGATGCGGATCCAGCCCGACGAGGGCATCACGATGCGGTTCGGCGCCAAGGTGCCGGGCACCATGATGGAGATCCGCGACGTGAACATGGACTTCGCGTACGGCGGGTCGTTCACCGAGTCCTCGCCGGAGGCGTACGAGCGGCTGATCCTCGACGTCCTGCTCGGCGACCCGCCGTTGTTCCCGCAGCACACCGAGGTGGAGCTGGGCTGGAAGATCCTCGATCCGGTGATCGACTACTGGGCCGACAAGGGCCGGCCGGAGCAGTACGCGTCCGGCGGCTGGGGCCCGGACTCCGCGCACGAGATGCTGGCCCGCGACGGCCGCGCCTGGAGGCGACCGTGATCATCGAGCTGTCCGACACGACGTCGAGCGAGATCGCGTCGGCGCTGGTCAAGGCCCGCCGGCACGCCGGGAGCCCCGCGATGGGCATGGTCGGCACCGTCGTGGTGGTCGCCGACGAGGCGTCCCACCACGATGCGCTGAAGGCGGCCAACTCCGCGGGGCGGGAGCACCCGTCGCGAGCGCTGGTGGTGATCACCCGGCCGGGCCGCGGCAAGGGCTCGCTGGACGCCGAGGTGCGGATCGGCGAGGGCGTGCCGGGCGAGGCGGTGCTGCTCCGGCTGCACGGCGAGCTCGCCAAGCATGCAGCGTCGGTGGTGACGCCGCTGCTGCTGCCGGACTCCCCCGTGGTCGTCTGGTGGCCGGTCGGTGGGCCGAAGGTCCCGGCCACCGACCCGCTCGGCGCACTCGGCAAGCGCCGGGTCACCGACGCCGCCGCGACTCGCCGGGCCGCAGTCGACTTCGAGAGCCGGGCCGAGGGCTACGCGCCCGGTGACACCGACTTCGCCTGGAGCCGGCTGACTCCGTGGCGGGCGCTGCTCGCCGCCGCCCTGGACCAGTACCCGACCAAGGTCAGTGGTGCCTCGGTCGCGTCGGCCAAGGGCAACACGAGCGCCGACCTGCTCGCCGCCTGGCTGGAGTGCCGGCTCAAGGTGCCGGTCGAGCTGAAGACCTCCCGCGGCCCGGGTATCACCGCCGTACGGCTGGCGGTCCCCGACGGCGAGATCGCGCTCACCCGGCCCGACGGGAAGGTCGCGACGTTCTCGATCCCCGGCCAGCCCGACCGCCCGGTCGCGCTGCACCGGCGGGCGCCGGCCGAGCTGCTCAGCGAGGAGCTGCGCAGGCTCGACCCGGACGACGTGTACGCCGAGACACTGCGCTGCCTGGTCGATCGCCAGCACCAGCCGGCACCGTCCGGCAAGGGCGCCAAGGCCGCGGCGGCCCCGCGTCGTACGGCGAACGCAAGCCGGGCAGAGGCGAAGAAGACGCACACGAAGGCCTCAACGGCGCGGTCCGCGGCGAAGACGTCGGCGGTGCGCAAGGCCGGAGCCAAAGCAGTGGCCAAGAAGTCCTCGAAGAAGGCGGGCGCATGACGACTCCGTCGCTGCTGCTGCACCGCGACGCCGAGGCCCTCACACACGCGGTGGCGGCCCGGCTGGTGACCCGGCTGGTCGATGCTCAGAGCAACGGCCGGGTCGCGTCCGTAGCGCTGACCGGTGGCCGGATCGCGGCCGCGGTGTACCGCACCATCGCCGAGTCACCCGCGCGCAGCGCGATCGACTGGTCCCGGGTCGAGCTGTGGTGGAGCGACGAGCGGTTCCTGCCGCCCGGTGATCCAGAGCGGAACGAGACCCAGGCCCGCGAGGCACTCCTGGAACAGGTGCCGCTCGACCCGGGCCGGCTACACCCGATGCCGGCCGACACCGGCCAGGGCGCCGAGCAGGCCGCCGCCGCGTACGCCGCCGAGCTGGCCAAGGCGGCGGAACCGGGCGCGAGGATGCCTGCACCGGTGATGGACCTGGTGATTCTCGGGGTCGGGCCGGACGGGCACGTGGCGTCGCTGTTCCCCGAGCAGCCCGCTTTGCACGAGCAGGAGCGCACCGTGGTCGCCGTACACGGTGCGCCGAAGCCACCGCCGACCCGGCTCACGATGACGATGCCGGTGCTGTGTCGGACCGCCGAGGTGTGGTTCGTGGTGTCCGGCGCGGACAAGGCCTCCGCGGTCCGGCTGGCGCTGTCCGGCGCGGGCCCGATGCAGATCCCGGCCGCCGGCCCGAAGGGCCGCAACCGCACCCTCTGGCTGCTCGACAACGCCGCCGCGGCGGAAGTCCCCAAGGCCATCCGCCCACCCCTCATCTGATCGTTCGTCACTCCCGCCCGGCGTGTCAGCGATCACTCGTCAGCCGGGGTTGCGGCGCGTCTCGGCGCCCGGGCGCCGACCCGGCACGACGTCGACTGGACCCGTGTTGCAGGGTGTGTCGCCGCCGAGTGGACCCGTATGAGAGGGCGTCCGTCAGATCAAGCCCGGGTCACGCCCGGGCAGCCGGCACACGCGTCCACTCGGGCCCGACGCAGGTTGGAACATGCGTCCAGTCGATGCCGACACGCCCAGACATTCGGGTCCAGTCGGCGCCATGGGTCAGAAGATGACTTCGCCGCGGGCTCGGCGGTCGCGGAGGGTCTGCAGAGCCTCGGCCAGGATCTCGGCCGCCTCGGCCTCGCTGCGGCGCTCCTTCACGTAGGCCAGGTGCGTCTTGTAGGGCTCGATCTTCGGAGGCGGCGGCGGGTTCTCCGAGTCCCGGTTCGCGGGCAGCCCGCAGCGGGGACAGTCCCACGAGTCCGGGATCGACGCCTCGACGGCGAAGACGGTCGACGTCTCGTGCCCGTTACCGCAGAAGTACGTGATGCGTTGCCGAGGAGCGGTATCGCCCCGCTCGGCCTCGCCCATGGGTCCAGCGCCGACCCTGCTCCCCCGGATCGCACTGCCACCAGCCACGTGGGGTCTCCTTCTCGATCGTTGGCTCAGCCCAGTTTGTACAGCAGTCCGAGAGCAATGATGGCAGCGAACCAGATCAGCCCGACGCCGACGGTGATGCGGTCGAGGTTGCGCTCCGCGACCGACGACCCACCCAGGGATGACGAGACACCGCCACCGAACAGGTCGGACAGACCGCCTCCGCGGCCCTTGTGCAGCAGCACGAGAAGCGTCAGCACGAGGCTGCACAGGATCACAATGATCGAGAAGGCGATTATCACGAGGAGTAGCCTAACTGAAGGTCGAGGTAACGACAGATTCCGGCGAACTCGTCCACCTTCAGACTCGCTCCGCCCACCAGACACCCGTCGACATCCGGCTGAGCCATGATGCCACCTGCGCTGGCCATCTTCACCGAGCCCCCGTACAGGATGCGTACGTCGTCGGCGACCGCGGCCGAGAACGTCTCCTCCAGGCGCTCCCGGATCGCGGCACAGACCTCCTGGGCGTCCTCCGGCGTGGCGACCTCGCCGGTCCCGATCGCCCAGACCGGTTCGTAGGCGATCACCACGGTGCGCACCTGGTCCGGCTTCAGCCCGGCCAGCGCTCCGTCGAGCTGGGCCAGGGTGTGCTCGACGTGCCGCTGCTCCTTGCGGACCTCGAGACCCTCGCCGACGCAGATGATCGGGATCAGCCCGGCCTTGAGCGCCTTGGCCGACTTCGCGTTGACCAGGGCGTCGTCCTCGGCGTGGTACTGGCGCCGCTCGGAGTGGCCGACCACCACGTAGGTACAGCCGAGCTTGGTCAGCATCGCGGCACTGATGTCACCGGTGTACGCGCCGTCGTCCTGCGGCGAGACGTCCTGCGCGCCGTACACGATCTTCATCCGGTCGCCGTCCACCAGCGTCTGCACGCTGCGGATGTCGGTGAACGGCGGCAGCACCGCGACCTCGACCCGCTCGAAGTCGTGCTTCTTGTCCTGCAACGTCCAGGACAGCTTCTGCACCAGGTGCACCGCCTCGACGTGGTTCAGGTTCATCTTCCAGTTCCCCGCCATCAGCGGGGTCCGCGCGGTGTCGGCCATCAGTCCTCCAGTACGGCGAGCCCGGGCAGCGTCTTGCCCTCGAGGTACTCGAGGCTCGCACCGCCACCGGTCGAGATGTGCCCGAAGGCGTCGTCGGGGAACCCGAGCTTGCGGATCGCGGCAGCGGAGTCGCCACCGCCGACGACGCTGAGCCCTCCCCCCGGCCCGTCGACCTCGGTGAGCGCCTGGGCGACCGCCTTGGTGCCGGCTGCGAAGGCGTCGATCTCGAACACACCCATCGGGCCGTTCCAGAACACCGTGCGGGCATCCGCGATCTCGGCCGCGAACTGCTTCGCCGACTCGGGGCCGATGTCCAGCCCGATCTGGTCCGCCGGGATCGCGTCGACCGGGACCACGGTGGCCGGGGCATCGGCGGAGAACTCCGGAGCCACCACGATGTCGGTCGGCAGCACGATCTCGGTGTCGGAGGTCAGGTATCGCTTCACCGTGTCCAGCTGGTCGTCCTCGAGCAGGCTCTTGCCGATCTCGTGACCCTGAGCCTTGAGGAACGTGAACACCATGCCGCCGCCGATCAGCAGCTTGTCGGCCTTGGTCAGCAGGCTCTCGATCACCGCGAGCTTGTCCGACACCTTCGCACCGCCCAGCACCACGACGTACGGGCGCTGCGGGTCCTCGGTGAGCTGCTCGAGCACCTTCACCTCGGCCAGAACCAGGTCGCCGGCCGCATGCGGCAGCATCCTCGCGACGTCGTACACGCTGGCCTGCTTGCGGTGCACGACGCCGAACCCGTCGCTGACGAACACGTCCGCCAGCGCGGCGAGCTCGTCGGCGAACGACTCGCGCTCGGCGTCGTCCTTGCTCTCCTCGCGCGGGTCGAAGCGGACGTTCTCCAGCAGCAGCACCTCGCCGTCGCCCAGCTCCTGCACCGCCTCCTGCGCGCTGTCGCCGGTCACGTCGGTGGCGAACGCGACCCGGATGCCCTCGGGGCCCAGCAGCTCACCAAGCCTGCGAGCCACCGGGGCCAGCGAGAACTCGGGTTTCGGCTTGCCCTTCGGCCGGCCGAGATGCGCGGTCACGATCACTCTGGCGTCGGCCTTGGCGAGCCTGATCAGGGTCGGCAGGCTGGCCCGGATCCGACCGTCGTCGGTGATGGTGTCCCCGTCCAGCGGCACGTTGAGGTCCGACCTGACCAGCACCCGCCGCCCGGCCAGGTCACCCAGGTCGTCGATCGTCTTCACAGTGAGCGTCCTTCGTCTCTCAATGCCTTGCGTCCGAAGAACCTTGCGCAAAGGTTCTTCGGACGCAACGTCCGGTGGCAGTGGTCAGAGGGAGGTGCCGACGTAGGTCACGAGGTCGACGAGACGGTTCGAGTAGCCCCACTCGTTGTCGTACCAGCCGACCACCTTGACCTGGTTGCCGATCACCTTGGTCAGGCCCGCGTCGAAGATGCACGACGCCGGGTCGGTGACGATGTCGGTCGAGACGATCGCGTCCTCGGTGTAGGTCAGGAAGCCCTTCAGCGGGCCTTCGGCCGCGGCGGCCCGGTAGGCCTCCTTGACCTCTTCGACCGAGGTCTCGCGGCCGACCGTCACGGTCAGGTCGGTGGCGGAGCCGGTCGGGATGGGGACGCGCAGCGCGTACCCGTCCAGCTTGCCCTTGAGCTCGGGGAGCACCAGGCCGATCGCCTTGGCGGCGCCGGTCGACGTCGGCACGATGTTCAGCGCGGCCGCGCGGGCCCGGCGCAGGTCCTTGTGCGGGCCGTCCTGCAGGTTCTGGTCCTGTGTGTACGCGTGGATCGTGGTCATCAGACCCTTCTCGATCGTGAAGGTGTCGTGCAGGACCTTCGCGAGCGGGGCCAGGCAGTTCGTGGTGCAGGACGCGTTGGAGATGATCGTGTGCTTCTCGGCGTCGTACGAGTCGTGGTTGACGCCCATCACCACTGTGACGTCCTCGTTCTTGGCCGGCGCGGAGATGATGACCTTCTGGGCGCCGTTGTCGGCATGCGCCCGGGCCTTGGTCGCGTCGGTGAACAGGCCGGTGGACTCGACCACGATGTCCGCGCCGACGTCGGCCCACTTGAGCGCGGCCAGGTCGCGCTCGGCGAAGCCCTTGAAGGACTTGCCGTCGACGGTGATGTCCTCGTCGGTGGCCGAGACCTGGCCCGGGTACCGGCCCAGGATCGAGTCGTACCTCAGCAGGTGGGCGAGCGTGTGGTTGTCGACGAGGTCGTTGACGGCGACCACCTCGATGTCAGCCTTCGACGCCAGCACGGCGCGGAAGAAGTTGCGGCCGATCCGGCCGAAGCCGTTGATTCCTACGCGTACGGTCACGGGACTACGTCTCCTCGGATGTGGCTGTGAGATGCCGTGCTTCTGCATACGCTTCGCTGCGCACGCCGCTACCCGCGAAACACTATCCGAACCGCCCACCGCGGCCACTGGTCAGCCCGCCCCTCAGACCAGATGCGAGCGCCCCGCGGACCGTGAGCCGGTCCGCGGGGCGCAGGTGAGGTATGCCGATCCGCAGCGGGATCAGAGCACGTTGACCGCCGTCCAGGCGCCGGCGACGGCCGAGACCTCCGCGCTGCCCGCGCCGTACAGGTCGGTCGCGGCCTGGATCGACCCGGTGCGCGCGTCGGCGTACTTCGACCGCGAGGTCAGGTACGTCGTCAGCGTGCGGTACCAGATCCTCTCCGCCTTGGCCCGGGTGATGCCGGTGACCGTGACGCCGTTGGCCGTCGGGCTGTTGTACTCGATGCCGTTGATCGTCTTGGCGCCGCTTCCTTCGGACAGCAGGTAGAACCAGTGGTTGCCGACACCGGACGAGTAGTGCACGTTGAGCTGGCCGACCTTGCGGAACCAGGAGTCCGCGCTGGAGCCGTCCAGTGACGGGTGGTCCATCCGGCGCAGCCAGTTCGTCGCCGGGTTGTAGGTGTAGAAGATCTCCTCGCCGATGAGGTAGTCACCGACGTCGTTGGCGTTGCCGGCGAAGAACTCGACCGAGGAGCCGAAGATGTCCGAGGTGGACTCGTTCAGGCCGCCGGACTCGCCGCTGTAGCGCAGGCCCGCCGAACGGCTGGTGACTCCGTGGCTCATCTCGTGCCCGGCCACGTCCAGTGCCACCAGCGGACGGTACGTCGAGCCGTCGCCGTCTCCGTACCGCATGCAGAAGCAGGAGTCGTTCCAGGACGCGTTCACGTACGCACCGTCGTGCACGAACGATCGTGCGCCGACGCCGTCGTCGCCGATGCCGTTGCGGCTGTGGACGTTCTTGTAGTAGTCCCAGGTCTCGCTGATGCCGTAGTGGGCGTCGACGCCGGCCGACTGCGGGTTCGCCACGGTGCCGTCGCCCCAGACGTTGTCGGCGTCGGTGAAGATCGGCGCGCTGGTGGCCGGCCCGTTGTGGGTCTCGTTGTTGCCGCGCAGCGGGTCGACCATCGAGTACGTGCTGCCGTTCTGCGTCGTCGACAACGTAACGGTGCCGTTGATCAGCCCGGTGCCAGTGCCGTCGGCGTTCTGCTCGGTGCTCCAGCTGTCGAGCACGCTGCCGCTCTGCGCGTCGACGTACGTCTCGGTGCCGGTCGGCTGCCCGTTCGCAGCCCGGCCGGAGATGTTCACCTGGTAGGCCAGCCGGGCGACGCCCGCGTCGGTGACGAAGACGACCAGCCGCTGGCTGCTGGACTTCGTGGCCTTGGCGGCAGCACGAGCCGTCCCGGCGGACACGGCCGGCTTGGTGGACACGCTCAGGCCGCGAACGCCGCCCGAGGTGGACCGGGCCGCGCCGGCCCTGTCCTGGTGGACGACGAAGTCGCCGCCGACCACCTCGAGGCCCCGGTAGGTCCGGTCGAAGCGGACGTGGCTGCCGCCGTCGGCGTCCATGACGACGTCGCGAACCGTCAGGTCGGCGGCCTGTCCGAGGTCGAGGCCGGTGGCACTGACGCGCGCCGCGGCGACGGGCGACGGTGTGCCGTCGGCCGGTGCGGCGGCCTGGGCGCTGGTCAGGCCGGCGACGCCGAGCATTGCGGCGATCGCCGCGCCGGCAAGTCCGGCTCTTTGCATACGCATCATGAGGACTCCGAAACATCTCGGGGGGCTGCTTCCCGCGCAGCAATGGGTGGGCACACCCTGCCTCGGCGCGGGCCCGAGCGAAACGGCACAGCAGCCCTCTGTGTCCCTGTGACCACGATGTGTAGGGAAATCCTTCGGCGACCCCGGGCCACCGGGTGGCTCAGGCCGGGTCTTCGAGCATCTCCGGCGTCAGGCTGGCCTCGGTGTTGGGGATGCCGAGATCGGCGGCACGCTTGTCGGCCATCGCCAGCAGCCGCCGGATCCGGCCGGCCACGGCGTCCTTGGTGAGGGCCGGCTCGTGCAGCTGGCCGAGCTCCTCGAGGCTGGCCTGCTTGTGCTCCAGCCGCAGCTTGCCGGCGATCTGCAGGTGGTCGGGCACGTCGTCGCCGAGGATCTCCAGCGCCCGCTCCACCCGGGCGCCGGCCGCGACCGCGGCACGGGCCGACCGGCGCAGGTTCGCGTCGTCGAAGTTGGCCAGCCGGTTCGCGGTCGCCCGCACCTCTCGGCGCATGCGGCGTTCCTCCCAGGCCAGCACGGACTCGTGGGCGCCGAGCCGGGTGAGCAGCGCGCCGATCGCGTCGCCGTCGCGGATCACCACCCGGTCCACGTTGCGGACCTCACGGGCCTTGGACGAGATCCCGAGCCGTCGGGCCGCACCGACCAGAGCCAGCGCCGCCTCCGGACCGGGACAGGTCACCTCGAGCGACGACGACCTGCCCGGCTCGGTCAGCGAGCCATGGGCCAGGAACGCACCACGCCAGGCGGCGACCGCGTCACAGGTCGCGCCGGACACCACCGCGGGCGGCAGGCCGCGAACCGGACGGCCGCGGTTGTCGACCAGCCCGGTCTGCCGGGCCAGCGCCTCGCCGTCGCGCACCACCCGGACGACGTACTTGGTCTGCTTGCGGATACCGGACGGCGAGATCACCACGACGTCCGACGCGTGCCCGAAGATCTCGGCGATGTCCTTGCGCAGCCGGCGCGCGACCTGGCCGCTGTCGAGCTCTGCCTCGACGACGATCCGTCCGGACACCAGGTGGAGCCCGCCGGCGAACCGCAGCATCGAGGAAACCTCGGCCTTCCGGCAGCACGGTTTCGTCACCTGGATGCTGGCCAGCTCGGCCTTCACCTGTGCAGTCATCGCCATGCCCAGATCCTGTCACGAGTGTCAAAGGCCCTCGCCCCTCCCCCGGGGTGATTGAGGCGACCTTGTCAGCGCAGGATCTCGCGGTACGTGGCCGCCAGCCGGAGCGGGTCGTGACGCAGATCCGGGCCAGGGGTGGCGACGTCGGCGACGACCAGCTCGGCGCCGAGACCTTCGGCGGTACGACGCAGCGACCGGGCGTCGGTGACGTGGGCCGCGTCGGCGAGTACGACGTCGATCCGCAGCTCCGGAGCATGCCCGGCAAGCACCTCCAGGTGCGTCTCCGGCGAGAAGCCGTCGGTCTCGCCCTCCTGCGCGCCCAGGTTCAGCGTGACCAGCCTACGCGCGGCGGTGCTCTGCAACGCCCGGGCCAGCGCCGGTACGAGCAGGTTCGGGATCACCGAGGTGAACCACGACCCCGGTCCGACCACCACCCAGTCCGCCGTCTCGACGGCCGCGACGGCCTCGGCGCAGGCGGGCGGGTCGGCCGGGTCCAGCGCCACGTCGACCACCCGGCCGGGGGTGGTCGCCACCTCGACCTGGCCCCGCACCTCGGTCACGTCGTCCGGTCGCTCCGGGTCGTGCCCGACCACCCGGGCGATGATGTCCAGCGGTACCGCGGACATCGGCAGCACCCGGCCCTCGGCGCCGAGCAGCCGGGCCACCCAGTCGAGCCCGTCGACGGCGTCGCCGAGCAGCTCCCAGAGCGCCACGATGAGCAGGTTGCCGACCGCGTGGTTGTGCAGCTCGCCGCCGCTGGTGAAGCGGTGCTGCAGCACGTCGGCCCAGGTCCGGCCCCACTCGTCGTCGCGGCACAGCGCGGCCAGCGCCATCCGCAGGTCGCCCGGCGGCAGCACACCGAGCTCGCTCCGCAGCCGCCCGGACGAGCCGCCGTTGTCCGCCACAGTGACGACCGCGGTCAGGTGGTCGGTGACGAGTCGCAGCGCCGCCAGCGACGCAGCCAGGCCATGGCCGCCGCCGAGGGCCACCACCTCGGGCGTCTCCCCCGACCCCAGAGTGCGGTGAGTCATTGGAACGGTCTCAGGGCCTGGCACGGTCGCCGACCCCCACCCTGCGGCGAGTCATTGGAGCAACGTTAGGGCCACCAACCGAGGTCCCGCCACCGACCCCGAACCCGCAGACTGGTTGGGCTACTCACGCCCGAGGTCGCGGTGTACGACGAGCGTGGGCGAGCCCTTGTCGCGCAGCCTGCGCGCGATCGCCTCAGCCATCGCGACGCTGCGGTGCTGGCCGCCGGTGCAGCCGATCGCGACCGTGACGAAGCGCTTGCCCTCGTTCAGGTACCCGACTCGCAACGTCTCCAGCACCGCCGAGTAGTCCTCCAGGAACTGCTGTGCCAGCGGGTTGTCCAGCACGTAGTCGGCGACCGGCTTGTCCCGCCCGGTCAGGTGCCGCAGGTCCGGCTGCCAGTACGGGTTCGGCACGAACCGCATGTCGGCCACCACGTCGGCGTCCACCGGGATCCCGTACTTGAACCCGAACGACACCACGGTGGCGCGCAGCTCGGTGTTGTCCGTATCGCCGAACGCGTTCACGATCTTGGCGCTGAGCTGGTGCACGTTCAGGTTCGAGGTGTCGATCACCAGATCCGCGACCGCGCGCAGGTCGCGCAGCATCTCGCGCTCCCGCTGGATACCGTCCAGCAGCCGGCCCTCGCCCTGCAGCGGGTGCGGGCGTCGTACGCTCTCCTGCCGCCGGACGATCACGTCGTCGGACGCCTCCAGGAACAGCGTCACCGGCCGGTAGCCGTGCTCGCGCAGCTCCACCAGGGCCGGTTCCAGCGACTCGAAGAACGGACCGGTGCGGACGTCCACCACCACGGCGAGCCGGGTCGTCCCCGAGCCGATCGTCTGCTCCACCATCGGGGCCAGGAACATCGGCGGCAGGTTGTCGACCACGAACCAGCCGAGGTCCTCCAGCACGTCGGCCACCGAGCTGCGGCCGGCACCGGACATGCCGGACACGATGATCAGGTTGTTGGTCTCCACGACCTAGGTCCCATCCCCGGTGGATACGGTCCCGTCCGATGCGGTCCCGTTGGAAGCGGCACCGTCGGCTGGGCTCACGTCGTCCAGTATCTCGCCCGTGGCGGTGTTCACCGCCGGCGCCCGGCCCGTGTCGGCACGTGTTGCCACACTGTTAACCGCCGCGACCACGGCCTCGGCGGTACGGCGCCCGAAACCGGGCAGCACGGCGACCTCGTCGACGGTTGCCTGCCGCAACTTCTTCAGCGAGCCGAAGTGCCGGAGCAGGGTCTTGCGGCGGACCTCGCCGAGCCCGGGCACGTCGTCCAGCACCGACTCCACCATCGACTTCGACCGGCGGCTGCGGTGGTGCGTGATCGCGAACCGGTGCGCCTCGTCGCGCAGCCGCTGCAACAGGTACAGGCCCTCCGAGGTCCGGGACATGATGACCGGGTCCTCGGTGTCCGGCAGCCAGACCTCTTCCAGCCGCTTCGCCAGCCCGCAGACCGGGATGTCGCCGACCCCGAGCTCGTCCATCGCCTGCCGGGCGGCCGCCACCTGCGGCGGGCCACCGTCGACCACGACCAGGCTCGGCGCGTAGGCGAACTTCTTCGCGCGCCCGGTCTCCGGGTCGATCAGCTGCGAGATGTCGGACTCGACCACCTTCCGGTCGTCCAGCAGCCGCCGGAACCGCCGGGTCAGCACCTCGTGGATCGAGGCGACGTCGTTCTGACCGTCCACACCGCGGATCACGAACCGCCGGTACTCGGACTTGCGCGCCAGGCCGTCCTCGAACACCACCATCGAGGCGACCACCTCGGTGCCCTGCAGGTTCGACACGTCGTAGCACTCGATCCGCAGCGGCGCCTCGTCCAGCCCGAGCGCGTCCTGGATCTCCTCGAGTGCCAGGTTCCGGGCGGTCAGATCGCTGGCCCGCTTGGTCTTGTGCATCGCCAGCGTCTGCTTGGCGTTCTGCTCGACGGTCTCGATCAGCGTCTTCTTGTCGCCGCGCTGCGGCACCCGGATCGCGACCCGGGACCCGCGCAGCTCGGTCAGCCAGGCCGCCAACGCCTCGTGGGCGTCGGGCAGCGCCGGCACCAGGATCTCCCGCGGGATCGCGTCGCCGGACTCCCCGGCGTACAACTGCTGCAGGAACTTCTCCACCAGCTCGGCCGCACCCTCGGTGCCGTCGGCCTTGTCCGCGATCCAGCCACGCTGCCCGCGGACCCGGCCGCCGCGCACGTAGAAGATCTGCACCGCCACCTCGAGCGGGTCCTCCACCAGCGCGACCACGTCGGTATCGGTGCCGTCCCCGAGCACCACGGTGTTCTTCGCCAGGGCCTTGTTCAGCGCGGCCAGGTCGTCGCGGATCTTCGCCGCCTGCTCGTACTCCAGCTCGGCCGCGGCAGCGCGCATCTCCTTCTCCAGCCGGCGCACGTACGACGCGGTCTGGCCGGACAGGAACGCGACGAAGTCGTCGACGATCGCACGGTGCTCCTCGGGCGTGACCGTACCGACGCACGGGGCGGAGCACTTGCCGATATACCCCAGCAGGCACGGGCGGCCGATCTGCCGGTGCCGGTTGAACACGCCCTTGCTGCAGGACCGCATCGGGAACACCCGCAGCAGCAGGTCGACGGTCTCCCGGATCGCCCACGCGTGGCTGTACGGACCGAAGTACTTGACGCCCTTCTTCTTGGCACCCCGCCCGACCATAACCCGCGGGTACTCCTCGTCCAGCGTGATCGCCAGCCACGGGTACGACTTGTCGTCGCGGTACTTCACGTTGAACCGCGGGTCGTACTCCTTGATCCAGGAGTACTCGAGCTGGAAGGCCTCGACCTCGCTGCCGACCACGGTCCAGTCCACCTTCGCGGCGCTGTTGACCATCCCCTGGGTACGCGGGTGCAGGTTCGCGATGTCCTGGAAGTACGACGACAGCCGGGCGCGCAGGCTCTTCGCCTTGCCGACGTAGATCACCCGGCCCGAGGAGTCGGAGAACCTGTACACGCCCGGCTTGTCCGGGATCGAGCCCGGAGCGGGACGGTACGACGCGGGATCGGCCACGCATCCACCCTATGTTCCGCCTCCGACTGCCTCCGAGGGGTCCCGCCAAGACCGTGCGCGCCCGGCTCGTTCGCGACGGCGGTGAAGGATTTCCCCTGCTTTTCGCGGAAGCGATCGCCGGACGCGAGCCGGCCCTCCCCGGTCCGAACGGCTGAACGAACCAATCAGCCGCCGGATCCACGGTCAAACAGTCACACAGGAAGGGCCCGGCCCGTTTTCGGCCGGGCCCGTTCCTGCGGCCCCTCCCCAGGGGTCAGGCAGGTCCGTGGATCTGGTTTCCATGGACCGTGATGTCGGCCGCGGCGAGCTGGCTGGACGCCGGGCCCCTGGCCACCGTGCCGTCCGCGACGTTGAACTTGCTGCCGTGGCACCCGCAGTTGATGGTGCCGCCGGCCACGTCGGCCAGCACGCAGTTCATGTGCGTGCAGACCGCGGTGAACCCCTTGTACTGACCGGCCGTCGGCTGGGTGACGACGATCTTCGCGTCCTTGTACACCTTGCCGCCGCCCACCGGTACGTCACTGGTCGGTCCGAGCACCGGGCCTCCCCCGCCCGCACTGCTCGGCGCGGACGTCGCCGGGGCGGACGTCTCTGCCGGTGCACTGCTCGTCGGCGCACTGCTCGCCGGCGCACTGCTCGTCGGGGTGGTCGCGCCGCCCGCCGTCGAGCCGTCGTCGCCGCAGGCGGCGAGCAGCGGAGTCGCCGCCCCCGCGAGTCCGATCACGGCCGCGCTGCGCAACACGGTACGGCGGTCGCGCACGGTCTCGTCGGGCGTACGGGACGAGGCTGAGGGCTGGGTGCTCATCGAATCAGTCCTTCCAAGCCGGTCTTGGGGGGAGATAGTTGAACGCTCCTCTTTTCATACGACACTGGTAACAACGAGATGCGGCCCCACTCGGTTCACCTGGCGCCGCATCGTGTCCAAAATGCCAGGAACGACAGGGGTGTACGCCGAGGACGCTGCCGTCACCGCACGCAGCGCTCGACCGCTCGTGCGCCCGGCTCAGACCGTTACCTCGTCCTGCGTGACGCAGCGGCCTTCTTCGCGGGCTTGCGCGCCGTCGTCGTCGCGACCGCATTCTTCGTGGCAGCTGCGGCCGACTTCGAGGCCGACTTCGAGTTCGACTTCGGGCCTGCCGTCCTGCGTGCTGCGGCCTTCTTGGCGCTCGGCTTGCTGGCACGGCCGGCGAGGATCTCGGCCAGGTACTGACCCGTGTACGACGCGGCGTTGCGGGCCACGTCCTCGGGCGTGCCCTCGGCCACCAGGGTGCCGCCGCGGATGCCGCCGTCCGGTCCGAGGTCGACGATCCAGTCGGCGGTCTTGATCACGTCCAGGTTGTGCTCGATGACCAGCACCGAGTTGCCCTTGTCGACCAGGCTGCTCAGCACGCCGAGCAGCTTGCGGATGTCCTCGAAGTGCAGACCGGTGGTCGGCTCGTCGAGCACGTACACGGTCCGGCCGGTGGACCGCTTCTGCAGCTCCGACGCGAGCTTGACCCGCTGCGCCTCACCACCGGACAGCGTCGGCGCGGGCTGGCCGAGCCGGACGTACCCGAGGCCGACCTCGTTCAGCGTGACCAGGTGCCGGGAGATCGCCGGTATCGCGGCGAAGAAGTCGGCCGCCTCCTCGATCGACATGTCCAGCACGTCCGAGACGGTCTTGCCCTTGTAGTGCACCTCGAGCGTCTCGCGGTTGTACCGGGCGCCGTGGCACACCTCGCACGGCACGTACACGTCGGGCAGGAAGTTCATCTCGATCTTGATGGTGCCGTCGCCTGAACACGCCTCGCAGCGGCCACCCTTGACGTTGAACGAGAACCGGCCGGGCTGGTAGCCGCGCACCTTGGCCTCGGTGGTGGCCGCGAACAGCTTGCGCACCTGATCCCACACGCCGGTGTAGGTGGCCGCGTTGGAACGCGGGGTGCGCCCGATCGGGGACTGGTCGACCCGCACCAGCTTGTCCAGCCCGTCCAGACCGCTGATCCGGGTGAGTCGGCCGGGGACCTGCCGGGCGCCGTTGAGCTTGTTGGCCAGCACGGTGGCCAGGATGTCGTTGATCAGCGAGGACTTGCCGGAGCCGGAGACCCCGGTGACCGCGACCAGGCAGCCGAGCGGGATGTCCACGTCGATATCGCGCAGGTTGTGCTCGCGGGCTCCGACGATCGTCAGCTTGCGCTTCGGGTCGATCG
>DASRHY010000226.1:0-24497 GCA_035650275.1 Kribbellaceae bacterium | reverse complement strand
GGCAATCCGGTACTGGCCCAGGGCACGCCCGCGGCACCCACCGGCGTGACGGTCGACCTCGCGCGTGAGGTCGGCGCGCGGCTGGACCTGCCGGTGGAGCTTCGCTGCTTCGACGCTGCGCGGAAGTCCTACGAGGCGATGCTGGCCGGCGAGGCCGACCTGTGCTTCCTGGCGATCGAGCCCGCGCGTGAGGCCGAGGTCGCGTTCACCGCGCCGTACGTCGTGATCGAGGGCGTGTTCGCCGTCCCACAGGACTCGGCCATCACCACGACGGCTGACGTCGACCGTCGGGGCATGCGGATCGGCGTGAAGCGTGGCTCGGCATACGACCTGTACCTCTCGCGCACGCTGCAACACGCGAGCGTCGTCCGCGGCGAGGATGGAGTCGACGCGTTCCGCGCGCAGAGCCTGGAGGTGGTGGCCGGCATCCGGCAGCCGATGACCGCGTACGTCGCCGCGCATCCGGACGTCCGGCTGATCGACGGCCGGTTCATGCAGATCCGGCAGGCGGTGGGTACGACGAAGGCGCGGCGGCCGGAGACCGTCGAGTTCCTCCGGAACCTGGTCGAGGAGCTGAAGGCCAACGGGTTCGTCGCCGAGTCGCTGCGGCGCTCGAACCAACCCGACGCCACGGTCGCGCCGCCTGCGTGAGCGTCAGCCCGCGGACCGTTCGAGGGCGTCGAGGTCCCGCTCGGCGTACAGGCGGTGCTGCCACTCCTCGTTCAGGATGCAGAGCAGGCACTCCCGGACCGGATAGCTGTTCGGCTCCGGCCAGCCCGGCCCGGAGACCGGCTCGGTGTGGCCGTCCAGCTGGTCGTCGGTGAGGTCGTCGAGCACCTGGCGCATCGAGGCCATCCGGTCCTTCCGCAGGGCCAGCACCTCGTCCAGGGACGGGCGTACGTCGCGGTCGCGCGGCACACCCGGGGCGTCGTCCATTTCGTCGAACGGCAGGTCGAGCGGGTCCCAGGGCGTCGGATCCCCGAGAATCGCGCGCCTGATCCACGCATCGGTGGCGAACACCAGGTGGCGCTGCGTCTCGATGAACGACCACTCCCCGTCCACCCGTTCGTGCAGCTGCTCCGGCCGCATCCCGCGGGCCTGTGCGACCGTTCCGTCCCACAAGCGCTCGACGAGGTCCCACGCCTCGCGGAACCCCGCGGCATCGGTCGGCCGCATCTTGGGGCGGTCCGGGTACCGGCGGTCGAGCTCCGCCTCCACAAGCGGTGCGACGTCCACCCCGTTGATCGTGAGGTGCTGGATCTCGCCGTCGATGCGCACGTCGCCCAGCTCCACGCCGCGCATCACCGTTCCGCTGAGCCGGACGCCCTCGTACCGTGCGCCGCTCAGATCGACATTGCGGAACCGGGCCCCGCTCAGATCGACGTGCTCGAACACTTTGCCGGTGAGATAGTGCTCGGTCATGGCCATCACGGTAGATCAGATCCCGGACGATCTCTTGCCGTGAATCAACGGCCGTGACCGGCTTTCGCCCCGGTCCACTCCCTCGAACAGCGCCGCCGCACGCCTGGCGATGTCGTGCGCCGGTAGCGCTATGGCGGCGGGACTTCCGGCCATCCGGTTGGGGCCGGTCGCCTCTGCGATCCCGCCGGGGCCGGAGAGACGTTGATCTCAGGCCGCTCATACCGGACGAGGTGAGCAACATGACGGCTCCGATCGTGGTGTCCGGGCTGATGAAGGACTTCGGATCGACCCGGGCGCTCGACCATCTGGACCTGACCGTGTCAGCCGGGGAGGTGCACGGTTTCCTTGGACCGAACGGGGCGGGGAAGACCACCACGATCCGTGTCCTGCTCGGGCTGCTGAGACGCGACGCCGGCGACGTCTGGTTGCTGGGCGGCGACCCGTGGAGGGACGCGGCCACCCTGCACCGGCGGCTGGCGTACGTGCCAGGGGAGGTGAACCTGTGGCCGAACCTCACCGGTGGTGAGGTGATCGACCTGCTGGGAACGCTGCGCGGCGGTCTCGACCGCGTGCGGCGGGCAGAGCTGCTGCAGCGTTTCGCGCTGGACCCGACGAAGCGATGCCGTGCCTACTCCAAGGGCAACCGGCAGAAGGTGGCGCTGGTCGCTGCGTTCGCGTCAGACGTCGAGCTGTACCTTCTCGACGAGCCGACCTCCGGCCTCGACCCGTTGATGGAGACGGTGTTCCAGGACGTGGTCCGCGAACGGCGTGAGTCCGGTCGCACCGTGCTGCTGTCCAGCCACATCCTGTCCGAGGTCGAGGCGCTGTGCGACCGGGTCACCATCGTGCGCGCCGGCCGGACCGCGGAGTCGGGCACCTTGCACCAGCTGCGGCACCTGACCCGGACGTGCGTGGTCGTGGAGACCTCGCGGTCGGTCGACGGGCTGGCCGGCCTGCCCGGGGTGCACGACCTGAGCCTGGACGGACCGCGGACGCGGTTCAGCGTTGAACAGGACGAGCTCAACCACGTGCTGGAGCGGCTGGTCGCGCTCGACGTGCGGTCTCTTGCGAGCTCGCCGCCCACCCTGGAGGAGTTGTTCCTGCGCCACTACGGCGACGAGATCGCGTCCGGGCGCACGGACACCGAGCTGGCAGGTGTGCGGTGAACGCGTTCGCCGGCACCGGCCGGATGATCCGGCTCGCGCTGCGGCGCGACAGGTTCACCGCACCCGTCTGGGTACTGGCACTGGCCGGCTTCCTGGCCGCGACCACCGCACTGTGGGCCGAGGAGCTCAGCACCGTCGCGGACCTGATCCAGGAGATGCGGGTGACGGCCGCCAGCCCCGGGATCCGGATGCTCGGCCTGGCGTCGGGCGCCAGTGTCGGTGCGTACACGATGGTCCGGGACTTCCTGCTGGTCGCGGTGCTCGCCGCCCTGATGAGCACGTTCGCGGTGGTGCGGCACACCCGGCAGGGCGAGGAGACCGGCCGCGCCGAGCTGATCGGTGCGGCCGTCGTGGGCCGCCACGCCCCTTTGGCCGCCGCACTGATCGTGACGGTCGCCATGAACGTCGTACTGGCCGCGGTGATGGGCCTTGCAATGGTCGCCGCCGGACAGCCCGCGGCCGGATCGTTCACCGCGGGCGCCGCCGTCGCGGCCGTCGGCCTGGCGTTCGCCGGCGTCGCCGCGGTCACCAGTCAGCTCACCTCGAGTACCCGTGGCGCCAGTGGCATGGCCGCCGGTGTCCTCGGCCTGGCGTTCCTGACGAGCGGGATCGGCAACATGGCCGGGCACCCGGACCCGAGCGGTCTGTGGGTGCAGAGCGCCTGGCCGGCCTGGCTGTCGCCGATCGGCTGGGGTCAGCAGATGCGGCCGTTCGGTGGCGACAACTGGTGGCCGCTGGCGCTGGCGGTCGGACTGTTCGCTGTCTGTGCGGTCGCCGCGCCTGTGCTTGTCGGACGCCGCGACTTCGGGCACGGCATGCTGCCGCAGCGCACCGGCCACGCGCAGGCCGGCCGTGCGTTACGCAGCACGCTCGGGCTGGCATTGCGGCTGCAGCGCGGCGCGCTGCTCGGCTGGGCCGTCGGCCTGTTCGGCTTCGGGTTGGTGATGGGCGGTCTGGTCGGTCAGGTCAGGGACTCGACCGGCACTTCCCGCGACTGGTACACGCGAATGGGCGGCAGCGACGCGATCCTCGATGCCTATCGCGCCTCGATCATGCAAATGGCGGGTATGGCGGCTGCGATCTACGCCGTCCAGGTGCTGCTGCGCCTGCGCAGCGAGGAGGCTGACGGTCCACTGGAGCCGGTGCTGGCAACCGCGACCAGCCGGTTCCGGTGGGTGGCCGGTCACGCCGTCATCACGGTGCTCGGTGCGACCGCCGTGGTGCTGCTGTTCACGCTCGGCACGGCGCTGGCAGCGGGTGGCGTGCTCGGCGACCCGGCCGGGCAGTTGAGAATGTTGCTCGCCGCAAGCATCGTCCAGCTTCCGGCGGTCCTCGTGATCGGCGCGATCGTGATCGCCGCGGTCGGCCTGGTTCCCCGGTACGCCGGTGCGGTGTCCTGGGCGGTGCTGATGGCGGCCATCCTGGTCGGTCCGCTGTTCGGTGACACCCTGAAGTTGCCGCAGTGGGTGCAGGACCTGTCCCCGTTCACGCACGTCCCGAAGGTACCGGCGGTTCCGCTCACGGCCGCTCCCGTTCTCGCGCTGCTCGCGGTCGTCGCCGCCCTCGCGCTGACGGGCCTGGTCTCCTTGCGCCACCGCGACCTGGCCCTGCCGGCCTGACAGTCACGGCACCCGGCGGTGGCCGCGAAATCCGCCGCCGCACTGACTCTCAGTCAACGCTTCGAGTGGGAAGCGGACGATGGCGCTGTGGCAGCGGCGAGGAGTAACGTCCCCAAGGTGAGGACTGCGGACCGCGACGCGAGGGAGCCGCCGCCCATCTGACTCGGCGGAATGCGTCGTCAAGGAGGTCGCTGCAGCTGCGGCCGGCCCATCTGGGCTGCATGCCGGCCTACGAAGCTCAGAAATACTTGCGGGCACGCAACCCTCGCCGCGTCGCACCGCGAGGGGGCCTGGTGCGAACCATCAACAGTCAAAGGGCGGCTCTCCGAGAGCCGACGCCCACACCACGCCGACCATTTCGATTCGCGGATATGGGAGTTCACGCGGAGTGCTCGGTGGCCGCCATCGTGCTCCTGGCTGCGGCGCTACTTGCCAGCTGCTCCGTCAACGTCAGCAGCGGCGAGCATACGGTCGACTCGCGCAGCATGGCGGAGAGGGTGCGCACGTACCTGCGCGAGCAGGTGCCCGGCGTGCAGATCGGCAGCGTCACCTGTCCCGAAGGGGTCAAGCTGGCCGAGGGCGCGACCTTGCAGTGCACCGCCGAGGTGGCGGACAGCCAACTGCCGGTGACGGTGACCCTGAGCCATGTGAGAACCGACGGCGACATGGAGGAGTACGACTACACGATGGTGCCGGTCAAGGTCCTCATCGACACAAACGAGGTCATCCGTCAGATTCGGTCACGGCTGCCGGCGCAGGCCGCAGGTGCCACGGTCGGCTGCGGTACGCCGCGCGTGCAGGTCATCGACGTCGGCGGGACGATCGCGTGCACCATTTCACTGGGGAGCAAGCGCCAGGTCGTGCGGACCGTGGTCGACGACCTTCAGGGGACGGTGCATTTCGTGCCGGCCACAGTCTGGCCGGTGACGCGACC
Organism: Kribbellaceae bacterium; assembly: GCA_035650275.1. GTDB lineage: Bacteria > Actinomycetota > Actinomycetes > Propionibacteriales > Kribbellaceae > DASRHY01. The sequence continues at coordinate 19,356 of DASRHY010000226.1, read as the reverse complement.
GCCGACCCCGACCGGGAGGATCGGTGACACGTTGACGGTGTACGACGAGGTGGGTAACGCCCAGCTCCAGGCCACCGTCACGCGGCTGAAGTTCTCCACCGGCGATGAGTTCGACCGCCCCCAGCACGGCCTATACATGGGCGCGTACGTGAAGCTACGCGCACTCGCTGACGGGCAGGACCTCATCGAGTTCACCGCGCTGGTGGGCGGCCGCAACTACCCGGGGGACGTGATCACCGGCTCGACCGCGTTCGATCCGCTTCTGGATCCGGTGGTGCTCAACCGCGGCGAGCAGGTGTCCGGCTGGCTGGTGTTCGACGTTCCCGCCCGGCACGGTCAGCTGGTGATGCGCGACCTGGACGGGCACCAGATCGGGGTCTGGAAGTACTGATCTGGCTGGCGACCGCCCTTCCGACCGTGCGACCCCGACGCGGCACGCGGCTGGGACTGGCCTGATCAATGCCCCGGGGGAGAACCGCCTGACCGGCCCGGCCCTCGCGACAGGGTGTGGGACGACCTAGGCTGGGCGTGATCGGTGCAAAGGGGGCGCGTCATGTCGGACGCGGCTGTCACACCCGTGGTGCAGGGGGCCTTTCTCGACGCCATGACGCAACGGTCCACCGCGTTGATGATCGAGGGACCCGCCGGGATCGGGAAGACCCACTGCTGGGCCGGCATTGTGGACCAGGCCCGCCGACGGGGCTGGCGGGTGTTCCAGGCACGGCCCTCACAGGCCGAGACACGCCTGGTCGGCTCGGCGCTGATCGACCTGTTCGCCGGTCTCGACGACACCGAGCTTGCGGCATTGCCCGGTCCCCAGCACGCCGCGCTGGCGGCCGCCCTGCTGCGCGACCACCCGTCTTGGACGGAGGCCGATCCCCGCTCAGTGGCGGTGGCCTGTGGGACGTTGCTGCGCGACCTCGCCGCTGACGGACCCGTCCTGGTCGCGGTCGACGACATCCAGTTCCTAGACGTGGAGACGGCCGCTGTCTTGGGGTTCGTCGCCCGTCGGATGCCCGACCGCGGCCTGGGCCTGCTGCTGTCCTGGCGAACGCAGAGCGTTGAGCCCGAGCCCGACCTGGTGTCGGCCCTTGTGGGCGTCGGCGAGCGGTTCCCCGTTCCACCGCTCGAGCCCGCTGCCTGCGAGCGGGTCGTGCTCCGGCAGCTGGCCGGCGCCGTACCCGGACCGGTGATCCGCAGAGCCGTCCAGGTCAGCGCCGGGAACCCCTTGTACGCCGTCGAGATCGCCCGGGCCCTGGTTCATGCCGGACCCGGGTCGTCGTACAACGAGGTGCGGCTGCCGCCCTCCCTCCAGGACGTGATCGGCGCCCGCCTGCGAGCTCTGCCGGAGCATGCCGGGATGGCTCTCGCGGCGGCTGCGGCGCTGACGCGGCCGACCGTGCGGCACCTGCGTCCGTTGGGGCTCGACAAGGCTCTGGTCCCGGCCGAGCGAGCCGGACTGGCGAAGGTCACCGGCATCCACGTGGAGTTCTGCCACCCTCTTTTCGCCGCGGCGGCATACGACAGCCTGGTCGGAAGCGAGCGATCCCGGCTGCACACCCGGCTCGCGGAGGTGGTGGAGGAGCCGGAGGAAAGGGCCCGGCATCTGGCGCTCGGTACGGATGGGCCGGACGCCGCGGTGGCCGCCGTACTCGACGATGCACGGGACCGGGCGCTTCGCCGCGGGGCGTTGCACGCCGCCATCGACACCTGCCGGCTCGCCCTGCGCGCCACGCCCGCAGGTGATCCGAACGCGTCCGCGCGGCATCTCGCCCTCGGTGGCCTGCTGTTCCGCGCCGGCGATTCCGACGAGGCCCGGCGCGAGCTCGAGGCGGTCGCCGCAACCGATCCCAGCCCGGCGCACCGTGCCACAGCGCTGTACGAGCTGGCCCGGATCGCCGTCAACGCGGAGCCGTGGTCACACGCTGCCAGGCTCGCCTATCAGGCGCTCGAGCTGGCTGGTGACGACAGCCTGGCCGCGGACATCCACGTGGTGCTGACGCTCGCGCGAACCGACGATATCGAGATCGCGCTCCACCATGCCCGCAGCGCGATCACCTTGCTCGACCAACAGCCGGAGGCGGATCCGGGCAAGCTCGCGGCCGCTCTCGCAGCACTCGCCGAGACCTCGTTCCGAGCCGGCCGCGGGCTCGACCACGACGCCTGCCTCCGGGCGATCGAGCTCGAGGCAGGCAGCGTACGACTGCCGGTGTGCAACCGCACGATCACCAACTACGCCTTCATGCTGATGTACGCCGATGAGCTCGACCGGGCCCGCCAACTGTTCCTGGAAGCGCACCACACGGCCGTTGACGAGGGCGACCACGGGTCACTCCCCGAGGCCGTCGGTCATCTCTCGCTCCTCGAGCTGTGGGCGGGCAACTGGCAGGTCGCCGAGCGGTACGCGCGGGACGGGCTGGACTACTCGGAACGCACAGGGCAGGACTTCGCGGTCCTGATCGCGCGGTGGGACTTGGGCTGGGTGCAGGCGCACACGGGACGCACCGGCGAGGCCGAGGTTGTCGGACGTGAACTGGTCGACGCCGGCAGCGGTACCGACGATATGGGCTCGGAACTGCTGGGCAGGGCGCTGCTCGGCTTCTGCGAACTGGCCCGCGGTGACCCGGCGGGTGCCGCGACCGACCTGGCCAGGCACGCCGAGCTGCGGTCGGGCAGCAATAGCCGCGAGCCGGGGTTCAACTGGATCGCGCCTTACTACATCGAGGCGCTAGCCGCGGCAGGGCGAATCGACAGGGCAGCCATGGTCCTCGACAGCTACACGGCCGAGGCCCGGCAGGTCGGACGCCGCTCGGCACTGGCGGGTGCTGCGCGATGCCGCGCGCTGTTATCCGCCGCCGCCGGTGATGCGGCTGCCGCGATCCTTGCCGCCGAGGACGCAGTGCAGCGATACGACGACTTGGGCCGTCCGTTCGACTGGGCGAACGCGCAGCTGACCAAGGGCCAGGTGCACCGGCGGTTCAAGCAGAAGGCACTGGCCCGCGCCTGCCTCACCGAGGCGCTCTCGGAGTTCGAGCGGCTCGGCGCGCCCGACTTCGCGGATCGGGCCAGGGCCGAGCTCGGCCGCGTCGGGCTGCGTCCGCCCGCACCATTGCACCTGACCGAGACAGAGCAGCGGATCGCCGAGCTGACGGCGCAGGGCATGACCACCAAGGAAGTCGCCGCGGCGCTCTTCCTCAGTCCCCGGACCGTCGCCGGCAACCTGACCCGTATCTACCGCAAGCTGGGCGTGCGCAACCGAGCCGAGCTCGGCAATCGCATCCAGTTCACGACTCCCACCTGACCGGTCCCACTCCTGCCGCTGGTTCGACTGGTCACGACGGAAGGTCGGCTACCTGGAGCGACATTCGTCGGATTCATCGCGCGCTTCTGATCTCTAGCGTCGTGGACGTGGCCGTTCGCAGGGCCCACAACTCATCCACTGGGGGGCCTCACGCGGAGTGGAGCCCGGAATCAGGAGCACGGCAGATGCGATTCAAGAAATTCGGAGCGATCACAGGGGGCCTCCTGGCGGGGCTGATCCTGGCGCTTACGCCATTCGGGCAACAGGCGACGGCGTCCGTCGGCCCCGGGGAGGACCGGCAGATCAGCTCTCCCGCGGGCTGGTGGTCCTACACCGGCGTGGACGCGGCGTTCGTTGCGGACAAGCTGAGTGCCAACGGGGCGCGGCTCACCGACATCAAGGTCGAGGGCGGCTCGCCGCTGAAATTCACCGTGACCATGGTGCAGAACTCCAACGCCTACGGAACCAGCTGGTGGTGGTACTACGGGCAAACGGCGGCCCAAGTGCTCAGCACGGCCGGCGCCAACAACGCCCGGCCGATCGCCATCCACGGCTACAACACGGCCGACGGTGTCCGGTTTGCCACGGTGATGGTGTCCAACACCGGTGCCAACGCGGAACCGTGGTCCTTCTACTACGGCAGCCCGTCGTACATCTCTTCGCAGGTGACGTCGACAAGCCGGATGGTGAGCTTCGGCCGCATCCAGGGCACCGGCAGCTACACCGCGCTATTCGGCAGCAACACCGGCAGCGACAACACCGGCTGGTCCTGGTACTACGGCAAGACGACCGCACAGCTCCAGTCGCTGACCACCACCAACAACTCCCGACTGGTCGACCTCGACCGCAACAACGACACTGGCACCTACAACGCGATCATGTACTCGGGTGGGCCCAAGTGGCGGTTCTACACCGGCTCCTCGATCACAGACGCGGTGGCCAAGGCCACGCAGGACGGTCAGCGGCTGTTCGACGTGTCACCTTACTACTCAGGTGCCACCAAGTACGTCGCCGCTGTGGGCGTCGACAACCTGAACGCTCTCGAGTCCAAGTTGGACGGCCAGGTCGCCGCGAAGCTCGACTCGGGATCGCACGGGTTCTACCTCAAGGAGGTTGGCGGCGGTCAGCAGGCTGGCCTGCTGCAGGCCAAGCAGTTCGAGCCGGCTTCGTCGCTGAAGGCGTTGTACCACCTGAAGTCGATCGACGCCCAGGAGTCGGGCGTCCTGGACTCCGCACCCATCACGTACCGCTTCAACAACATGGCCGACCCGAAGGACAAGGACATCTGCCCGGACAACTACGCCACCACCGCAACGACCGACCTGAGGGACGCCGACTCGCGGATGATGTGGAACTCCGACAACCGGATGACCCGCGGGATTCTGGAGAAGTACGGCAAGTCCTCGATGCTGTCGCTCGCCTCGTCCATCGGCATGACCGGGACGGCGATCAACCACAACATCGGCTGCGCGACCCCGCACAACGCCACCACGCTGTCCGACCTGTCCAAGGTGTACGAGTCCTTCCAGAACGGCTCGGTGGTGAGCGATCCGACCTGGCAGTCGGCCTTCCGCACCCGGATGGTCAACCAGGGCAACTTCAGCGGCTTCAAGTCGGCGATCTGCCCGATCGTCCAGCAGGAGGCCGTGAAGCTCGGGAAGTCCTCGACGGTCGCGACGAACTTCTGCAACTCGATGACGTGGATCGCCAAGGGTGGCTCGTACCAGTACGGCGCCAGCTACCCGTACACAGTCGACTGGTCCGAGACCAGCCTGACGGGTGTGCCGTTCAAGTCCGGCGGCGTCACTACACCGAGGTTCTTCACCTTCGGCTACTTCGTCAACGGCCTGCAGCTGAACAGCGACACGGAGAAGGTCTCGGCGAGTGGCGCGCTGGGAACTCTGCAGCCGGAGGCTCTGCGGGCGCAGATCAACGCAGCCCTGCAGTCCGGTTGGTGAGACCCCGCCTACTTCTGGACAGCGGCCCGGGCAATGCGTCCGGGCCGTTTTTCCGCTGCCCGTCGTTCGCCGCAGCCCGGGCGTGGTGGCCGGCTCAGTCCCGAACGCCCTGATCGGATTCCGCCGACCGCGTCAGCTCGTCTACCGGGAACGGCACGCCAGTCGCGCTGTGGCAGCGGTAGCCGTGCGGGTTCTTCGCGGGCGACAAGTACTGCTGGTGGTAGTCCTCCGCGTAGTAGAAGGTCCCGGCCGGTGCGATCTCGGTGGTGATGTCGCCGTACCCGGCATCCTTCAGCACCGGCGCGTACGCCGCCGCCGACGCCTCGGCCTCGGCCTGCTGCTCGGGGGAGGTGTAGTAGACCGCGGACCGGTACTGCGAGCCGAGGTCGTTGCCCTGCCGCATGCCCTGGGTCGGGTCGTGCGACTCCCAGAACACCTTCAGCAGCTCTCCGAACGTCACCTTCGCCGGGTCGTACACCACCCGGACCGCCTCGGTGTGCCCGGTGCGGCCGGTGCAGACCTCCTCATAGGTCGGGTTCGGCGTGTATCCGCCGGCGTACCCGACGGCCGTGGTCCACACGCCCGGCACATCCCAGAAGAACTCCTCGGCGCCCCAGAAGCAGCCGGTGCCGAACCACACCTCGGCGTACCCGTCGGGCACCGGCGCGGTCTGCGGCGTGCCGAGCACGATGTTCTCGGCCGGTACGGTGAAGACCGGTTCCGCCCGTCCGGGCAGTGCGTCCGCGCGGTCGACCATCGCGGTCTTGTGCTTGAAGAAGTACATCGTCACGCCTCTCGCAGCAGGTGCTCTCATCGTCTCCCAACGCCGCCGGGCCTGCGAGCCTTCCCGTCAGGCGATCATCGCGGCCTTACGGGACGGTGACGTGCCCTGCAGCGGCGCGTACGCGAGTGCGATCCGCCGTACGCCCTCGACCAGGTCTTCCGGCTCGGACGTGTACGGCAGCCGGACGAACCGGTCCAGCCCGCCGTCGGGGGAGAACCGGGAGCCCGAGATCAGCAGTACACCGTGCCGCTCGGCGAGACCGACGAGTGCGGCGCCGACCGGGGTGGGCAGCTCGCACCACAGCGACAAACCGCCGGACGGTACCCGGAAGCGCCAGTCCGGCAGGTGCTCGGCGACCGCCTCGGTGAGCGCCGCCCGCCGCTCGACGAGTTCGGCACGCCGGTCGGCCAGGAGGTCCTCGCGATCGGCGAGCAGCCGGGTCACCACCAGCTGCTCGAGCACGGGTGCGCCGAGGTCCATCGAGCTGCGCGCGTCCAGGATCAGCGGCACCAGCTCCTCCGGTGCGCGGATCCAGCCGATCCGCAGGCCGCCCCAGAACGACTTGCTGACGCCGCCCACGGTGACCACGCCACGCGGATGGAAGGACGCGAACGGTGCCGGCATCTGGTCTACATCGAGCGCCAGCTCGACCAGTGTCTCGTCCACGACGGCGGTCGTCCGAGTCCTGGTCAGCGCGGTCGCGAACCGCTCGCGATCCGCGTTGTCCATCAGGTGACCGGTCGGGTTCTGGAAGTCGAGCACCATCCACGCCGACCGCGGCGCCGTCTGCCGTACCGTTGCCTCCAGCAACGGAAGGTCCCAGCCGTCCTGCGACATCGGAGCCGGTACGACGCGCGCGCCGCCGCGTCGTACCGAGTCGAGCGAGTTCGGGTGCGACGGGCTCTCGGTCAGCACCCGGTCGCCGACGCTGGTCAGGGCCCGCATCGCCACCGAGGTGGCGGCGAGCGCGCCGGCGGTGACGATGATCTGGTCCGGCGAGGTGGGCAGCCCGCGCTCCTCGAACCGGACGGCGATCGCCTCGCGCAGCACCGGCAGCCCCATCGGGTGGTAGCCGGGCGTGGCCAGGTGCGCCGGCAGCTCATCGGCCGCCTCGGCAACTGCGGTGCTGATCCCACAGACGGCGGGCGACGCCGCGCAGGTGAAGTCGTACAGGCCGACGCTGTCGATGCCCGGGGCGTGGTGCACGCCGAGGTTCGGACCGACCGAGGTCGGCAGGCTGGCGACGCTGCCCGAGCCACGCCGGCTGGTCAGGTATCCGCGGTCACGCAGCTCGGCGTACGCGGACGTAACCGTGGTCCGGCTGACGCCGAGCACGTCGGTCAGGTCGCGCTCGCTCGGCAGCCGGGCGCCGGGCGGGATCCGGCCGTCCGCGATCAGCAGCCGCAGGCCGTCGGCCAGCGCCCGGTACGCCGGGACGCCGGAGAACATCCAGGAGCCGAGCAAGCCGGACACCGTGCTCGCCGGAAGCTGTCGGGTCGTCATGCAGGCCACTATTACGCAATTGGCTATGGAATACCAGACCAATCGGCCGAAGACTTGAGGTCGTGACCACCACCTCCGTCCCCACCTCCGCACCCGACCCGATCGCGCAGCTGCGCGCCGGCTTCCTTCCGCGTCGCCTCGTCCAGCTGTACGTCGGCCTCACGCTGTACGGCCTGTCGATGGCGCTGATGATCGAGAGCCGGCTCGGCCTGGACCCGTGGGACGTGCTGCACTACGGCATCGCCCAGCACCTGCCGGTGAGCTTCGGCACGGTCGTGATCGGCGTCGGGCTCCTGGTGCTGCTGGCATGGATCCCGCTACGGCAGTGGCCCGGACTGGGCACGATCAGCAACGCGATCGTCATCGGGCTGGTCACCGACGCGGCACTCGCGCTGCTGGCCCGGCCGGACGCGATCGGCTGGCGTGTCACGTTCCTGGTCGCGGGCATCGTCGGCAACGGCATCGCCACCGCGATGTACATCGGCGCGCACCTCGGGCCGGGTCCGCGGGACGGCCTGATGACCGGACTGGTCCGGCGGACCGGGCTCAGCGTGCGGCTGGTCCGCACCACGATCGAGGTCAGCGTGCTCGCGATCGGCTGGCTGCTCGGCGGTGTGGTCGGGGTCGGGACCGTCGCGTACGCGTTGGCGATCGGCCCGCTGGTTCACGTCCTGCTGCCGCTGTTCGAGGCCGGCCGGACCTCCGCGAGCCGCTCAACCACATGACGCAGCATCGGCGCCTCGAGCGCGACGTCGAAGCTGCGGTCGGACGGGATCCGGCCAGTGTGTTCACGAATCGCCAAGGATCGGGTCGAAAACCTGGCGATTCGTGAACACACAGCAGAGGTTTTGCTCGCGGTGCTGGGCCGCCGTGAGGGTCGCCGCGGCGGGCCGTAGTCTGTGCTGGTGACTGCGAAGAACTACGGCTTCGAGACCCTCGCTATCCACGCCGGGAACGAGCCCGACCCGACCACCGGCGCGGTGGTGCCGCCGATCTACGCCACCAGCACGTACAAGCAGGACGGCGTCGGCGGACTGCGGAACGGCTATGAGTACTCGCGATCGGCGAACCCGACCCGCACCGCGCTGGAGGAGTGCCTGGCCGCGGTCGAGGCCGGCACCCGCGGGTTCGCGTTCGCCAGCGGGCTGGCCGCCGAGGACACGCTGATGCGCGCGATCTGCGCGCCGGGCGACCACGTGGTGTTCCCCGACGACGCGTACGGCGGCACGTTCCGGCTTTTCAACAAGGTGCTGTCGCGGTGGGGGATCGACATGACCCCGGCCGCGGTGACCGACGTACAGGCGATCCGTGCCTCGGTGCAGCCGGGCTCGACCAAGGTGGTCTGGCTGGAGACGCCGACCAACCCGCTGCTGAACGTCGCGGACATCGCACTGGTCGCGCAGGTCGCGCACGAGGCCGGTGCACTGCTCGTGGTCGACAACACGTTCGCGTCGCCGTACCTGCAGCAGCCGCTCGAGCTCGGTGCCGACGTCGTGGTGCACTCGACCACCAAGTACATGGGCGGGCACTCGGACGTGGTCGGCGGTGCGCTGGTCGTCCGGGACGCCGAGCTGGCCGAGAAGATCGCCTTCCACCAGAACGCGATCGGCGCGGTGGCCGGGCCGTTCGACTCATGGCTGGTGCTGCGTGGCATCAAGACCCTCGGGGTGCGGATGGACCGGCACAGCGACAACGCCGAGAAGTTGGTCGAGTTCCTGCGGCGGCACGGGTCGGTGACCAGCGTGCTGTACCCGGGTCTTGACGGACACCCAGGCCACGAGACCGCGGCGAAGCAGATGCGGCGGTTCGGCGGCATCGTGTCGTTCCGGGTCGCCGGTGGCGAGCAGCAGGCGATCGACGTCTGCAACCGCGCTGAGGTGTTCACGCTGGGCGAGTCGCTCGGCGGAGTCGAGTCGCTGATCGAGCACCCGGGCAGGATGACGCACGCCTCGGTCGCCGGTACGGCGCTCGAGGTGGCGGGTGACCTGATCCGGCTCAGCGTCGGGATCGAGACCGCGGACGACCTGGTCGCCGATCTCGAACACGCTCTGGGGTGAGCGGGCGGTTCGTCTGCGTGGACTTCGGGTCCACGTTCACCAAGGCGATCTCGGTCGACGCCGGCGGCGAGCTGATCGCCAAGGCCGAGCACCGGACCACGATCGGCACCGACGTGATGGACGGCTGGCTCAGCTGCCGCGAGCAACTGCTGGCCGCCGACCGGTCCGTGGCGAAGGCCGACGTGCTGGGCTGCTCGAGCGCGGGCGGGGGCCTGCGGATCGCTGTGGTCGGCAACGAGGAGCTGGTCACCGCTGAGGCCGGCCGCCGGGTCGCGCTGAGTAGCGGTGGCCGCGTCGTCGCCGTAGTCAGCGAAGGTCTCACGCCTGCGAAGGTGAAGACGCTGCGGGCGGACCGGCCGGACGTCGTACTGCTGGTGGGCGGAACCGACGGCGGCAACGCCGCGGTCTACACCCGGGCCGCCGAGGTGCTGGCGACGTACCGCTGGCGCAGGCCTGTCGTTGCCGCCGGCAACATCGATGCCCGCGACGAGGTGGCCGGTGTCCTGACCGGCGGCGGGGTGCCGCATGTGACCGCGGACAACGTGGTGCCGGAGATCGGGGTGTTCGCGCCGGACGCCGCCCGGTCGGCGATCCGGGAGATGTTCCTGGCGCACGTCATCGGCGGCAAGAACCTCTCGAAGGACAAGGGCTTCCTGACGCTGGTCCGGGCCGCCACGCCGGACGTCGTACTGCGCGGTGTGGAGGTGCTGGCCGCACAGTACGGCGATGTCGCGGTGGTGGACGTCGGCGGTGCGACGACCGACGTGCACTCGGTGGTCGAGCTCGACCCCGAGGACGCGAACCTCGGCCGTGAGGTGGTCGCCACGCACCCGGTGACCCGGACCGTCGAGGGCGACCTCGGCATGCGCTGGAATGCCATGCCGGTGGTTGACGCTGGCGTCGCGGCCGGTTTGGTCGGCGCCGATGACGATCCCTTGCGCACGGCCGCGCGGCGCCGGCACGACGATCCCGGGTTTCTGCCGGGGGATGAGGCGGAGCGGTCGTACGACGAGCGGCTGGCGGCGGTGGCGGTCACGGTCGCGCTGCGCCGGCACGCGGGGCGGCAGCGGGTCCAGTTCGGGCCGGACGGCCGGGTGGTCGAGCGGTCCGGCAAGGACCTGCGCGAGGTGGACCTGCTGGTCGGTTCCGGCGGGGTGCTGCGGCACAACCCGCCCGAGGTCGCCGAACGGGTGCTGCGCTCGATCGAGGCCGGCGCACGCGAAGAAGGCTGGCTGGTCCCGATGGCGGCGAAGACCTGCGTCGACACCGACTACGTTCTGGCCGGTGTAGGACTGCTAGCCGACCTCGCCCCCGAAGCCGCCGCCGGGCTGGCTTCCACACTCACCGCCCGGCGGCCCCTCGGCTGATCCAACTACTCGCCCAGACCCTGTCGACCCTTACCTCGGTCGATGGGCTTGACGGCCGCTTCGCTGCCTGCCGCGGGACTATCGGGGCGAGCCTGCGTTCCAGCCTGCTCCACTCCGGTCGTGGCCGCGGCGAGTGCCGCCTGGGTGTCGGCTGCCCGGGCGGCGTCCGGTCCGCTCTGTGCGACCACCTGCTGGAGGTAGGCCTCGGTGGCGGCTCGTTGTGCCACGGCGAGCTGCTCCGGGCTGACGCCGTACCGGGCGGCGGACTCGGCCAGGTCCCTGGAGCTCTGCGAGTTGGACCGCAGATCCCGCCGGGTGTCCCGTGAGGCCTTCTTGAAGATCTTCCGTCCCTCGCGGACGTCCATCCTGCGCAGGAACGACGCGAGCTTGGATGTGACCCCGGACATCTTCTCCTGGGCACGGACCTCGGCGGTCGGCCTCGGCGTGTGCAGCGGCCCTTCGGTGGATGTCGTGGTCACGCGCGCTCCTCATTGAGGTAGACCGAGTAGTTGATGCCGACCGACTCGGAGAGCGGGTCCTTGGTCGGCTGGTTGCTGTAGAGATGGAACTGCGCGCCCGGCCGTACCCAGACCGCCAGGTGGCGCTTGTCGAAGCCCGCCGCAGGAGCCCACTCGTCGACGAAGCCGGGGTTGCTGTCGGTTCCGACGTACGCCGGCTCGCCCCAGTGCTGCCGGGCAAGGTCGAACTTGGCCTGCCAGTGCGCATCCAGCCCGGCTTCCGCGGCCGCGATGTCGTCCGGCCCGAGGTCGTAGGCCGCCCAGCCACTGCGCGGGCTGTCAGGCACGAGCTGGTCGTTGTAGACCGCGATCTCGGTGCCGCGAGAGGTACGGAAGCCCCAGGCGTCCAGCTCGTTGTCGATCACGGTGTTCTGGTCGACCGGCCAGGGCTCCCAGCCGGTCGCAGCACTGACCCGGTTGATCAGTGCCAGTACTACGTCGCGTCCCGTGTCGTCGGTGTCCGGCCCGGCGACCTTGGTCCAGTCCGCCACCTCTGCGAGGTCGGCCATGGCCTTGTCGTCGTCGTCCAGCGGTCTGTCGAGCGTCTGCATCCCACTCCCTCTCCGTGTGCCGCAATGCGCTGCACACGAAAGTAGGGCGCGGAGGGGTCAGCGATCGCCGGGTTCTCGCCATGCGGCGAAGGGATCGTCCTACTGGTGATCGTTAGTGTGTCGCTCGTGAGCAGCACACGCGGAAACGACGGGGACGAGCACGCGCAGGAAGGCGCACGACCGGACCCCCAGGAGCGCATGGACGTCGCTCAGCAGGACAGCCCGGTCGCCGCCCCCGAGGTGGCCGACGAGGTCTCGCACGGGGTGGAGGACGAGGTCTCGCACGGGGTGGAGGACGAGCCAGCTCCGCGCAGGCGGGATCCGGTCGACGCCGGAGTGACGCCAGGCGTCGAGATCGCTGCGCAATGGTCGTGGCGGCTGCTGGTCATCGTGGCCGCGGTCGCGGTCGTGGCTTGGATGATGCGCTACCTGTCCGAGGTGGTCGTGCCGGTGGTGGTCGGCGTACTGCTGACGGCGCTGCTGATGCCGGTGACGAACGCACTGCAGCGGATCAAGCTGCCGCGCGGCCCCGCCGCGGGCATCACAGTGTTCGGTACGGTCGCTCTGGTCGCGGGTCTGCTGACCGTGGTCGGCGCGCAGATCCGCGCCAGTTTCGACGAACTGTCCGACCAGGTAGGCGAGGGCATCACCGAGCTGCGCGACCTGGTGCGGATCAACCTGAACGTCAGCGACCAGCAGATCAGCGACTGGCTGGACCGAGCTCGCGAGTCGATCACCGCCGGTGGTGCGCTCGGCGCCCGTGCGGCCGAGGTCGGCACCACCGCGACGCATGTCATCGCGGGCCTGTTCATCGCGCTGTTCTGCCTGTTCTTCTTCCTCTACGAGGGCGGCCGGATCTGGGCCTGGCTGGTGCGGTTGTTCCCGCGGGTGGCCCGGCCGAAGATCGACTCGTCCGCCCGGCACGCGTGGGTGTCACTGACCGCGTTCGTGCGGGCCACCATCCTGATCGCGGCCGTGGACGCCACCGGCATCGCGATCGGTGCGGCGGTACTCGGCCTGCCACTGGTCGGCGCGATCGGGATCCTGGTCTTCGTCGGTGCGTTCGTGCCCGTGGTCGGTGCCCTGGTCAGCGGCTCGGTCGCTGTCCTGGTCGCGCTGGTCGCGAAGGGCCCGCTGGTCGCGCTGCTGATGCTCGCGGTGGTGATCGGCGTGCAGCAGCTCGAGTCGCATGTGCTGCAGCCGTTCCTGCTCGGCCGGGCGGTCAGCGTGCACCCGCTGGCGGTCATCCTCGCGATCGCGACCGGAGTGATCGTGGCGGGCATCGTCGGCGCACTGATCGCCGTACCGACCGCCGCGGTGATCAACAGCGTGGTCCACCACCTCGCCGGCCACGACGTCGACCCCGAGCCACCACGTCGCCCGCAGCTGCACGTCCCACGCAAACGCGCCGAATGAAAGCGTCCGAAGCAGTGGCGTGAGGTCACGCCACTACTTCGGACGCAAGGCGTCGATCAGTGCAGGGCGGCGGCTGCCGAGGCCTCGGCGTCGGCCGCATCTTCGTCCTGCGGCGGGTCGCTGTCGCGTCCGCCGAGGCGCTGCTCGGGGGTGATGATCGCGAGCAGCAGGGCGATGGCGAGGAACGGCAACGCCACCAGGAAGACGTCGTCCATCGCCTTGACCAGGCTCTCCAGTGCCCAGCCCCGCGGCTGCGGTGCCGGCAGCGAGTGCAGCGCCTGCACGCTGTTCGCGGCCTTCGCGAGCTGGTCGACCACCGCCTGGGTGGCGTTCGGGACCGTGTCCGCCAGGTGCTCCTTGAGCCGGCTGGTCAGCACCGCGCCGAACAGCGCCGTACCGATCGCGCCACCCATGGACCGGAAGAACGTCATGGTCGACGTGGCCGTACCCATGTGCTGGCGTGGTGCGCTGTTCTGCGCCGCGGTCACCACGATCTGCATCGACAGGCCCAGCCCGGCACCCATCACGAACATGTAGAGCGCCAGCTGCCAGTACGGCGTACCGGTGTCGATCGTCGAGAACAGCAGCATCGCCGCTGCCACCATCACCGCGCTGATGATCGGGTACTGCTTGTACCGGCCGGTCCGGCTCATCAGCTGTCCGCTCGGGATCGATGCGGCGAAGATGCCGACGATCATCGGCAGCAGCGCCAGCCCGGACTCGGTCGGGGACATCTCCTTGACCGCCTGGAAGTACAGCGGCAGGAAGATCAGCGCGCCGAACATCGCGACGCCGAGCAGGAACGCGAACGCCGCGTTGCCGCTGAAGATCCGGCCCTTGAACAGGTCCATCGGGATGATCGGCTCGGGCACCCGCAGCTCGATCAGGACGAACGCGACGGACAGCACGACCGCGGCCACCAGCAGGCCGATCGAGGTGCCGTCTCCCCAGCCGTTCCCCGGCCCGCTCCAGGACAGGAACAGCAGGAGAGAGGTCACCGCCGCCGCCACCGTGGCCGCGCCGAGGTAGTCGATCTTGTGGCTACGCCGGACGTGGTGCAGCTTGAGCCGCAGCGTCACGATGACGAGCGCGACGGCACCGATCGGCACGTTGATCCAGAAGATCCAGCGCCAGCCCGGCCCATCGGTCAGCACGCCACCGAGCAGCGGCCCGGCGACCGAGGACAAGCCGAAGACGGCACCGAAGTAGCCCATGTACTTGCCGCGCTCACGCGGTGGGATCACGTCGCCGATGGTGGCGAAAGCGAGCGACATCAGGCCGCCGGCGCCGAGGCCCTGAACGGCCCGGAAGGCGATCAGCTGCTCGATGTTCTGCGCCAGCGCGGACAGCACCGAGCCGGCCAGGAACGTGACGATCGCGGCCTGGAACAGCGGCCGGCGACCGTACAGGTCGGAGATCTTGCCCCACAGCGGAGTGGACGCGGTCGATGTCAGCAGGTAGGCCGTGACGACCCAGGACAGCTTGTCCAGGCTGTTGAACTCGCTGACGATCTGCGGCAGCGCCGTACCGACGATGCTCTGGTCGAGAGCGGCCAGGAACATGCCGGCCATCAGGCCGCCGAGCACGACCAGGATCTGGCTGTGGCTCAGGTAGTTGGGGGAGAGTGGGTCCTGCGCAGGGGACACACCGGCGGATTGTGCTGCCGGCTCGCGGGTACTCATCGGTTCTCCTTGTCGGAAGTGTTGGTACCTCTGGGGTTGCCGCGTTCGTCGGCGACCTGGTTCACGCCGTCGGCGAAGCGGCCCATCAGGGTCGCGAAAGTCTCGATGTCGGACGTGTTCCATCCGTGCATGGCGGCGGTGAGCAGCTCCTGGCGGTGCCGGGAGAACTCGTCCAGCCGGGCGATGCCTGCCTCGGTCAGCTCGACCCGGGACGCCCGCCGGTCGTCCGGGTCGGGGGTGCGGTCGACCAGTCCGTCGGACTCGAGTGTGCGGACCAGCCGGCTGGCCGTGGAGGCGTCCAGCCCGATCAGGGTCGCGAGCTCGGACAGCCGGACCGCCCCGCTGCTGCAGCGCAGTGCGTGCAGCGCGGCGATCACGCTGTGGTCGATCGGCTGGTTGTGCTGTCCAGCCGCGGCCTTCATCCGTCGGCCGATCCGCATGAACGCGTGCATGACGCGCTCCTCGGGCGTCTGCGGCGCCCAGTCACCAGCTGGATTTACATGCATGGTGCAAGCATATACATACTTGCATGATGCACGCAATCTATTTTCTAGGGTGACTCTGAGGCCAGGCGGACGCCGAGCGCGACCAGTGCGGCGCCCATCAGGCCGTCCAGTGCCCGGCGGATCCGCGGCCGCCGGAGCAGGTCGCCGGCCTTGGCCACGGCCACCGCGTACCCGACCAGCCAACCGAGCGTCATCGCCGCGAACACCAGCCCGAGCAGCAGGAAGCCCGCGAACGACGCCTCGCCCGGCGTCACGAACTGCGGCAGCAGGCTGAGGAAGAACACCGCCATCTTCGGGTTGCCGAGGTTGCTGACCAGCCCCTGCCGCAGACCCTTCCCGTACGCCATCGGCCGGACCACCGTCTCGTCCCGCGCAGCGGAGCGACGGCGCCAGGCGCCGTACAGGCTGTGAAGGCCAAGTATGACGAGGTACGCGGCGCCGAGCAGCTTGATCACCCGGAACGCGGGTTCCGAGGCGACCAGCACGGCCGCGATACCGGCACTGGCCGCGAGCGTCCAGACGGCCTGGCCGAGGCTCACGCCCAGGGCTGTTGCGATGCCGGTACGACGACCGCCGAGCAGCGTGTTGCGGATCGTCAGCGCGGTATCCGGGCCCGGGGTCATGATCACGACCGCGGAGACCCCGGCGAAGGTGGCGAGCTCGGTGACCATAGGAGCCAGTGTGAACCCGTTCCGAAAACGACAAGAGATCTGTCCGGACGCCGGGCTAGTGTCGCGAACGTGGACGAGGCACTGATCCGGGCGCGCGGGCTGCGCAAGTCGTACGGCGCCTTCGAGGCGGTCCGCGGGATCGACCTCGCCGTGCGTGCCGGCGAGGCGTTCGGCTTCCTCGGGCCGAACGGCGCCGGCAAGTCGTCGACGATGCGGATGATCGGCGCTGTCTCCCCGGTCACTGCCGGCGAACTGCGCGTCCTCGGGATGGACCCGGCGACCGAGGGCCCGGCGATCCGGGCCAGACTCGGGGTCTGCCCGCAGGACGACACCCTCGACATGGAGCTGTCGGTCCGGGAGAACCTCACCGTGTACGGCCGCTACTTCGGGCTGAGCCGGGCCGAGTGCGCGGAGCGGGCCGACGAGCTGCTCGCCTTCGTCGCGCTGACCGAGAAGGCGAAGGAGAAGGTCGAGGAGCTGTCCGGCGGGATGAAGCGGCGGCTAACGATCGCCCGGTCGCTGGTCAGCCGGCCGGACCTGCTGCTGCTCGACGAGCCGACCACCGGCCTGGACCCGCAGGCCCGGCACCTGCTCTGGGACAAGCTGTTCCGGCTCAAGCAGAGCGGCGTGACGCTGGTGATCACCACGCACTACATGGACGAGGCAGAGCAGCTCTGCGACCGGCTGGTGGTGATGGACAACGGCGTCATCGTGGCCGAGGGTTCGCCCGCGCAGCTGATCCGCGACCACTCCACCCGCGAGGTCACCGAGCTGCGGTTCGGGCCCGAGGTGATGAGCGAGGACCACGATGCCCTCGCCGAGAAGGTGACCGATCTGGCCGACCGGGTCGAGGTGCTGCCGGACCGGTTGCTGCTCTACACCGATGACGGCGAGCACGCGGTCGCGCATGTGCACGAGCGTGGTCTGGAACCGGCCGCGGTGCTGGTCCGGCGCTCCACCCTCGAGGACGTGTTCCTCAAGCTGACCGGCCGAACCCTGGTGGACTGATGTCGGTCGCGCTGGAGAACACGCTGCGGCAGTACGACTACTGGGCCACTGTCTACCGGCGGACCTGGAAGGGCAGCCTGGTCACCAGCTTCCTGATGCCATTGCTGTACCTGGCCGCGATGGGGATCGGGTTGGGCTCGTTCGTCGACGACAGCGCCACCTCGGCCGATGCGCTCGGCGGGGTGTCGTACCTGCAGTTCCTCGCGCCCGGACTGCTGGCCGCGACCGCGATGCAGATCGGGGTGTTCGAGTCGACGTACCCGGTGATGGGCGGGATCAAGTGGCACAAGACCTTCTTCGGGATGATCGCCACCCCGCTGCGGCCCGCGGACGTGATGCTCGGACAGCTCGGCTTCATCGCGTTCCGGATCGCGACCACCAGCGTGGTGTTCGTCGGCGTGATCGCGGCGTTCGGCGGGCTGGTGTCACCGCTCGGGCTGTTGTCGCTGCCGGTCGCGGTGCTGGTCGGGATGGCGCTGGCCGCACCGGTCGCGGCGATCGCGACCCGGCTCACCACCGACGCCGGGTTCGCGCTGATCTTCCGGTTCGGCGTGATCCCGATGTTCCTGTTCTCGGGCGCGTTCTTCCCGGTCTCGCAGCTGCCGGACGAGGTCGAGTGGCTCGCGTACCTCAGCCCGCTATGGCATGCGGTCGAGCTGTCCCGCGACCTCAGCCTCGGTGAGGTCCAGGCGCTGCCGGCGCTGGTGAACCTGGCCTACCTGCTGCTCTGGTTCGCGGTCGGCACCTGGGCCGCGATCCGCGGCCTGACCGGGAGGCTGATCAGCTGATGGCTACCCTGGCGACGCGCGTGGTCCCCGTGCCGGTCCCGGCCCGCGGCGGGCTGCGGCTGGTGGAGCGCAACTACCTGGTCTACCGCCGGTCCTGGCTGGTGTTCGTGTCCGGGTTCTTCGAGCCGCTGTTCTACCTGCTGTCGATCGGCGTCGGCGTGGCCGCCCTGGTGGGGGAGTTCACGCTCTCGGACGGGACCACGATCGGGTACACCGAGTTCGTCGCGCCCGCGATGCTCGCCGCGTCGGCGATGAACGGCGCGATCTTCGACGCGACGTACAACATCTTCTTCCGGATGAAGTACGCCAAGCTGTACGACGCGGTGCTGGCCACACCGATGCGGCCGTGGGACATCGCCACCGGCGAGGTGACCTGGGCGCTGCTGCGCGGGGCCGCGTACTCGGCGATGTTCATCGTGGTGATGCTCGCGATGGGGCTGGTCGAGTCCTGGTGGGCGGTACTGGCGCTGCCGGTCGCGGTGCTGATCGGGTACGCGTTCGCCGGTGCCGGGATGGCGCTCACGACGTACATGCGGACCTGGCAGGACTTCGAGTTCGTCCAGATCTCGATCATCCCGATGTTCTTGTTCTCGGCGACCTTCTACCCGGTCGAGACCTATCCGGACGCGGTGCAGTGGCTGGTCGAGGTGACGCCGCTGTACCAGGGCGTCGCGCTGCTGCGCGGGCTGACCACGGGCAGCGTCGGCTGGGAGATGCTCTGGCACGTGGCGTACCTGGCCGCGATGGGCACGGCAGGCATGTACGTCGCGTCCAGGAGGCTCGGGCTGCTGCTGTTGAAGTAGCGTGACCAGTCTGTCGGCCGCTCCAGCTACGTTTCCGCAGGTCAGAGGCGGTATGAGGCGCTGGCAGGGACGACGCTACCACCGCATAGCGCTTCTAGTCTAGATATTGGTAGCCTCTTGCCATGCAACCACTGGACCTGCCCGCGCTGCTCACCTCCTGGCAGGTAGCCCTACGCGCCCAGCGCAAGTCGCCTCGGACCCTGCGCAGCTACACCGAGGGTGTGGTGGCGTACCTGCGCTGGTGCGCCGACCACGACCGGCCTGTCGTGATGGACCGCAGGCAGGTGGTCGAGTTCACCGACGACATGCTCGCGAACGGCGCGAAGCCCGCCACCGCCACCGCCCGACAGATGGGCGTACGACGCTTCTCCGCATGGCTCGCGGCCGAGGGCGAGCTCGACACCGACCCGCTGCTCGGAGTGAAGTCACCGAAGGTCGACATC
>DASRHY010000225.1:0-8963 GCA_035650275.1 Kribbellaceae bacterium | reverse complement strand
ACGTGGCTGGCGAAACGGCCGTCGACTGGACGAACGCCGCGCTGCTCGTCGCCGGCACCATCGCGGTGGCTCTTGGCGTGCTGCTCGCCGGCCCGCCCGCGCTCCGCCTGCTCGCAGCATGCGCCGGTCGGCTCCCCATCGCCGTACGGCTGGCGGTCGGCGACCTCGCCCGCTACCGGGCCCGCGCCGGCTCCGCGCTCGCCGCGATCAGCCTCGCCGTCGGTGTCGCGGTCACCATCGTCGCCGCCGCGACCGCCGCACAGGCCGCCGACAAAGGCAACCTACCGCCCAACCGGGTGCTGATCCGGGCCGCGCACCTCGACGGGCCGTTCATCCCCGAGGCCACCGAGACGGAGCGCCTCCAAGCCGCCGCCAACCGGGTGGCCACGTCGTTCAGCGACGCGACAATGACGTCGCTGGACGTGGCCCTGCATCCTGCCACCGAGCCGGACCCAGTCTTCGACGGCCGGGAGGCGATCCGCCTCGCCGAACGCTCCGGCGACATCTGGATCGACCTCAGCCTCCTCTACGTCGCCACGCCGCCGCTCCTTGCGTACTACGGGTACGAGCTCGACGGCGTACCCCCCGGTGCCGTCATCACCAAGGAGACCGGCGACCTCGCCATCCTCGGTGATCCGCAAACGAACGGGTCCACGCCCGGCGCCCTCACCGGCACCGAGCCCATCCCGTCCGACTACCGGTCGCTGCCCGGCACCTTCATCACCGCCGAAACCCTGCGCGAGCGGGGCTGGGTGACCGCGCCGTCCGGCGGCTGGCTCGTCGAGACCGCCGGGCCGCCCACCGCGGAACAGCTCGGCGCCGCTCGGGAAGCGGCGGCCAGCGCCGGCCTGACGGTCGAGATCAGGGACGCGCCGCCGGGCGTCACGTCGCTGCAGTCCGGCGTAACGGTGGCCGGGCTGCTCGTGGCGCTCGGCGTCGTGGCGATGACCGTCGGTCTCGTGCGCAGCGACGCGGCCCGCGACCTCCACGTCCTCGCCGCGACCGGGGCCACCAGCGGCACCCGGCGCACCCTCACCGCGGCCACCGCCGCCGGGCTCGCCGTCCTCGGCGTCATCCTCGGGACAGCCGGCGCCTACCTGGGGCTGGCCGCGAGCTTCGCCCGAGACCTCGGCGCCCTGTTCCCAATCCCAGTGGCACATCTCGCCGTCATCGTTGTCGGACTCCCGCTGCTGGCCACCGCCGCCGGCTGGCTCGTCTCCGGACGCACCATCACAGACATCGCCCGCCAACCGCTGCAATGACGCTCATCCACCGGGCACAGCGTTGCGCCGGTGTGACGCCAGTCAGCACGCGTAAGCCTGGATCCGCAGATCGGTGGCCTCCTTGAACCACCGAAGGACCAGCACCGCCTGCACGTACGGGGTCGCGGCACGCTCCAGGGACGAGCGTCGTGGACCTTGCGATGAGCGGCCAGCCAGCGCGACACCAGCCACCCGATGGCGGTCGGTTGCTGTTGGCAACAGTTCTGTCAGTCACTCTGTCAATCAAAACGAGTCACCGCGAGACGAATCTGACAGTGCTGACAGCCGATCGGCCACTCTGGACGCTGCAGACAGCGTAGTTCGAGCGAGCCCCCGAACTTGTAAACAACGGGTTAGGGTTCGAGTTCCCTCGTCGGCTCCAATTCTGGCCAGGCGGACTAGCACTCTGGGTGGGCTTTGTGTGTTCTCTGAGCCTCGCTCACCCAGGCCGGCGCGACCGGCAATCAGGGCAAAGCGCTGACCAACGCGGCATTCAGCGCACTGGTCACCGCGGCCGGCGGCACCGACAAGCTGGACGACTTCCGCACGACTCTGATCGGTGCGCCGAGCACTCACCCGACGGGTAAGCCCACCACACTCTCGACCGGCGCTCCCAGTTCGCGCCCGGCCGGTAAGCCGACCGCACTCCCCACGACGGGACACCCCACCGGCCAGCCAACCTCCACGCCGGCAGGCCCGCCGGCGATCCGCCCCAGCGGGCGGTAGCCGCGGATTGCCGTGCGGCCGCTCTCTCAAACTGTCTGGCCGATCCGGTGCCCGCCTCCTGCGGTGATCGCCGCAGTGGGGGTGCGCCTGGGGTACCACCTGTCCGTCCAGTGTGTTAACGCCGTTTCCGCGAGGCCCGCCACGACGCGAGCCCATGGGGAGCGACGAACCTGACTCAACGGTGCGAGGGCTGGCGATCGCGATGCGAGATGCCTTTGCCCAGGGCTCGATGGAATCCCGATGATGACCCCGCGGTGGTCGTGTCGGTGCTTGAGCACATGAGCAGCCGCATCGAGGAACTGGTTACCGTCGAGGACGCTTGGTGGTCCTCCGCCACGAGCAGCTGGGCGAGACATGTGGGATCGCTTGGTCGGTCCATGGTGGGGCGGGAGTTCTTTTGGGTGAGTCCCGGCCTGTCGAGTTCACTCGGAGAGGTATTCGTGGACGAGCTGGATGGCGATGGCTCCCTCGCCGACGGCGGACGCGACGCGCTGCGGTCGACCGCCACGATGAAGAAGATCGGCTGCGGCATGAGCCCACACCCGAGGACGCACTCTGCCCTCCGGGCAGATCTCCTGTCCGTATCGCCAAGAGTCCTGGCGGCGGACGGAACGACGCCGCAAGCCGAGAGTGCGCGCTCCACAACGCATCCACCGACGGTCGTGTGCAAACACTTGCGAGGAGCCCGGCGGAGCGCAGCAGCCGCAATACCCGGGCGAGCCCGGGTCCCAGCACCTCGTGCACCGTTGCTGCGGGCAGGTACGTGAGTCTGTCTTGTCGACGGCCGGGTGACGCGCTGCATGGCCACCGGCGCCAGGGGGCACAGTTCTCACGTGGTCGATGAGCCCGAGGTCGTGCCGCGCGACGATCGCGCGTGGCCGCGAAGCGCGCTTGTCGCCTCGGCCGTCTTGTTCCTGGTTGCGGTGGCAGCGGGCGTGGGGCTGGGCTTCGAAGCGGCGGGTCGCGGCGCGCTGACGGTCATAGTCGTGAGCAGCGCCTTCGTCGTGGCCTTCGGCTTCGGATTCGCCCTGACGGCATCCGGCATCCGTCGCTGGATCGACGGGCATCCGGTCCCCGGACGGTCTCAGTTCGGGGCATCGGCCGGAATTGTCGTTGCGCTCCTCATCATGGGCGCGGTCGACGCCATGGCGGGCGGTGCGCTACTGGCCGGTCTGATGGGCGGGATCCTCGTGGCCAACGTCTGGGCTATTCGTCGTGCCCGGTCGAACCGCGAACTCGTCGACAAGGCAGAGGCCGCCGGGGCACGTGAACCGACCGTGGACGACGCCCGCACCCGGGCGCCCCGTCGCGTCGGCAGCGGTGTCGACGCGGCGCTTCGGCCTACGGTCGGCCAGGCGCTCCGCCACGTTGTTGGCCTCGAGCGTCACCGTTGTCTTGCCTGGCTGATCGCCACGGCGGTCGCCACCTTCGCCTGCGCGGTGCTCGACGCGCCCGAAGGGGTCACCTTCGTGGTCGTGAGCATCGGCGGTGGTGCGTTCATCTGGGTCGCGCGAAGACTGTGGGCCGCGTGGTTGGCCAACCGGGATTTCACCCAGGCTGCCACGCCGCCTCGCCGAGCATTCGTGGTGTTGCTGCGCGACCCAGCGCCGAAGCTGATCAGGCCGCTGCTCGGCGTCTGGTCTGAGCCTCCCATGCCGCGCGGCGGCCGCTTGCCGAAGGCCGATCGCGTCTTTCGATGCGATGACGAGCTCGACGAGCTGCTGTGTCTGCAGGGCAGCGTTGAGGTGCATGAGGCGTGGGTCGACACCGGACCGCGGCGCGGTTCCAAGCCGCGCTGGGTGGCCGCCGATGCGGGCATCGTCCTGCCACACCGGCGTGCCGTTTTCGGCCGCGGGTACCTGTCTGCGCTGATCGGCGGTGACAGACCCAGTCGGCCGCGACCGCTGACACTACCGCCGCCGCACAGCCAGCTACAGCCCACAATCCAGGAGCACCCCGACGTCGGTAGTCTCGCCGCCGCGACGACCGTACGCCTCGCAGGCCTCGCCGCGATCGGCATCGTGTTCCACTGGATCACCTGACGGGCGCGGACCCGCAGCCTCCCTGCCTTGGCCTTGCTCGCCTGTGGTCGCGCTGCGGTCTTCGACGATCGCAGCATCGAGCACGTGGCGCACGATCTCTGAGCGCCGGGGTTGGCAAGAACAGGACCTCCCGAGCGCACCCAGGCGACGTCATGATCGCTCGTCTGGTCACCGTCGTTCAACGACAGCCAGCCTTCGAGCCCGACTCGACCGCGAGGACCAGCTCATCGCCGACGCCCAACAGCGCGGGTGGCAGCGGGAAGTCGAGCGACACCAAGCCACCAAACGACGCCTGGAGCAGCTGCCGACCCGACCCGGCAACGAGAGGTGTTCGGCCCATCGTGGTGAGATGGAGGGTGTGGACACGCACGGCGACCTACGGCTGTCCGACCTGCTAGCTGCACCACGTCCAGCACATCTACGCCAAGATTGGCACGTCGACGCGGGCCGCAGCAGCCTTGTTCGCGATGGAGCAGGACCTACTGCCTCGTTAGGCGCTTGCCGAACAGAAGTCGAGAACGGTCGCCACGAATTCCTCGGGGTGGGTGACGTGCGGGATGTGGCCGGCTCCGGCGTACTCGATGCGGTGGGCCTGGGGCAGCAGCCGCGCGAGGTAGTGGACCACCGGCAGGAAGATCGGGGGGCTCTGCCCGCCGAAGGTGACCAGGACCGGGCCGGCGAATCGCGCGAGTGCCGCCTCATCGACAGTCCGCGAGTCCGGCGCCAGCTCTTCGTCGAGGTACGTCGGCGCGTTGTCGGTCATCGTCGCCCGCATCTGTTCGGGCAGCTGAGCCCAGGCGCCCGGCCCGAGCGCCACATCATTGACGAACCTCTCGGCGGCACGCGAGTGGTCGCCCGCGCGGATCAGGTCGAGCACCACCGTGAGAGGCGCGTCCGCACCACCCTCGGACAGCGGCGCTCGCAGTGGCGGCTCGTGGACGATGACGCCGCGGAGAACATCGGGCCGTGCGGCGGCGAGTTGCAGCGTGATGACGGCCCCGACCGAGTTCCCGATCACCCACGCGGGCGCGGCGTCCAGCGTTTCCATCAGTGCCGCCAGGTCGGCGACGTCCTCGGCGAACGTGCCCTGTCCCGTGGGCCGCTCGCTATCGCTGTGTCCTCTGCGGTCGTAGGTGATCACCCGGTGGCGCTCGGACAGCCCGCGGACGACCGGGTCCCAGTTGTGGTGCGAACCCCAGGATCCGTGCACGAGCACGAGCGGCTCGCCCCTGCCGATGTCCTGGTAAGCAATCCGGACGCCGTTGACCTGGGTGTGGAGCATCCCGGGTACGACGTTGCTGGTAGTCATGGCTTGGCTCCTCTCGCCGTCCGGCTCCCTCACTGTCGTTCGGTGGCCGGCACCGCCGCATCGGTAGCCCTACCTATCGCGTGTGGTCCTCTCCCTCAGCTTCTCGAGAGCGACTCCGATAGGTAGTTCTGCCGATGCGTCCCTCCATCCGCTGCGCGACGCTGATCGCACCCGAGCAGAGAGGAGCGGCAGCCATGACAACCATGGACACGGCCACCGCGCGGTTCGACGTGCGGTCGGCGGACGGCACCACGATTGCCGTGTGGGTCGAGGGCGACGGGCCGGCGCTGGTGATGGTGCACGGATCGATGCAGGACCACACGGATTCCGCCGCACTTGTCGGCGAGCTGCGGGCAGGCGTCACGACGTACGCCGTGGATCGCCGAGGATTCGGCGCCAGCGGCGACCACCAGGAGTACTCCCTGGAGCGGGAGACCGAGGATGTCGCCGCCGTCGTGGGCGAGGTCGCCGCCCGGACCGGTGGCCCGGTCGCCCTGTGGGGACACTCATACGGCGCGAGCTGCGCGATGGGTGCGGCCACCCTCACCACCGTGGTCGGTCGCCTTCTTCTCTACGAGCCCAGCATCGGCCTCGGCAACCCGCCTGGCTGGATCGAGACGTACGAGACGATGGTGGCCGAGGGTGACCGTGAGGGCGCGACCGTCATGATGTTCCGGGACCTGCTGGAGTTCAGCGACGACCAGATCGACGCCATGTGGGCGGGTCCCGAGTGGTCCAGCCGGGTCGCGGTCGCCCACACGATGGCGCGGGAGGCGCGTGCGGAGGAGGGCTGGATCTACCGGCCGGGTCAGTTCGACCGGATCACCGCGCCGACGATGCTGCTCTCCGGCTCGGATAGCACCGCCGATATCAGGCGGGCCACAGACGCGGCGGCGGCCGCCATCCCCGACGCACGGATCCACGTGCTCCAGGGCCACGCACACATCGCGCACCGGACGCACCCCGCCCCTGGTCGCCGCGATCGTCCGGGACTTCATCGCCGGCTGAAGGCTGAGCGGTCGACCGCCCACCGATCGAGTGCATCATTCTGGGCGGAATGATGCGCGGTGTTGCCGTCCCAAACGGGCGACGACGAGTGCTCGCTCATCGGCATGGTCGCGCTTCACTATCGGCGGTAGATCCGTAAATCGTCAGACCTCGCCATCCCGGGATGGAAGCCGACTACCGGCGGGGGTCGCAGGCGACGCTCGGACAGTAGCGGATGCATCTTTTCTCGGGCCGAACTAGGCCGATTCCGAACCGCTGACAGCAATATCTGTTCAAGAACCTCCACGGCAATCGCTCCCACATCGCCACGGGATCAAGGTGCCGGTCACGGGCTGAGGCTTCACGAATCGTCGTGCTGCCCGTGCTCATTCGAAGGGGGTGGTTCGGCAGTCAACTCCGAGGCCACGATGCCGACAACCGCGACGGCGATCACGACGGCGACCCATCGGCAGTACCGCGTCAGACGCGGATCCTTCCTCACCAAGCCGACGGGGAAGAGCACGATGGCGGCAAGAAGGCTGATCCCGCCGCTCGGCACGAAGACGAACCATGCGATGTCGAAGACCGGAAGGTGGTGGATCTCGCCCGTCTCACCCTCGGCCCACTGGATGAGAGCCTTGAGCAACATGGTGAGCAACGCAATGGCCGCGACAGCGAGCACGACGTACAAAATCTTGAGCCACAGCGGACTCCTGCGCGGTGTCTCGAGCCTGTCGCTCACCGTGCCTCTCCCTTCGGGAGGAGTCCATCCTTCAGGCTAGATCCACGGCCGCCGGCTCACCTGTCGCGGGGCCGACTTCACCAGCAGTACCTGTATAAGAACCCCACGGGTACCCCTACCGTCGTCGACGGGCATTCCTTTCCCGAGCGCCGCCTGAAACCGTGCCGCGTGACCCTGAGACGAGCTGAGCAGGCTGAACTGTCCGAACGGAAGGGGCGCTGAACGAGCCGATCTCGAACGTCCTCAATTCGGCATGACCGCGCTTCACTCTCGGCGGCAGATCCGTGCGAATTGGTGCGACAGACCGGTCTGCTGTGCCTCGCTCGTTTCATGCGTCGACCGAAGACTCCGTAGGAGGAGAAGTGGTTGAGCTTGGCGAAGGACCGCCGCAACTCCTACGGGGAGGATCGACAAGGCGTGGCGCGCCAGGATGGCTGGGAACCATTCCTTCTCCGTCGTTCCTAGGCCGGGACGGCGTGATGCGGTGCCTCGGCGGCGATCTTGCCGGCCATGCAGACGGCTTCGGTCATCGACGGCTGGGAATGTCAGAGCTGGTCTACCTTCTAACCTGTGGACCCCATGACCGGCCGGCAGCCCTTCTTCGTTGGTCGGTTGCTCAGCGGGGAGAGGAGAAGCGGTGGCCGTCATGCTGACCGTGGGGCATGGTGCTCGGTCTGCCGAGGCGCTCCTCACGGTCCTGCAGCAGGCGGGTGTCGCCACGCTGATCGACATCCGGCGGTTCCCGGGCTCGCGCCGTCATCCACAGTTCGCGCGTGAGGCGCTTGCGGTGAGTCTGCCTGCAGGTGGCATCCGGTACGAGTGGCAGGGCGAGGTACTGGGTGGCCGGCGATCCCGGCGTGCGTCGTCGCGGCATGTGGCACTCGCTGATGCGGCATTCGGCGGCTATGCCGATCACATGGATACGCCAGCATTCCGTAGCGCCGTTCAAGCGCTCATTGGGCGGGCCGAAGCCGAGCAGCGGCTGGCAGTCATGTGCGCGGAGACGCTGTGGTGGCGGTGTCACCGCTCCCTCGTGGCTGATGCCCTGGTGTGCCGCGGCGCCGATGTCGTACACCTCCTTGATGTCGGTCGACGCGAACCGCATCGCGTGCGGGCGACGATGCGGTGCGGCGACGACGGCTGGCCGGTCTACGACGTTCCCGATACGTTGCCGCTGCAGACCAAGGGTGGGGAGGAGGACGGAGCCGATGGCATCGAGTACGAGCGCCGCCGCCCTCGTTGACCAGATTCGGGCCGAGCTGGCACCGATTGACCGGAAGCTGGCGAGCCATCCCTTCATCACTGCGCTCGCCCGAGGCGAGGTCCCACTGCGTCGTTGGCGCGGTTCGCCGGTGAGCAGCATTGGACCATCTCCAGCGACCGGCGCAGCTTCGCCTACCTCACCGCTCGATATGCCGACTCCGCCGCCGGCGAGCTCTTTCTGAGCCTTGCGCAGGGTGAAGGAACCGCGCTCGGCCATCTGGGCGGCTTTGCTCGGTGGCTGGGGCTGGATCCCGGCCGCCTCTCCGAGTATGAGCCCACGCCGGGAGCGCATGGCTACACCGCATATGTCTCACGGCTCGCTCTCAACGGGTCGGCGACCGATGCGGCCGTCGCCTTCCTGGCCAACCTCGCCGCCTGGGGGTCAACTGTGGCCGTGCCGCCGCGGCGCTGCGATCCGAGTACGACGCCGACGACACAGCCGTGACATTCTTCGAGTTCTTCGCGACGCCCGCACCCGGATTCGAGGAGGAGGCGCTCGCGGTGATCGAAGCCGGCCCGTGGGCCCACTTCCCGGAACTCCGGTTCGGCCGTGTCCTGCCCGGCACTCCCGCCGCTGGATCACATAACTTCGGCGTGGCCCCGCGCATCGTGGTTGTTATACAGGGGAGGGG